>NZ_JBYEGB010000001.1:0-949488 GCF_057592095.1 Bacillus sp. SRI_025 | reverse complement strand
AAAAATACAAAACCGAAGTTTTGTTTTTCGTCAGCGTTTGACTGACTACCTATGAAGTATCATAGGATTTTTTTATAAAAACTCGAATTAACAGGTACGTTTTGTCTTGTTTAGTTTTCAAAGAACTTGTGTGTCACTCTCTCAAAGCGACCACTTAAATATATCATATATCTCTACCAACAGTCAACATTTTTCTTAAAAAACATTTTATTTTTTTAAGAAGTTTCCACTGTAAAAGAGATAAAAAATAGAGCCTCTTTTTGCTCCTTTGAAAGATTAACACATATCTATGAAAAAAGCATTATAAATTTCAAAAAAACTCATGTTTTTTTAGAAAAAAATAAAGCCGGTGAAGAACCGGCTTTATTTTTACTCAGATTGCTCTTGATCTGACTCTATAGTTTCTACGTTTTCTTCACTATTCTCTTCATCATCTTCTTGTGATTGTTCAACTAATGCCACTGTAGCGACATGTTCATCATCACCAAGACGAATCAGGCGGACACCTTGAGTGACTCGACCTGTTGTTGAAATGTCTGAAACGGCCATACGAATGATCACGCCGCTTCCTGTAATAATCATCAAGTCCTCTTCAGCTTCAGCATTTGTTGCCTTCACTGCGACAAGCGGACCATTGTTATCAGTGATTTTACATGTTTTAAGACCTTTACCGCCCCGGCTTTGAACACGGTATTCTTTTTCAGGTGTTAACTTACCATATCCTTTTTCGGTTACGATCAATACGTTTGCATCTGGCTCAAGGATTTCCATCCCAACGACGATGTCATCCTCTGAAAGCGTAATTCCTTTCACGCCAGCTGCCGTACGTCCCATTTCACGAACGTCTGTCTCGTCAAAACGAATCAGCATACCTTTTTTCGTACCAATGATGATTTGTTTTTCTCCATTGGTTAAACGGACAGCCATCAGTTCATCTTCGTCACGAAGACTTAATGCGATAAGTCCATTGTTTCGAATGTTGGCAAACTGAGATAATGATGTTCGTTTTGATACGCCGTGTCTTGTTGTAAAGAAGAGATACGAATCTTCATCAAATTCGCTTACTGGAATAATGGCATTAATCCACTCTCCCTTTTCTACTTCAAGCAGGTTAATAATCGGAATCCCTTTCGCCGTTCGTCCGAATTCAGGAATTTCATATCCCTTCGCACGATAGACCTTCCCTTTATTAGAGAAGAAGAGGATCGTATCATGGGTAGATGTTGAAATCAGCTGTTCTACGAAATCATCCTCATTGGTTCCCATGCCCTGAACACCTTTACCGCCTCTTTTTTGGCTGCGGTATGTTGATGCAGGCAGACGCTTGATATAACCATTATGAGTCAGCGTAATCACAATATTCTCAACAGGGATCAAATCTTCGTCTTCAATTGTTTCAATACCTGCCGTCACAATTTCAGTACGGCGCGTATCATTGAAACGTTCTTTGATTTCTGTTAATTCTTCTCTAATGATTTCAAGAACTTTCTCATTGTCTGCTAAAATGGCTTTCAACTCAGCAATCAAATCAACAAGTCCTTTGTATTCTTCTTCTATCTTTTCTCTTTCCAAACCAGTTAAGCGCTGAAGACGCATATCAAGAATGGCCTGTGCTTGTTTTTCGGACAAGCTATAGTTCTCCATTAAGCCATTTCTCGCAATTTCAGCAGTTTGAGAGCTTCTAATTAATGCAATGACTTCATCTAAATGGTCAAGAGCGATTCTCAAACCTTCTAGAATATGAGCTCTTGCTTCAGCTTTACGAAGTTCATATGCTGTTCTTCTGCGAATGATCACTTTTTGATGCTCTAGATAATATTCAAGACATTGTTTGAGGGACAAGACTTTCGGCTGTCCATCAACTAGTGCCAATAAGTTGATCCCAAATGACGTTTGGAGTGTCGTTTGTTTATAAAGATTGTTTAATAGAACGTGGGCGTTCGCGTCTCTTCGCAGTTCAATCACAATCCGCATTCCATTACGATCAGACTCGTCACGCAGATCTGTAATGCCATCAATCTTTTTATCGCGCACGAGATCAGCGATTTTTTCGATCAAACGGGCTTTGTTGACCTGATATGGAATTTCATTGATGACAATCCGCTGCTTACCGCTGGATGTTTCTTCGATAATAGAATTTGCACGTAATGTAATAGAGCCCCGGCCTGTTTCATATGCTTTGCGAATTCCGCTTCGGCCTATGATTTGTCCCGCAGTTGGGAAATCTGGTCCTGGAATGATCTCCATTAGTTCCTGTGTTGTCATTTCTGGGTTTTGACTAATCGCAAGTACCCCATCAATCACTTCACCTAGCTGGTGAGGGGGAATGTTGGTGGCCATCCCTACAGCGATACCTGTTGCCCCGTTGACTAATAAGTTCGGGAATCGAGCTGGCATGACAATTGGTTCTCTTTCACTGCCATCGTAGTTATCTTGATAATCAATCGTATCCTTGGTGATATCACGCAGGATTTCCATTGAAATTTTAGATAGACGCGCCTCAGTATAACGCATTGCCGCTGCACCGTCTCCATCGACAGAACCAAAGTTTCCATGACCTTCAACCAGCATATTACGATAGTTGAAATCTTGCGCCATCCGAACCATCGCTTCGTATACAGCGCTGTCACCGTGAGGGTGGTACTTACCGATAACTTCCCCAACGATACGTGCAGATTTCTTAAATGGTTTATCACTTGTCATACCTAGGTCATTCATCGCATACAAAATTCTTCGATGCACGGGCTTCAATCCATCTCGCACATCTGGTAATGCACGCGAAACAATAACACTCATTGCATAATCTAAAAAGGACGTACGCATTTCTTGACTAATATTTACTTCGCGTACATTTGGTGTATGTTGTTCACTCACTATAAGAACCTCCCTTTACGTATCACATGAAATAAATTATGTGGGAGTAAAATATGTATTTATCTTCACAAGACTATTCTCCATTATATCAATAATCTCGGCTTTATACACATTTATTTACTAGAAAATCAACGAAAACACGGAAAACCAGGACATTCGTTACACGCCCCTATTTCTTGAAAAACAACCTTATTCCAAACAAGAAATAAGGTTGTTCTCAGGAGGGATCTATCTAAATATCAAGGTTTTTCACGTATTGTGCATTTTCTTCGATAAAGTTTCGTCTCGGCTCTACTTTATCTCCCATCAGCATTTCAAATGTCTCATCAGCATCGATCGCATCCTCAAGTGTGACTTGAAGAAGTGTTCTCGCATCAGGGTCCATTGTTGTTTCCCAAAGCTGAGCAGCATTCATTTCTCCAAGACCTTTATAACGCTGAAGTCCAGGCTTTGGTGTTTGAGGAAGTGATTTTAACAGCTCATCCAGCTGTTTATCGTTATACACGTACTCCACACGTTTTCCTTGCTGCACTTTATATAAAGGCGGCTGCGCAATATACACATAACCGTTTTCAATAATTTCACGCATGTAGCGATAGAAGAATGTTAAGAGCAGCGTTCGAATATGTGCTCCATCCACATCGGCATCTGTCATGATCACAATTTTGTGATAGCGTGCTTTCTCTAAAGTAAAGTCTTCTCCGATTCCAGTTCCTAACGCTGTAATCATTGAACGAACCTCGTTGTTCGATAAAATTTTATCTAGACGAGCTTTTTCTACGTTTAGGATTTTCCCTCTTAACGGTAAAATCGCTTGGAAGTGACGATCACGGCCTTGCTTAGCAGATCCGCCCGCAGAATCTCCCTCTACAATATAGAGCTCAGAGATGGATGGATCTTTTGAAGAACAGTCCGCAAGTTTCCCAGGTAAGCTGGAGACTTCCAGCGCACTTTTACGTCTTGTCAGCTCACGAGCCTTTTTGGCCGCCATTCTTGCACGAGCCGCCATCAGTCCCTTTTCCACAATTTTCTTCGCAGAATCAGGATTTTCAAGCAAGAATTTCTCTAGTGCTTCTGAGAAAAGGGAGTCAGTAATGGTTCTCGCTTCTGAGTTCCCAAGCTTTGTCTTCGTTTGTCCTTCGAATTGAGGGTCTGGATGTTTGATGGAGATAATGGCTGTTAAGCCTTCTCGCACATCTTCACCGCTCAAATTCGCATCCCCATCTTTGAATACGCCATTTTTACGAGCATAATCATTGATGACACGCGTTAGACCGGTTTTAAAGCCAGCTTCGTGTGTTCCGCCTTCATACGTGTTGATATTGTTGGCGAAGGAATAGATATTGCTTGTATAGGAATCGTTGTATTGTAATGCCACTTCAACCGTGATTCCGTCTTTCTCACCTTCGATATAAACAGGTTCTTCGTGAACAACTTCTTTTGAGCGGTTTAAATGTTCTACATAACTCTTAATACCGCCTTCGTAGCAGTATTCATTTCTCCGCTCTTTGCCTTCACGCAAGTCTTCAATGATGATGTTTACACCTTTTGTTAAGAAAGCCAACTCACGAACACGGTTGGCAAGTGTATCGTAATCAAATTCAATGGTTTCCGTGAAAATTTCTGGATCTGGCACAAAGTGAGTGGTTGTCCCGGTTACATCTGTTTCACCAATAACCTCTAAATCTCCCACTGGAACGCCGCGTTTGAACTGCTGATAATGAATTTTTCCGTCACGGTATACAGTCACGTCTAAAGTAGTAGATAATGCATTTACAACAGATGCCCCTACACCATGCAGACCGCCTGATACTTTATAACCGCTGCCGTCGAATTTACCACCAGCGTGAAGAACAGTCATAATGACCTCTACGGCAGGACGCCCCATTTTCTCATGAATCCCAACAGGAATCCCGCGGCCATTATCTTTTACTGTAATGCTGTTATCTTTTTCAATTTGCACTGTAATGTCTGTACAATAACCAGCTAATGCTTCATCAATACTGTTGTCGACAATTTCCCATACAAGATGGTGAAGTCCTTTTGCATTGGTTGACCCAATGTACATTCCTGGACGTTTTCTAACAGCTTCTAGTCCTTCAAGCACCTGTATCTGATTTTCATCATAACTATTATGTTGCTGTTCCATTGCCACGTACATTCACCTACACTTTTCTTAAACGATATATTTATATGAATTGAGCTTTTAGACTTCAATTTCAATCACAAACGAAGCACGTTTTTTGAGCGTGCTTGAGGAAAGAGGAGAGTAATAAACAGATTCAGTTGTGACGACAATGGATTTGGGTGTCCCTTGGGATAACGAAATGATCTGTTTCTCTTGTTTTTGTAGAAACTCTTCTACAACAGAAGACGACCTCATTTTGTAATCAACAATTGCGACAATCTCTCGTGTAGAAACAACACAATCATCACCTAAATGAATATACAAGACTCACACCTCATTTATCAGTCAATTACTTTTCCACTGGCTACTCTGAAAATTTCCGCTTCTTTCAAGGTGGCGTGATCGATACCTTCAACACTTGTTGTAGTGACGAAGGTCTGGACACGTCCTTGAATGGTATGGAGCAAATGAGACTGTCTGTAATCATCAAGTTCAGATAACACATCATCAAGTAGAAGAATAGGATATTCTCCGATTTCTTCATGTATCAGATCAATTTCTGCCAGCTTTAGTGAAAGAGCTGTTGTTCTTTGCTGCCCTTGAGAGCCATATGTCTGAACATCCCGACCATTTACAAAGAAAAGCAGGTCATCTCTGTGAGGTCCCCACAGTGTCACCCCTCGGTCTATTTCTCTCTCTCTTAGTTTCTGAAACGATTCTTCATAGCTATTCTTTATTTTCGACAAGTCTGACGCTTCTGATACCTCTATTGCCGTCTGGTATTGGAGCGTGAGTGTTTCTAGCTCTCTAGAAATCCCAAAATGCAGCGGCTGCGCCCATTTTTCGAGCTGTTTCGTAAAAGTCAGTCGTCTTTTGACAACTTTCGCTGCCGCATCAATCAACTGCTCTGTTAAAATCTCCAGCATCGCTTGATCCGTTTGCTTTCTTGTCTGCAATTGTTTCAAGTAATGATTACGCTGAGAGAGGATTTTTTGATAGAGCGATAAATCATGCAAGTAGACAGCAGAAACTTGTCCAATCTCCATGTCGAGAAATCTTCTGCGGATTTGCGGGCTGCCCTTCACAAGACTTAAGTCCTCTGGCGCAAACATGATGGTGTTTAACGCACCAACATAATGACTGAGCTTCTGTTGTTCAATGTGATTGACCTTACCCTTTTTCCCTTTTTTTGAGATCACGAGCTGCATTGGGAGTGGACCATTTTTTTTAATGACTCTACCTTCTATTTTAGCATAGTCTTGGTCCCATCGGATAAGTTCTTTATCATTTGACGTACGATGAGACTTTGCCATCGACAATACATAGATCGCTTCCATCAAGTTCGTTTTACCTTGGGCATTCTCACCGATCATGACATTCACCTTATTGTCGAATTGAAGCTCGGTGTGTTCATAATTTCGGTATGAAGTTAACGCCAGACTTTGAATGTACATGTATTGTCACCCGTTTCTAATTCACAACTTGAAATGTGCCGTAACCTTCTATCTCGACAACATCTCCTGGGTATAGTTTGCGTCCCCGTCTATTATCTGGCTCTTGATTAATGAACACCTCATGTTCACTTAAAAACCATTTCGCCATTCCGCCAGATTGGATGACTTCGGCTAATTTCAAAAACTGCCCTAATGTAATCATTTCTGTTTCAATGGTTATAAGATTAGGCATTGTATCGACCTCTTTCAATATCACTAATATCTAATTGTACTAAAAAACAAGACAAGAAGGAAAGGGGGAAAGCGAACTGGGATGAAAGAAAGCATGGAAAACGAGAAGAAAAGCTGCTGTGCACTCACACAGCAGCCATTTTAGATTGAATTAATACGTTCTTACCGGAAGAATCAATTGCAGGATAGAATCATCATTCGGCGTACGTAGGAGGAACGGTCTCATTGCACCAGTGAAGCTTACATGAATATCGGTTCCCTCTAATACTTTTAACGCATCCAGCATATATTTTGGACTGAAGGAGATTTTAAGATCTTCCCCTTTAATATCATCTGCTTGAACCGTCTCCACCACTTTACCGATCTCAGGCGAATTAGAAGAGATTTCAAGGCTTTGTTCAGGATCAGCTGATAGTTTCACGACATTATTACGTCCTTCTCTTGCCAAAAGTGATGCACGATCAATGGCTTGAAGGAACTCTTTCGTGTTGACCACGACATCCGTTTTACTTTCTTGCGGGATCAGACGAGCTGTATCTGGATAATTACCATCCAGCAATCTTGAGAAGAACAGGACGTTTTGTGCTTTAAAAAGAACTTGTGTTTCTGTAATGACGATGCTCACAAGATCTTGTCCATCATCAAGAATTTTACTTAGCTCTGTTAAACTCTTCCCAGGAATCACGACATTATACGAACTTTCCTCGTTAATATCTAACTTCGCTTTTCTTAAAGCAAGACGGTGGCTATCCGTCGCCGTGCATATTAATTCACCTTTTTCAACTTTCCAGTTTACACCTGTCAAGATAGGTCGTGTTTCTGAGGTGGACACTGCAAAAACAGTTTGACGAATTAAGTTTTTAAGCAGATCTGTCGGAATTTGAAATGCATGATGCTCTTCAATTTGTGGAAGATGCGGATATTCTTCAGCATCTAAGCCGTTTAAGTTAAATTCTGCTGAACCAGAGCGGATGATGGTCAGGTGGTTTTGTTCTACTTCAATTTCGACAGTAGCCATAGGCAGTTTCTTTACAATTTCACTAAAGAAGCGGGCTTGAAGCACAATACTTCCTGGACGATCAATGGTGATAACCTCTAAATCTCCATCTCTTTGAGGAATGAAAGATTCAATTGAGATATCAGAATCGCTTCCTGTTAGAGAAACTCCTTCATCAGACGCAACAATTTTAATCCCTGTCAAAATAGGAATCGTTGTTCTAGAGGATACGGCCTTTAATACATCTTGGACACTTTGGACAAGACGATCTTTTTGAATCGTGAATTTCATAGTGGTCCTCCTAAATTTTCTTAATGACATGTATATATATTTTATTAATAAAAATCGTAGAAGTAATAGTAGGGCTTGTGAATATGTGGATAAGTCGAGAAAAAGAAAGGAAAGACAGCCTATCCACATGTGGACAGACTGTGTATGACTATGCTCTAGTTATTCACATTTTCCCGTACTCATTATATCAGCTTGGTTATTTTAATTGTTCTTTGATCTCTTTGACATGCTGCTGAAGCTGTTCATCTTCAACGATTAATTTCGAAATCTTCTCATGAGCATGAATGACAGTCGTATGATCACGACCGCCAAATTCTTCTCCGATCTTAGGCAGAGAGGAATCGGTCATTTCTCTAGAGAGGTACATGGCAATTTGTCTTGGATAAGCAACTGACTTCGTACGTTTCTTCGCTTTGAAATCCTCTAATCGAATATTAAATTGCTGCCCTACGATTCTTTGAATATCTTTAATTGTAATGACCTTTGGCTTCGATGAAGGAATGATGTCCTTTAGTGCCTCAGCTGCTAGATCTGCATTAATGTCTTTATTAATTAAAGATGAGTAAGCAACGACACGAATCAAAGCACCCTCCAGCTCACGAATATTGCTGTCGATTTGATTGGCAATGTAAAGCATGACTTCATTTGGAATATCTAAGCCTTCTGCTTTTGCTTTTTTGCGCAGAATTGCGATACGTGTTTCTAGATCTGGCGGGGTAATGTCTGTAATTAAGCCCCATTCAAATCGAGAGCGCAATCTGTCTTCAAGTGTCGGAATTTCTTTCGGAGGCCGATCACTAGAAATGACGATTTGCTTACTTTCTTCGTGAAGTGTGTTGAATGTATGGAAAAACTCTTCTTGAGTTTGTTCTTTTCCTGCTAAAAATTGAATATCATCTATCAAAAGCACGTCTACATTCCGATAACGGTTACGGAAGTCGACAGCTTTGTTATCTCGGATTGAGTTGATAAATTCATTAGTAAATTTTTCAGATGATAGATAGACCACTTTGGCTGATGGATTATGGTCGATCACATAGTGACCAATCGCATGCATCAAGTGAGTCTTTCCTAAACCAACGCCCCCATAAATAAAAAGCGGGTTATATGCTTTTGCTGGTGCTTCCGCGACTGCAAGTGAAGCGGCATGAGCAAAACGGTTGCCTGAACCAATAACAAAAGTATCAAATGTATATTTTGGATTCAGCATATTTTGTGGAATGTCAACAGGCTCTTCTTTAGACATTTTTTTGATTGGAGACTTTGGCATGGCTTCCTCTTCGTCCTGATTTTGAGGAATAATAAATTTAATGCTGAGCTCTTCACCTGTTAGTTCATAGATGGTATCAGCAATTAAGTGAAGATATCTTGACTCGAGCCAATCTCTAGCAAATTCATTTGGTGCCGTAATTGTAAGCGTATCTCCCTGAAGAGAATGGGCTTTTGTCGATTTCATCCATGTCTCAAAACTGGGTTTGCTCAATTTTGTCTCTATTTTTTGAAGTGCTTTATTCCACAGATCCAAAATATTTTCCATAAGGCCTCTCCCCCCTCCTTTTCTTTATTAAAATGACCAGTATCAAACTGTTATAGAACACGAAAAAGAGCAAATGGTCATCACCATTCGTGCACATACATTGTTGAAAACAATTAATATAGTAGAAAAACGTCTTTTCGACAAATTACACAAGCTGTGGATAAACAATTCAACAGGCTGTGTAATAACTTTCCACAGGTTATCCACAAATTGTGGATAATATAAATGGGCCAGATAAGTAATTAAGAGTTAAAACACAAATATAATATCAAAATAAACAAGATGGTGCAATGGGTGTCACAAACTTATCCACACACTTTACATCCTGTTGAAAAATAATTATCCACATCGGTTATTTGTGTGAAAAAAATGTCGATAATGGGTGTGGATAGTCTAAATATGCCGGAAAAATATCCACATCCATGTTTTGAAGGTCTTTTAGGAGGAAAAAAAGAATAAAATGCTGGAAACTAAAAAAGAAGGTTTCTTCGTTTGATAACTTATGTTATGCTTATAAGGTTGATAATAAGAGTTTTATCATTGATATTGACAATCGATGGGTTACACAAATATAATGAGTTAGACTGTCTTAAACAGCTATTCCTCAGGGAGGTGTCATAAATGAAAAGAACGTTTCAACCAAATAACCGTAAGCGTAGTAAAGTTCATGGCTTCCGCAGCCGTATGAGTACTAAAAACGGACGTCTAGTTTTAAAGCGACGCCGCAGCAAAGGTAGAAAAAAATTATCAGCTTAGGCCACTGAATAATGTCAGTGGTCTTTTTTACATAAAATCGTAAATGAACTGTCAGTTTTTATCGGAGTGGAAGAAAACATGAAGAAGCGAAACAGGCTAAAAAAAAATGAAGAGTTTCAAAAGGTGTTCAAAAAAGGTCAATCAATGGCAAATCGCCAATTCGTTATTTACCAGCTGGATCAGCCAAATCAAGATGAACTGCGTTTAGGATTGTCCGTCAGTAAGAAGATTGGTAATGCAGTGATAAGAAACCGAATTAAACGACTGATCCGTCAGGTGTTTTTAGAGGAAGGTCATAAGTTAAAGCAAGAAAAAGACTACATAGTCATTGCACGAAAACCAGCGAGTGAATTGACCTTTGAAGAAACAAAGAAGTCTCTCCAACATTTATTTAGAAAATCCGCTGTTTATCAACAACAACCGAAAAAGTCTTCGTAATAGAAACTTTCGTTGAATCAATTTTTAAAAGCGCTTCCTTCATCTAGTGAATTAAAATGTAACCACCACTTTGCAAAGAAAAAATGTTACCATACTGATTAGGTGAGTCACTTTCTTAATCAATTCCAACTTAAATAAAGTTTGAAGTAATGGGAGGAATCTTGTTGAAAAGGCGATTATTACTAATATTTAGCTTGATTGGCGTATTGGTTTTATTGGCAGGATGTACACAGATCAATGAACCAATTACATCAGATAGTAAGGGATTCTGGAATTCTTATATTGTTTACCCACTATCTCAATTAATCACGTACATGGCAAACTTAACTGGTGAAAACTATGGTGTAGCGATTATTATTGTGACACTGCTAATTCGCTTGCTTATTTTACCATTAATGATTAAACAGTTAAGAAGTACAAAAGCGATGCAAGCATTACAGCCTGAATTGAAAAAGCTTCGTGAAAAATATAGCTCTAAAGATCAAAAAACACAGCAGCAGCTTCAGCAGGAAACAATGGCCCTTTTTCAAAAAAATGGCGTCAATCCGTTAGCAGGCTGTTTCCCAATTTTAATTCAAATGCCAATCCTTATTGGTTTCTATCATGCAATTATGAGAACAGCAGAAATTAAAAAGCATACATTCTTATGGTTTGACTTAGGCAGCCCAGATCCATTGTTCCTATTACCGATTATTGCGGGTGTAGCTACTTTCATTCAGCAAAAGCTGATGATGGCTGGAAATCCTTCGGACAACCCTCAAATGGCTATCATGTTATGGGTGATGCCGATTATGATCGTTGTGTTTGCAATTAGTTTCCCAGCAGCACTTTCATTGTACTGGGTTGTAGGTAACATTTTCATGATCATTCAAACATTGGTGATTAAAACACCTCAAGTAAAAGTAGATACAAAAGAAAAAGCTGGCGGGAATAAAAAATGAAGGAAATAACTGCTGTCGGTCGTACTATCGAAGAAGCAGTAGATTCCGGACTTAAACAAATTCAGCTACTACAAGAAGAAGTAGAAATCACAATAGTAGATGAAGGAAATAAAGGGTTTTTAGGATTATTTGGTAAAAGACAAGCTGTGGTCAAGTTAGTAGAAAAGATAAATGCACTTAAATTAGCTACACAGTATTTAGATAAAATTGTTAAGTCTATTGATCCTAAAGCAAAGATTATTTCCAAACAGGAACCGAAAAAGATTTCTTTCCACATTGATGGAGATAAAACGTCATTAATGATTGGAAAAAGAGGCCAAACATTGTACTCTTTAGAAACGTTGGTACAGCTAGTGTTTAATCGTTATTCTGATCAGTATCATCATATAACAATTGATATTGGCGATTATAGGAAGAAACGACAAGAAGCACTTGAACAATATGCCGTCAAAACAGCAAATCGGGTTTTAAAAACGAAGAGAAAGGTTCATTTAGAACCAATGCCTTCGAATGAACGAAAAATTGTCCATGATGCGATTGCTGCATTCTCTAAAGAACTTGCAACGGCATCTGAAGATACAGGCAGCAAGCGTCATGTTGTGGTGTTGTATAAAAAATAGCAGAAAGGCTAAGATTCAGCAAAGCTGGATTTTAGTCTTTTTTTATTGAAAAATTGCTTTTTATAGATGATTCATCCTTTATTTTTAAAAATTAAGTGTGAGATATGAGTGTAAAACGCCATTTTAACAAGTAAGTAAAGGGGTCAGGGCGTTTAAATTTATTGGATTTAGGTGTAAGATGTGAAGACAAGTTTCAAACGTCGTTATTCACATGTGGATAAGTTAAGTGTTAAAATAGATAAGATGCAAAGCTGTGGATAATTAGATATGGGATACTTTCACTTCGCTTTCATTTATGGTATCTTTAAATTTTGGATTAAGCGTTTTTGATATAGAGATGGACATTGTCCATTTAATAGATAACAGACTGTTTATTCAGTAGAGAAAGAGGTGAATGAGTGATGGATACAATTGCAGCAATTTCTACGCCGATGGGTGAAGGAGCAATTGCGATTATTCGTTTAAGCGGGCCGGATGCGGTACAGATTGCTGATCGGATGTATAAAGGTCCTAAGGAGAAAAAACTTGTATCGGTGGATTCTCATACGATTCATTATGGTCATATTGTGGATTCTAGCACTGAGCAAGTAATAGAAGAGGTCATGGTGTCAGTATTAAGAGCGCCAAAAACATTTACGAGAGAAGACGTTATTGAGATTAACTGCCATGGCGGAATTGTAACGGTCAATAAAGTATTGCAGCTTGCTTTAAGAGAAGGAGCAAGATTAGCGGAGCCAGGTGAGTTTACAAAACGAGCTTTCTTAAATGGAAGAATTGATCTTTCACAGGCTGAAGCGGTAATGGATTTGATTCGCGCAAAGACAGATCGTGCGATGAATGTAGCGATTACTCAAATGGAGGGACGCCTCTCCGGTTTGATTAAACGACTGCGCGGCGAGATATTGGAAACTTTGGCCCATGTTGAAGTCAATATTGACTATCCTGAGTATGACGATGTTGAAGAAATGACGCATCGTGTCTTAGTTGAAAAGGCAACATCAGTGAAAAAGGAAATTGAGTCACTGCTAACGACGTCTCAACAGGGGAAAATACTTCGCGAGGGCTTATCCACTGTCATTATTGGAAGACCGAATGTTGGGAAGTCTTCCTTGTTGAATAGTCTTGTACAGGAAACAAAAGCGATTGTAACGGATATTCCTGGAACAACGAGAGATGTCATTGAGGAATATGTAAATGTTAGAGGTGTACCGCTTCGTTTAGTCGATACTGCGGGTATACGTGAGACGGAGGACATTGTTGAGCGTATAGGGGTTGAACGATCAAGACAGGTCTTAAAAGAAGCTGACCTGATTTTACTTGTGCTCAATTATAGCGAGGAATTATCAGAAGAGGATATCAAATTATTTGAGGCCGTCTCAGGCATGGATATCATCGTGATCGTGAATAAGACAGATCTTGAGCCTAAGCTTGATATTGAAAAGGTCAAGCAGTTAACGAAGGATCGTCCGGTGGTTACGACATCATTATTACAAGAAAAGGGGATTGATGAGCTTGAAATTGCGATTCAATCACTATTCTTCACGGGTTCAATTGAAAGTGGAGATTTAACGTATGTAAGTAACACAAGGCATATTGCGCTCCTTCAGGCAGCAAAACAATCCATTGAGGATGCTCTTGAAGGAATTGAAATGGACGTACCGATCGACATAGTTCAAATAGATTTAACACGCTGCTGGGAACAGCTGGGTGAAATTATTGGGGATGCTGTTCATGAAAGCTTGATTGATCAGTTATTCTCTCAATTCTGTTTAGGAAAGTAAAGGGAGGAACATAAGAAATGGGTTATGAAGCTGGCAATTATGACGTAATCGTCGTGGGTGCCGGTCATGCTGGAGTTGAGGCTGCTCTTGCATCTGCAAGACAGGGCGCCAAAACACTTGTATTGACTATCAACCTCGATATGGTTGCTTTTATGCCATGTAATCCGTCCGTAGGCGGCCCCGCAAAAGGGATTGTCGTCAGAGAAATTGATGCTCTAGGCGGAGAAATGGCACGAAATATAGATAAGACGCATATTCAAATGCGCATGCTGAATACGGGGAAAGGACCTGCTGTCCGTGCGTTAAGAGCGCAAGCAGATAAGTTCCAATATCAGCATGAAATGAAAAAAACAATGGAAAATGAACCAAACCTGACAATGTTGCAAGGTATGGTAGATCATTTAATTGTAGAAGATGATGAATGTAAAGGTGTTGTTACTCAAACAGGGGCGAACTATCGTGCGAAGTCTGTTGTATTAACAACAGGGACTTTCTTAAAAGGCCGCATTATTTTAGGAGACCTTTCGTATTCAAGCGGTCCAAATAACCAGCAGCCTTCCATTAAATTATCGGATCATTTAGCAGAACTAGGATTCGATTTGGTTCGCTTTAAAACAGGAACACCTCCTCGAGTGAATAGTCACTCGATTGACTATAGTAAAACAGAAATTCAACCAGGTGATGATGTCCCGCGGGCATTCTCCTATGAAACGGTTGAATATATTACTGACCAGCTGCCATGCTGGCTAACATACACGAGTTTAGAGACTCATCAAATAATTGATGAGAATCTACACCGTTCTCCAATGTATTCAGGTATGATTAAAGGAACTGGCCCTAGATACTGCCCGTCCATCGAAGATAAAGTGGTGCGTTTCAATGATAAACCGAGACATCAAATTTTCTTAGAGCCAGAAGGTCGTAATACACAGGAAGTTTATGTTCAAGGATTGTCTACAAGTCTTCCTGAGGATGTACAGCAGCGCATGCTTTCAACCATCCCAGGACTCGAGAATGTACAAATGATGAGAGCGGGTTATGCCATCGAGTATGATGCGATTGTACCTACTCAATTGTGGCCTACACTTGAGACGAAGAAAATTTCTGGATTATATACAGCCGGCCAAATTAATGGTACGTCCGGTTATGAGGAAGCAGCAGGTCAAGGGATTATGGCAGGTATTAATGCAGGAAGAAAAGCATTAGGTAAAGAAGAAGTCATTTTAAGCCGATCTGATGCATATATCGGTGTTCTCATCGATGACCTTGTCACAAAAGGAACAAATGAACCGTACCGTCTCTTGACATCACGTGCTGAGTATCGTCTACTTCTACGTCATGACAATGCTGATTTAAGATTAACTGAACTTGGGTATCAAATTGGATTAATTTCTGAAGAAAGATTCCAGTCATTCCAGCAGAAAAAAGAAGCCATCGAAGCAGAGAAAAAACGTTTATATTCTGTCATCATTAAACCAACAGCAGAGACTCAAGAATTTATTCGTTCACTCGGAGGAAGTGAGCTGAAGGACGGTATTCGTGCAAGCGATTTGATGAAGCGTCCAGAAATGAACTATGAATCTGTTGTGAAATTAGCTCCTGCTGAAACACCGCTTCCTTCTGATGTGTGTGAGCAGGTAGAGATTCAAATTAAATACGAAGGTTATATTGAAAAGTCACTCCAGCAAGTTGAAAAACTGAAAAAGATGGAGAACAAAAAGATTCCTGATCGAATTGATTATGACGCCATCAAAGGAATTGCAACTGAAGCGAAACAAAAGCTGAAAGAAGTCCGACCGCTTT
This sequence comes from Bacillus sp. SRI_025, assembly GCF_057592095.1. Lineage (NCBI taxonomy): Bacteria > Bacillati > Bacillota > Bacilli > Caryophanales > Bacillaceae > Bacillus > Bacillus sp. SRI_025. Next base: position 933,637 of record NZ_JBYEGB010000001.1, on the reverse strand, counting down.
CTGTTGCACAGGCTTCTCGTATTTCAGGCGTTAACCCTGCTGATATTTCTATCCTTTTAGTATATTTAGAGCAGGGGCGTATTGCGAAGATAGCAGAATAGAAAGGATGTCGGCATGAACATTGAACAATTTACAGCGGCACTAGAGGAGAAAGGGATCACTCTTTCTCCTGTGCAGCTTGAACAATTTGAAACCTACTTCCGCATGCTTGTAGAATGGAACGAGAAAATGAATTTAACGTCCATTACTGAAAAGGAAGAAGTGTATTTAAAGCATTTTTATGATTCAATATCAGCGGCATTTTTTATTGATTTTCACAAAGTGACGACGATTTGTGATATTGGAGCTGGTGCTGGTTTTCCAAGCATTCCTCTTAAAATTTGTTTCCCTCATCTACATGTGACCATTGTTGATTCTCTTCAGAAACGAATTACGTTTCTCAATGAGTTAGCAAAAGGATTAAACTTACAAGATACTACTTTTTATCATGATCGTGCGGAAACGTTTGGACAACGTAAGGAAAAGCGTGAAAGCTATGATCTTGTCACTGCTAGAGCAGTTGCACGTTTATCTGTCTTGAGCGAACTTTGTCTGCCTCTAGTGAAAAAGGAAGGATTGTTTGTTGCCTTAAAAGCATCTGCCGCTAACGAAGAAATGCAAGCAGGGAAAAAAGCCGTCACAGTCCTCGGAGGAGAGGTTGTTGAGAAGCATTCCTTTGTTCTGCCTTTAGAAGAAAGCGAACGGAACATCATTGTCATTGAAAAGAAAAAGCAAACACCAAAAAAATATCCTAGAAAACCAGGAACACCTAATAAATCACCAATAGAAGGTTGATCATGTAAAAGGTCGGTTTTTCTTCAATATTTATGATTTTACAGAAGGAAAAAACATGAGAAAATAGAATTATAAAAAGGTAGTTTTTAAAGGTGGTGTAGGTTCATGAAGCATTCACTCTCACGCTTCTTCGGGCTTGGTGACAAAGAACATCCTGAGCGTGAAACCGAAATAGAGGCAGAGATTGCTGAGCATGATACATTAAAGGAAGAGATACAGGAGCTCCCGGTCAACACAATTATGCCAAACCGTTTTCAGCCACGCACCATTTTTTCAGAAGAAAAGATACAAGAGCTGGCCACGACGATTCATACCCATGGCATTATCCAACCGATTGTTGTTAGACCAACAGAAGAAGAAGGAAAATATGAACTGATCGCCGGCGAAAGACGTTGGAGAGCGGTACAGACTCTTCAATGGGAGAAAATCCCCGCTATTATAAAAGATTTTACTGATACGGAAACGGCATCTGTGGCATTGATTGAAAATTTGCAAAGAGAAGAGCTGTCTGCTATTGAGGAGGCTCATGCTTATGCACGTCTTTTAGAGCTCCATGATTTAACACAAGAGGCGCTTGCTCAGCGTTTAGGCAAGGGACAATCAACTGTTGCAAACAAATTAAGACTTTTAAAGTTGCCTGAAGAGGTACAACAAGCCATTTTAGAGAAAAAAATCTCTGAAAGACATGCACGTTCACTTGTGCCCCTAAAGCTTCCAGAATTACAAATCGCGCTATTGCAGGAAATCATCGAAAAGCAGTTGAATGTGAAACAGACTGAAGAGCGTGTAGTGAAGATGCTTGAACAAAAAACAGATCGCAAACCGAAGCCAAAACGTAAGGCGTTTAGTCGTGATACACGAATTGCGATGAATACTATTCGTCAGTCTCTCCACATGGTGGAAGACAGCGGACTTAAGATAAATACCGAGGAAGAAGAGTTTGAGGAATATATCCAATTAACAATTCGAATCCCTAAATAGAAAAAAGCTGATGAGCGCCACTCGTCAGCTTTTTTTTGTCTTATTTCTAGCACACATTCAATATACATTATATTTATAAATTGGTAAAATATGATTTTAGAAGTGTAAAGGAGGTGACAACTACTTGATGAAAATGAAGAAGACTACTTTCGCCATTATTTGTTATTTACTATTATCTTTTTCTCTTTTTTCAAATGAAGCGACAATATACGCTGTGAAATCGCCAACGGCTCATCATGCGGATGAAAGTTTGATGACCAACGAAGAATTGAACGTTCTGAAGGAGCAAGGTGCAGTTTCTAAAGATGTGACTGTACAGCAATTCAATCAAGACTATGCGTCTTCCGACGATTCGATCGACTTGATTACAGCTGACGATGATTTGAAGAACTATGGATTACGACAAAATAAGCAGGATGAGCTGGTGACAGATGAAAAGCCGCACACTCTCAAGCTCCTCTTAGGAAAGCCGTATCCTGGTACCGATATTATCCCTAAAAGAGGAGATATTTTGGTGACAACCACTGATGCTGTGAAGGGGTTGGTTGGACATGCAGGTATCGTCATTAATGAGAAAAGCTATGCTTCTATTCCAGGGTTACGGCAGCATCCGCAACTAGATTCCATTCATAACTGGTTTCGCTATAGTGCCAATACAAAGGTAATTCGGATTAATCAAGAGGAAAAGGCAGATTTAGCAGGAGAATGGGCACACGATTATGTGAAAGGTCATCCGAAGGCTCGCTACTCGATCACCATGTCCATTCAATCACTGGATCCGACTTATTGTTCAAAGATTGTGTGGCAGGCCTATGGCAAAACAGGGGACGCATTGGGACATGCGGCCTTTACCATTAAGACACCCTACGGATTTTTAAAAAAGAAAAGCTATAAAACAGTAACTCCTAAGGTCATTGTGAGTGAAGGCCGTAAAATAGGTGAATTAAACTTTTGACATGTGACCCTCACTTTTGATGAAAGTGAGGGTTTTGAGCATGTCTATTTCTTGAAAAAGCTATATCAATATACTTTTTGGGTGTGTTTTCATTCATCCTTTTATGTACGAAAAGGCACATTCACCGACGAATTTATAATAGGGAAACAAAAAAAGCAAACGTTTCATACTTTTTTTGATAGAATAGGAAGTATGAATGAATGAGAAACTTGTTAAGTTGAAAGTGGGTGACATCGTGGGAAAAATCATAGCGATTACCAACCAGAAGGGCGGCGTCGGGAAGACGACAACTTCTGTTAATTTGGGTGCGTGTTTAGCATACATAGGCAAACGAGTGTTGTTAGTTGATATTGATCCGCAGGGCAATGCCACGAGTGGTATTGGGATTGAGAAGGCCGACGTAGAGAAGTGTGTGTACGATATTTTAGTTGATGATGCAGATGTTCTTGATGTGATTAAGACGACAGAGGTCGAGAATCTTGATGTCATTCCTGCGACGATACAGCTTGCAGGGGCTGAAATAGAGCTTGTGCCTACAATCTCACGTGAAGTGAGGCTGAAGAGAGCACTTGAATCTGTTAAGCAGAATTATGATTATATGATTATTGACTGCCCGCCATCACTTGGACTACTGACGATTAATGCGTTAACTGCCTCTGATTCCGTTTTAATACCAGTTCAGTGCGAATATTATGCGCTTGAAGGATTGAGCCAATTGTTAAACACAGTTCGTCTCGTGCAGAAACATTTAAATACCGATCTAGCCATTGAAGGTGTCTTACTGACAATGCTTGATGCCAGAACAAATCTTGGGATTCAGGTTATTGAAGAAGTGAAGAAGTACTTTAGAGATAAAGTCTATCAAACCGTGATTCCTAGAAATGTGAGACTGAGTGAAGCGCCAAGTCATGGAAAGCCGATTATCTTGTATGATCCACGTTCAAGAGGTGCAGATGTCTATTTAGACTTAGCAAAGGAAGTGGATGCGAATGGCTAAAGGTCTTGGAAAGGGTATTAATGCACTATTTAACAACGTAGACTCAAATGAAGAAACGGTTGAAGAAATCAAACTAAAGGATTTGCGCCCGAATCCGTATCAGCCAAGGAAAACGTTTGATGATGATGCGTTGTCTAATCTGAAAGAATCGATTCAGCAGCACGGTGTTTTACAGCCAATCATTGTTCGTAAATCGATTAAAGGATATGACATTGTAGCAGGGGAGCGCCGTTTTCGCGCGGCACAACAAGCTGGTCTGACAACAATTCCTGCGATCGTTCGAGAGTTTTCAGAAACGCTGATGAGAGAAATTGCCCTTTTAGAAAACCTGCAGCGCGAGGATCTATCTCCACTAGAGGAAGCCGAAGCGTATGCTTCCTTGCTGGATCATCTAAGTGTGACGCAAGAGGAATTAGCGAAGCGATTAGGGAAAAGCAGACCGCATATTGCGAACCATCTCCGTCTGTTGACTTTACCGGATGACATACAAAAGCTGATTGAAAATGGAACGTTATCAATGGGACATGGCCGGACATTGCTTAGCTTAAAAAACAAAAATAAGCTGGCGCCTTTAGTAAAGAAAATCGTGGATGAGGGATTAAACGTACGCCAGGTTGAGAAACTTGTGCAGCAGTTAAACGAAAATGTTCCACGTGAAACAAAGAAAAAAGAAGCACCAAAGGATCGAGTGTTGAAAGAAAGAGAGTCTTTCTTACAAAACTACTTTGGTACTTCCGTGACGATCAAGAAACAAAAGAAAAAAGGGAAAATTGAGATTGAATTTCTCTCCAATGAAGATTTAGAAAGAATCCTTGAATTGCTTTCTACGAGGGAATCATCAGAGTGACCATCTTGATACAGGATGGTCTTTTTTATATTCGCCCAGTGATATTTTGAATAGGTGTGAAGAGAGACCTGCTTTTTTCTCTCGTCCAATCCATTTGGTCAATGTGAGATAGACTTTCAGAAAGTGTATTGGCCATAGACATGACAAGATGAAGACGTGTGTTTTGGAGAACGAAGTATTCCATGAAACCACTCACATTGACGATTCCATTAATATGAATATCTCCTACCTCTGGCAGTTCTTTTTGCACACCAGCCCCGGGCTTTAACGGTCCATCTCCAATTTGGAAGGAACCGACACTTTTCACTCTTCCTAAGCAGGCATCAACCGCTACAATAAACGGGTGTTTATGAGCTTGTTCAATTTCAGCGAGTTTTTCTTTTAAATTGACTGCATGCACTGGATCAGAGAGTGTTCCATATACATGAAGCTTTTTCAAATTCAGACCTGAAAGCTTTGTACCAACAAGTGGACCTAGAGAGTCGCCAGTTGAGCGGTCTGTTCCAATACAAACGATGGCAACGGGTCTTTTTCCTGCTTTCTGAAGATGCGAGAATAAAATACTTTTAAGCTGTTGAATGGCATTTGTATCCGTATGGGACACGTATTCTTTCACCCTATTTCTAAAAAAAAGACCGTTCTTGCTATTCATAGGTCTCACTTCCTTGTCATAGTAGTTAGTAACAGTATACGGAAACAAGCTTAATTCTATACCTATGAGGTGATGATTGTGTGGAAGGCTGGTTCAAGGTGGACGCTTTTAATTTTAGGAAGCTTAATAGGAGCGGGATATGCTTCCGGCCAGGAAATTTGGCAGTTTTTTGGCATTGATAGCGGACTAGCCATTCTACTGTTTACATTGATGTTTATGCTGTCTACCTATGTGGTGTTAAAAATCAGTTATGAGGTGCGTGCCGATCACTTTGTGCCAGTGCTGGAGCGGCTTGTCGGTCCATGGCTGGCTAAGGTGTATGACGTGTTAATTGTTCTTTATTTATTCACGACAACGACGGTCATGATTGCCGGCGGCGGGGTGACTCTTGAGATGTATCATGTGCCTTTTTGGATTGGCATCGGCGCGTTCTGTTTGTTTTCGTTTATGATTTTTTTCTGGGATGTGAAAGGGCTTTTATCTGTGAATGCTTTCATTATACCAATTTTGGTGGCAGGGCTCATCTATGCGTTTGTTTTTTATTATATGAACCATGATCATATGTGGCGGATTGATTTTGGACAGCAGTACAATTGGCCTGCCAGCATTGTCTTTGCTTCTTTGAATATATTATCCGTTGTGGCAGTGCTGTCTTCGGTTGGGAAAGAAATGAAGGGGCTTGGGGAAGCCAAAGTGGCGAGTATATTAAGCGGTCTCATTTTTGGTGTCATCTCGTATGTGTATAACGAAATACTAGTTGATATTTCTGGAAGCCTTTCAGCAGAGGGAATTCCTTTGTTTACAGTATTAGAAGGGGCGCCGGCGTCTTTGTTTGTGTTTATGACGGTTGTCCTTTGTCTAGCCATTTATACGACGACGGCAGCAGGTTTATTTGGATTATCCAGCCGGATGCTTTCTTTTGTACGAATGCCCCGCTGGCTGGTTGTATTGGTAATGCTTCTTTTGATGGCACCTTTAACATCTCTTGGCTTTGCTGATTTGATTGCTTTCTTGTATCCAATTTATAGTTTGTTGAATCTTTATTTGCTCGTCTGTTTAATGCTGTATCCGATTTTAAGTAAAAAGATATTTTCTCGCCCTAAAAATTATATTGATAAAATAAAATAAGCACCTCTCTTTTTAAGAGCTGTGCTTATTTGATCTGAATTGAATCAATAGCTTCTTTGATGTCATCGTAGACAGGCATTTGTTTAAGACGCTGGAGGCGATCCTCTAATTCAGAAATGGCCTGTCCCTTTAAATGCTGGGAAATGTGTTGTTTGACAATGGTCGTCTGGTTTATCATGTCTTCTGTTTTAGCCAACTGATACTCCAAGTGCACGCGTGTATTTGCTAATTCGTCGTGCAGCCGCATTTTGAGCAGCCGTTTTAAATCCTTACGCTGTCCTTCTCTGCGCATGGCCTGAATGGCGGCAATTTCTTCAGGAGACTGTGTTTGTGTGTGTGGTGCCGATTGATTTTCAAATACAGACATGGAGCGGCGGGCACTCACATTTTGCAAGAAACGCTGGGCGTCACTAGGAGGTTTATTTTGATTGATCATGCGATGACTCCTTTCTTAATGAATACCCATTTGCACCGCAAGGCGTCTATCTGCCTTGGCGTAGTCATCACCCATTGTGTACATATGTCTTGAAAGGGTAGAAAGCTCTTGTTCGTAATCTCTCAGGGTGTACAAGGCATTCAGTTGTTTTTCGTGTGAATAAAAGGAGGAATGGGTCTGTTCCATTCTCACTTCCTCTACGAGTGCTTCCACATCACTATGACTTAATAAATCATAGTGGCCAAAGCCGACGAGTCCTTTGAGCTCTTGTTTTACATGATGAACGGCGTCTTTTACGCTTTCATCAATTCCATCGATTTTCTCAAATACAGTATGAACTTCATGTTCAATAATACTTTTCAGATCATAGGATGAATTTTTCAGTAAATGGGATTTTATGATAATTTCAAGTCCGCTTTGTGCATATGCACGTCCAGAATGAATTTCTTGCAGCAGCATGGCTGTAAAACTTGTATTATGATCAAGCTGTTCATCTAAAATACGGGCAGATCCATTCGGATGGAATGAATATCCATTTGCTTTGAATTCTCCTGAAATGAGAGCTAAAAAAGCATTTGTATCAAAGGATTCGTTCCATTCTATATTCATAGATGCAAAAGCTGATTTTAAAAAGGTGTCTATTTCTCTTTTTTTGTATTTAACGGATTCTTGGACTGAGTCTTGCTGCCGTGGCGGGACGGTGTACTTGACTTGTCCAACCCCTTGATCATGGCGATTGAGTAAACCGACGTAATGATTAGGCTGAATATATTCAGTCAACATGCGTGTATATTGACCTTGCTGCGCCTTTTGCTGAATCGAAGGCGATAGACTGCTCCATATATTTGGGCTGTCAAAAGTGACGGCTTTTTTGACAGCTGGCTGTTCTGTTGCAACATAAGCACAAACAGCACCGGCAAGTGCTTGTCCAGTGAGATGGATACCTGCATTCGGATGCGTCTGACAGACTTTCTCTATGTATTCCTTCCCTTTAAAAAAGACATGTTCTTGATTACTGTCAAGGGACTTTCTTTCAATTGGATAGGCATAATCTGTTTTGAGCAATGACTGTGCAGCGTTGTGTACATCTTGCTTAGATGTCACCGTCATTTGATGTGGCAGCGGACAGTGAAAAGCGACGATGAATTCGTCTGATTGTTCCGGCTGCATCGTTAAACCATATAATTTTTGATCGATTTTTAGAAAATCGTGGACAGTGAGTGTTTGCTGACCTATTTCTATCGTATGGTGCTGCTGGTAATTGTCGATATTTCCAGCATGATCGGATATGATTTTATATTCTTTATCAGTTAATCTATCCTTTCGATTGACCATCGTACCTGCTCCCTCACATAACATTTATGCAGATATCATAAATCAAAAAATATGGAAAAACCACTGCGTTCTACCAATAAAAACCTTTTGACCTACAGTGTTTGTGACAATATTGAAAAAAAGCGGAGTTTAAGTAACTATTGGTCACAAATAAAATGATCTAAAAGAAGGGTTTTTTCTTTAAAAAAGAATAGGATGAACGATTGAAAGAGACTCTTTGTTTTGTGCATTGCCCTCCATCGCCGTTTTTTTGTACAATAGATGCAATGAAGTGAGCAGGAGAGGTGAAGGCTGATGGCAGACAAAGCATTTGGGTTACATGATGTTGTTGAAATGAAAAAGCCCCATCCATGTGGTGCCAATCGGTGGAAGGTCATTCGTTTGGGCATGGATATCCGTATTAAATGTGAAGGCTGCGGACACAGCGTGATGATCCCAAGAAGAGATTTTGAACGAAAAATGAAGAAAATTCTCGTCAAGCATGAGGAGCCAACTGTTTAAGTAGGCCTCATGCTTTTTTTATTAAATTTGTCTTTTCTACAGCAAAGCCAGGTGCAATTTTCCGTTTTGAAGCATTGATTTATTCTTTTTGACGATGTTTCTTCTATTGAAAATGCATGATGGTTAGCTTGTCTTTTCATGTAAACCTACTTATAATTGCTCTAGGTTCATATTACGCAGTATAACGAGCACGTTTGATATAGAGGAGATGAAAGAATGGCTTTAACAGCTGGTATTGTTGGCTTACCTAACGTCGGGAAGTCAACGCTATTTAATGCAATTACACAGGCTGGAGCGGAGTCTGCTAACTATCCGTTTTGTACCATTGATCCAAACGTCGGAATTGTAGAAGTTCCAGACGAGCGTTTACAAAAGCTAACAGAATTGGTGCAGCCGAAAAAGACAGTTCCCACTGCTTTCGAATTCACTGATATTGCGGGTATTGTCAAAGGTGCATCTAAAGGTGAAGGTTTAGGGAATAAATTCCTTTCTCATATTCGTCAAGTAGATGCGATTTGTCACGTGGTTAGAGCTTTTGCAGACGATAACATTACACACGTAGCTGGTAAGGTTGATCCTGTTGCAGATATTGAAACAATTAATCTCGAATTGATTTTGGCTGATTTAGAAACAGTTGAAAAGCGTTTAGCTCGTGTGAGCAAGCTTGCAAAACAAAAGGACAAGGAAGCAGTAGCTGAATTTGAGATTTTGTCGAAGCTAATGACCGCGTTTGAAGCTGGGAAATCGGCAAGATCTGTAGAATTTACAGATGAGCAGCAAAAGCTTGTGAAACAGCTTCATTTACTCACATCTAAACCAGTTCTTTATGTAGCAAACGTGAGTGAGGATGAAGTAGCAGATCATGACGGCAACGAATATGTGCAGCAAATCCGTGAGTTTGCTGCTGGTGAAAACGCTGAAGTCATCGTCGTTTGTGCGAAGATCGAGTCTGAAATTGCAGAGCTTGAAGGAGAAGAGAAGCAAATGTTCCTTGAAGAGCTTGGTATTAATGAGTCAGGGCTTGATCAGCTAATTAGAGCATCTTATTCTCTTCTAGGATTAGCTACGTATTTTACAGCAGGTGAGCAAGAGGTACGTGCTTGGACATTTAAAAAAGGAATGAAAGCGCCAGAATGTGCTGGAATCATCCACACAGACTTCGAGCGTGGATTTATTCGTGCTGAAACGGTTGCGTATGAGGATTTACTAGCTGGCGGAAGCATGTCTGCTGCTAAAGAAGCAGGAAAAGTTCGTCTAGAAGGTAAAGAATATGTAGTGAAAGATGGAGACGTCATTCATTTCCGTTTTAACGTATAGGTTCTTGTCATAGGCCAAGTGATTTGTTATAATATACAATTGTGAGTAATATAATTTATTGCTCCTTGCCCGTTTAGGGCCGCTTAGACCAAAAGGAGGTGCAATCAGATGAGAAAGTACGAAGTTATGTACATCATCCGCCCAACAGTTGACGATGAGGCTAAAAAAGCAGTTATCGAGCGTTTCAATAACGTGTTAACTTCTAACGGTGCGGAGATCACTGGAACAAAGGATTGGGGTAAACGTCGTCTTGCATACGAAATCAACGATTTCCGTGACGGTTTCTACCAAATCGTAAACGTTCAATCTGACGCTGCAGCAGTTCAAGAATTTGACCGCTTAGCTAAGATCAGTGACGATATCATTCGCCACATTGTTGTTAAAGAAGAAGTATAAATCATTGAAATATATATTTAAAGGTGGTCTTTCAATATGCTAAACCGTGTTGTATTGGTCGGAAGACTAACAAAAGACCCTGAGCTTCGCTACACGCCTAATGGTGCGGCTGTAGCCACGTTTACTCTAGCTGTGAATCGTACGTTTACGAATCAATCTGGAGAGCGTGAAGCCGATTTCATTAACTGTGTTACTTGGAGAAGACAAGCCGAGAACGTGGCTAATTTCTTGAAAAAAGGAAGTCTTGCCGGTGTAGACGGTCGTTTGCAGACAAGAAACTATGAAAATCAGCAAGGACAGCGTGTCTTCGTGACAGAAGTTCAAGCTGAAAGTGTTCAATTTCTTGAGCCTAAGAGCGGCGGTGCTGGTTCAGGTGGATACAGCGGCGGTGGCAATAGCGGAGGCCAGTATTATGGCGGCAGCCAAAACGATCAGAATCCATTTGGAAATGAACCAAGTCAAAATCCATATGGCAATCAAAACAACCAAAATCGTAATCAGGGAAATAGCTTCAATGATGACCCATTTGCGAACGATGGTAAACCGATTGACATCTCCGATGATGATTTGCCATTCTAATTGATCTGAAAAAATGACTAAATGAAAGGTGTGAAAACAAATGGCAGGTGGACGCAGAGGCGGTCGTGCGAAACGTCGTAAAGTATGTTTCTTTACTTCTAACGGTATCACGCACATCGATTACAAAGATGTTGATCTTCTTAGAAAGTTTGTTTCTGAGCGTGGTAAAATTTTACCTCGTCGTGTAACAGGAACTAGCGCTAAGTATCAACGTAAATTGACATTAGCGATCAAAAGATCACGTCAAATGGCATTACTTCCATACGTTACTGGTGAGTAAGTCGTTGACTTAAAAAGCGGAGAGCCCCGAGCTCTTCGCTTTTTTTATTTGTCTCACTAAGAATCTCATCTATTTTTGCTAGAACTGTTTTTGGCAGTCAACCGAGGGGAAGTATGTAAAAGTGACAGTTTATTCTATACAAATATGAGGTTGATCTGTCATATTGGTAGTCTAGAAAATAATTGCAGTCAGGGCGTGGGAAGATGATTGAATTTAAAAAGGTATCGATGCAATTTTCTGATGAGCGCTATGCCGTTCAATCTGTTGATTTGGAGATTCAGCAAGGTGAGTTTTTTGTATTGATTGGACCTAGTGGCAGCGGGAAAACGACGACATTGAAAATGATCAATCGTCTCATTTCTTCAACAGAAGGTGAGATTTACATAAAAGGTCAAAAAATAAGTGAATATGATATGTATGAGCTGCGCTGGGATATCGGTTATGTTTTGCAGCAAATTGCGCTTTTTCCTCATATGACCATAGAAGAAAATATTGCTGTGGTGCCAGAGCTTAAACAATGGAGCCGGAATGAGACCAATCAGCGTGTCGATGAACTCATGTTGATGGTCGGGCTTGATCCTGCTATGTATCGTCATCGAAAGCCAGCAGAGCTTTCTGGTGGGCAGCAGCAGCGTGTCGGTGTGGCACGTGCACTTGCAGCTGATCCTGAGATTGTCCTGATGGATGAACCTTTTAGTGCGTTAGATCCACTAACGAGGGAGAAATTGCAGGATGATCTGCTTGATTTGCAGCGCCGTATTCAAAAAACCATTGTTTTTGTGACGCATGATATGCAGGAAGCTATGAAGCTGGGTGATCGAATTTGTGTGATGAATGAAGGAAAAGTAGTGCAGATCGGACGTCCTGAGGAATTGGTTCAGCAACCAGCCAATGCCTTTGTACAGGAGTTTGTCTCAGGGGCTGCCCATCATGTAGGACATCAAGCATATGAGCTGGAAACCTTGGCGCAACCGATGACTCACGAAGCTCTTTTATCCTATGAGGCGGTCTCAGCACATGCCACACTGGATGAAGTCTTATCTCAATTGGCAAGGCACGAGGAATTGGCTGTTGAAAAGAATGGAGATCGGATAGGACTAGTGAACCGTCAAGCAGTGATTCAGTTTTTAGCTGATTCTCCTAGAGAGAGGGGCGATTCACATGAATGATTGGACTCGTGTGTTATGGGAACGAAAAGAACAATTGGGACACGCCTTACTTGAGCATATTCAAATTTCTTTTATTGCTTTATTTTTGGCGATTTTGATTGCCATTCCATTAGGTATCTATTTAACGAGGGTTCCAAAGCTAGCGGAGTGGGTCATCGGGGTGACGGCTGTCTTGCAAACAATTCCGTCGCTCGCACTGCTTGGCTTGCTGATTCCTCTCGTGGGGATTGGGCAAGTGCCTGCCATTATTGCGCTTGTGGTCTATGCCTTACTCCCTATTTTAAGAAATACATATACAGGCATTCAGGAGGTTGATCCTTCCCTGAGAGAAGCGGCGCTTGCTATGGGGATGAATCATCGCAAACGGTTATTAAAGGTGGAGCTCCCTCTTGCGATGCCAGTGATCATGGCGGGTATCCGAACCGGGATGGTTCTCATTGTGGGAACGGCCACTCTGGCCGCACTGATCGGGGCTGGGGGATTAGGAAGCTTAATCCTGCTGGGAATTGATCGAAATGATATGTCGCTCATTGTCATTGGTGCGATACCAGCTGCTTTACTCGCACTCTTATTTGATGTGGTGCTGCGAACCTTTGAGAAGATTTCCTTTAAAAAGACGGTGATCTCTGTGACTGTTTTTGCTCTGATTGCTGGAGCAGTTGTCGCTTCCCCCGTGCTGTTTCAGCAAGAAAAGAAAGAAATCACCATTGGCGGAAAGTTAGGTTCAGAGCCTGAGATTTTGATCTCGATGTATAAGCTTTTAATTGAACAGGATACAGATATTCAAGTGAACCTGAAGCCTGGTCTTGGTAAGACGTCCTTTGTTTTTCAGGCTTTACGCTCTGGTGATATCGACATTTATCCTGAGTTTACGGGTACAGCGATTTCTGAATTCCTCAAGGAAACAGCAAAAAGCACAGATAAAGTAAAAGTGTATGAGCAAGCTCGGCGTGGATTGGAATCATCCTTTCAGCTCCGCCTTCTTGAGCCCATGGCATACAACAATACGTATGCTTTAGCCGTGCCGCAGTCACTGGCTGATCAATATAAGGTGTCCAACATTTCAGATCTAGGTAAGATCAAAAACCGTATAAAAGCTGGATTCACCTTAGAGTTTTCTGATCGTCAGGATGGGTATCGAGGCATTCAAAAAGCCTATCAATTTTCCTTTGATGATGTCGTGACGATGGAGCCAAAGCTTCGTTATCGAGCGATTCGGAAAGGAGATATCAATTTGGTCGATGCGTATTCGACAGATAGTGAATTGAGACAATACAAATTAAAGGTGCTTGATGATGATCAGCATGTTTTCCCGCCATATCAAGGAGCACCGCTGCTCAGGCAGGAGACATTAACTGAATTCCCTGAGATTGAGACCTCTCTCAATAAACTTGCGGGGCAAATCACAGACGATGAGATGAGAGAAATGAATTATGAAGTCAATGTGAAGGGGAAGGATGCATTTCAGGTAGCGAAAGCCTTTTTAAAAAAGAAAAAATTGCTGCAATAATCAAGGAAAAGCAGGGCTGTTTATGGCAAAGCAGCTCTGCTTTTTTAAAAGAAAAAACAAAAATCATTGACATTTACTTAAAAACATCATATCCTTAATTCGAGATAAATATATTTTTTTGATCTAATATCTCGAATTCGAGATAATATAAAGACGTCAGTAAAGACATAATGAATAGAGGTTTATTACTTCATGATTAGGAGGTCATTAGAAGTGAAAAAAACAGAAGGAATTCATCATATTACAGCTATTGTAGGTCACCCTCAGGAGAACGTTGATTTTTATGCAGGTGTTTTAGGGCTTCGTCTCGTGAAGAAGACCGTGAATTTTGATGATCCAGGCACATACCATTTATATTTCGGAAATGAAGGCGGATCTCCAGGGACCATTATTACATTTTTCCCTTGGCCGGGAGCACAAAAAGGTCAAATTGGTGCAGGGCAAGTGGGCGTGACGACATATGTCGTACCGACAGGCGCTTTCTCTTTTTGGAAGGATCGTCTTGAGCAGTTTAATGTTTCTTATGAAATGGTTGAACGTTTTGGTGAAGCTTTTCTCTCATTTGAAGATCCACATGGCTTATTGATTGAGCTAGTAGAGCGTGCGGAAGGAAAGCAAAACGAGTGGACATTTAACGGTGTCACACCAGATGTAGCGATTAAAGGATTTGGCGGAGCTGTTTTATTAACTTCGCAGCCGGAACAAACAATGCAGCTGCTAGAGCAAACGATGGGACTTGAAAGAGTCGGAGCAGAAGGAGACTATGTGAGATTCCGTTCGTTTGGCGAAATAGGCAATGTCATTGATGTGAACATCACACCTGTTCCACGAGGACGTATGGGTGTTGGAGTTGTACACCATATTGCATGGAGAGCAACAGATGATCAGGACCAATTAGATTGGCAAAGACATATTGCACAAAGCGGGTATCAAGTGACACCTGTGCAAGACCGAAATTACTTCAATGCCATTTATTTTAGAGAACTTGGGGGCATATTATTTGAGATTGCCACTGATCCTCCAGGGTTTGCACATGACGAATCAGTGGAAACAATGGGTGAAGCATTGAAACTGCCACCGCAATATGAGGCGCAGCGCAGTCAGATTGAACAAATTGTACTGCCAATTGAAGTGAGAGAAGTTAAAGGGAAAGGAGATTCATGATGAAGCATCTTTTTCGAAAAGGAAAGAATGAACAAAGACCTGTCCTATTATTACTGCATGGAACTGGTGGGACGGAAGAAGATTTATTGCCGCTTGCACAGATAGTAGATCCTGACGCATCTGTTCTTAGTGTGAGAGGGAATGTATTAGAAAACGGCATGCCGCGGTTTTTCAGACGTTTGGCAGAGGGCGTATTTGATGAGCAGGATTTGATTGCTCGTACAGAGGAGCTGTATACATTTATCGGAGAAGCAGCCGATGAATATGGGTTTGATCGTCACAATGTGGTGGCTATCGGATATTCCAATGGGGCAAACATTGCTGGAAGCTTGTTATTCCATTATGGGGATGCTTTAAAAGGAGCCATCCTGCATCATCCAATGGTTCCAAGACGCGGGGTTTCATTGCCTTCATTAGCGGGGAAACAAGTCTTTATAGCAGCTGGTGAAAATGACCCAATGTGCCGTCCAGAGGAATCGCAGGAGCTGGAGCAATTGCTGCAGGGTGCAGGCGCATCGGTTACACTTCATTGGGAAAATCGCGGACATCAGTTAACGAGAGAAGAAGTCGATGCTGCGGCTTTATGGTATCGTCGTCAATTTTAAATAAGGTGGGGAATACAGGTGGGATTTTTACAGAAGCTTTTTGGGCAAAACAAACAAAAGGAGATGGATCAAATGGAAAACGTAAAATTAGCGATTATTTATTATAGTTCAACAGGTACAAACTATCAGATGGCGAAATGGGCTGAAGCTGGAGCAAAAGAAGCAGGCGCAGAAGTTAAAGTATTAAAGGTTGCTGAATTGGCACCAGAAGCAGTTGTAGCTTCAAATCCAGCATGGAAAGCACATTTAGACGAAACAAAGGATGTGCCAGAGGTTCAATTAAGTGATTTAGAGTGGGCAGATGCCATTATCTTTAGCATGCCGACACGTTTCGGTAACCTGCCAGCTCAAATGAAGCAGTTCTTAGATACGACAGGCGGCTTGTGGTTCCAAGGTAAATTGGCAAACAAAGCAGTCAGTGCGATGACTTCAGCTCAAAATGCAAATGGCGGACAGGAGCAGACGGTTCTCAGCCTTTATACGACAATGTTCCACTGGGGAGCAATTATTGCCGCTCCAGGATACACAGATGATTCCTTATACGGTGCAGGGGGCAACCCTTACGGTGTGAGTGTGACTGTTGACCAAAATGGAAAAATCCAAGAGGATGCAGAAGCAGCTGTGAAACATCAGGCAAAACGTACAGTGAATGTGGCAGAATGGATCAAAAAAGGTCAAAACGCTTAATAGAAGTATACAAAAAGAATGCAGCCTCGCCGCTGCATTCTTTTTTTCATTAATAAGGATCTGATGGTGTGCTGTTGTTGATGGCTTCGTCCACGGCTTGAGCAGCGCCGGTAGAGCCGATAGGTCCGCTTGGCTGCTCTTGTTTAAAGGCTTTTAAACCGTCAGCGACACGCTTTCCGTAATCAGGGTCTGCTTTTGTAAAGTTTTCGATCATTTGGTCTTGAATGTCCTTTTGACATGTCGCAAGGGTGTTGACTAAGTTCTTAATCAGTTCCTCTCGCTCCCAATCATTAAAACGGCGATATGTTTCTCCCGCTTGTCCGAAGTTGTTTGGGCGGTCAATGGCTTCTCGTTTGACTTCACCCTCTACAAAAGGGGTATGATCCTTTCCGTCCTGTTTGGCTTCTTTTAATCCCCTGAGGATCGATGGTTCATAATTCACATGGGGATTTTGCCCTTTGCCTTGATCGACATGGTACTCCATTTGGCCGTCTCTCTGATTGGTGGCGACATGCTTTTTCGGTGCATTGATCGGCAGCTGTAAATAGTTTGGTCCTACACGATATCGCTGCGTGTCAGAGTAGGAGAAGGTACGGCCTTGAAGCAATTTATCATCTGAGAAATCCAAACCATCTACGAGTACACCAGTCCCAAAGGCAACCTGCTCGACTTCTGCGAAATAGTTTTCAGGATTTTTGTTTAATACCATCCGTCCGATTGGTTTCCATGGATAGTCATCCTTGTACCAAAGCTTTGTCGGATCAAGCGGATCAAAGTCGAGGTGAGGGTGGGCATCATCTTCCATGATCTGTGCATATACCTCCCATTCAGGATAATCTCCTTGCTCAATGGCTTCATATAAATCCTGTGTGGCATGGTTAAAATTTTCTCCCTGAATCGCTTGCGCCTGTTCTTGGGTCAGATTGCGAATGCCTTGTTTCGGTTCAAAATGATATTTAACCAGCACCGCTTTTCCTTCATGATTCACCCATTTGTACGCATGGACACCTGAGCCTTGCATATGCCGGTATGTTGCTGGGATGCCCCACGGTGAAAAGAGAAATGTCACCATATGCGTCGCTTCAGGTGATTGTGAGACAAAATCAAAGATACGCTCGCCGTCCTGACGATTGGTGACGGGGTCTGGCTTAAAGGCATGAACCAAATCAGGGAATTTTAAAGCATCTCGGATAAAGAAAATTTTCAGGTTGTTCCCCACGAGATCCCAGTTGCCTTCCTCTGTATAAAATTTAATCGCAAACCCTCTTGGATCGCGTAATGTTTCAGGCGAATGACCGCCGTGAATAACAGAAGAAAAACGAACGAAAACAGGCGTCTTTTTCCCTTTCTCCTGAAACAATTTCGCTCTCGTATAGGTGGAGATCGGTTCATCGCCAAATGTGCCATAGGCTTCAAAATAACCGTGAGCTCCGGCACCGCGTGCATGCACAACACGTTCAGGGATGCGTTCACGATCAAAATGACTGATTTTCTCTAGGAAATCGTAGTTTTCAAGCGTAGTGGGTCCTCTATTCCCAACAGTTCTCATATTTTGATTGTCTGTGACGGGATGACCTTGCCGATTCGTTAAGGTTTCTTCTGACTCTGAAGATGGTTTAGGCTGTTGATCTTCTTTCAATTCAAATCCCTCCTTCAATATCTCCTTAACAATATGGTCATGCTGCTCCCTATTTCATACAAGGATTGATATAATGATTGAAAACTTTCACGAGGAGAGAGCCTGATGATTCGATTACACTGCCTTCACGCCCATCCGTCCAATCAGTCATATATAGAAGATGTTTTTGGTGATACAGATGTTGATTTGCATCACAAAGTCGATTCATCATTTATAGAACGCGCCACTCAAGATCCCTCGTTCGATCAACACAAGCAGCAAACGTATGCTATCAACAGATTAAAGCAAGAAAGTGAAGCTGATCTCATTCTGCTCACGTGTACACAATACATTGCTGCTCTAGGTGATCAGCAGCACCTCTTTAAACAACCGATTGTTCCGATCGATGAACCGTTATTTGAGCTGATTTGTGAGAAAAAAGGGCCTCTTCAGCTTGTGTTTTCCAACCCAAATACAGTGGAGGGAACGATGCAGCGGCTTGAATCATATGCAACAGAGCGGGGTAAACAGGTTGAAGTAGAAATGGTTGTGATGGAGGATGTCTTTCATCTTTGCCTAAACGGTGATATGCAAGCCTATGATGAACAAATCATGGAGCAGCTGAGAAAATGTATGAAGCAAAAAGGCAGAGATATTTGTGTGATGCAGCTTTCGATGGTTCATGCGGCACAGCAGATGGAGCGGGAGACAGGCGTTCCTATCATTCATCCGCTTTCTCCACTAAAACAGTTTGTCCATCAAACACTATCCGTCTGGAAAGAGTGAACCCATCAGGTTCGCTCTTTTTGTATAGGAATGCAAATGCGATGACATGTTAAAAAAATAACCGAGCGCAAACTATTTTTAAAAGGCGCGCGTCTATCCAATGTAAGAAATAACAGATGCGCATTTAAGATAAAGGAGCTCTTTGTAAAATGAAGAAACGAAAAATAGACGATCAATTTGCGGATTACGTCATGGAGCATAAACACAGTTTTTATCGGTTGTCCTATAGTTATGTCAAAAACCCGGAAGATGCTATGGATGTTGTTCAGGAGGCTATTCATAAAGCACTTAAATCTGTTCATCGATTAGAGGATACGAGCAAGATGCATAGCTGGTTTTATAAAATCGTGGTGAACGCTGCCCTAGACTTTTTACGAAAGAAGAAGCGGGTGCAGGTGACAGATGATGATACGCTTGAATTCTTATCACAGGGCGAATCAGATGTATACGAGGATCAAGACGTCAAACGGGCTATAGAAGATTTGCCTGAGATGTATCGAGTCATCATTATTTTGAGGTTCTTTGAAGATCTAAAATTAGAGGACATCGCCCAGATTCTCGATGAAAATGAAAACACCATTAAAACAAGATTATATAAGGCGCTGCGGCTTTTAAAAGTAGAATTATCACAGGAGGAAATATAAATGGATAAGTATTTGGAACATTTAAAAGATGAATATTTAGAAATCCCTATACCACCGGAATATGATGCGATGATTGAACGAACGTTAAAAAGAAAAAACAAAAAACCTCATTTTCAGCAATGGACCATCGGACTTGTTGCAGCGGCTGCTCTTTTTGTCACAACTGTTAATGTTAGTCCACAGGCAGCAAGAGCGATTTCAGAAGTACCTATCATTGGCGAGCTGGTGAAAGTCGTGACGTTTACAGAATTTAAAAAGAGCGATCAAGGAACGAATATTGATCTTAAAACACCACACGTTTCAGGACTTGGGGACGGAACATTACAAGACAGCCTGAATGAAAAATATTTAGCTGAAAACAAAAAGCTGTATCAAGATTTTGAAAAGGAAACAAAGGGTTATAAAAATGGTCATTTGAGTGTAGAGAGCGGATATGAAGTAAAAACAAACAATGACCAAGTTCTTTCACTAGGTCGATACAAGGTGACGACTCAGGCTTCTGCGGCAGAGGAAATGACATATGATACGGTGGATAAGAAAAATCATGTCCTCATTACATTACCAAGTCTGTTTAAAGATAACCGGTATATAGATGTGATTAGTGAAAATATTAAAGAGCAGATGAAGAAACAGATGAAAGAGGATTCAAACAAAATATATTGGATTGGCAAGCAAGATATGGCGGATCCATTTAAGAAAATTAAGCCGGATCAAAATTTCTATATCAATTCAAAAGGCAAACTGGTGATTTCCTTTAATGAATATGATGTGGCACCTGGTTACATGGGCGTAGTTGAATTCACGATTCCAACAAGTGTGTTAAAGGATATTCTCGTGAGTGATACGTACATTCATTAAAAAGAAGACAGACAAAAAAGACTGCTGAATGATTCAGCAGTCTTGTCTTGTTTTATTAAGAAAGTGCGTCTGTTAATGCAGGTACGACTTGTTTCTTTCTTGATACAACACCTTTTAGTAAAGCTGTGTTGTTTTCAAGCGTGACGTTAAATGCTTTTTCTACTTTTGCTGCTTCTGCACCGAGTGCAAGAGCAAGGGAGTCATTTTCTAAAATGTCTGTGATGACTAAAACAAATAGATCAAGACCTTTTGCTGCAATGACTTCATTGATTTTCGCTTCAATGTCAGCCTGTCTTGCTGTCACTTCAGCGATATCTACTGTATTGACTTGCGCAATTTCCACTTTGCTTTTGCCTAGTGCGAATTCTTTTGCATCAAGTGTAATTAATTCTTGAACTGTTTTTTGGCTTAGATCAGCGCCGGCTTTCAGCATGTCTAGGCCATAAACTTCTGGATCTACCCCTGCGATTTTTGCAAGCTCATGCGCAGCATCAATATCTTGCTGTGTGCATGTTGGGGATTTGAATAGTAAGGAATCAGAAATGATCGCAGATAAAAGCAAACCAGCGATTTCCTTTTCAATCGTCACTTGGTTTTCTTTATACATTTTGTTTAAGATCGTTGCTGTACAGCCTACAGGCTCAGCACGATAGTAAAGAGGTTCACTTGTTTCAAAGTTGGCAATACGGTGATGGTCAATGACCTCAGTTACTTGTACTTGATCAATGTCGCTTACACTTTGCTGGAATTCGTTGTGATCAACAAGAATGACTTGCTTTGTTTCATTTGCAGCCGTTTCAATGAAACGAGGTGCTTCTTGTTTAAAGAAATCTAATGCGTATTGTGTTTCTCCATTGATTTCTCCAAGTCTGACGGCTTCTGCCTGAACGCCGATTTTGTTTTTCAGATCAGCATAAGCAATAGCAGAACAAATCGTGTCTGTGTCAGGATTTTTGTGTCCGAATACGAGTGTTTTTCCCATGTGAATTCTCCTTCTTACTTTTATTGATGATGTTTCTATTCTAACAGCTTTTGACCTTGAATTCAGGGTTTATAGCTAAGAATTATCTTAAAAATTGTAACATGCTGTTTGAAAACTTGCATGTACGATTCCATATCGGTGTTCCACGTGAAACGCTCCCAGAATAGCCTGCATTTTACTTGAGATTTGCCGCTATGGTAAAATAAAGGTTGGGGCAAGACATGATGGAGCTGACATCATACGTATACATAGAAGTACACATTGAGCAAGATATAGACAAAAGGATTGGATAGAGGTGAAGGTGTGAAACAAACAAAAGCGTTAGTAGAGGGCGCAATCATGATGAGTATTTTCTCGGTCATGATGCTGTTTTATTTGTATGTGCCGCTATTATCCATTATTTTCTTTCTAGCTGCTCCGATTCCGATCATCCTCTATACAATCAGACACGGCTTGAAAAAAGGAATTGCTGCTGGCGCTATTGGCATAGTGATCAGCTTTTTAATTGGGTCTATGGCTGGACTCATGAGTGCACCTATTCTGATTGCTGTCGGATTAGGCATGGGTGCTTTCTACAGCAGAAGGCAGCCTGGGAATGCCATCATTACAGGTGCGCTGATTTATTTATTCAGTTTTCTCATCTCCTTTGTTGTCAGTGTTCAGCTCTTTCAAATCGATATCATGAATATGGCGAAAGAGTCGATTGAGCAAATGATGCCGATGTTAGAGAGTGTTTTAAAGCAATCCGGGGCTTCTGAAAAGGACATAGCCAAACAGCTCAAACAGTTTAAAGAGATGCAGGATATGGCATTAAGTGCTTTACCTGTAGCGCTTTTAATCGCTGTTACTTTGATGGCTTTTGTGAATCATTGGTTCGTTCGGCCTTTGCTCAAACGGTTTGTTTCAGACATGCCGGTTTTGAAGAAATTTAAGGATATGCGGCTGCCAAAAAGCATGGTATGGTATTATTTACTCACATTGCTTTTGATGCTGATTCAGACGGAAAAAGGCAGCTTTTTATGGCTCGTTCAAACGAGTGCGTTTCAAATTTTATTTATACTGGTGCTTATTCAGGGATTTTCTTTTCTCTTCTATTATTGCCACGAAAAAAACATCTCAAAAGCGGTACCCATTTTCGCTGTCGTGTTAACGGTTTTCTTTCCGCCGATCGGTGTGATTGTGCGAATTATAGGGATTGCTGACATAGGCTTTGATTTAAGAGAAAAAGTAAAAAACAAATAATTCACTCTGAATGTTGAGGAGTTGATATCAGTGCCAAGCTTCTATAGAAAACCTGTCATCAAGTATCCGATCATCGCGTTAATTGTCCTTGCGGTGGTCACAGTCCTCCTCAACCTTTATTTTAATTGGATCATAGGAGCGGTTGGTCTTTTCGTCCTTGCAGGTGTGCTCTACTTCTTAAAGTGGGCAGATACGCAAGTGCAGAAAGAGATTGATTCATATATTTCAACATTATCCTATCGAGTCAAAAAGGTTGGAGAAGAAGCATTAATGGAGATGCCAATTGGTATTATGCTGTTTAATGACCAGTATTATATCGAATGGACGAATCCATTTCTCGCTTCATGCTTTCATGAAAGCACACTTGTCGGCAGATCCTTGTACGATACATTCGAGTCCATTGTGCCTCTTAT
Source organism: Bacillus sp. SRI_025 (assembly GCF_057592095.1). Taxonomy (NCBI): domain Bacteria; kingdom Bacillati; phylum Bacillota; class Bacilli; order Caryophanales; family Bacillaceae; genus Bacillus; species Bacillus sp. SRI_025. The sequence continues at coordinate 910,721 of NZ_JBYEGB010000001.1, read as the reverse complement.
TAAACAAGAGGTCGAGACCGAAAATGTAACGCTGAATGACCGGAAATTCAAAGTCATTATTAAACGATCAGAGCGCCTTTTATATTTCTTTGATGTCACGGAACAGGTGCAGATTGAACGACAGTACGAAAATGAACGAACGGTTTTATCTTATATCTTTTTAGACAACTACGACGATGTCACGCAGGGCCTTGATGATCAAGTGCGCAGCGCGATTAATAGTGAAGTGACGTCTCTGCTCAACAATTGGGCACAAGAATACGGAATTTTCCTGAAGAGAATTTCGTCTGAACGATTTATGGCGGTCCTAAATGAGAGCATTTTAGCTGAGCTTGAGGCGTCGAAATTCTCCATTTTAGACGAGGTCCGTGAGAAAACAGGGGCACATAGTGCGACGCTTACTTTGAGTATCGGGATTGGTGCGTCCGTTCCTTCTTTGAAAGAGCTTGGAGCACTAGCACAGTCGAGTCTTGACCTTGCCCTCGGACGAGGCGGGGATCAGGTCGCCATTAAACAGCCGAATGGAAAAGTGAAGTTCTACGGTGGAAAAACGAACCCAATGGAGAAACGGACACGCGTACGCGCACGGGTCATTTCTCATGCTTTAAAAGAAATTGTATCTGAAAGCGGTAATGTCATGATCATGGGTCATAAGTTCCCAGACATGGACTCAATCGGTGCATCCATCGGGATTTTAAAGGTCGCCCAGGCCAATGGAAAAGAAGGCTATATTGTCATTGATGCCAACCAGATTGGCGACAGTGTTCAACGCTTAATTAGTGAAATTAAAAATTATGAAGAGCTTTGGTCACGTTTTATCACGCCAGAGGAAGCAATGGAGCTTGCAAAGGATGACACATTGCTTGTCGTCGTGGATACACATAAACCGTCTCTCGTCATGGAGGAACGACTACTGAATAAGATTGAAAACGTCGTGGTCATTGACCATCATAGACGAGGCGAGGAATTTATCCGTGATCCTTTACTTGTTTATATGGAGCCGTATGCTTCATCTACAGCAGAGCTTGTGACAGAACTCTTAGAGTATCAGCCGAAGAAATTGCGGATTAACATGATTGAGGCGACTGCGCTTCTTGCTGGGATCATCGTGGATACGAAGAGTTTCTCTCTGAGAACGGGGTCAAGAACGTTCGATGCAGCATCTTACCTTCGTGCAAAGGGAGCAGATCCTGTCCTTGTGCAAAAGTTTTTAAAAGAAACAGTCGATCATTACATCAAACGGGCAAAACTCATTCAGCATACAGAGCTGTATCAAAATCAGGTAGCCATTGCTTCATTACCGTCTGATAGGTCGGAGTATTATGATCAAATAACGATTGCCCAGACGGCTGATTCCCTGTTGTCAATGAGTGAAGTAGAAGCGTCATTTGCTGTCGCTAGACGAGATGACGATACGGTATGCATTAGTGCCAGATCATTAGGGGATATCAACGTTCAAATTATTATGGAAGCACTAGACGGCGGCGGTCATTTGACTAACGCTGCTACCCAGATTTATGGTATAACCATTGAAGAAGCGGTAGGGAAGTTAAAGGCTGCCATAGACGAATATTTCGAAGGAGGGGTTCAAAGATGAAAGTCATCTTTCTAAAAGACGTAAAAGGCAAAGGGAAAAAAGGCGAAGTCAAGAATGTAGCTGACGGATACGCTCACAACTTTCTCATCAAACAAGGGTTAGCTGTTGAAGCAACTCCAACGAACCTAAGTGCATTGGAAGGACAGAAAAACAAAGAGAAAAAGAATGCCATCCAAGAGCTTGAACAAGCAAAACAATTAAAAGAAACACTTGAGGCGTTAACAGTGGAACTCACTGCAAAATCAGGTGAAGGCGGCCGTTTGTTTGGCTCCATTACAAGCAAACAAATCGCTGATAAATTGCAAAAAGATCATCAAATTAAACTCGATAAGCGCAAAATCGAGCTGAATGATGCCATCCGTGCATTAGGTTACACAAATGTACCGGTAAAGCTTCATCCAGAGGTACAAGCAACGTTAAAGGTACATGTGACAGAGCAGGCATAAGCAGAAAAGAACCCGTCTCACGAGGAGGCGGGTTCTTTTTTATGAAGGATCTGAAATATAGACGCTGCGTCCGGCACGCATACCGGATAGAAACATGAAAAATAGGATGATGATAAAGATGATAATGGCTGGTGTCCATGTATGTGTGAAATCAAAAAGGATACCGATCATGAATGGACCAACAGCGGCTAATAAATAACCGAGTGACTGCGCCATTCCAGAGAGGGCAGCTGCTTGTTCCATATGTCTTGTCCGCAATCCAATGAAGGTGAGCGCTAGACTGATACTAGCACCTTGTCCAATGCCGATCAATAGGACAGAGATGACAAGAATAGGTGTCGATCCTCCGAGAAGAAGTCCAATCATGCCTAGTAAATACACAAGGACAAGGCCGGCGACAAGCGGTCTTTGCGTTTTTAATTTTTCTGCAAGAACGGGCGTTAAGAAGGTGGATGGCAGACCAGCGAACTGCATAATGGACAGCATCCATCCAGCTGTCGCCAGATTCATTCCATGTGATGTTAAAATATCAGGAAACCAAGCGATGCTGCTATAGAAAAGGAATGATTGCAAGCCCATAAAAAAGGTCACTTGCCATGCGACACGTGAGCGCCATATTGGCTGCTCTGTAAGAGAAATGGTTTTGACGGCCGCTGTATTCTGATGAAGAAGCTGCGGCGCCCAAACCATCATGGCGAGAAGGGCAAGTCCAGCCCATACAAGGAATGATGTATTCCAGCCGCCAGGCATCGTATGACTGAGCGGAACACTGATACCTGATGCAAGTGCAGCGAAGACGGACATTGAAGTCGTGTATACACTTGTCATCAAACCTGCATGTGCAGGAAATTTATGCTTCACAAGCCCCGGTAAGAGCACATTACAAATCGCAATTCCGACGCCGACTAGCGCCGTTCCAATCATTAAGAAGGTGATGGTGCCAAACGAGCGAATCACAATCCCAAAGAGAAGGACAGCAAGTCCAAGCCAGAGGGTTCGTTCATTGCCAAGGCGTTTTCCGATTTTAGGTGCAATTGGAGAAAGCAATGCGAATGAAAGCAGTGGTAATGTCGTAAGAAAACCTGCCAGTCCATTTGAAAGCTGTAAATCGGAACGAATCGCGCCGATAACAGGGCCAACGGACGTAATGGCAGGCCGCAGATTAAATGCAATGAGCAAAATCCCAGCAATCAGCAGGATGGTTTGTCCTGTACTGCGAGGATGTAATGTTGATTTTTCTAGTTGTTGTTCCATGAATGTAAACTCCTTTATTTCTTTAAGAAGAACGATCTTTCTTCTGTTCAAGCTCCGCTAATTTAGCTAATAAGATATGCTGCGGCATATGCATAATTTGTTCTAATGGTACATTGAGTGATGCAGCAAGCTTTTGTGCGGTATCGGCTGAGATTTGTAAAGGTCTCATGCGCAAATCCCTCCTCTTTCAATCTATACGTTCCAATATATCATATCGGCTTTGTGTCATGCTGATAAAAAATTAGCATTCTCTTTTATAAAACCACTTTAGGGCCGATAAGAAATTTTTTTGAAATTGTTTCAGATGATGGCCTTCTCCTTGTTCAATGTGATAGTGCAGCTGCGATTCCTGCATCCCTTTCTGTAATAAAAGATCATGCAGTTGTTTGGTGAATAACGGCATGTGCTGTTGAACCGATGTTTTGCCTTTCCCTTCTTCACTACCTACAGACAAATAGAGAAGGTGATCCACACACTGAATGCTTTGTTGTTTAGCAAACGGTAGAAAATCTTCATACCAAAATGACCCGGAGATCGATCCGATATTTTTAAAAAGATCAGGGTGCATGAATAAAGTATAAATAGCAAATAGCCCGCCTAATGAAGCACCTACGTGGCTATGCTCATGACAGGTCTCTTGAACTGGATATTCACTTTTGATATATGGGAGCAAGTCATTCGCTAAAAATGACACATACGTCTGTGCCTCGCCTTTAAAGTCAGGGAACCCAGATCGCAGTGATGACGCCTTCCATGGGGTATATTCGTCAAGACGATTGAAGGGATGTATGCCGACAATGATGATTGGCGAGATGGTTTTGGTTTCGATCATTCTTTCGATCTCTAGCAGGTGTGTTCTAAACAAAGAAGAGCCATCTTGTACAAAGACAGCTGGAACATGAATAGAGGTGTCCGGTGGTAGGTAAATATCAAGCTGACGCCCGTTAAACTCGTCATATAGAAACGTTCCGTTCATGTGTCATCTCTCCTCCAAGTTTTCAAGCTCCGCTGAAAAGAAGACAAAGGGCTAAAAATAAAGATCATTTTAGCCCTTTGTCATTCGTCACATCTTTTTTAGTTGTTTTGATCTAACCATTTCACAGCCTTATCAAGGAAGGTTGTCTTGCTTAGTGCTGTTCCTCCTTGAAGCATAGGGTCAACGGCATTTTCATTGATGTGCCCATTTTTCACAGCTTTTAGGCTTGTCCAAATTTTATTTTTCTCTAAGTCCTTCAATGCGTTCGGATTCGATGAGTTTTCCTCTTTAGAGAACTGAACAAAAATATAGTCAGGATTGAGTTCTCCTAGGCGCTCCAATGAAATCAATGCCTGTGCTTTGGCTTTTTTGATATCACTTGGTGCTGTAAATCCTAAGTCGCCATATAAAGTAGAGTTGAAGTATACGTCTTCAGGGTACACGTACAGGTCGCCCTGTCTAATGCGTAAAATGACAGCTGTTTTGTTGCTGCTTTTGTCTTTCAAAGTTTCTTTTGCTTGTTTAAGATCTTTCTGATAATCAGAGATGATGGTTTTGGCTTCTTCACTTTTTCCAGTCAGTTCACCGAGTAATAAAAGATTGCTTTCCCAGTCGGAAGAGACATGTGATACTGGGATCGTCGTTTGGACTTTATCTAGTTTTTTAATTGTTGCAGGCGGGAACTTGGTTGATCCAAGTATCACATCTGGTTTTAGTTTTAGGATTTTTTCTAGGTTCGGTTCTGTTTTTTCCCCGATGCCTTCAGTTTTTGCTGTGATGTCTTTAAATAATTCAGGGAAAGTGCCGCCTACAGTAGAAGCACCAATAGGCTCGATACCAAGTAATTTTGCATCTTCCATTGATTCTAGGCTTCCAGCAATGACGATTCGTTTCACTGGTGTTTTGAGTTTGTACGTTTGTTCTAAGTATTTGATGTTTGTTTCAGCTGCTTCAGCTGACTTGCCTTTGGTTGTGTTTGAAGCAGGTTTATTTTCTGAAGCACCACAGGCAGCTGCGATGATCGTCATGATACAAAGGATAAGCAATGCGAACCATTTTTTCATTTGTTTTCTCCTTTAACTGATAATTGTTCTCAATTAAAGATTGTAGTAGTCTTTCGTCCTTTTATCCATAGACAATGATCTGTCAAATGATGGACTTTTTACGGAAAAAAAGATAAAAGGTCCTGAATGACTCGTTGATGACTGGCTGCTGTGTATTCACGCCAAGGGTCAGACGTAAGTGGATAGACTGCTTGCTGCGTCACAGCTTTGAGATTTTGCCAAGCCTCTTGCTGCTTTAATTTTTGATAAAAAGCAATGGTTTTTGGCTCCTTATGCAGGAAAAGGAAGATGGTGTCTGGATCTAGCTGTTGTATAGAGCGAATGCTGATTTCTTTTTCTATTAGCTGGCCGTCATTCTGAAAAGCTGGCTGAAGACCAATGTCTTGAAAAATCACTTCTGACATGGTGCGATTCACAGACAAATAGAGCTGATCTTGAAAGATACGAAGAGGCAGGACGGTTTTTGGTGGATGATCAAAAAGGCATGCCTTTTTCGCTTGAATGACGAGTTCCTCGTAATGAATCAGCCATTCTTCTGCTTCCTTTGCTTCGTTTAAGAACATAGCTGTCTGTCTGAATTGAGTGCGCCAATCTAATTGTGTGAATGGAACAAAGTGAACAGGACAGATGGTTTTTAACACTTGTTTTTCTTCCTCTGTCACATGATCATTGGCAATGATCAGCTCAGGTTTTGTTTCCTTTAATAGCTGTAAATTGGCTTCAGCGTGCTCGTTGATCCGATGTGCACTCAGGTGAATCGGAATTTCTTCTGCATAATGTTCAAAATCATGTGCTGTCCATTTAGGGTGAAGAGGGGCAGCATATGGGATGATATGAATGGGTGTGAGCTGGCCGAGTATGGAATGGCCATAGGCTGCAATTTTCCGCTGCCGGCTTTTCATATAAGTAGAAGGGGTCATGCCCGTTTTTTTCTTAAAGATGCGGCTGAAGTAATACGGATCTTGATAGCCGATTTCAAGTGCAATGTCTTTGAGCTTTGCGCTGCCTTTTGCCATTAATTGTTTCGCTCTAGCCATCCTTTTCTTGGTGATATAGTCAGTCACACTCACATCAAAATGCTTTTTAAATAGCTCACTGTAATGATTAGAGCTGATGCCAGCCATATGAGATAGACTTGTCAGGCTGAGGGGTTCTTCGGAATGTTGATCGATATATTGTTTTGTTTTGAAAAGGGCATGTGCCGTGTCACAAATATCTTCTTTATGCAGTGTGAAAAGCTGCATAATGAGCTGCTGAAAAAGAGTTTGGCTTCTAAAAAAGCTAATGGATTCAGGTCTTTGCCATTCCTCTGTCATATCGGACAGTAAAGAATGAATTTGTTCAATCGAACTAATATCGATAAATTGCCATTTATTCAGTAAAGAACGGGCATGTTCCGTTGATACTTCTCCTATGTTTTGATCTTGCAGCGTGTAGAGCTGAAAGCGAAACAGATAGAGCTCGTGTTTTTGATAAGGCTCTGTTTTCAACATAAATGTTTCCCCAGGCATGATCGTATAGAGTGTCAGATGTTTCAATCGCCATTTTTGATCGTTCAATGTGAGTAAACCGCTGCCGCTTATGCTGAAGAGGAGGCAGAATGTATCTGATAGCTGCTGCTCTGTATGTGGAAGCTCTGCATTATTTATTTTTTCAGTATATGTTAATCGATAGATGAATTGTTCGGCATTTGCCAATGTACGTAATTGATTGTTGTTTCCCATAAAACCACCTGATCTCTTATTGATTGATAAACATTCTCAATTAAATTGTAGCAGAAAGAGCTGAAAGATGGTGATGTTTATCTGTCAAAAAAGCACCCTGAGTGAGATCAGGGTGCGCAGCGTGTAGACAAACCCTCGCATTCGTTGTCAGGTCTGCGCGTCGGTACTCACGAATGTCAAATTCGCTCCGTTCCGGTGCTCGCCCTTCCTAGACTGCAAAGGTTTTCTATCACGCTGAAAAGAAGACAAAGGGCTAAAATCAAGATCATTTTAGCCCTTTGTCAAAAATCACCGCACCCTGAGTGAGATCAGGGTGCGATGATTTATTCCGTTTTTCCATGTGCTAGTGCAGGTTCTTTTGTTAAGCTTAATGGCCGCAAGTCCTGCCAGTGTGTCTGGATATAATCGATGCAGGCATTTCTAGTGTCTTCACCAAAGACTTTTTCCCATCCATCTGGTACTGGTGCAAATGATGGCCAAAGTGAATGCTGTCCTTGTTCATTGACAAGCACAAGAAATACACCGTCTTCACGATCAAAGGGATTTGTCATTTGTCATCTCTCCTTTATTCTTAGTGCTTTTGTTTGACCCGATGCAGTGCGTTGTCTAAGATGACACCAATTTCTGCTAGGGGTTTAGGCTGGCACATGTCTTTGTGCCGGCAATGAATGTCGTGCTGTTCGATTGTTCCGTTGATATAAGGTGCCCATGCTTCGGGATCAATTGGTGTAAACCAATCTGGGATAATGGTAGATCTAAAGAATAATATGTCTCCCTGATAAGTTTTTGGCTGATATTCTCCGAGCAATCGAACTGAATTCACATAGGTTTCTTTTAGATTTCTAATGGCATCTTCACTTAAGCTTGCTAGTGCACTGCCATCTTTTTTCAAAATGTCGACGGCACTTTTCATCGTGAGCGGTTCACCTGTTAAGGTATCTGGATCATAACCGCCGAGCGCAAGAAGAGCGATTAGTGCTTCTTCTTCATCAGGTGCTTCTTTAATCGGTAAGAAATGGTTCGGATAGGCATCCAGCATCGCAACGAGTGCAATTTCTTCACCTTGCTGCTGGAGCTGTGTAGCCATTGCTTGTACAACGTTTCCACCTAATGACCAGCCAAGAAGATGATAAGGGCCTTTTGGCTGAATTGTTTGGATGTGCTTGATGTAATCCGCAGCCATATCATCTAGTGTGTGCGGGTAGTCATCTTTTCTTGCGATTCCTCGTGCCTGTAATCCATAAATAGGGATGTCTTTCTCTAATGTATTCAAGAGACCGGCATAGCACCAGCTAAGACCACCTGCTGGGTGAACACAGAAGAGAGGATACCTTTCTCCATTTGTTCGCAGCGGCAGCAAGATGTCTAGTGCGTTTTCATCGCTTCCTGTTTCTAGTTTCTCTGCCAAACTTGCCACATTTGGTGCTTCAAACAATGTTCCGATACTTAGTTTGACACCAAGTGCATCACGAATGCGGCTGATTAAACGAACCGCAAGCAGTGAATGTCCGCCAATGTCAAAAAAGCGATCGTCTATGCTGATTTTAGGCAAATCAAGCACCTCTTCAAAGAGATGACATAGGATTTCCTCTTTCGGATTTCTTGGGCCGCGTCCATCCGCTTGCTGTAAATGCAATTGAGGGGCCGGCAGTGATTTTTGATCAAGCTTCCCGTTTGCTGTAAGCGGCATGGCGTCAATCTGTACATATGCTGCGGGCACCATGTAATCAGGAAGACTGGCTGCTGCAAAATGACGAAGGGCTTCAGTATCGAAATGGTCTTCTTCCGTTGTGACGATATATGCAACTAAGCGCTTGTCGCCAGGCTGATCCTCTCGCATTATGACGGCCACTTGTGTAACTGCATCATGGCGTGCCAGAACGGCTTCGATTTCTCCAAGTTCAATACGGAATCCGCGTATTTTTATTTGATGATCAGCTCTGCCAATGTAATCAAGAGCCCCTTCTTCTGTCCAGCGCGCAAGGTCGCCGGTACGATACATCCTTGTGCCAGGTGCTCCATATGGATCGGCAGGGAATCGATCTGATGTCAGGTCAGGTCTGCCTAGATAACCTCTTGCAAGGCCAGCTCCAGCTACATACATTTCACCTGTTGTCCCAGGGGGAACAGGCTGCAGGTATTCATCAAGTACGTAAACGTGTAAATCAGGAATCGGTTCGCCGATTAAACTGCTGGAGTTCTTTGTGATCATATCTCGATTGAGTTCATTGTACGTAACGTGTACGGTTGTTTCTGTAATGCCGTACATGTTAATTAGCTTTGGCTTACAGTCTGAGTGACGGCTGTACCAATCTTCTAATCTGCTAAGCTCTAATGCTTCACCGCCAAAGATGACATAGCGGAGTGATAATGCTTGGCCTAGTGTTTGTTGTTCCTTGTCTATCTGCATGAGCTGATAGAAGGCAGAAGGTGTTTGATTAAGCACAGTCACACCTTCCTCGACTAGAAGCTGCAGCATCTCTTCAGGAGAGCGAGAGATGGTATGAGGTACAATGACAAGCCTGCCGCCATATAAAAGTGGTCCCCATATTTCCCATACTGAAAAATCAAAGGCATATGAATGGAACATTGTCCAAACATCCTCTTCATCAAAATGGAACCAATGTTCAGTAGATGTCAGAAGACGGATGACATTTTGATGTGGGATGACCACTCCTTTTGGTTTCCCTGTAGAACCGGATGTATAAATAATATAGGCCGGATGCAGAGAAGATAGCGGTTCAATTCTGTCTATATCAGTCGGATTATGATTTGGCATAGTCAGCAATTGATCGCTCGTTTCTTTTTCGTCTAACAAAATCAAATCGCAATCAGCAGGGAGATGCACTGCATCTGTTTTTGTTGTGATGCTGCAAACTGGTTTGGCATCTTGTATCATGTATGCCAGCCTGTCTGCTGGATAGTCAGGATCAAGCGGAACATAGGCTGCGCCTGCTTTATGAACGGCTAATAAGCTGACGAGCATGTCGATTGATCTAGGCAGGGCAAGTGCAACGAACTGTTCTGGTCCAACGCCTCTTTGTATTAATAAATGAGCAAGACGATTGGCTTTGTAGTTTAACTCACCATAGGTAAGCTGCTTATTGCCATACGTTACAGCCACTCGATCAGGATATTGCTGTGCCGTTTTTTCAAATAAGGCTGGGAGACTATGTGCTTGATCTAACTGAGCGAATGTCCTTTTATCAGGGAGAAATGTTTGCCGCTCTTTATCTGATAAAATGTTCACTTGGCCAATCGGCACGTGTGGGCGCTCAGTCACTTCAGTTAAAAAGCGCTTCATTCTGTCAGCGATTGCTCGAATGGTGCTTTCTTTAAACACATCTGTACTGAATTCAAACAAACCTGTTAATCCTGCTGCTGATCCAGTTTCAGTTCTTTGTTCTGTCAATTCGATGGTCAGATCAAATTTAGCTGACCCTACTGGTTTCACGTAAAGGTCTGAGTCAAGCTGTGTCAGCTTCATTTCTGCCTTCGGTGTATTTTGGAAGGCAAGCATGACTTGGAACAATGGATTTCGTGATCTGGATCGGGTTGGATTTAGGATTTCGACTAGCCGTTCAAATGGCAGATCCTGATGCTCATAGGCTGCTAAGTCAACGTCTCGCACTCGCTTCAATAGCTCACTAAAGGTTGGATTACCATCTGTATTTGTACGTAATACTAATGTGTTCACAAACAAGCCCACAATGTCGTCAAGTGCATCGTCATTCCGTCCAGCAATCGGACTGCCGATTGGGATATCTGTCCCCGCTCCAAGGCGTGTCATTAATGCTGCAAGTGATGCTTGAAGCACCATGAACAAACTCACTTGATGCTGCTTGGCAAGCTCAAGGAGATTCTGATGTAAAGCGGGTTCAATCGTAAAGTCTATCGTCGCACCGTTGAAGCTTCCTTCCTGTGGACGCGGGAAGTCATAGGGAAGTTCAAGTTCTTCAGGCAAGTCATGTAAGGCACCTTTCCAATAGCTGAGCTGCTTGGCAAATAGACTATCCGTCTCTTCTTCACTACCCAACAGCTTCTGCTGCCAAATAGCATAGTCAGCATATTGAACAGGTTCTGCTGGCAAGGAGATGGATTTTCCTTGTATACGGGCTTCGTAAGCAGCAGCTAAGTCTCGCGTCAATGGTGCAAGTGACCAGCCATCACCAGCGATATGATGCAGCAATAGAAGCAGGACGGATCGGTTTGCATCAAGCGTGAATAACTCTGCTCGCAGTGCAGGTTCTTCTTCAATTTTAAAGCTATAGCGAATGGCTTCGTTTAACTGACTCTCAATTTGTTGATCGGTTGAAGCTGTGACATGGAGTTCAGGCTGAACACTTTTCGGATGTAAAATGATCTGTCTTGGCATGCCGTTCTTATCTGGAAAAATGGTTCTAAGGGTTTCATGTTTTTCAGTGATATCTGCCAGAGCACCAATTAGAGCTGTTTGATCTAGTGTACCTGTCAGTTGAATGACAAGTGGAATATTGTAAGTTGGACTTGGCCCTTCAAGGCAATGAAGGAACCAGAGCCGTTTTTGGGCAAAGGATAATGGAATTTCATCTGGCTTGTCTTCAACCTGAAGCGGCGGCCGAATGTCCTTCGCTTTGTCAATATGCTGCGCAAGATCAGCAACCCGAGGCGATTCAAAAATGGTACTCATGCTTAGGTCTGCGCCAAGTGTATCGCGTATACGTCTAAGCAGGCGAGCGGCGAGTAAGGAATGTCCTCCTAAGTCAAAGAAACTATCATCTATGCCAATTTGAGATAGGCCAAGGGTTTCTGCAAATAAACTACATAACATGTCTTCTTGTGGTGTTCTAGGTGTCCGCTCAGAACTAACTAAAGACATATTTGGTATTGGTAATGCTTTGCGATCGATTTTGCCGTTTGGCGTAAGTGGAAGTTCTGGCAAAACGACAACAGCAGAAGGTACCATGTAATCAGGAAGTAATGAAGCCACAAACTGTCTGAGCTCTGAAGGGTGTAGAGAAGAGCCATCTGTCAGCACAACATATGCACAAAGCAGCTGCTGCCCAGGTTGATCTTCACGAACGATAACAGATGTATGCTTAATGGCTTGGTGCTGCATCATCACGGTTTCGATTTCACCTAGTTCAATACGGAAGCCGCGGATTTTAATTTGATGATCGGCACGGCTGATATAATCAATCGAACCATCTTCACGCCATCTGGCTAAATCACCAGTACGATACATTCTCGTGCCGCTTGTGCCGAATGGATCAGCGACAAAACGTTCAGCCGTTAAATCATATCGTCCAAGATATCCTCTAGATACTCCTTCACCAGCAATATAAAGTTCACCGATTGACCCTGCTGGGACTGGGTTTAGTCCTTCATCTAAAATATAAACGCTCGTATTCCAAATGGGTTTACCAATTGCGGGCCCGCTATTCTCTTGATGTGCTGTGACATTTTCCATCGTAGACCAGATCGTCGTTTCTGTAGGTCCGTACAAATTAGTAATGTCGCATTGAAGAGATTGCAAGGTATGCAAAAGGGAGGCAGGGAGTGCTTCTCCTCCAACAAGAACTCGCATACCTGTAATCACGTCAGGATATTCATCTGCCAACGCATGCCACAACGTTGGTGTTGCCTGCATGATTGTGACATGATAAGAACGAATCATATCTGAAAGTTTTGCTGGATCTTGTATGGTTTCTTTTTTTGCCAATAAAATAGCAGCTCCATGTAAAAGCGGGAGGAACATTTCGAGCCCGGAAATATCAAAGGCAATGGTCGTTACCGCTAAAAGCTGGTCTTCTTGATCTAATAAAAATGAATCTTGCATGGACAATATAAAGTTGATCACATTTCGTTTTGTTACAACAACACCCTTTGGTTTGCCTGTCGATCCTGATGTGTAGAGGATGTAAGCCGGGTGATGTGGAGAGCCCTCGCTCCATGTCGGATTGAGATTTGGACTGCCTGCTATCTCCTGATGAACAGTTGAATCATCCAGTTGAACGATGTGCGGATGGTCCAAACCGTCTGCTGTCTCTTTGACTGTGAGCAAGCACGCCGGTTTGGCATCTTCTAGCATATAGGCGACTCGATCGTTAGGGTAATCAGGGTCTAATGGTAGATATGCAGCTCCCGTTTTGACGACGGCTAATAGACTTACGACCATATCGATGGATCGAGGCAGAGCAATGGCGACAAATTGTTCTGGTCCAATGCCATGTTTTTTCAAATAATGAGCTAATTGATTTGCCCGCTGATTTAGCTCTTCGTAAGTCAAAGTGATTCCTTCAAACTGTAGTGCTTTTGCTTGTGGCGTTTTGCTCACCTGTTTTTCAAACAGTTCCCGTAAAGATTCCTTTGGTAATTCTCGTTTTGTATCATTCCAGTGCTTGAGAATGGTCTCTTTCTCTTCAGACAAAAGAAGGTTGAATTGACTGATCGTCTGATCTTGCTCTAGTCCGGTTATTTCCTCCAGCAATTGAAGAAAACGCTGCTGATGAGCGTCAACTGCTTGCTCTTTGTAAACGGCAGGATTTGCATCAAAGTCGATTTGAAATCCGTTCCCATCCGCGCGGTCGTATATGTTGATCGATATATCATCCACGGGTCCTGCTGAGAGGTTATGTGCTTGACCAATGCTCTGATCGAACATGAGATCATAATCAAATGGCATGATATTGATCTGCGGGCCGAATAATCGCTGATTTCTTCCGATAAGTTTAAAGTCTCTCCGCATATCCTCGTGGCGATATCTTTGATGAGGGCGAATGGCTTTTAGTTCATCAGATACTTGGCGAACAAGTGCTGAGAGCGTCATTTCTGGTTTGCATGTTAAACGAAGCGGTACCAGGTTCATGACCATTCCGGGTGTTTGTAAGGCGCACGATCCAAGGCGCATCATCACAGGTAATCCTAAAACAATATCATGTGCACCAGTCATACGATGCATATATAAAGCGGATGCAGCAAGGATCATTTCATGCCACGTACCACCGAAGGCTGGAGCATTTTTTTTCATTTTGCTTACCTTTGCGGCATCGTAGCCAGCCGTTTTTCGGATAAAATGATCCGACGTTCTTGGTGCAAGCTCAGCAAGGCTGACAATTTCCGGTTGATCAGCAAAGCGATTTTTCCAAAACGCTTGATCATCTTCATATCGATTGGACTGTTGATAGGTAAGCTCCTCTTGGACTACGTCATGTAAGGATCCAAATGTTTGAGGGGGCATAGGTGTCCCTTTCGATAGGGCTGTATAGACCTCAGCAACACGACGCGCAATGAGCGAAAAGGCGAATCCATCAATGGCAATGTGATGAATGCGCTGATACCAGATAAATCGATCGTCAGCAAGTTGAAAAAGTACTTCACGGAATAATACATCTTTCTCTAAAGAGACTGGCGTTGAAAGATCTGCCTTCATCCATGCTTTAGCCGCATCAAGCGGCTGTTTTTCATTTTGTAAATTGATTAATTGGAATGGAATCTCTTTCTTAGAAGAGAACCATTGCTTTGGACCGTCAGTATCCTCAACGAATCGCATATACAAAGAATCTGCTTCTAAGACAGTTTTTCTAATGGCTGCTTCAAAGTGTATGGGGTCAATAGGACCTTTAATATCTATATACTCAGCTGTATTGAAAATAGGATTAGATGGATCAAGCTGCTGCGCATACCAAATGCCTGATTGGGCACCGGTTAGTGGAAATGAATCGACTGACTGGATCGACAAGGGTCTATACCTCCTTTACAAGTAATCGATATTTGGAATAGATGGCTGTTTGTCTGGGAAAAGAAGAGTTCGCCAATGAGCGAGTGTTGGATTTGCTGCAAGCTCAACGAAATTGACTGTCGCTCCTTGCTGTCTCCACTTTTCCGCTAGGCTCATCATTCTAATAGAATCAAGTCCAAGGTAGACGAGATTCTCGTCAAGCGGTATTTCATTCGGCTCCATTTGGAGATACTCAGCTACTTGCTGAAGAATGGCCTCAAAGGATAGGTCATCACTTTCTGCATCCTGTCCTGTTAAACGACCAATGATTTGATTTGTTGTTGTGGTGACCGCACAGCGTTCAGCTGCATAGGTCATGGCCATTTTGTGATGTTTCAATGAAAAGTCAGCGACGGCATCGGCGACAAAGAAGGTTTCAATATCGAGCATGAATGCTTCTGCGGCCGTCAGCATACAGCCAATATGTGCATATACGCCAGTAATGATCAGTTGATCACGCCCGCCTTCTTGAAGAATATCCAAAAAATTAGATTTTTTGAATGCGCTATAACGCCATTTTGTCAGCATTGTATCTGTTTCAGATGGAGCAAGCTGATCAATGATTTTTGTCAATGCTTCATCATCACCAAGTCCAGGTCCCCAAAAATCTGTTAATAGGGCACGATCCTTCGGGTCTTGGTCACCAGGCTGAGCTGTATAGACGACTGGAATGCCAAGTTCATTGCATGTGTCACGTAATTGTTCAATATGCTGAACTAACTCTGTGATCGGTGATGTATCTTGTTGAAATGCATTTAAAAAATATTGCTGCATGTCATGTATCAGCAGAACAGCACGTTTCGGATCTGGTATCCAGTTCACTTTATTTTCGGGTAAATCTTGTGTGCTTGGCATTGGATATGCAGGAATAGTAGGGATTGCCATGGTTTTCACTCCTCTTTTTTATACGTTGGCAGTATGGGTTGCAGCTAGTTCTCTTAATGCTTTTTTACTGACTTTGCCTACACCTGTTTGTGGGAACGCATCGATCCATTCAATGCGGTCAGGAATTTTATAGGCTGCGAGCCCGCGTTCTCTTAGAAATGATTTTAAGACGTGCGGTGCTGGTTTGTTGTCTCCTTTTGCAATGACAAAGGCACATGAGCGTTCGCCAAGAAATGGATCCGGCATGGATACCATGGCGGCATCATGAATGTCAGCATGCGCAAGTAAATGGTTCTCAACTTCTTCAGCGGCAACCTTTTCACCGCCACGATTGATTTGATCCTTGTCTCTGCCTTCTACAACAACATTTCCTTCTTTGGTTAATCGCACGATGTCACCTGTTCTGTAAAAGCCATCGGGTGTAAATGCTTTTTTGTTTTGTTCATCGGCTTTATAGTAGCCGCGAATCGTATAAGGTCCTCTTGTTAAAAGATGTCCAGCCACTTCATGCGGGACGGGCTTGTCCTCATCATCAACCACTAGTACCTCATCATATTCAGACATCGGGCGTCCTTGTGTATGAATAATGACATGTTCAGGATCATCTAATCTGGTATAGTTGACCAGACCTTCTGCCATACCAAAAACTTGCTGTAACTTACATCCAAGGGCAGGCATCACTCGTTTTGCTGCCTCAGCACTGAATTTAGCACCGCCGACTTGTAAGACTTCAAGACTCGATATGTCATCTGATCGATGAGGAGCGGCCTCTAGCCAAATCAATGCGATAGGTGGAACGACAGCGGTAATGGTCGCCCGTTCTTTTTCAATGAGTGGAAAGACGACATCAGGGCTTGATCCAGGTGCAAGAACGACTCTTCCGCCTGCGTATAACGTCCCAAGGACTCCAGGCGAGCTTAATGGATAGTTGTGCGCAACTGGAAGTGCAGCTAGATACACACTTTCTTGTGTGAGCTCGCACACCTCATTGCTTTTCCAAAGACTATAAATATAGTCATCATGCGTGCGAGGAATAAGCTTAGAAAGGCCTGTGCTGCCTCCAGATAACTGAAGAAATGCAATATCGCTTGCCTCTACATGAATTTGGGGATCAAGTGCTGGGTCCTTGCGCAGATCATCTAAGCCAAGGAATTCCTCAGCTTCCCCTGCAATAATGACATGAGGTAATGAGGGAAGCTTTTCTTTCACTTGACGTGCGAGTGTTCGATAATCAAAGCCGCCATCGATATCTGGTATGACATATGCGTCTGCTTCGGCAAACTCAATAAAATAAGTGATTTCACTGCTTCTATGAGATGGCAGAGAGAAGACGGGTAAAGCACCGATTCGAAATAAAGCGAAAATGACCTCAAAAAAAGCAGGAATGTTAGGAAGCTGCACGACAACTCGACTTCCTTTTTGAATGCCAAGCTGATGAAAACCGGCGGCAAGGCTGCTGACGCGCTCATCAAGTTCTTTGTAGCTCATATGCGTATCAGCGTATGTAATCGCTGTTTTATTTCCTAACGATGCGGCGCGTGCACGAAGCATACCGCCAAAGGTTTCCCCACGCCAACAGCCGTTTTCACGGTAGCGTTTTGCAAATTCTTCTGGCCATGTAGGTGGTTGAACGAACATGTTTTTGTCATCTCCTATTTACTTTTATAGCTGATGGATGCCCATCGCATGAAGCATCGTGTTGAATTTTGCAGATGTTTCAGCTAGCTCATCCTCTGCTTTTGATCCTTTGACCACTCCTGCACCAGCAAAGAGGCGAAGGGAGTGACCCTCAGCTTCTGCACAACGAATGGTGACAATCCAATCACCATCACCATTTGTATCTGCCCAGCCGATCATTCCTGTGAAAAACCCTCGATCGAAGGGTTCAATCGCTTGAATGGCTTCACGTGCATCTGCTGTAGGTGTTCCGCATACTGCGGGTGTTGGATGAAGGCTAAGCGCTAAATCAATTGAGGACACACTAGAATCTGTTAATTCACCTTTGACCACAGTAGACAAATGCCACATCGTTTCTGTTTGTATGACGGATGGTGATGCAGGCACATCTAATGTGTGACAGTAAGGAGTAAGCGCTTTAGTGACAGCTTCGACAACCACTGCGTGCTCGTGTAAATCCTTCGCTGAAGTAAGAAGTTCATCGCGGCGGCGCTGGTCTTCTACTGGATCTGAACTGCGCGGCCGAGAACCAGCGAGTGGATTGGAAATCACAGATGAACCAGTTTTTGAAAGTAGCAACTCAGGGCTTGCCCCAAGAAGTGTGCGCTTTTGGGAAGCCTTCGGGTCAGCTATATTTGCAGCAAACGTATAGCCAGTCGTATTATGACGAGCCAGTCGTTCGAGTATTGTTTTCGTATGAATATCTCGATTTGCTTTGAGATGGAGAGATCGAGAGAGTACGATTTTGCTAAGCTCTCCGTTCTCAATTTTAGCTAATCCTTCGTTCACACCTTCCATGTAGACATCTGGAGCAGGGACAGGTATCACCTCATAGGATGGCGATACCGCTTCTGACTCCTCATCACCTTGTTGAAATTCGAGTGGATCACTAAACTGTACATGGACTGGAACATTTAAACGAACGGGCTGCGCCGGATCAAATGGGACAGCACCAGCCACAATCGGTGCTTGAATACCAGCTTGTTTGGCAGCGTCAAATACGTGCGCTACCTTTGTGGATAGTTCATTTAGTTGATTGGTTTCAATATGCTGGAATATCCCTTCGGCAAGTATCGTGCGTTTAGGGGAAGCAAGGAAAAAAGCGCCTGGCTGATAGTCTTGAAGCAACTGTACTTTTTCTTCTGACGACAATAATGAATGTTTCATGAAAAGGCCTCCTTTTGAATGAAATGCTAGATTCCGAGTGTTGCGCCACCATCAATTGTGAGATTCTGCATCGTAATATGATTGGATTGCTCAGATGCAAAAAAAATGACTGCATCAGCGATGTTTTGAGGATCAGCGATTTTTTGTAAAGGAATACCGGTTTTATACGTCTCTAATGAGCCTTTAATCACCTGATCTTCTCCTTGTTCATCAGCCCATAAAGCCCATTGCATAGGTGTTGCGGTAGAGCCGGGAGAGACGACGTTGCATCTGATCCCGTAGGCTGCCAGCTCTAATCCTAGCGTTTTTGTAAAGGAAGTAGCTGCTGCTTTTGAAGCGGCATAGGCAGCCATATTCATTCTAGGAATGGCACCTGCGTTAGAGCTGACAGTCACAATGACCCCTTCTGATCTTTTCATCATGTATTTGGAGACAGCTTGAGATACGTAAAAGACACCATGTGTGTTGACTGCGAAAGTTTGTTGCCAGTCATCTGCACTAAGCTGGTCAATAGAACTGATTCGAAGGATGCCTGCTACATTGACCAGTAAATAAATGGGTCCAAGCTGCTTTTCAATTTGATCAACAATGTGCTGAACAGAAGTTTGATCGGTGATGTCACCTGGATAGGCAAAGGCACGTATGCCTTCATCATTCATTTGCTGGACGGTGCTTTGCAGCTGATCTTCATTTGCGTCAACTGCTGCAATAATCGCACCTTCCTCGGCTAGTCTTTTAGCGACTGCTTGTCCAATACCTTGTCCTGCGCCTGTAATAAGGGCAATTTTTTGAGATAGACCACTATGTTTCATGTGTTCACTGCCTTTCCTTCATGTCTGTGGTTGTGAAAGGATCATCATGATAGAGTGCAAAACGAAAAGCGTAATTCATTAGCACTGGTAAAACGGACGTATGTCCTTCTTCAGGGAACTCGTGATAGGCCGTATGCAAGCCATATGAAGATAAAGGCAGCATCCGATTTGCTAGTGCATGTGCATGATCATTCATTTGACATGGATGATGTTTTTCTAATTCACCTACACCTACAAGCAGCCTGGCATCCATAGACATCTGACGTATATGATTGGTGAATTGGTGTTCTTTTTCTAGAAATAAATCTTTGTTCCAGTGGATAGAAGGACTGCCCGCAATATATGTCTGATAAGCATCAGGGTGCTCAAATAGTGTGTGTAATACAAAAAGACCGCCAAGAGAGTGCCCAAACAGTGTTTGACGACTCTGGTTGATCGGAAAGCGCTGCTCGATATAAGGCTTTACAATCTTTTCTAAAAAAGAAAAGAACGCAGAGGCGCCGCCATATGTATGGTTGGAGAAGTCCTTTCTTTTGCCACCAATGGAAGCGTCAGGGCCGGTTAAAGTGAGATCATAATGCCTGAGCGGATGATAGGGCGCTTCTGTCTGATAGCCAATTCCGACAATGATGGCAGGTACGACACCTGTTTTTTCCGGTCTTCTTGACTGTAAACGAAGTGCTTCGACCATTGTGCCAAAAAGTGAATTCCCATCAAGTACGTACATGACTGGAAAACCAGCCGCTGGAGGAGTAGTATTCGGTTTAAATATAAAAAGTCTATATGGGTGTGCTGTGATATCCAGTTGCTCCGTCCCAGGTATAAAAAAAGGACGGCTTTCTCCGAAAATTGAATCCTCAGCACCCATTCCATCAGGGCGTTTGGACATATGTAAAAAATCCCCTTCCTCAAATTGAGCCTCATACGATGATAAAAGCAGGCTTGCGGATATAGGATGAGTGTAGTAATAGAATTGAAATGAAAATGATTCTCAATTATCACGCAAGCAAATCAAATGATAATGGTTATCAATTATGAAGTCAAATGTTCATTAAGTCGTGTAGTTGATCATTTAATCTAAATATTATGAAAATAAAGGACTAAATAACTACCAAATGAATGGAAATAGGGAATGCCGGACTGAGTCATTTAAAAAGAGGAGAAATGCCAAAAGACCTTGACCGTCTCGGGATATTTACCATTTTCTTCTGTTTGATTCAGGAATATATATAGGTTTTTCTTCTTGAAATCATTTTGAGGAAAAATAAGTCTATAGACCTTCTTGTATTTTTAGGAAAAAAGAGGAGAATTTTTCGAAAAGTTGGTGATCATATCTCACAACTTATTCAATATTATACGTAAATTCATATACAATTTTCTAAGGAAGACAAGATCGAAGGGAATGTAGGCAGAATGAAAACTTCATTAGGAAAGCTGAGGCTAAAACTGCATGAAAATCAGCTCAAACTGACAAATACGTTTACAGTGGAAGAATATCATGAAATGAAACAGTCATTACATGAAATACGGATGTCATTTGCGGCCTATGAACAATGGGATTTATACCAGCGGGCCACCGATATGATCACCATCCTCCTCTTTCAACACGCCCTCAAGCAAAAACCCCAATAATTTCTTATGAAAGGACGGTGCTGTTTTAAGAGTGGCAAAAGATCATATAGCATCAAAAATGCGGCAATTAAAAAAGTAAGGGATGTCCCCTTACTTTTTTTCTGCAAACACCATTCAATTAAAATCCATCTGTGACATCATATTCGTAACGAATATCGGCTTTGACATTGCTCATAGTAGATCTCGCTGTAGCCTTTGCGTTGTACTTAAAGCTCCATTTTTGCGCGACTTTTAATTGATCATCCAGAGAAATACGGTAAGAACCACTTGTTGCAGATGAAACAAGTGATGTGTACCAAATATTACTTTCACTAGCCATCAGTTTGTGAGTGACATTCCCTTGGTTGGGTGTTTGGGTACTAGTTGTCGAAATCGATTTAACTACAGCACGTTTAGGAACTGTGGAATTATTAGTTAAATCCATTGTAATGACTGAAGAATCAACTCCTAAAAAATTTAAAGAAGAATTCCCCAAGTTAGTAGCAGTCCCCGTAAAATTGAATGTCCCATTCCCAGATTTAATACGATCTTGAATGGAAACAGTAAAGTACATATTCCCTGTATATGTACCACGGGTCACTTTCACAAAATAAGTTTCAGAAGTTGAAGTCACGTCACCAGTATTAGCAAAAATAAAAGGCGTTACTGAATCAGGATTAATAACTTCGGACCCTGTCCTAGAATATTTAGAATTATACACCTCGATATTCATCCCTGTATATTGCTTATTATACGAACTTCTGACATAAACTCTTTCACCTTTATTGATCGTAAACTGATAATACGCTTCATTTTCACCTTCAGGTAAGATTGTCGTATCTGGACGACTATATTTCCAATATCCCATTGAGCTTGCTGTGTTAGGACTGTTATTCCCCGTAATCGCTGCTTCTGCTGAATGAGGTGCAAAAAAACTAGTAATAAGCACTAATAATAATGCAGGTAATAAAAAACGTTTGAAAATAGTATTTGTCATATTTTAACCCTCCTTGTAATAATTACTATATCGGATCAAAACTAACAAATTTTAACTGAATTGCCGATATATTTAATAATCACTATTTTTTAAAAGGAGAATCAAAATGAATATCAATACGTCATATACGATACCTTCAAACAATCAGAACCGAATCGACTCTAAAGATCAATCAGCTATTAAAAGTACAAATGAGGTGATGACCGAATCTGATAGACGGATGAAAATATTAGATGAAAAATACGAAAAAATAAATGAACAAAATAAACGATTCAAAGATCCTCAAGACCATATATATAATAAGTATAGAAACCCTTATTCTTCTTATTTCAGAAGTGATTTAACAAAAACGGAAAGAGAAGCTGCTTACATTATGGAAATGAGTTGGGCAAGGAATAATAAAGGAGGTCAATATGACTTTAATGACGCCATCTTCCGTAATGAAAAACGGTACGATCCTACGCAAGAAAGTGTAGAAAAGAAAATACTCAATCGTCAAAAAGTGAACGAACAATTACAAGATTTATTCTCTAAAAACGGTATAACCATTCCTAAAAACACGAATTTAACCTTTACCATTGACCCGAACAATTTTAAATTAGTGGTAAGTGGTTCAAAAGACGAATCGCTGATGAAACAAATAGAAGATCTATTAAATACAACCAACAATACAAGAGAACTATTTTTTCATATTATGAAAAGCAGAAATGATGATTCTACTCAATTCACACCGGATTCACTAGCAAAGTTCCACCTTGTTAATCAAATCAAAACGGTGACAGGCTACAATTTAAAGGATTTAAGCATTGTAAATGGTCAATTTGTAACGGATAACGGAGCGAATATTTTTGATCTATACAAAGAAGAACTCCTGAAAAATCCATACACAGCAGAAAATGCGCGCATTGCCGCTTCACATTACGGAGCACAGCTATTTGATCTAGCGAAAAACGGGTTTGATTCTATTCCAGATTTGGTGTTATCTATTGGTTACCAAAACGGCTCCTTATATGACATTGGACAAAAGGTGAATTACGGAGTATCAAAGTGAAGATAAATACATCTAACACGACAGCCATTCTAAATAAGCAGAACCTTCCGGACTTCAATAGCCATTCAGCTATTAAAAGTACAAATGAGGTGATGACAGAAGCTGATAGACGAATGAAAATATTAGATGAAAAATACGAAAAAATTAATGAACAAAATAAACGATTCCAAGACCCTCATGGTCATATATTTGATAAGTATCGAAATCCACATTCCCCTTATTATAGAAATGATTTAACCAAACCGGAAAGAGAGGCGGCTTACTCTATTGAAATTGGATGGGCTAATAGTGGAACAGGAGGGCATTATAATTCTAATGATGCCGCCTTCCGTAATGAAAAACGGTACGATCCTACACAAGAAAGTGTAGAAAAGAAAATACTCAATCGTCAAAAAGTGAACGAACAATTACAAGATTTATTCTCTAAAAACGGTATAACCATTCCTAAAAACACGAATTTAACCTTTACCATTGACCCGAACAATTTTAAATTAGTGGTAAGTGGTTCAAAAGACGAATCGCTGATGAAACAAATAGAAGACCTATTAAATACAACCAACAATACAAGAGAATTATTTTTCCATATTATGAAAAGCAGAAATGATGATTCTACTCAATTCACACCGGATTCACTAGCAAAGTTCCATCTTGTCAATCAAATCAAAACGGTGACAGGCTACAATTTAAAAGATTTAAGCATTGTAAACGGTCAATTTGTAACGGATAACGGAGCGAATATTTTTGATCTATACAAAGAAGAACTCCTGAAAAATCCATATACAGCTGAAAATGCACGTATTGCCGCTTCACATATGGTGCACAGCTCTTTGATCTAGCGAAAAATGGGTTTGACTCTATTCCCGATTTGGTGCTTCTATTGGTTACCAAAACGGCTCTTTACAAGACATTGGACAAAAAGAGAATTATGGGGTTAAGAAACCGATAGATTAACAAAACGTGGACGACAACAGGTACAAAACTAGATATCGTTAATAAAGGACTCTATAACAATTTATGTTACAGAGTCTTTTCTATTGAAGTGCGTTGTTTCGCTGTTCAACGAAACATCCTCATGGTAATTTTGACTATAGTCGATGTTTTTCACTTTTTTATTGATGAAAATGTTAAAATGATGAGTAGCGTATTTTTTTATGAAAGGACGGTGCTTGGCATGACGGAACTTCTCGATGACCGGCTGCCGCCGCAAAATATAGAAGCCGAGCAGGCCGTATTAGGTGCTGTTTTTTTAGAACCATCTGCGCTAACGCTCGCTTCTGAGGTATTAATTCCAGAGGATTTCTATAGAATGTCGCATCAAAAGATTTACAATGCGATGCTTATCCTTGGCGATAGAGGAGAACCGGTCGATCTTGTCACGGTGACATCTGAGCTTGCCAATACAGATTTACTAGAAGAGGTAGGGGGGATTTCGTATTTAACCGATATTGCGAACTCGGTCCCAACTGCCGCAAACATTGAATACTATGCAAAAATTGTAGAAGAGAAATCCATTTTAAGACGTCTGATCCGTACGGCGACAACCATTGCACAGGATGGGTACACGCGTGAGGATGAAGTAGAAGACCTGTTAAGTGATGCTGAAAAGACCATTATGGAAGTGGCGCAGCGTAAAAACTCAGGAGCCTTTCAAAACATTAAGGACGTTCTTGTTCAAACATACGATAATATTGAACAGCTTCATAACCGCAAAGGCGATATCACAGGGATTCCAACGGGTTTCTCTGAGCTTGACCGGATGACAGCTGGATTCCAGCGAAATGATTTAATCATTGTAGCGGCTCGTCCATCAGTAGGGAAAACCGCCTTCGCATTGAACATTGCCCAAAATGTCGCGACCAAAACAGACGAAAGTGTCGCCATCTTTAGTTTAGAGATGGGGGCGGAGCAGCTCGTTATGCGTATGCTTTGTGCAGAAGGGAATATCAATGCACAGAACTTAAGAACCGGTAATCTGACAGAAGAGGACTGGGGCAAGCTGACAATGGCGATGGGCTCGCTGTCAAACAGCGGGATTTTCATTGACGATACACCTGGAATCCGAGTAAGTGAAATTCGCTCGAAATGCCGCCGCTTGAAGCAAGAAAATGGTCTTGGCATGATCCTGATTGACTACTTGCAGCTCATTCAAGGGAGCGGACGATCAAGTGATAACCGTCAGCAGGAGGTTTCTGAAATCTCTAGGGCATTAAAATCGCTGGCAAGGGAACTTGAAGTTCCGGTTATTGCCTTGTCTCAGCTTTCACGTGGGGTTGAGCAGCGTCAGGACAAACGTCCGATGATGTCTGATATTCGTGAATCAGGAAGTATTGAGCAGGATGCCGATATCGTGGCATTCCTTTATCGTGATGATTACTATGACAAAGAATCAGAGAATAAGAACATTATCGAAATTATCATTGCCAAACAGCGTAACGGTCCAGTTGGTACAGTATCACTGGCGTTCGTCAAAGAATATAACAAATTCGTCAACCTGGAAAGAAGATTTGATGATGCGGGTGTTCCGCCCGGTGCTTAAAGCCCAGCTCAAGAAGCTGGGCTTTTTTTGATTGATCTACATCGAAAGAATGATTGAAAAAACAGTCAATATGAGGAGGAGAGAGAAAAAGAGAGAGCGTATACTAAAAGGAGAAAAGGAGTGAAGACTGATGAAATTTCAACAGTTTGAAGCCGCTCAATTACGGATCGCACGCCCAACCGTCAACATGAAAGAGGTTGTTTCCTTTTATGAAGAAGGCTTAGGGCTCAAACGAATAGGCTCATTTGATCAGCATGAAGGGTACGATGGTGTGATGCTCGGGCTGCCTCACCAGCATGTTCATTTAGAAATCACCAAACATGAAGAAGAAGAAAGCCTGCCCGTCCCGCATCCAGAACAGCTGCTTGTTTTCTATATTCCGGATGCAGAGGAATTTCAGCAAATGAAAGAGAGATTGATTTCATTTGGCGGCCGGCATGTCACCTCAACGAATCCTTACTGGGACCGGGGAGGAGCAACCATTGAAGATCCAGATGGGTATCGGGTTGTGCTGATGAATACAGATGGTATTACACCGGTTTAAAAAAGACTCCCATTGCTGGGGGTCTTTTTTATGTTGATGAACAGTGGACACGATAAAAAGTTGTTTTTTCTCAAAATCTCCATTTCTAAGCGCTAAAGAAGTGATTAAAGCGCTTTTCTATATATTTAAAGCGAACAAAATTTGATTTCGAGATATTAATGTTCGGATTTCGCGTTGACTTTTTCGGTGTGCATTGATAAAATAAATGTGTTTGAAAGAGATAACGTTTTGAAAGGTTAACGGAGGTGCACGATATGTCTTCAGTAGTCGTAGTAGGTACGCAGTGGGGTGACGAAGGGAAAGGGAAAATTACCGATTTCCTTTCAGAAAATGCAGAGGTGATTGCCCGTTATCAAGGGGGAAACAATGCAGGTCACACGATCAAATTTGATGGAGTGACATACAAGCTACACCTCATTCCATCCGGTATTTTTTATAAAGAGAAAACTTGTGTCATCGGTAATGGAATGGTGGTTGATCCTAAAGCGTTGGTCACTGAGCTTGCGTATCTTCACGAACGGAATGTGAGTACAGATAACCTCAGAATCAGCAATAGAGCCCATGTTATTCTGCCTTATCATTTAAAATTGGACGAGGTAGAAGAGGAGCGGAAAGGGGCTAACAAGATCGGCACGACGAAAAAAGGAATCGGACCAGCTTATATGGACAAAGCAGCCCGCGTCGGTATCCGTGTCGCAGATCTATTAGATCGTGAAGTATTTGAAGAGAAGCTTGCACGTAATCTAGAAGAGAAAAATCGTCTTTTAGAGAAAATGTACGACACAGAAGGCTTCAAGATTGAAGATATTTTAGACGAGTATTATGAATATGGCCAGCAAGTGAAAAAATATGTCGTAGACACATCTGTTGTTCTGAATGATGCACTAGATGAAGGCCGCCGCGTGCTATTTGAAGGAGCACAAGGGGTCATGCTTGATATCGATCAAGGGACATACCCATTTGTGACGTCATCTAACCCAGTAGCTGGAGGAGTGACGATTGGTTCTGGTGTAGGACCAACGAAAATTCAACATGTGGTCGGCGTGTCAAAAGCGTACACAACACGTGTTGGAGATGGCCCATTCCCGACAGAACTCCATGATGAAATTGGCGATCAAATTCGTGAGGTTGGCCGTGAATACGGTACGACAACTGGACGCCCGCGCCGTGTCGGCTGGTTTGACAGCGTTGTTGTCCGTCATGCACGCCGTGTGAGCGGAATTACAGATTTATCTCTTAACTCAATTGATGTACTAACAGGGATTGAAAAGTTGAAAATCTGTGTTGCTTATAAATTGAACGGAGAAATCACAGAGGAATTCCCAGCAAGCCTAAATGAATTAGCGAAATGTGAGCCTGTCTACGAAGAAATGCCTGGATGGACAGAGGATATTACAGGTGTGAAGAACTTAAGTGAACTGCCTGCAAATGCCCGCCATTATTTAGAACGCATTTCACAATTAACAGGTATTCCACTTTCCATTTTCTCAGTCGGACCAGATCGTTCACAAACGAACGTTGTCCGCAGCGTGTACCGTCCATAAGAATAGATTGATGAGACACCAGTAAAATCTCGCATTTTACTGGTGTTTTTTTGTTTAAATATTCCTTAATTTCAGTAGAGCGGACTTCCGGTCATTACCAAAATATGATAACTGTATAGAGGGAAGGAGCGTTCTAGTGAAAGAAAGAATACGATTATTAGATATTTTACGAGGTTTTGCCATACTAGGCACATTGGGAACGAACGTCTGGTTTTTTGCGTACACAGGGGATACCTTTGCGACAGATCAGATTGCGGATGAATATGAAAATGGCAGTTTTCTTGAAAGCCTTGTCTCCATGTTCGTTTATGGAAAAATGCTCTCGCTGCTCACGATCATGTTTGGTGTTGGATTGGAGCTGAAATACCAGCAGGCAAAAAGGAAAAACACGCCTTGGCCGGGCACTTATTTATGGATTCTTTTATTTTTATTTATCGAAGGCTTTGTCCATTTTGCGCTCGTGATGGAATATGATGTGCTCATGAGTTATGCCGTTACTGGGCTACTTGTGGCTTACATTGTACGGGGAGGCAGCAGGCGTATCAAAAAGGGCATGATATTCTCAGGTGTGATTCATCTGCTCGTCATGTCATGTTTGATGGTGTACTCCCTCTCTGAAATGGAGTCAGCGGCCGATGATCAAAACGGTGAACCGGTGCTGGAAGAGCAGCTGCCAGAGACATGGATTTCGCAGGTTCAAGAACGGTTACAATACTTTTTCATGTACCGAGAAGAAGCGATCTTTATCATTCCAATGAACACATTTCTGTTTTTATTAGGTGTGCGGATGATGAGAGCCGGTGTATTTTATGCAAACGAACGCGGACAATCTCTCCGGAAAATATTGTTCCGAATCGGACTGTGGGTTGGTCTGCCGCTGAATGCACTAGTCTTCGTTCCAAACGATCTAGTGGAATTTGTGGTGCGCTACGCCTTTTCACCATTCCTCTCTATTTTCTATATAGCTGTCATTGCGAAGCTCCTCGCACGCACGGAGTCATGGTTCATGTGGAATTGGTTTGAATATGTAGGGAAAATGGCGCTTAGCTGCTACATCCTGCAAAATGTCATCTGCTCCATTCTTTTTTATAGCTGGGGATTGGGTCTTGGCGGTCAAATCAATGCGCCCCTTATTGTATTGGCATGGCTGTTAATTTCACTTCTGCAAATCGCGATTTCAGCAGTTTGCCTAAAGGTTTGGAGAATTGGACCAATGGAATATATCCGTTCACTGGCACTTCGCAGGGTGACGATGAAAAAAGCATCATAAAGGGGATAGACAATATGTTTTTTAAAAAAATGACGAAAAAAGAACAAGCGAATGCACATAAAGCGGCTGTGCCGGCATTTGTCTTTTATCTTCTGGCATTAGGAGGGCATGCGTTGTACGCGTATTTCCAAGGTGACAGGCCACCGGTTACTTTTGTCATTTTAATGGCGGGACTCCTTGTTTTTTTCTCCGCTGACTGGCTATTTAACAAAAAACATTCATAAAAAAAGCCCTCATCACGAGGGCTTTTTTCTTACTTCAGGCTTTTATATTGGCCTTTTAAGTTTTTACGGATGTACTGAATGATTTTGCGTAATTCGTTGGCATGCGGTCTGCCAAACGGACTAGTTTGTCTTTGCTGATAGAGCACTTGCCCTTTTTCATTTAATAAGAAATAGGCGGGTTCACCATGCACCCCGTGGTCTTCATATGGGGCATCTTCCCCGTGATAGTGGACTTCATATGCTTTTAATGACGTGAGGTCATGGTCATACATGATCGGGAAGGACAGTCCCTCTTTATCCGCAAATGCCTTCAAGTCATCAGGGTTATCGGTTGAAATCGCCATCAAGTGAATATCCTTGTCCTGAAAATAGGACTGCTGCTGTTCGAGCTCTTTTAATTCTTCTACACATACCGGACACCAAGATCCTCTAAAGAAAACGATCAGGTGCCAGCTTTGATGCTCCTCTAAATGTTTGTCGAAATCAATGTGATCGCCCTGTATTGTTGGAAGTGAAAAGTTGGGCATTTTATCTCCTAATTTGAATGAACTCATACTGCTTCCTCCTTTTTCAATGACAATGTCACTTGTTTCATGTATAGCCATTTTTGAGCGGCCTGAAACGTGTCTATGTGTTTGAATAGGCAGAGATCATCCGAAAAGACGTGTAAAATGAAGGCGGTTGCAGAAGTGGAGGCTTTGAAAGCAGATTTGACATTCGACACTTTTTTTAAAAAAATGTCGAAAAACGTATTGCCATATGTAATTATTCTATGATATTATAAATCTCGTTGTTGCAAAGGTCTCTGAAACTTGTTAGGATGCGATGTTCCAGCTTTTTTAAAGCGATTGGTTTGACGCAATACAACTTCTTCAGATTTACTTTTCACAAACCGAGAGCCATTAGCTCAGTTGGTAGAGCATCTGACTTTTAATCAGAGGGTCGAAGGTTCGAGTCCTTCATGGCTCACCATGTATTGGCCCGTTGGTCAAGCGGTTAAGACACCGCCCTTTCACGGCGGTAACACGGGTTCGAATCCCGTACGGGTCATTGATTTACTTTAGCGTTAAGCTAATTTTTTCCTCACTTGCTTGAAGGAGCACCACGATTGCTTTTTCGGGCAAGTTACTGAGGTCCGGTAGTTCAGTTGGTTAGAATGCCTGCCTGTCACGCAGGAGGTCGCGGGTTCGAGTCCCGTCCGGACCGCCATTTATACATATTCATCTTTTTGATGATGGCTCGGTAGCTCAGTTGGTAGAGCAACGGACTGAAAATCCGTGTGTCGGCGGTTCGATTCCGTCCCGAGCCACTTCCAAACGCATCTGCAATCGCAGGTGCGTTTTTATTATGAAAAGAAGGCATAAAAAGGGAGAAGCCGGACCTAGGTAGGGCCCGGCTCCATAAGAAGAAGACGTTACATCTATATAGACGGCTGGTGATTGGAAAAGTTTCAATAAAAAAGGAAAAAGTCATCAATTTTTTTGAGCGGCGCCTTTCTATCCAACGTTTACTAGAAAAGAAAGCCGTTATTATTTTTATCTTTGCCTCGTAAAACGTTATAATAGACAGTGAGCCTTTTTTTCGTAAACGGAAAAGGCGTAATGATACATGCAAAATGGAATGACATAGATGCTAAAAATGCAGGAGGAAATCACAATGGAAAAAAAGATTCTTGTCGTAGATGATGAAAAACCGATTGCTGATATATTGGAATTTAATTTAAGGAAAGAGGGCTATGAGGTTCATTGTGCATATGATGGAAACGAAGCCCTTGAAATGGTAGAAGAAATTAAGCCGGACATTATTCTGCTCGACATTATGCTGCCGAATAAAGATGGTGTTGAAGTATGCCGTGAAGTGAGAAAGAAATACGACATGCCCATTATCATGCTGACAGCAAAAGACTCTGAAATTGATAAAGTCATCGGCCTTGAGCTTGGCGCAGATGATTATGTGACAAAGCCTTTCAGTACGCGTGAGCTGCTTGCCCGCGTGAAAGCGAATTTGAGAAGACAAACCGCTGCTCCGCAGACGGAGGAAGAATCTGAATCAAATGATATTGAGGTTGGATCACTCGTCATTTATCCAGATGCGTATGTGGTGTCTAAGCGTGAGGAAACGATTGAATTGACGCACCGTGAGTTCGAACTGCTTCATTACTTAGCGAAACATATCGGACAAGTCATGACACGTGAGCACTTGCTGCAAACCGTATGGGGCTACGATTACTTCGGAGATGTCCGTACAGTAGACGTTACAGTCCGCCGTCTTCGTGAAAAGATTGAAGACAACCCTAGCCATCCGAGCTGGATCGTGACAAGACGAGGCGTCGGCTACTATTTAAGAAACCCAGAGCAGGACTAAGATTCTTATGAGTAAAGTAGGTTTTTTTCGCTCGATTCACTTCAAATTGACCTTGATTTACGTGCTGCTGATCATCGTCGCCATGCAGATCATTGGCGTGTACTTTGTGAAGCAGCTAGAGCAGTCCTTAATTAATTCATATGATAATTCCTTGAATCAGCGAATCTACTCGTTATCGTATTACCTAGAACAAGATTCATCGAAAAGCAAGGCAGAATTAAAAGAGGATGCTCAAAAGATATTAAACGATTTTAACAACAAAGATGAGTCTAATGAAATCTCTGAAGTCAGCTATATTGACGAAAGCAGAGAGGTCATTGCCTCTGTCAATAACGGCAGCCAAGAGATTGCCGGCAAGAAAATCACTGATCAAATCATTAGCCGTATTTTCGCGGTTGGCAAAGACTATGAGAAAAAATTCTATGACCCTGAATCAAATAAAAGGGTGCGTATTTCTGCGACAGCCGTAAAAAATGAGAACCAAGAGACCGTTGGTGTGATTTATGTTGTGTCTTCAATGGAAAGTGTGTTTAACCAAATGCGAACCATTAACACCATTTTGGCGACTGGAACACTGATTGCACTTGGGACGACTGCTCTACTTGGTATCTTCATCTTCAGAACGATCACTCATCCTATTTCAGATATGAGAAAGCAAGCGATCGAGCTTGCCAAAGGGAACTTCTCCAGGAAGGTCCGGAAGTATGGGCATGATGAGATTGGGCAGCTTGCGACAACCTTTAACCATCTGACGAGAGAGCTGGAGGAAGCTCAGCTGATGACGGAGGGTGAGCGGAAAAAGCTTTCTTCTGTTATTGCCTATATGACGGACGGCGTCATCGCAACGAATCAAAACGGTGCAATTATTCTATTAAACAGCCCCGCATTAGAGCTGTTGAATGTTTCACGTGAAACAGCATTAGAGATGCCGATTACGTCTTTACTTGGCTTAGAGGAAACTCATACATTTGAAGATTTAGTCGAAAATCAAGATTCCATGCTGATCGAAATTGAACGCGAAGACCAGCTGTCTGTATTGCGTGTAAATTTCTCCGTTATTCAGAAAGAGCATGGGAAAATTGATGGCTTAATTGCGGTCATTTATGATGTCACTGAGCAGGAGAAAATTGATGCGGAACGTCGTGAATTCGTCGCGAACGTATCGCATGAGCTGCGCACACCGCTGACGACGATGCGAAGCTACCTTGAGGCGCTGGCTGAAGGTGCGATTGGTGATAAGGAGCTTGCGCCAAGATTCCTTAGTGTCACACAAAATGAAACTGAGCGCATGATCCGGCTTGTCAATGACCTGCTGCAGCTGTCTAAGTTCGACAGCAAGGATTATCAATTCAACCGTGAGTGGACGAACTTTATCAGGTTTATCTCGCTCGTCATTGATCGTTTTGAAATGACGAAGGAGCAGCATGTCGATTTTATCCGCAACCTGCCGCAGCGTGAAGTATATGTGGAAATCGATCAAGATAAAATTACACAGGTGCTCGATAATATCATTTCCAATGCCATGAAATACTCGCCAGAGGGTGGACACATCACGTTTACCGTTGATCTGGATGAAGAGAAAGGCCTTGTGTTATTCAGCGTGAAAGATGAAGGAATCGGTATTCCGAAGAAGGATATGGATAAAATCTTTGAACGTTTTTATCGAGTGGATAAAGCAAGAACAAGGAAGCTGGGCGGAACCGGCCTAGGTCTTGCGATTGCAAAAGAAATGGTTCAGGCTCATGGCGGAGATATTTGGGCTGACAGCATTGAAGGAAAAGGGACAACGGTGACCTTTACCCTTCCGTACAATGAAGAACAAGAGGATGATTGGGATGAAGCGTGAGACCTTTAAAACCATAATATTGACAATCCTAATTGCGATCAGTCTAGTATTTACGTGGAATATCTGGATGTTCCAGCCCGTCATGCAGGATCAGGCAGATACAGGCACAAAAGTCGTGGAAACGAAGAAGATTTCAAGCGACGAGCCTAGAAGTCTCATTGATGTCGTGAAGCCGCGCGAGATGTTTATCCATTCAAATGGGGAGCATTTTAAAGTAGATCAAAAGGAACTCTTTCAAAACTTTTGGAATGATGTGAGCCTTTGGGATGTCAAAGAGATTAATGATGTGTCGGATCAATATTCCGAGCAGAAATTTAAGAATTTCTTCTATGGACGCGAAGGGCAAGGAAAGACATTGGATCTTGTGTTCAATGATCCGATTCCGATTGATATTTTCCAAGCGCTTTTTAAATGGCCGAACAAGTCCATTGAATACAACTCGTTTGATCGGATGATCGTGCCGTTCGCTCAGCAGGATAAGGCCAATAAGAAAGTGTACTTGGTCTCATACAGCAAGGAAACGGTGCTTGAGCTGACAATTGAGTCCGCCAACTACCGTAATCTAATGGACAGTATCGCTGCCGCTCAAAACGAGATGCCGCGCTATGATCTTTATACATTCTCTACGAATTCTAAACGAGATTTCCTTCTTCCGAGAAAGCAAAAGCAGCTTGAAGCGAAAATGTTCTTTATCGAAACGATTAAGACAAACAAGTTCAAAGACGCTTTGTTTACGGACCCGAGTCTTGTCGGTGAGGAATCTAATTTAAACCGGACGGTATACACAGATGGCACAAGCCGCCTTGAAGCCAATCAAAAAGACCACCGCATTCAATATCAGCATCGCAATATCAATTCCAGCACTGTTTTCCAAACGGGGGATTTGATCAAGCGAAGCGTGAAATATTTCAATGATACGGGAAGCTTTACTGATGACTACCAATACTTTGGCATCAACAGCAACCAGCAGCTGTCCTTCAATATGTTTATGGACGGTCTGCCGATTGTGAACAGTACAAAGCATCCATTTGGGATGACCTCCCTTGAAGTCCAATGGGCGAATGATGACATTTTGAATTACAAGCGTCCAAATTATATTCTTGGCAATAAAGCGAGTCAAAGTGAACAGGTCAAGCTGATGAACGGGACAGAGCTTAAGGACTTGATCATCAAGCAGACGAAATATGATGATCTGGAGAAAATTGAACAGATTTTCCCGGCATATCAAGCTGCTTCAACTCCATCAGACCAAGATCAAGGGATGTTTGTCTGGCTGGAGCCTGTATGGTGTATGAAGTATAACGGCAAAACCGTGATTCTATCGAATGATCTTTTGACAGAGGGGAGCGAGAATCATGGAGTGGAATAAGACCAAAACGATCTTTATCCTAGCCTTTCTCGTTCTCGATATCTTTCTAGGTTTTCAATACTTTGAAAAACGGTCAACCGATCATTTTGCGATTATCGAAAAAACGGATACGCTGGAAGAAATGAAGGCAGACGGGATCAAATATGGCAATCTATCAGATGAAGCGAAGATTGGATACCGCATTACAGCTGAAAAGAAACAATATACGAAAAAGGATGTCGACGGATTAGCTGATCAAAAGGCGAAAAGCACATTCCCGAAAACAGACAAAGATGATCCTGTCACGCTGCTTGAAATGACCTTCAACAAACCAGTTGCCTTGCCGAAAAAGGATATCAAAACAGCGGCGACGAACCTTGTGAACCAGCGTTTGCTGGATGGGAAGAATTATAAGCTGTGGAATATAGATGAAGAGACAGGGGAAATCGTCTTTTTTCAAACGTATAAAGGGAAATACATCTTCCAAGAAGGCCTTGATGACACCGAAACCATCGGGAAAATCACCTTAGATCTTAACGATCAAAACGAAGTTGTCTCTTATCAGCAGTCAATGGTGACGTCGATTAATGAAGTGAGAAAAGAAACACTTGTCCCAGCACTTGAAACCGTGAAGGACTTATATACGCAAAATTTGCTGAGCCAAAACACGACCGTGAAAAAGGTAGAGCTTGGTTACTATACGCAATACCCGGGGGCAAGCACGCAAGTCATGGTTCCTGTATGGCGTGTGGAGCTTGAAGGCGTATCAGCAGGTTCAAAGAAAAAGACAGAGGAAGAATATTTGATCAATGCCATCGATGGCTCAACACTTGATCATATAGAGAAAGATGACAAATCTTCAATGGAGTGAGAGAACATGAGCTTGCAGTTCAGTGTACTAGCGAGCGGAAGTACGGGGAACGCTTTTTATTTAGAAACAGACGAGCATGCCTTTTTGGTCGATGCTGGTTTAAGCGGCAAACAGATGGTCGAGCTGCTTGGCCAAATCGACCGCAAGCCTGAAGACTTGGACGGCATTTTTGTGACACACGAGCACTCCGATCATATTAAAGGGCTTGGTGTCATGGCAAGAAAGTACAAGCTTCCTGTCTATGCAAATGCGAAAACATGGAAGGCGATGGAATCTCATATCGGAAAAATCGATACAGAGCAGAAATTCCATTTTGATATGGAGACCATTCAATCCTTTGGCGGTCTTGATGTCGAGTCATTTGGCGTCTCACACGATGCGGCAGAGCCTATGTTTTACGTATTCCATTATGGAGGGCGCAAACTTGCGCTCATGACAGATACCGGCTATGTGAGTGACCGCATGAAAGGCATTATTAAGTCAGCCAATACGTTTGTGTTTGAGAGCAATCATGATGTCGGTATGCTGCAAATGGGCCGATACCCATGGAGCATTAAGCGTAGAATTCTGAGCGATGTCGGACATGTATCAAATGAAGATGCTGCTCTTGCGATGACAGATGTCATTGGAGATGCCACCTCACGCATTTATTTGGCTCACTTGAGTCAAGACAACAACATGAAGGATTTAGCCCGTATGGCGGTCCAGCAGACGCTTGAAATGAAGGGCTTTGTTGTCGGGGACGGCTTTGATTTATTTGATACGGACCCGAAAAAAGCAACCCCGCTTTGCGCCGTATGATTTTTACAATCGTATGATTAAGATAAGAGCTTCTTACCAACACTATATACATCATCTATTCACTGAAAGGAAGGAAACATAGTGGATTATCGCGATGTAGAGTGGAAGCCGAGACGAAGCAGAAAAGGATATTTTCTTTCTGGTTTGATCGGTGTATTGGTAGGAGCTTTTTTAATGGGATTCTTTTTCCCCTATGTATCTGGACAGAGCGGCAGTCCCTTTGGATGGCAGCAAAACGGTGATGGACAAACATCTCAGGGCCCTTTAAAAACTGTGAATGTAAACGTCAATGATGCTGTCACGAAAGTGGTGTCTAATATGTCAGATACGGTAGTCGGCGTCATTAATATTCAAAAGTCGAGCTTTTGGGAGGAAGGCGGAGAAGCAGGCAGCGGGTCAGGTGTGATCTATAAAAAAAAGGGTGACACGTTTTATATTGTCACAAACCATCACGTCATCAAAGGCGCCAACCAGCTTGAAGTGAGCCTTCATGATGGGACAAGAATTGGTGCCAATCTTGTCGGCAGTGATCAGCTCATGGATTTAGCAGTTCTCACTGTCAAAAGTGATAAAATCAAGAAAACGGCAGCCTTCGGTAACTCAGATCATGTGAAGCCGGGTGAGCCAGTCATCGCCATTGGAAATCCATTAGGGCTTGAATTCGCAGGCTCTGTCACACAAGGGGTCATTTCGGGCACGGAGCGAGCGATCCCTGTCGACTCAAATGGAGACGGACAAACGGATTGGAATGCAGAAGTACTGCAAACAGACGCCGCCATCAATCCTGGAAACAGCGGTGGTGCCTTGATCAATATGGATGGAAAGGTGATCGGCATTAACTCAATGAAGATTGCTGAATCAGAGGTAGAAGGAATCGGGCTATCTATTCCAGCGAATTTGGTGATCCCTGTCATAGAGGATTTAGAGCGCTATGGAGAGGTGAAGCGTCCGTATCTTGGCGTCGGCATGAAATCATTAGCGGATATTGCGAGTTACCACTGGCAGGAAACATTGAAACTGCCATCCAAGGTCACATCTGGGGTTGTTGTCATGAGTGTTGAGCCTTTATCTCCAGCAGGAAAAGCGGGACTAAAAGAGCTGGATGTCGTGACCTCCTTTGATGGCAAAAGTGTACAGAATATCGTAGATCTTCGTAAATACTTATATCAAAAGAAGGTCGGCGATAAGGTAAGAGTGCAATTTTACCGAAGCGGGAAGAAAAAATCAGCAGAGATCAAACTTTCTCAAACCGACCGATATGGCAGCTAACCAGTTCCAGTAAGGGACTGGTTTTTTTGGCATGACTGACATATGATGAAGAAAAGGGGGTTGTACGATTGGTTACACTACAACGGATGTCACAAACCGATTACGATGTATTGATAAAGAAGGCCATTCAGCGGTACGCGGAAGAAAAGGTACTCGCAGGAACATGGGAAAAGGAAGAATCACTTGCGAACGCAGAAGAACAATTTGACAGGCTTCTTCCAGAAGGACTTCAGACAGAGCATCATGAGCTATGGAATTTCTTAAACGGAGATGAAGCGATTGGCTGGGTTTGGCTTTGCTATGACCCGAATCACCCGCAGCACGAAGGATTTATTTATAACTTTATTTTGTTTGAAGCTTATCGAGGAAAAGGCTTTGCAAAGCAGGCTATTGCTGCATTAGAAAAGGAGGCAAAGTCATTAGGTGTGCAAAAACTCTCGCTCCATGTCTTTGCTCACAATCAAATCGCCCGTTCGCTGTACGAAAAAACGGGATTTGCAGAAACTGGGATTTATATGAGTAAACCTTTATAAAAAAGAGCTTTTTGAATTCCTAATACCACTCAAGGACGGATTCGAGAGCCCTCATTGTTCATCGGAACACGTTGTTCGGTTCGGAAAGTATAAGGGTCGGAAACGGTATTTTAGGGAAGTGATTCATGATATGATAAGTGTTCTTGAAAAATTTATGGATGAACCTTGGTGGATAATTAATGATAGTATGTCGGAGTTTTTTAATGCAGAATTAAAGAAAGAAGTTCATCCAAATCACATTCTCTACGGAAAAAAGGCTGTCGCAGTTGCAAAAAGGGAAGATAACGATGATATAGTTTATTGGATAAGTGAACTAAAAAAATTCGCATTAGTTCATTTAACGTATTCCGCAGATAACACAAGCCAATATCCAAAAACACAGTTACTTACAATAGTTGAATTGGAGGAACATTGTAAAAATGTATCCGATTTTTACTAAATATGGGCTGGTTCCCTCTTAATTTCATTAATGATCGACACTAAAGTTTACCAGAGCCATAAAAAAAGAAGAAGTACCGTGCAGAAAGCGTACGGTACTTTTTTATGAGGACATCATGGCATCCTGAGCCGTGACTCTGTACAAATCGACTTTACACTTCACGAAAGCGCGAATGATCGCTGGAACTTGAGCTTCTGAACGAATTAACAATGAGGTCTCGTCATCACTGATCACAAGATCTGTTCCGACAGTTTGTAGGTACTGCGTGAGAACAGGTTTCACCTCATCATCAATCCATGCATGCTTGAAGGTTGCACGTATGTTTGAGGATGTGATGGTTTTCTCTTGAGGATGAGTATGTGGGGACACTAATTTTCCTTCAGAAATGAATGCAGTTTTGGTACAAATACTATTGGTGAACCTTGGGCGGTCAGCTGTTAAAAAGACGGTTTTTCCTTCATCCTTTAATGCTTCAATGACCCGCTGGATGTGCAAGATCGAATCTGCATCAATATCGGCAAAAGGCTCGTCGAGTAAAATAAATTCCGGCTGATGGGCGATGGCCTGCGCCATTCCAAGCCGCTTTTTCATACCAGGTGTGAAGGCACCGACCTTCTCCTGATGATCATGATGTAAGCCGACAAATTCGAGCAGTTCTTCATAATCACTCGTTTTCTGGCGTGTTCCGGTGATTTTTGATAAATAGGCAATATGCTCAAGAGCCGTAAGACCTTCATATAAATCCGTATATTCAGGCAGAACACCGATATGCTGCCTCACTTTTTTTAGCGAAGGCTTATTCATCACTGTAAACGTACCAGAGGTAGGGCGGGAGATTCCGGTAATAATATTGAAAAACGTCGTCTTACCAGATCCCTTTGGTCCAATGAGTCCGAAGATATCGCCTTGATTGACATCAAGATTAATATCATCTATTGCGACTTTTGTACGATATTTTTTTGTAAGCCCTTTTGTATGAAGCATCTACACATCCCTCCTTTGAAACAGCAGTGCAGTTCCAATGAGTAAGATAACGGTCAATGCCGTGTTCATTAGGACGTAGGTCAGCGGTTCACTCCAGCGCGCATAATAATAAGGCGTCATATATTGGAACCAATGAATCATTCGTTCTGAAGAAAGAACAGAAATCATACTGACGATTGGGAAAAGAAAGGAAAATAACATGCCGACAAACATTGATTTCTGCGGTGTTGGAAAGAGCATGGATAAAAATAAAGCACATGAGATACCGACACTGATAAAGGTTAAGATTTTTAACGCATCAGAGAACAAAAAACGGTGTGAAATCATCATATTCAGGACATATGTCGTCATAATACAGCTAAGCCAAAACAGCATCAGTCCAAGATATTTCCCGATGATGATGTTCAAACGGGTTGTTTTACTGACGAGAAAACGAATGGTTTTCAAATGAATTTCGCGGCTTAAAATATCATGAGACAACAAAAAAATAAGGAAAAAACCAAATAAAGAAATCACCAGTTCATTCCCAATAGAATAAGGATCCTTTGCCAGTTCCCATTGTTCCTGATGAGCAGCGATAAATGGAAGACTTGAAACAAAAGTAGATAAAATGAAAATAATAACAATTGTTAAAATAGATTTTGTGCTTTTGAAGAGCTGCTTAAACTCATTCATACAGATGGTCCACACACGCTGTACCTCCCTTCACCTTTATTATACCCCTAGAATAGAAAGACACCATATCTTGCTCTTTAACATTTGTTTAAATTTCATAAAAAGAAGACTCTTCCAGCACCAGTTGACTCATTTTTAAAAATGTTCAGAAAAATATCTTGATTTATGAAAAAACATCATGTATGATAGCTTTAATTCAAGATAATTATACAGGCAATGACGAGAGAAAGTACAATCATCAATTTTTCCACAGAGAGCTTCGGCAGCTGAAAAGAAGCAAAAATAATGATTCGAAAAATGGTCTCTGAGCCTCGTGCTGAACATATCTATGATATTAGTAGGTGACGACGAGAGTTGGTACTCGTTATCAAAACCACAGTATATGAGCCAGATTGGAGCTTTGTACTTGTAGAGGCTGTTTAGCGCGAGCAAACAGTAAATAAAGGTGGTACCACGAGACAAATACCTCGTCCTTATGATTCAAAGATAAGGATGGGGTATTTTTTATTGTCCACTTTTTTCATACAATTGTTCAAATGTTCCACGTGAAACACCACATCCATTTTTTCAAATGAAAGGGAGATTGACATGAGTGAACATGCATTGGTTTTACAATCAGATTTCGGCATTGATGATGGAGCTGTCAGTGCAATGTACGGAGTGGCAAATACGGTCAGCAGCAGGATCCGCATTTTTGATTTAACACACAATATTCCGCAGTATGACATTTGGGAAGCTTCTTATCGCCTGCTTCAAACCGTCACATACTGGCCGGAAGAGACGGTATTCGTTTCCGTCGTTGACCCGGGTGTTGGGTCAGAGAGAAAAAGTCTTGTTGTCAAAACGACAAGCTCACACTATATCATTACCCCAGATAACGGGACACTCACGCACGTCGCGCAGGATATTGGCATTGTGGAAGCCCGTTATTTAGATGAAACCATTAACCGGCTGCCAAAGTCGGGAAAATCACATACATTCCATGGGAGAGATATTTACGCTTATACAGGAGCAAGAATTGCATCAGGTGTCATTTCTTTTGAAGAGGTTGGGCCAAAGGCGAATATTGATGACATTATCCATCTTCCAGTCGTACAGGCATATGCGGAAGAAGATGTGATCACAGGGACGATTGATATTTTAGATGTGAGATTCGGAAACCTATGGACAAACATTCATCACACGCTATTTGAACAGCTTTCAATTAATTATGGGGATGCAATAGAAGTTACCATTGCCAACGGGCCGAAAAATGTGTATAAAAATATCATGACCTATGGACGATCTTTTGCCGACTTAAAGGTAGGCGAACCACTCGTATATGTCAATTCACTAGACCATTTAGGCGTGGCGATCAATCAAGGGTCATTTGCAAAGGCTTATAACATCGGTACAGGCACAGGCTGGCGCCTTTCGATTCGCAAAGCTCCGCGCATTATATACGAATAAGAGGAGGATACATCATGGCAGGAAAACAACTTTCAACGAAAACTGTCGTTGCTATTGGAATTGGCGCAGCCGTCTTTGTGATTTTAGGACGATTTGTCTCCATTCCAACTGGAATTCCGAATACACAAATTGAAACCTCATACGCATTCCTTGCATTAATGGCCGTGCTATTTGGTCCTGTTG
The DNA here is from genome assembly GCF_057592095.1 of Bacillus sp. SRI_025. Taxonomy (NCBI): domain Bacteria; kingdom Bacillati; phylum Bacillota; class Bacilli; order Caryophanales; family Bacillaceae; genus Bacillus; species Bacillus sp. SRI_025. The sequence continues at coordinate 868,821 of NZ_JBYEGB010000001.1, read as the reverse complement.
CAGGCGCACTGATTGGTTTTATTGGCCATCTCATTAAAGATGCGACCACATTTGGCCCTTGGTGGAGCTGGATTATTGTTTCGGGTGTCGTTGGTTTATTGATCGGCTTTATTTCTAACCGTTTAAAAGTAGAAGAGGGAGACTTCGGCTGGAAGAAAATCACGCTTTTCAACGCCGTACAAGCAGGCGCACAGGCATTAGGCTGGTTTATCATTGCTCCTGTGCTCGACATTGTGATCTATGCAGAACCTGCGAACAAAGTATTTGTTCAAGGCATTGTGGCAGGAATTTCGAACATCATCACAGTTGGTGTACTAGGAACCATCATCATTGCAGCCTATGCAAAAACGAGAAGCAAAAGCGGCAGTCTATCGAAAGAAACATCATGAAGCAAGGTGGAACACATAAATGAAGAAACCGATGATTCAATTCGAACATTTCGGATTCAAGTATCGCAGTCAGGCAGAACCAACATTAAAGGATATCAACCTGACCATCTATGAAGGAGAAAAAGTTCTCATCGCAGGCCCGTCTGGATCGGGAAAAAGCACACTAGCCCATTGTATCAATGGGCTAGTTCCTGCGTCTTATAAAGGTTCTATGGAAGGAAGTCTTCACATCGGCGGGAAAAATGCAGAGAAAGAGAACATTTTCTCCCTCTCCCAGCTTGTCGGAACGGTGCTTCAGGACCCTGATGGACAATTCATCGGGCTCACCGTTGGAGAAGACATTGCGTTTACGCTTGAAAATGATCAAGTCACACGTGAAGAAATGAAAACACGTGTCGAGGAAGCAGCAAGATTAACAGAGGTAGACGGAAAGCTGGCATCGTCCGTGCATGAGCTGTCAGGCGGACAAAAACAACGTGTCGCTATCGCTGGTGTACTGGTCAACGATGTCGACATTTTGCTGTTTGATGAACCACTTGCAAGCCTTGATCCCGCAACAGGTAAAGAAGTCATCGACCTCATTGACCGGCTGCAAAAACAAACGAAAAAAACCATTGTGATGGTTGAGCACCGATTAGAAGACGTCCTCTTCCGTCATGTGGACCGCATCATCGTTGTCAATGAAGGAACGATTGTAGCGGATATGACACCAGATGAATTGCTCGCCTCAAACGTATTAGAAGCGGCGTATTTGCGTGAGCCTTTATATGTAAAGGCGATGAAATACGCAGGCATTCCGGTTGCACCGGGGGATCAGATCGCTGATTTACAGCGTCTCACTCTAAACGACGAAGCAAAAGAGAAAATCGAGCAATGGATGGAAGCATCTGAGCCATCAGTAGAGCAGATTGCAGCACAGGATTTACTAGAAGTGCGTGAGCTGAGTTTTGATTATCCAACAAGACCAAACACGCTGAGCAACATCTCTTTTACGGTCAAAAAAGGAGAAATGATCAGCATCGCAGGAGCCAATGGAGCAGGCAAGACAACATTATCTAAGGTGCTCTGTGCGTTTGAAAAGCCAACGAAAGGCTCAATTCTTTTAAATGGTGATGACATCACAGGAGATACGATCAAACAGCGCTCCGAACGAATCGGCGTCGTCATGCAAAACCCAAATCAAATGATTTCAAAACAAATGATTTTTGATGAAGTCGCACTCGGTCTCGTTTTAAGAGGCGTAAAGGAAGAAGAGATCAAAGAACGGGTGGAGCGGGTCCTGAAAGTGTGTGGGCTGTATCCATTTCGGAACTGGCCGGTTTCAGCGCTCAGCTTTGGACAGAAAAAACGCGTCACCATTGCGTCAATTCTTGTATTAGAGCCAGAAATCCTCATCCTAGATGAACCAACCGCAGGACAGGACTTTAAACATTACACAGAGATGATGACGTTTTTAGAGCAATTAAATCAGCAGGGTGTCACGATTTTCATGATCACCCATGATATGCACTTAATGCTAGAATACACAACAAGAACCATTGTCATTTCAGATGGAGAAAAAATCGCAGATGATACACCAGCCAAAGTACTGACAGATCAGCTGCTTGTCCAAAAGGCGAGCTTAAAGGAAACATCGCTGTATGAACTGGCGCTGAAAGCTGATTGGCCGAATCCAAATGAACTCGTGGATCGCTTCATTGAGGTTGACAGAAAGGAACGAATGACATGGCTGTAGACATGCTGTCCTATATCGACCGCCCGTCGCCGATTCACCGGCTGACAGGTGCAACCAAACTCATTTGCTTTATCCTCTGGTCATCCGCAGCGATGCTCACGTATGATACAGGCGTTTTAGTGTTTATGTTAGCCTCCAGTATCGTATTCTTTCAGCTATCAAACGTACGATTTCGTGATATTTCCTTCGTGGTGATCGTCCTGGCGATTTTCCTAGTGATTAATAACATCGCCATTTACATCTTTGCGCCTCAGCAAGGTGTCGCCATCTACGGAGCAAAGCATGAGCTGTTTCATATTGCCGGCTGGTACAACGTCACACTTGAACAGCTTTTCTATCAGTTGAACATTACGCTAAAATACGTGACCGTGATGCCAGCAGCGCTTTTATTTATTGTGACAACAAATCCAAGTGAATTCGCCTCATCGCTCAGCAGAATTGGGGTCAGCTACCGGATTTCCTATGCGGTAGCGATTGCCTTGCGCTATATTCCAGATATTCAGCGGGATTTTCGTACGATCGCGATTTCTCAGCAAGCAAGAGGCATTGATTTATCGAAGAATGAAAAACTGGGGAAACGAATCAAAAATGCGTTGTCTATTGTCATGCCGCTGATTTTCTCCAGCTTGGAGCGGATTGAAACGATCAGCAATGCAATGGAGCTGCGTGGTTTTGGGAAACATAAAAAGCGTACATGGTTTACGGCAAAAGACTTTCAAAAAGCAGATTATGTGGCGTTCGTATTTGTTGGTGTGGTACTGATTGTTTCGTTAGTGATTACATTTGTTAGAGGAACGAGATTTTATAATCCGTTTTTATAGAAAGAAGCCTTCACAGGAGTGGAGGCTTTTTTATTTGGTTTGTGGATAAAAGGTGTGGAAAATGGTAAAAGACTATTAACATGTGAATAAATCGGTTATATTGAACAATGAGCGAAACACTTGTGAATAACGAGACAACATATTGGAGGAATTAGAAACTTATGAACAAATCACTTTATGCTTGTGCAGAACATATAGAAACCGTACTAGACATGTACATAGATGACCATGAAACACCGCCAGAATTCAGAAAAATCGAACATACACACAGTTTATCCACAACCTGTGAATTGTGCGATGAACCTGCAATATATATAGTGGGGAACGAATGATCGGACACAAAATACACAAATTTTATCCACAATTGTTGATAACTTATATGAATAACTTGTTCTTAAGGTGGGGATGACCTGTGAATATATCAATTATCACAGTAGGAAAATTAAAAGAGAAATATTTAAAGCAAGGCATAGCCGAATACACAAAACGATTACAAGCCTATGCGAAAATCGAAATCATTGAGCTTGCGGACGAAAAAGCACCCGAGAATCTCAGCGATCAAGACATGAAAATCATCAAAGACAAAGAAGGCGAACGCATCCTAAGCAAAATCAACCCAGACGCCCACGTCATCGCCCTCGCCATCGAAGGAAAAATGAAAACTTCCGAAGAATTAGCCGATACAATAGATAAGCTGGCAACATACGGAAAAAGCAAAGTATGTTTCGTCATAGGCGGATCCCTTGGCTTAAGCGACGCTGTCATGCAGCGTGCGAATGATAAACTGTCGTTTTCGAAAATGACGTTTCCGCATCAGTTGATGAGATTGGTGTTGGTGGAGCAGATTTATCGGGCTTTTCGGATTGTGCGGGGGGAGCCTTATCATAAGTGATATTATACAAAAAGTGGATATTGTGTATAATAATACAAAGGGGTGATATCTTGCAAAATACAAAAAGAAATATTTTCGGTATTGAACTATTAGAACAGATTGATTTAAGTTGTAATGAAAAAGAATTAAAAAGAATAATGGTAGAGTATTCTTTAGAAATAGAAGAAATTACACAAATGCAAGATGACTTAATAGAAAAAGAACTTTCAAATTTTAAGGATAAAGAGACAGAACAGTTCGAAGTTTACTTAAAAAATTTAACATATATAAAGCAGTCTTACTTTATTATGTTAAAAGAACCAGAAATTAATTCAAATAAATATGAATTAGAATATTTAAAAGATATTAAAATAGAAGAAATAATTGACTTAGAACAAGAATTAGATGATGGGAAATTGATTTTAGATTACAGCAAAATAAACAATTTAGTAAATAGAAGGAAAGAAGAAGAAGAAAAATGGAAAGAGTATAATATTCCGCATACACTTTCCGAAATGCTGGGCATAAATAAAGATGAGATTATATATATAAATAAACTTAGCGAATATATTGACTTTGTCTCGAAACTAGAACCTGCTGAAAACTATGTCTCAAGAGGACAAAAAAACTGTACAAACAAATTAATCCCCTCATTACATAGAAGGTATACAAAGGATTTTGAAATATATGCAGATAAGTATGAGAGTGCTTTTAAACAAAAAATTGTATTTTATGATAGAGATATTATAGGGAAGTCAAAAGAAGCATTAAGAGCGGAAGGCCAACATTTTGGCTTACCTACAGAGTATTTAGACTTTACTGAAGCACACTTGATTTCCTTATTATTTGCAATTGAAGACTATGAATATAGGGAACATCATTCTATAGTATACTTTATTGACGCTCTCTCTTATAATGATGACACAATTAATAGGAAAGAGAAATTAATAGATTACTCCGATACTAACGTGGTAGATGGTTTGAATAAATTTTCTGCCAGGTCATATTTTATTAAATTAGGTAATTCAAATGAAAGAATTCATTTTCAAAAAGGGTGTTTTTTAAAAGTATCTACACAAGATAGAGAAGACTTTGAGAGAAGATTATTTGAGTTTGGAAAAATTGTAATAATAAATAAAGAAGCGAAGAAAAATATGTTGAAAGAGCTTTTTAATCTTGGTATTACTTTTGAAAATATTTATCCTGATAAAGATAATGTAGTTAAATCTATAAACTTCCAACACGAGATGATGAAGGGGGATGATATTTGATGATGAGCTCTAAATTTAAAGAGTCCATGAGAAATATAAAATCAAATAGACCGTTAATATCGGTTCAAGATATCGTTACATTTATTGAAAAGGGAGAAAAGTATCTAAAATTAGATGTCTTAACTGAACAAGAAGAGATAGAGATATTACATGGAATTGTTTTAAGTCCAGATTATCAACGTAAATATCGATCTTCCATTCGAGAAGAGAGCTCAATTATTGAATCACTATTGATTGGAATACCAATACCAGAAGTTTTTCTGGTTATTTCTGGTGAAAATGATGCTCAAATTAGACATGTAATGGACGGACAACACCGTTTAAATGCGATTTTTAGATATATAAACAATAAATTTCCATTGAAAAATCTGGAGATAATAGGGGAAAATCCAGCATATGATAATAAAAAATTTTCTGAGTTAGATAAAAAAGATAAAATTAAAATCTTAGGGAGTCATTTATCAATTCTAGAATTTGAAAGCTTTGAAGATCCAGAAGTAGAGATAGAATTATTTAAAAGATATAATAGAAACACAAAACCTTTAGAAATACAAGAAATTGAAATGGCAACTTACTTTTCAGAAACGAGTAAATTTATAAGTAACTTTATTAATTCTTTGATTGAGGATAGTGAGGATAATCTATTTCATTTCGATAATTTAAGAGAGATGAAATTACTGAAACTTTATAATATTACGAAAGGTAGGAACGATAAGCAAAAAAATCACCAAGAAATATGTATAATATTTAGTGTTTTAGAAAAGGGGTTACAAGAAAATATAAGGGATGGAATTACTGCTTCGAAAGTCTTTTTAGAGAGAAAATCCAAATTGTTCAAAAGAAATGAAGATGAAAACTTAATAGAAATGAGAGAAATATTTGATGATTTTAATGAACTAATTATAAAGATATCAAATGAAGTAGAATTTCCATTTTCAATGAGTATGGTTTCAGATAAAAAAGAAAGACAGAGTAAATTTATAGTAGGAGTATCTATTATACTAGCAGCAATATATTATTATTTTGAAATTAATCTTAATGATAAAAAGCTTGTAGACGATATAAAAACAATAATTTCTTGTTCCCCTATAGCTGACATAGAATATAAAGCCTCATCAACTAATATGAAGAATATAATGAAATATTTATTTATAGATAATAAGATACAAAAAAGAGAGTTTTCTTCATTAATTTTAAAACAAAGCAAAAAAACAGAAATTGAGAATTTTATTAGAAGTAATATTGAAAAGAATATTAAATAGAAAAATGTAAGTCTTATTAATTCTAATGGCAATTGTTGCGCTTAAAAGTCTACTTATAAAATTTATAAGTAGACTTTTTTGTAATCATCCATAATAATTATACGCTTGAATAAAAAATTAGGATTGCATGTAAAAGCGTATCAAAATAGCGAAATCTACAAGACAAAAGCGATATTGAAAAGCAAACTTCTGAATATCTCAACTTAAAAAAAGAACAACAAGAAGCCCTCGCCAACCGTCCTTGGTATGAAAAAGCACTCGATTATGGCGGAAACATCGTGAATGAACTGACCGGCGTGAACGATGCAAAACGTGCCGCAACAGGCGTTGATCCAATCACGGGCGAGGAACTCACCGCAGGCCAGCGAGTGATAAGCAATTTCTAATTTAAATGTATTTCTAGAGATTTTCCACCAAGGTTTTTTAATAACCTCATTTAAAGGCATCACGGTGAGCCTTATCATAAGTTAGTGAGGGGTGAGAAGGCTAAATTTAGCTGTACAAGCAGCAAAAAAGTGCTCTAATCCTTTTCCATCAAACATCTCCATTGCACCAGGATAGAAGATATAACCACCCCGCAAAAAAACGCGATTAAGCCTAAAGCTGCGGGAATGACCTAGTAAAATAGAAATTTTTAAGGAATCTCAAACAACACATGTTGACATATCGTTATTTATCGATATAATGGTTTGTATGGAGCCAATAGAAGTTTTCAAAGCCTTATCCAATGAATCAAGACTGCAAATTTTACAATGGTTAAAGGAACCTGATCGTCATTTTACACCCCATGAAGGGATTGATATGAATACTACAGGGGTATGTGTTAGTCAAATAACAGATAAATTGAAAATGACGCAATCAACAGCATCTCAATACCTTTCAATTTTACTTCGAGCTGGATTAATTACGACAGAGCGTATAGGTAAATACACGTATTATAAAAGAGATGAAAATGCCATAAAACAAATTGCTGAGATTCTAGAAAAAAATATTTAATAAATGAACTGAATTCATACATCAGAATTCAGTTTCATTTATTAAATACAAATCGACTTATCGTAATATGTTTTTTTGTCCATACATATTAACAATTCTAGATATGTAAATGCATTATATTTAAGGAGTGATCTACATTGTCAAACACTGTAAATATTTACATTTTAGCTATTGTAAGTTTTTTAGTTGGTACATCAGAGTATATCATCTCTGGTATTTTGGATAATATTTCTGAATCATTAGGAATTACAATAGCTGCAGCTGGCCAGTTAATTACGATTTTTTCTCTTGTGTATGCCATCTTCACCCCAGTATTAATGGCTTTAACATCGGGAATGAATAAACGCAAGTTAATGTTATTTTCACTTAGCGTTTTTATTCTAGGTAATATTCTTGCATTCGTCCTCCCTGGGTATCAATTATTTATTGTGTCAAGAATTATTATGGCTCTTGGAGCGGGGATGGTCGTAGTTACTGCATTAACAATTGCTGAAAAAATTGCACCAAAAGGTAAGCAAGGTACCGCTATTGCTACTGTAGTAATGGGATTTACAGCATCATTGATCATTGGAGTCCCACTGGGCAGAATGACTAGTGATTTCTTCGGTTGGAAAGCTGTATTTGGAGGAATAGCCTTACTCGGATTATTAGCCATGGTGATCATTTCTCTTACGATTCCAAAAATCCAAGGGGATAAACCTGTACCTTTAATTCAACAACTTGCTCTTTTTAAAAAACCAAAAGTAGTGTTAGGATTAGCCATCACCTTTTTCTGGCTCGGTGGTTATTCAATTGCCTATACCTATCTATCCCCTTACCTTTTAAATATATCGGGTGTAAGCAGCAAATTGCTGAGTGGAGTTCTCCTCGTATTCGGGATTGCTAGTCTAGTTGGGTCAAAGTTTGGTGGATTTAGTACCGATCGATGGGGTGTGAATTTTACTCTGATTAGTGGAATGACATTACATGTCATCATGCTCATATTGCTCTCACTAGTTACTCATTCTTATGTTGGAGTATTACTCATTTTAATATTATGGTCATTTGCTGCATGGTCTTCTGGTCCGACTCAACAATATCACTTAGCTACAATGGAGCCAGAGTCATCAGGTATACTATTAGGTCTCAATCAGTCAATGATGCAATTGGCTATGGCTGCAGGTGCAGCTATTGGAGGTATCTTTGTAGAGAGGGTTTCTCTATCTTCCGTTACTTGGGCAGGTGCTTTAGGCGTTGCAATCGCGATCATTGTAACAATATTGGCTTCGCGTGCTACTTCGAGTAATGAAATTCGATATACTTAAACAGTAGAACGATGGGAAAAAACGTGATTCAATTTAAAAAATAATGACAGAAAGTAGGAAGCACCTTTGCACTCAATTAAAAAAATAGGTCAGAGTTTTTGGTACATCACACCAGTATCACTTACCGACCGCCCCATCCTAGGCATGGTCGCAGGCAATAACAAAACATTAATGATCGATGCCGGCAACTCAGAAGATCATGCGAATTATTTCATCCAAAAAACTTTAAAGCATGAGAACGTTTCGCCCGATCTCGTTGTCCTCACGCATTGGCACTGGGATCATATTTTTGGTCTGCCAGCGCTGCCTGATACGGTTTCAATTGCTTCTGCACAGACAAGAAAGGAAATAGAGGAGCTTGTTCCGTTTTCGTGGTCAGATGAGGCAATTGATGAGCGGGTGAGGGAAGGAACGGAGATTGAGTTTTGCGCGAAGGCGATAAAAGAAGAATATCAGGAACATCGAGATATTCAGGTGGTTTTACCGGATGTGACCTTTGACCGTCGGATAGAGATTGATCTTGGCGGAGTCACTTGCATCGTGCAGCATGTTGGAGGCGATCATGCGGCAGATTCAGTGATCGTGTATGTGAAAGAAGAGAAAATCCTTTTTCTTGGTGATTGCATTTATCCGAAAATGTATGCCGAAAAAGTCCATTATACGGTGAAAGAAATATTACGTCTTTTAGATGAGTTAAATGCTTTTGATGTCGATACGTATATTCCTTCACACCAAAGACCGTGGACAAAAGAGGAGTTTCGTCAGGAAACAGACAAACTTAGGATAATTGCGAAATTCACTGATCGATGTGGTGGAGATCGGCAGAGAATCATGAGTGAATATCAAGCACATGTGAACAGAGAACTGAAAGAAGATGAGTTAGAAACCATTGCTTACTTTGTAAATGGGTATTAAATCATAACTAAAAAAAGTCTCATTTGAGTGATTTCCCTCAAACGAGACTTTTTTTGCATCACGTATTGTGACAGACTTATTTTGAGCATTGATAATAAAAACAATCCCCAAGTAGGCTTGAGTTTTCCTTATTAGGAGGTAAAAAACAGATGGACAAAATAACTGACCCATACGACACTTTCAAAACCAAAATATCCAAATATCCAATTGAACAAAATCATTGGCAAGCCTTCAAAGATGGAACAACGATTAAACAATTAAAAGCGGGTACATGCATGGTCAAGGCTGGCGATCCTGTGAAGCACGCTTATTTCTGCATAACGGGGCTCTTCCGTCTCTTCTATTTGTTACCGGATGGAAGGGAGTACAACGTGGCTTTTACGTTGGAAGATGATTTTGCTACTTCTTATGCAAGTATGATCAACGGGCAGCCTTCTCCTTATTCGATTGAAGCGATGGAGGATTCTATTGTGATTGAAATTCCGTATGATCTGCTTCAAATGTTGATGGATAGAAGTCATATGTGGGAGCGGTTTGTTCGGGTTAGTGTAGAGAGGCTGTATACGAGAAAGGAAGAGCGTGAGAGGGAACTGCTATATTTGCCGGCAATTGAGCGATATCAGGCGTTTTTATTGAAATATCCCGGGTTACATCAACGTATCGCTCAATATCATATTGCCTCATATATTGGTATTTCTCCGGTTTCGCTGAGCAGGCTTCTTCATCCTGCTGAACATTAACCTATGTTAATGCACAATCTCTAGATCTGACGTACAATCATCACATCATAGAAGAATCGGGGGTATGATGATGAAATATATGATGGTTGTTTTATTAGAGTTCTACCCATCTTGGCTTGCTTTACCACGAGAGGAGCGCAGAACCCATGCGGCTTCGCTGCAAGAGTTGATGCAGAAATATGAGGAACATGTGACGGTGCGCTTTTTTGATGCTGAAGCTCTTCCAGGTAAAGATTACACAGATTTTGTGATGTGTGAAACGGAAGACCTGAAGTTCTATCATTTTATGTGGGAAGAGATTAGGGATTCTATTCCTTACACAAGTGGTTATGTCAAAATTAAAGAAGTCATCATGGGAATGGAAAATGCTTTTCAAACATATGAAAAAGAGTCTCTGAAAATGGATCAGTAATCGAAAACCACCTGCTATCAGGTGGTTTTTTGTACATTCTATTTTTTGGTATAATCAGAGGTAATGTAAGAACGGATAAATTTTTGAACTGAATCGGAGGTACATATGAAACAGCTTTACATGAAGCAGAAAGTATTTAGCCTGAGCGGCAGATTTACGGTAAAGGATCAGCAGGAGGACGATGTGTATGTGGTCGAAGGCAGCTTTATGAAGATGCCAAAGACGTTTACCATTTTGAATACAGAACGAGATGAAATCGCTGTGATTACGAAGAAAATGTTTACCTTTTTACCGAAGTTTTTAGTAGAAGTTGATGGTCAAGAGGTATTGACGATTAAAAAAGAGTTTACGTTTTTTAAAGCAAAATATTCAATTGATGCTGCTGGGATTGAAGTACAAGGTAACTGGTGGGATATGAATTTCCAGGTGCTCCAGAACGGCGAAGTGATCGGTCAGGTGAAGAAGGAATGGTTTACTTGGGGTGACAGCTATAAGGTTGATATTTTGAAAGAAGAAATGGAGCCTGTGATGATTGCGCTCGTTGTTGCGATTGATTGTGTGAAAGCTGATGAAGCAGCGTCTAGGTCTTCGTCGTCGGCCACGACGAATTAATAAGTGAGGTGAGCACACTGATCACATTCCAATACAAAGTATTTCTAACAGTCGTCGAATGCGGCAGTTTTACAAAAGCCGGGGAGAAGCTTGGGCTGACGCAGTCTGGGGTGAGTCATAATATTGCAAAGCTTGAGTCGGAACTCGGGATTGTGCTGCTTCGGTGGAATCGAAACGGGCTGTCATTGACAGACGCAGGTGAGCGGGTGATGCCTCATATCCGGCAAATCTTGCATCATGCGGCATTGCTTGAGCAGGAGGCGGCGCTAATTCAAGGGATGGAAGTGGGGAGCATCAAGATTGGGACATTTCCTAGTTTTTCTTCAAATGTTCTACCACGCCTTATTCACCGTTTTACGCAATGCTATCCGCATATCAAGCTGGAGTTATATGAAGGTGGTTATGAGGAGATTGAGGAATGGATTGCTTCAGGGACGGTTGATGTTGGTTTTTTAACGCAGTCATCGAGGGAATTTGAGACCGTACCACTTTTTCAGGATGAATTGGTGGTGCTCATACAAGAGAATCATCGCTTTCATACGAAGAAAGTGATCGAAGTTGACTCGTTACATGATGAAGCCTTTATCATGCCGAAAGCGGGCTGTAACATACTCGTTAAGAAGCTGTTAAAAGAAAGAGGCAGCGTGAAGCCTCATGTTTTGTTTGAAATTGAAGACAACAATACGCTCATTTCTATGGTTCAAGAAGGATTAGGGGTCACAATCATTCCAAAATTAATTTTGCCGCCGCACATACCTCATACGAAAGTCATTCCATTGGAGACGAACGTCTATCGTGAGGTCAACCTGGCGTTCAAATCGTTCAAGGCAGCTTCCCCATCGGCGAAAAGATGGATTGAAACGGTCAAAAGTCATTTTAAATAGAATCAGCTTGAACAGGAGGTCTCCCATTCAAGCTGGTGTTTTATAAAGTCAACACGCCTCGGATCGTGATGACAGCTGCGCCTGCCACTTTGATCACCGGCTTTGATTCATTTGGAATGACTGTGATACGAAGCAAGCCAGGCCTGCCGATGGCATCCCCTTGGGCAATATTCAGGTGAGTGATTTCTTGCTGAGAAATGATGCCCTCCAAATAAAGATATCCAGCCAATGCCCCGTTTGCTGCCCCCGTCACAGGATCTTCGGGTATACCAATCCCAGGTGCAAAATCTCTCGTATAAAGATCGCATTCTTTTGAGGTGTGGAACGTATAAAGGTGGGTTGTCGAGATGCCATGCTCTTTATTCATTCTAGCTAAAGCCGCTAAGTTTGGTGCTGCTTGATCAATGTCCTGTTGGTCCTTCATCGGAACAAGAAGATGCCAGTTACCGGTGTTTGCTAATTTGATAGGAAAGGATGGATCAATGCGGTCAATGCTCACACCAAGCATGTCACTAAGCTCTTCTAAATCAATGACAAAATCTCGCGTCTTCGGTGTCACCTGAGTCATTTCCACATCAACGACCTTGCCATTTTCTTCGTGCCATACGACAGGAACCTTGCCGATCTTTGTTTCTAACACGACCCCTGATCTCTCTTTAGCCAGCCCTAGCTCCGTCGCCAGAAGCCAAGTCAAACCAACAGTTGCATGCCCGCAGAAATTGACCTCTTCTGTCGGCGTGAAGTATTTGACCCGATAATCGGCTTCCTTATCATGGGCAGGCAGCAAGAAGACGGATTCCGGTAAATTCAACTCCTTGGCGATGCTCTGCATGTCATCTTCTGTTAAAAACTCACCATCCAACACCACCCCAGCGGCATTTCCTCCAAATTTCTCAGTTGTAAACGCATCAACATGATACACTCTAATGTCTCTCATCTGACGAACCCTCCTATACATTTTTGTTACGTTTATCATAAGTTTGTTTGATGCATTCGTAAAATGAATCTTTTTGATGTTTTAAATCGGAGATGTTCATGTAAGAGAGGAGGTTCACTGTACCTATTAAATTGGTAGTTTGATAAGTCTTTAGTCATGTTATTAACTCTTGTATCTATACTAGATGAAATGTATAATATTTGTATATAAAAACATTAATAGGAAAAGTGAGGATATATTTATGAAAATGGTCCTGAAATTAGTAGCTTCTATTCTATGTGTGATGATGTTGAGTTTTCATATACAAAAAAGTGTGAGTGCCACAGAGGGTGGAACGAAAACAACGGTTGATCGTTATCAATATGGTGATAATTATCTGACAGGTAAAACAGCGCCAAACGCAATCGTTGCATTCGTAGATTGGGGTGTTCCGAGTAACTGGAAATCTAAATATATGCACTACGCAAAAGCAGATAGTAATGGAAACTTTAAGTTGTTTTCTTGGAACATTAGTTCAGGTCAAACGGCGGAGTTAGATACGTATGACCAAAATGGGACAATGCTTTCTTCAAACAAAGTGTATGTTTTCAAGGAATCTTTTAGCTCATTAGATCCGATATATGATACTTCTCAGGAGTTAACTGGGAAAACTGTGAAGAACACAAAAGTAGAGGTCGTGAAAGATGGCAAAGTAATTGCCTCAGGCACATTCAATGATGCCATTCATTTGAAGCTGCCTGCCCTAAGTGCAGGGACATTCCTAACAGTGAAAATGACGACTGGCAGCAATATCGACGTTTACAAAAAAATTGTGAATCCTAAGAAAATCTCACTTATTCCTACGACAAAATGGTCTAAATCAGTGAAAGGCCAAACGGGAATTCCTTATGCAAAGATCGTCTTTAAAAATCAAAAATCAAGTGACATCATTCAATCGATGACTGCAGATGGTGATGGCAACTTTGAGTTGAATTTAGACAAAAACACAATAAAGTCATTAAATCAAAGTAAATTTCAAGTGTTGGAACCTTCTTATGATAATGCTTTGTATGAGACCACTTTCCAACTGAGATCAACCGCTCCGACTATTGATCCTTTTACTCAGCTTTCAACTTCAGTGGGCGGAACTGCAACTCCTGAAAGTATGATCAATATTTTAGATGGAGAGGGAAGAGTCATTGGGGAAGGTCAGACAGACTCTAATGGCGTCTATGATGTTCCTGTTTCAAAGTTAATCGGTGGTGACTTCATTACAGTCAAGTCGTTCATGGCTGATAATCCGAGTGAAACGGATCAATCTCAGGAAGATGTACAGAAAGTTTTTGTGGAAGAAATCGATGATTCAAGTGAGACCATTAATGGCATGAGTACGTTTGGCGATCAAGCTATTGTAGAGGTGCAATCTGATTCAACGAATAACACAATAAAAGCAATGTCGAAACTCAGCGCTAGCACAACGAAAAAGAAATTTGGACCATTCAACATTACGCCGGGCAAAGATTTTAAATTGAAAACGGGAAAATTACAACAAGGATCTAAAGTAACAATCACGTTGCAGAGTGGAAAGAGAAAGGTCGCCTTGCCAGCCTTCACCGTCAAAAAAGTCGTCACATCTCCACTTGCATCATCCCAAGTGAAGGTGACGAACAATAAAGGGAAAAATGATACGGTGACGATAAAAGGAATCAAAAAGCAATCAGTCATCAAAGTTTTTAAACAATCTTCTGGTGGAAAAGCGATTGCCCAACAGGCTGCATCTAGCTCGAACCTGACAATTTCCTTGAAGCAATTGGGTCAAACAAGTGGAACGCTTTATATCAGTATAAAAGAGCCTGGTTTAAAAGAGGGAAATCGAGTACCAATTCGTTATCAGGGTGAAAAGTCAGATGCTTTAAAAGCCAGCCAAGTCAAAATCAATAATCTTAAAAATAAAAATGACATCATTACAGTGAGTAAATTGAAGAAAAAAGATGTAATTAAAGTCTACTCAACAAGCGGGAAATTACTAGCTGCATCAAAACCAGCTACCAGCTCGTCCATCAAATTGTACGTTAAACAAGTTGGGACTAAGAGCGGTAAAGTGTATATCACGCGTATCAGCGATAAGATGCTGGAAAGCGGAAAGCAAACCATTTCTTTTAAAGGTGAGCCGTCTGCTTCGTTAAAAAGCAACCAAATCAACATCGTGAACAACAAAAAGAAAAAAGACGTGGTTACGGTCAGTAAACTCACCAATCAAGATGTTGTCAAAATCTATCATTCTTCGGGAAAGCTTATTGGGAAGTCAACAGCTACTAAAGGCAAAGTTGTAAAAGTCACTTTCAAACAACTAGGCGCTAAGGGAGGAAAACTCTACTTCACCGTCACTGGGAAAGGCATGTCGGAAAGTAGTAAAACGGTAAAGGCGTTTAAAGCTGAAAAGTAGAGTTTAATGATCATTTAAAAAAAATCGTCATTCATTTCTATGGTGACGATTTTATTTTTAAAAGCCAAACGATATAAATTCCAATGATAGGAGAGTGTTTATATTGAAAAAATTGCAGTATTTTATCCTAATGGCTGTCATCTTTTGCTGCAGTATGTGGTCCGTGACTGTTCAGGCACAATCCGGATATTTCAACACATATACAACGTATTCTGCAATGTCCGGTTCTGGGTTCTACACTTCTATGCAAGGGATGGCTGTAGATCGTAATAATAATATGATTTATGCTGCAAAAATAAATACGTCAAATCACTTGACGCAATTGTACGCTATTAAAATGAACAGCTCTTCAAGCAATAGAATTGTTAAGCTCCTTAAAAACTCTGACACCAACAGTACTAGTAATGACTTAGGACATGCTAATGACTTAGCTGTGAAAGCTCAAAAAGGTGATGAGCAAGTTAGCTTATATGTAGCGCCTATGGCCGATGGTGCAAAGTATGTAAAAAAGATAGTGAAGTTAAGTGTGAACACGAAGAAAAATACGTACAAAGTGGCTAAATCCTATGTCCTTCAGTACCAAGGGGCGAATTTATCAATTAGCGGCATCACATATTCTGTTGGAGCGGACAAGTTTATTGTCAGGTCTGGCAATCGCTTTTTTATTGGGAATTTTAATGACCAAAAAGGACAATTTGAATATGAGGCAACATTTACATTAAATTATACGAAAGCGATTGTAAATCAATCAGTGGTGGATGTTTCTAAGTACATTCTTCAAGGCATTTCTTTCTATCAAGGAACATTATATGTACCATTATCTAAGCCAGACTCCAATGGAGGGGCTTCTAATGTGAGTGTCATTCTCACATATCCATTAAATATCAATCAAATCCTGAAAGAGCAAAAGGAAACACCTGCAAAAGATTTTTCAAAAGAGTTGTTTACTAGAAAAGACCTTTCATTTCGAATTACGAGCAGTGCATTTACTCTTTTTGAAATAGAAGCTGTTGATTTTGATGACGGAACGTTATATTTTAATACAAATCGCGGGAAGAAAGGCACACAAGAAGATATGATCGCGACGTTCAATGATTATAACTATTACAAGTGATAGGTTATTTGCAAAAAGCCCCTCAGTTTATGAGGGGCTTTTTCCGTCCATCACCCATAATAATTATTGGCTTGAATAAAAAATTGGGATTGTGTGTAGTTATATGTGATTTTCGAAAAGTCGAAGGGCTGGCCGTTTGTGAGGTGAAAGACCGTCTCGACGCGGAGGGCGGGATCGTCTTGTTTGAGGCCGAGGTGCGTCGCTTCGGTTTCATTCAATTTGCCTACTTGTAAGTACATATCGGAGAAACCGACTTTGAGCCCCAAACCTTCACTGACGAATTTAAAAACAGAATCGGCGGCAATTTCTGTGTTGAGATAAGGAATAATCGTTTTTCGGTAATAGGATTCTTCTAAACATAAGGTTTGTCCGTTGATGTAACGAATGCGTTTAAGGTAAAAAACATCTTCATCTTGTTCAATGTTCAAATTAAGTGCAGCTTCTTCGGACGGTTTGATGGTGTCTAGCATTAAAACCTCTGATGTCAGTTGAAATTCCTCTAAGTCTTTTTTAAACCCTTGGTTGGATAAAAGGCTGATGTATCCCTTGCGCCGGTGTCTTCGAACAAAGATGCCGCTGCCCCTCACTTGATAGATAATTCCTTTTTTTTCGAGTAATTCTAACGATTTGATAATGGTACTTTTGCTCACAGCAAATTGACTCATGAGTGTTTCGAGTACAGGGAGCTTATCTCCTTGTTGCATCTCATGGGTGACAATATATTTTTCAATATCGCTCGCAATTTGTTGATACTTTAACATGGCTATTCCTCTTTGTTTTCACGATTTATTGTCTTTGTATTATAGCACATACCTAATTTCCTTTGATATGCTATCTAAAATTATATATGTATTGATAAATTGTACCGGTATAATTATAATGTACATATACTAGTAGTGATAAAGGGGGGTTTTATATGTCAAAAGTGAGGGACTATCAAAAGCTTGCAGAAGACATCTTAGAGGCAGTTGGCGGAGAAGAAAATGTGGTGAGTGCTGCAAGATGCGCCACGCGGCTGCGTTTGGTCTTGAAACGTTCGAATCCAAAGGCAAAGGAAGCAGTCAATGCGATGCCTGGCGTCATTACCGTGGTGGAAAATGGCGGTCAATTTCAGGTCGTTATCGGTCAGCATGTTGGTGAGGTATATGAGCATTTTTCAAGCCTTGTTCAGCTGCAGCCGTCTGATGATGATCAGCCAAATGAAAACAAGGGAACGGTGCTGAACCGTGTCATCGCGACCATGTCTGCTGTGTTTGCGCCATTTGTGTATATTTTGGCAGCAGCAGGTATTTTACAAGGTGCACTTATCCTCATTAATTTATTATTTCCAAGCTTCTCGAAAACGGGAACGTATGAAGTCTTTAGCTTTATTTCATGGGCGCCGTTTACGTTTTTGCCTATCTTTATCGCCATCACAGCAGCCAAGCATTTTAAAACGAATATGTATATCGCCGTAGCGTGTACAGCAGCGCTTGTCAGTCCAGCTTGGACGGAGATTGCTGGACGCGTGGCATCAGGGGAAGGCGTTACTTTTTTAGGCATAGCGTTATCTGAAACGGTTTATACGTCATCTGTTTTGCCGCCGCTATTCTTGGTATGGATCCTTTCATATGTAGAGAGATTTTTAAACAAACGCATTCACGAGGTGGTCAAACCGTTATTTGTCCCATTTATCTGCATGGTTGTCATGGTTCCGTTAACGATTCTATTAATTGGTCCTCTTTCGACAGCCGGTGCAAATGGGATTGCAAACGGATACAATGTTTTAGCGGAAAATGTCCCAGCTTTAGCAGGTGCTATTATCGGAGGATTCTGGCAAGTGCTTGTCATTTTCGGTGTTCATTGGGGCATCACACCAATGGTGCTCGCCAACTTTGAACAATATGGACGTGACTCCTTCCAGGCATATCAAACCATCGCTGTTATCGCTCAGGTCGGCGCAGTGTTAGGGGTTATTTTAAAAGCAAGAAACCGCGAAACACGAAAAGTCGGGGTTTCAGCGGGAATCACGGGTCTCTTTGGAATTACTGAGCCTGCGATTTATGGGGTTACCCTGCGTTTCAAAAAACCATTTATTTTCGGATGTATATCTGGAGCGGTCGGTGCCATTGCTGCCAGCTTCTTTACGCCTTATTACTTTGCGTATGCAGGGTTGCCTGGTCCACTGACGATTGTAAACGGAATTAGTTCAGATTATCCAACATCGATCATCGGCATATTGATTGGTGTCGCAATTGCGCTGATCTTACCAGTTGTGCTTATTCAAATGTTTGGTTATGGGGAAGATACAGTGGAACAGACAGCCGGTGCAACGTCTGATAAAGAGCAAGTTGGAGAAAAAATGAATGGTTCGATGAATAATGAAGAGACCATTCCTGCACCGCTTGCAGGGAAAGTGATCCCGTTATCTGAAGTGCCAGATGCCGTATTTAGCTCGGGGGCGATGGGCAAAGGGTTTGCGATTGAACCGACAGACAACAAGCTGTATGCACCGTTTGACGGCAGTGTCGTCATGCTTGCGCCAACAAAGCATGCGATTGGACTGCGTTCAGAATTCGGGGTGGAGTTACTAGTTCATGTAGGAATTGATACGGTTTCCCTAGATGGCTCAGCATTTACTCTGCATATCAAAGAAGGCAGCAAGGTGAAGAAGGGTGACTTGTTGATGACATTTGATCAAGAAGCCATTGAAAGCAAAGGATTAAAAACAATCACACCAGTCATCATCACCAATACACAAGCGTACGAAGATGTGATTGTAGAGAAACGTGAGACATGTCAGCCAACAGACGTCATGATCACAATTGTGAAATAGGAGGAATGAATAATGACATTACCAAAAGATTTTCTATGGGGCGGAGCATTAGCTGCACATCAATTTGAAGGTGGATGGAATGAAGCAGGAAAAGGCCCAAGTGTTGTAGATGTGATGACAGCAGGTGCTCATGGAGTACCGAGACAAATAACTGAAACGATAGAAGAAGATAAATTTTATCCGAACCATGAAGCGATCGATTTCTACCATCGTTATAAGGAAGATATCGCAATGTTTGCCGAAATGGGTTTAAAATGTTTACGTACATCGATTGGCTGGAGCCGGATTTTCCCTAAGGGAGACGAAGCAGAACCGAATGAAGCAGGTTTACAATTCTATGATGATGTATTTGATGAACTGCTCAAGCATGGCATCGAGCCTGTGATTACGTTGTCTCACTTTGAGATGCCGCTCCATTTAGCAAGAGAGTACGGCGGGTTCCGCAGCCGAAAAGTCGCTGAGTATTTCGCGAAATTCGCAGAAGTATGCTTTAATCGATACAAAGACAAGGTCACATACTGGATGACATTTAATGAAATCAATAACAAAATGGATGTCAACAACCCACTATTCCTTTGGACAAATTCAGGGGTATCAGTCAAAGAAGGCGAAAATGCCAAAGAAGTCATGTATCAAGCAGGACACCATGAATTACTTGCAAGTGCATGGGCAGTAGCCAAAGGAAAAGAAATCAATCCTGCTTTCCAAATTGGAGCGATGGTGTCTCACGTGCCAATCTATCCATATTCCTCAAACCCTGAGGATGTCATGCTGGCAGAGGAATATATGAGACAGCGCTATTTCTTCCCAGATGTACAGGTGCGCGGCTACTATCCGAGCTATGCATTAAAAGAATTCGAACGCGAAGGCTATCACATTCCATTTGAAGAAGGCGATGAAGAAAGCTTAAGAAAAGGAAAAGTGGATTATCTAGGCTTTAGCTACTACATGTCGACAACGGTTAAAAGTGATACGGTGTCTGATCACAACGGAGACATTGTCAACGGAGCCCTGCCGCATGGTGTAGATAACCCTTATATCAAATCAAGTGACTGGGGCTGGTCCATTGACCCGACAGGCTTAAGATATACATTGAATCGTTTTTACGATCGCTATCAAATCCCGTTATTCATCGTAGAGAATGGATTTGGTGCAATAGATCAAGTGGAAGAAGACGGTTCTATTCACGATCCAGAAAGAATTCAATATCTCGCTTCTCATATCGAAGCACTGAAAAAAGCCATTGAATACGACGGTGTCGACCTTATTGGCTACACACCTTGGGGCATCATTGATATCGTGTCATTCACAACAGGCGAAATGAAAAAACGCTACGGCATGATCTACGTTGACCGCGACAACGAAGGAAACGGCTCAATGAAGCGCCTCAAAAAAGATTCGTTTACTTGGTATCAAAACGTCATCGCAACGAATGGTGAAGAAGTGTAATAAAGGAAAATAGAAGCCCGGACGAGCGTGGTATATGCTTGTTCGGGTTTTTCATTGTTTATGTTTTATTAATGCCTGAATACAAAGAAAAAAGAGAGTAATAGCGACAAAATAGTTCATTGGATTGTGAAAGATCTTAATGTTCAAGGAAATTTGAAGAAGAATTCAAAAACCGAATATCACCATAACAGCAGGAATGATTTTTTTATACACATTGATTCTCCTTTCGAGAGTAGTTTGTTTTTAATTGGCATTGTCTCATATCATGGCAGAGATTGAAATGAGATAAAGATATTAATAGGCTCTACTAAACCATTTGGTATAATTGATCTATAAAAGCGATAAATGGTAGATATAGAATAGGAGTTGTTGAAATGAATCAAACTCTGCAAATGGGTGCCAATACCGTACTAAACTCTCCAAAGGGACAAGTATCCATCAGTTATGAAGTATCATCTGCAATTGATATTTCTTTAACAGCGTTTCTCTTAACAGATTCAGATCTAGTTCAAGGAGATCATGGCATTATTTTTTACAATCAGCCGGAGAGTGCCACGGGTGTCGCGACACTTTTACCAGCAGAGATATCAGGTCAGTTGAAAAGACATCAATTGAATTTTGATATGAGCAAAGTGCCTACTGGAATCACAAAGGTGGCGATTACACTAACAGAGGATCAAGGAATTGGTTTTTCTCAAGTGAAGAATCTGCAAGCAGAAATTCAAACAGGCGATGAGGTACTATACCTTACACCAGTAAGCTTTACAAATGAAAAGGGTATTGTCGTAGTAGAGCTATATATCAGAAATGGTGAAACGAAAGCACGATCCATCTGGCGTGGCTTCGATTCTGGATTAGAAGGGTTATGTCAGCTTTTTGGGGTAGAGGTTGAACCTGATGAACAGGGTGTTTCTATACCTCCTCAAATGACTTCTGAAAAATTAATTGATGAGCCTGCTCCTCCAATGAAGCCAGCTGCTAAAGAGAAAGTCGCTGCACCAATTAGCTTAGAGAAAGTTCAAGGTAAAATTAGTCTAGACAAAGGTCATAAACCGATCATCATTGAAAAAACGCCTGAGATTACAGCTACAGTATCCTGGGAGTCTGGAACCGATTATGATATTTATGCATTGGTCTATACGAAGTCAGGAAAACAAATAGATGTGGCCATGTTTGGCGCAAAAGGTGTTCTTGCTCTTAAAAGTTACGGAAACGGAGCTGTAGAGCATATGGGAGATGTCGGTAGAGACCGTGAATCGATGAAAACAGAAGTCATTAAATTACGGTTAAATGACGATATCCTTGCTATCGTTCCGGTTGTTTATTCTGCACAATCAAACGGAACAGGTTCCTTTTATAGATATAGGGTATCTATGAGTATCGATAATCACCAAGGAACGTCTGTGACAATTCATGCCAAACATGCGAATGATAATGATCGAATTTATTCTTGTGTGCCGGGTATGCTTCAAAATACAAATGATGGTGTGATCATCCGTCCGCTAGAGCTTTACAGCAAACCAAATTCCGAGCACAGACCTAAATTAAAAATGAAGTCTTCTAATGAAATTGATGTTTTGATGGATAAAGGACCAATCAATGATTATAAATAAAACGAATGTATGGCTAGACAGAGCAAAGTGCATTGTCTAGCTTATTTTATTTGACCTTTAAATTGAAAACGTCATTTAGCCTATTTTTCCGTTTTGAAAGCCACCATAAAATAGACTTTATGATCAATAATGGAGGTGTTTCTGGGACACTGGATGATACAAACTTTGGCGGCGATACCTTTGTAGAAGAACACTTTTTAGATAACGCAGTACATATGGGCATCAAAAATGCCAAAAGCATTGTAAAGGATCAAAAAAAGGCACTCAAAACGATTTTTCAAGACATTGATGATCTCATTTCTCTAGAAGTATTTGATAGTCAAACCTTTGATGAGAAAATAGAAGATGCGGAAGATGAACGAAAAAAGACGGTCAAAGACCTAAGAGAGCTTGATCAAAATTTAAAAGATGAATATGCTCTGTCAGAAAGTGATACGGTGTCTGATCACAACGGAGACATTGTCAACGGAGCCCTGCCGCATGGTGTAGATAACCCTTATATCAAATCAAGTGACTGGGGCTGGTCCATTGACCCGACAGGCTTAAGGTATACATTGAATCGTTTTTACGATCGCTATCAAATCCCGCTATTCATCGTCGAGAATGGATTTGGTGCCATTGATCAAGTGGAAGAAGACGGTTCTATTCACGATCCAGAACGAATTCAATATCTCGCTTCTCATATCGAGGCGCTGAAAAAGGCAATAGAATACGACGGTGTTGACCTCATCGGCTACACACCTTGGGGGATCATTGATATCGTGTCATTCACAACAGGCGAAATGAAAAAACGCTACGGCATGATCTACGTTGACCGTTATAACGAAGGGAACGGCTCAATGAAGCGTCTCAAAAAAGATTCGTTTACTTGGTATCAAAACGTCATCGCAACGAATGGTGAAGAAGTGTAAAGATAGGTAATAGAGAGCCGAATGAGCATGGTATCGCTTGTTCGGTTTTTTTTGTATGGAGTCACCCAGACTCCTCTATACTGAATAGTCGGTGTAGTTGCTCTGTTCCTCAAAAAACTTCAAAAACTCTTTTGTCGAAGCTGATAAGTAGCTATTTGATCTCCAAACTAATGAAGGATCTGAAATCCATGGATGATCTTGAATGGAGATCTTTTTAAATTCTTTCGTAAGTGGATGGTTGACCATGGATAAAGGTAAGATTGTCGCCCCAAATCCTTTTCTTACTAAACTGAATAACATAGCAGAGTCGTGACATTCACATAAAATATTAGGCGTTAATTCCAACTGTTGAAATGTATCTACAATTTGATCAAATAATCCTACTCCTTCTGTTGGACGGAGTAATACAAGCGGAATGTCAGATAGTGTTTGTATGCTGATTTCTTTTTCATCTATCTTATATTCTTTAGGGACAACTAATACACAAGGATCTGTATACAAACTTTTCACTTTCATATCTTTTTTAGGAAAAGGTCCTCCTGTAATCGCAACATCAATTTGCCGATTATTCAATAATGTCATTAAGTGAGCAGAGTTTCCTTCCCAAATATTAAATTTAACATGCGAATGCTTTTTCCTAAATTCGGTAAGAGCTGAAAGTAAAATCGGTGCACAATAAATAGTAGAACCAATTGAAAGAGTCCCGCTTATTTCCTCACTAAATTCTTTAATTTGATGAATAGCATCCTCCATGCTATAAACTATTTCTCTAGCCTTTTTTAAAAATAGTTCTCCCTGAGCGGTTAGAGTGACTTTCTTCTTTTTATTCCTTTCAAATAAAACAACACCTAATTCATCTTCCATCATTTTTAATTGCCTGCTAAGTGGCGGCTGAGCCATATGCAGGGATTCTGCAGCTTTAGAGATTGTACCTTGTTCTGCAATGGCTATAAAATATCGCAGTTGTCGAATATCCATATGTCTTCTCCTGTCTTTTTATACTTTGTAAGTATTATATATAAACAATATGAATATTATCAATATATTAAACTGGAGAGTATACTTTATTTAGAGATATGAATCATTAATATTAAAGAAGGTGAAGCGTATATGAAGATTATTGTTGGAATGTCTGGTGCTACAGGAGCCATTTTTGGTATTCGTCTTCTAGAAATTCTCAAACACACAGATATTGAAACTCATTTGGTCATGTCTTCATGGGCAGCCGCAACCATAAATGTTGAGACATCTTACACAGTAAAGGATGTTGAAGAATTAGCTGATTTCACATATTCATATAAGGATTTAGGTGCGAAAATTTCAAGCGGATCTTTTAGAGTAGATGGAATGATTGTGGCACCTTGTAGTATGAAAACTCTTGCATCAATTCGAATGGGGCTGGCAGACAATCTTGTTACGCGAGCTGCTGATGTCATTTTAAAAGAGAGAAAAAAATTGTTATTGATGACCCGTGAAACACCTCTTAATGATATTCATCTTGAAAATATGTTGGCTTTATCAAGAATGGGATCTATCATTTTCCCTCCAATGCCTGCTTTTTATAATCATCCTCAACAGATTGATGATATTGTTAACCACATTGTTTACAGAGCCTTAGATCAGTTTGGTATTCAATTATCAGATGCTAAGAGATGGGAAGGTATACAAAAAGCGAAGTAAGCTGATCAAAAGATGATTTGAGAGGCTTTTTCAATCAGGTTCGTCCTTTTAGGACGAACCTTTTGTATTTGATTTTCATGTTGAACTTCATTTTAGTTAAAAAGCATACTTTTAAGGTATAATTTAAATATTTAATAGATATTTTTAATATCCTAAAATGGGGCGTACAATGGTGATGTAAGGGAAAACACATCACATAAAAATTGCTGAATAGGAGGATTTCCCATGTCCTATAGAGATTTAAGAGAGTTTCTAGATTTACTAGAATCAGAAAATCAACTAGTACGTATTAAGGATGAAGTCATGCCTGAACCAGATTTAAGCGCAATTGGCCGTTCTGCCCCGGATATGGAGAATGCACCAGCTGTTCTTGTAGAAAAAGTGAAAGGATATAAAACACCTGTTGTCCTAAATGTACACGGTTCATGGCAAAACCATGCCTTGATGCTTAACATGGACAAGAACACACCGGTTAAAGAACAGTTTTTCGAACTAGAAAGAATTTGGGATAGATATCCGATTAAACCTGTTTGGGTAGATAAAAAAGATGCACCAGTGAAAGAAGTTGTAATTGAGGAAGATATCAATTTATTTGATGTGCTGCCACTGTTTCGTATTAATGAATTCGATGCGGGCTTTTATCTTTCTAAAGCTCTTGTGGTTAGTAAGGATCCAAATAAGCCTGAAAGCTATGAGGAACAAAATGCCGGAACTTACCGTATTCAAGTAAAGGGTAAAGATAAAGTAGGAATTCAGCCACTTCCATTTCACGATATAGCGGTTCATTTAAAACATGCAGAAGAAAAAAATGAACCTTTACCAATTGCCATTTGCTTAGGTAACGATCCTGTCTTGAGCTTTATGGCGAGTACACCGATAGAATATGCTCAATCCGAATATGATTTTGCCGGAGCCTTAAAAGGAGAAGCAATTGAATTAACGAAAAGTGAGCAAGGTCAATTAGATATTCCAGCGAGAAGTGAGGTTGTTCTAGAGGGATACATTATGCCTCGTGAAAGAGAGATAGAAGGCCCATTTGGCGAATTTCCTGGAAGTTATTCAGGAGCACGTTTGCAGCCGATTGTAAAAATTACTAAAATCACTCACCGTCAAAATCCAATTTTTGAAAACTTATACTTAGGTATGCCATGGACGGAAATTGATTATTTAATGGCTTTAAATACAAGTTTACCATTGTATAAACAGTTAAAGCGTGACTTCCCAGAAGTTGAGGCAGTAAACGCAATGTATACACACGGTATAGGAACGATTGTATCGACAAAATCTCGGTTAGGTGGATACGGTAAGGCGGTTGCGATGAGGCTATTATCCACTCCTCATGGAATGCCTTATACGAAAATAGCGATTATCGTAGATGAATTCGTTGATCCGTTTAATTTAGAACAAGTGATGTGGGCATTAACAACTCGGGTACGTCCAGACAAAGATGTGTTCAAAATTCCATATGCGCCTGGAATGCCATTAGATCCATCTTCTGACCCTGCTGGTATGCACACAAAGCTAGTCATTGATGCGACAACTCCGATTGCACCTGATATTGCACGAGATACTGAACTTTTGGCTACGCCAGAAAAAGCAGAAGAATGGTCTGCCATTCTCCGTGATTTAATAAAAAAGGGAGGAAATAAATAATGAAGTGTCCGAGATGTGAATCTGAAAAAGTAAGCTTATTAACAAAATCTCCTGTTAAGGATGCTTGGGAAGTATATATTTGCGATACTTGTACCCTATCTTGGAGAAATACAGAAGGTCCTAATATCACAGACCCCGAAAAATATGATAAACGTTTCAAGTTGGATGCAACTAAATTTAAAGAGTTAGATCAAATTCCTCCAATCCCAAAGTTAATAGATTAATGTAAAAATAAGAAGATCTCTATATACCGCTTAGAGATCTTCTTATTTAGTAAAAAAAGTAACGATAGATTGTCTAATGAATCTTGGCTCAGTATCGTCTAATAGGTGAAGGTAAGGTGGTGTTAGCATGTGTAAAACGGAATTGTCTCCTGAGGTATTTGAATTCTTGAATGGAAAAAAGCTGTCAGATAAACAGCATGAAGCGATGATGTTAATGACTGTAGGAGAGGATGGCTGGCCACATAATGCGATGATTAGTGTGGGGGAAATTGTTGCATTAAACTGCCAAGAATTAAGAATTGGTTTATGGCCAAATACAACGACTACATCCAATATCATTCGTACACAGAAAGCGACTTTGGTAATGGTATGTCAAGGAAAGGTTCACTATATTAGACTGTTTTTGAAAAGGCTAGATAAGACGCCTGACAGCCATTATGTAAGAGAAAGATTCTCTGCTCAGGTTGTTTTAGCTAGGGAAGATGTAGCAAAATATGCACAAATAATCTCCGGCATCAACATCGACTTATTCAATGAGAAAGAAGTCATTGAACGCTGGGAACAAACAGTGAAAGAAATGAAAGAATAAGTAAAAGGGATGGCTTAGTTAAGCCCATCCCTTTTTTCTCTTAGAAAGGATATTTTCTTGGTTGATTTTGTACAGAAACCCATTGGATTCGGGTGAATTCTTCTAGAGCCCATTGGCCTCCAAAGCGACCAATTCCAGAAGCCTTTTCCCCGCCAAATGGCGCCAGGCTATCATCATTTACGCTTTGATCGTTCACATGAGCCATTCCGCTTTCAATGCGTCTTGCTAATGTAATCCCTTTTTCAATATTCTCTGTAAAGATACCTGCACTTAAACCATATTCACTGTCGTTTGCGAAATGGATGGCTTCTTCCTCATTGTCAAAAGGAATGATAGAAACAACTGGACCAAATATCTCACTGCGTGCAATCTTCATGTCGTTATTGACATCTGCAAATACAAACGGTGTGATCAGATTTCCTTCTCTTTTTCCTTCTAACACTAATTTAGCACCTTCATTTTTTCCTTCTTCAATGATCGACATGACATGATCAGCTTGTTTCTCATTAATGAGAGGCCCAATCACTACAGAAGGGTCTACTGGGTTCCCACATTTTAATGAAGCTGCTCTTGCAGTGTACTTTTCAATAAAGGTATCATAAAGATTACGATGAACGAGAATGCGGTTAATAATCATACAAATTTGCCCTTGGTGTAAAAATTTACCGAAAATTGCAGCGTTTATCGCTTGGTCAATGTCTGCATCTTCCAATACAATAAACGGATTGTTTCCACCAAGCTCTAAGGCTGTTCGTTTCAGGTTTTTCCCCGCAATTGAACCAATATGACGCCCAACGCCAGTTGAACCTGTAAAAGAGATGATTTTTGGAATGGGATGTTCGATAAATGAGTCTCCAATTTCTTTTGTATTGGTCAGGATTAAGTTGAAAACCCCTTTTGGCAAACCAGCATCTTCAAACGCTTTTGCAATGACGACACCACCTGATAATGCTGTTTGCATGTCTGGTTTGTGTACAACTGAATTTCCTGTAGCAATTGCAACAGCAATAGAGCGCATAGATAAGTGAAGAGGAAAATTAAATGAACTGATAATACCAGCTACCCCTATAGGTGCTCGATAGACATAATTTGTTTTGTTTTCTATTAAAGCAGGAAGCTCTGATCTCTCTTCTAGTTGGTGTGGATAATCCATTGATTGTTTCAAAACATTCATGGTAGCTTCGAGTTCGATATTGGCTTTCACGAAGGAACTCCCTGCTTCTTTACAGAGCGTTTCTAGTATGTCATCCTTATGTTTTTCAAAGAACTGATATGCTTTTTCAAGCACGCTCACCTTTTTAGAAGCTGATACTTTTCCCCAATGTTCTTGAGCTTCTTTTGCAGCTTGATAGGCTGCGTGAATATCCTCTTCTGAAGCTATATTTACTTCAGCAATGACCTCTGAAGTATAAGGGTTATAAACTTTCTGAATTTTATTTGATGAACCTTTTCTCCATTGTCCATCAATATATTGATTTATTTTTTTTGCGAATACATCCACAATGATTCCCCCTTGTGTCTATCAATTTCAGCCATTATTTAATTATAATGATGATATATTAAGAGGGGAAATATCCATTTTGTATAAAGAAAATACCTATTAAGTATCTTATTCCTCGAACTTTAATAGGCTAGGATGAACAAAAGAACCTTCCAGAGTGGAAGGTTCTTGATTGTCATGTTCAGCTAATTTTCACAATCGGTTTTAAAACGGCACCAGATTTCGAATCAGCAAAGGCTTGGTTGATATCTTCGAATTCATAAAATTTCACTAGCTTATCAAATGGGAACAACCCTTTTTTATAGAAATCAATAAGTTTCGGAATGAATAACTTAGGAACTGCATCGCCTTCAATCACACCCATTAATGTCTTACCTTCAGCCATGATATCGTTATGGACATCAAACTCCATTTTTGGTGTGACTCCAACAACTGCGGACACACCTAGCGGCTTTAGAGCATGTAATGATTGACGAACAACAGGTGGTACACCCGTTGTTTCAACAGCATAATTAGTTCCACCGTTTGTTATTTTTTTAATTTCTTGTACAGCATCTACTTTTGCTCCATTAAAGACATCTGTAGCACCTAATTCCTTGGCAAGTGCTAATCGGTTTTCATGTACATCTATCGCAATGATTTGTTTACAGCCTGCAATTTTCGCAGCCATAATGGCACTTAATCCGACTGCTCCACAGCCATATACAGCAATTGTCGAACCAAATTCAGGTTTTAATTTATTTAAAACGGTTCCACTTCCTGTTTGGATTCCACAACCTAATGGTCCAAGAAGAGCCAAATCAACATCTTTCTCTACTTGAACGACATTTCGTTCGTTAACAACTGCATATGTGGCAAATGAAGATTGTCCAAAGAAAGTAGAAACTGCATGATTGTGTTTGTGTATTCTGTTTGTATGATCTTCCATCTTGCCATCAAAATTTAGTTCATTGAACCGCATACAGCTAGTAGGATGTGCAGCTAAACAGTTTTCACATTCTCCACAAGAAGCAAATGATAAGACAACATGATCTCCTTTTTTAACGGACTTGACACCATCTCCGACAGCTTCTACAATTCCAGCTCCTTCGTGGCCTAAAACCACAGGGAAGGGTGATAATCCCATATCGCGAGCGACAGCATCTGTATGACAAACTCCAGTTGCTACCACTTTAATTAATACTTCATTACTTTTTGGGTTTTCTAGCTTTAGTTGTTCAAATACAAAATCTTCACCTTGTTTTTCAATGACAGCCGCCTTAATTTCCATCATAAAGCCCCCTTTTATGAACTCTTCTTAATGTGAATTAAGAAATCAGAGAAATTATATGCTGTAACTGTTTAGATTACAAGTGATTGATTTCCGGTTAATTGACAAGAAGAGGGTTACGATGAAAGCGTGGTAAGGGTTGTACCCGTTTGAGAAAAAAGTCCTAATTTGAACAAATGGATTGTTTTATTAGATAATTCTTGTGATGATAGTATAAAAAAACAAGGATTGTTAAGTTGATTTTTATGAATAACAACAGAAAAACAAAAATCGAAACCTTAAAAAGAAAAAGCAGAAGAAAGCACTTAATGAACGAATTGAGCTACATGACACTTCCAGAACACCCCTTTTTAGATATCGAAGAAAATCAATTGTTTTGTCAGAAGGTGTTTGCTTTCCTTTATGCAAGAGAAAATAAGATTCAAATACATGGGGATAACTATCGAGAACATATAAAAAAATCTACACAAATGTTAAAGGAATTGGTCAAGAATGCAGAACGTTATCCCAAAGAAGCTAGAATCATGTTTTTTCGAGAGCATGAAATTGAAGCTCTTTTAGTAAACGTGAACGAAGTGTTTAGCCATTTAAACCAGCTTCTTGAGCAAACGAAATTTTCAATTGGATATGGAGATTTTATGTTAGTCACAGAGGATCTTCATTTTGGATTATGCATTGAACGGACGGAATATTTTTATGAGTTAAGTACTTGGGGACTTTAAGTTTAGACGGTCTTTATTAGAAAGAGCATGACAATACCATTCATTTTCAATAGGTACGATTAG
The DNA here is from genome assembly GCF_057592095.1 of Bacillus sp. SRI_025. Taxonomy (NCBI): domain Bacteria; kingdom Bacillati; phylum Bacillota; class Bacilli; order Caryophanales; family Bacillaceae; genus Bacillus; species Bacillus sp. SRI_025. The sequence continues at coordinate 837,643 of NZ_JBYEGB010000001.1, read as the reverse complement.
ATGATATAACAGTGCTCTTTGATCTATATTTAATCAATTTATTATTGTTTTTCGAGAAAAAACATTGCTTTTGTGAAGATAATTAATTACTATAAAGATATTAACATGTTAAAAGCGGTTTCATGAAACGATAAAAATTTAAAAATAGAATAATGCGTACATTCAATAAGGCGTGTTACTGTTCGGCAGGCAAGACCTAGATTGGATGGGATATCTGTATTTGTATATTCCCACCCAATCCAGGTCTTTTTTTGTTCCCTGAGCGCCTATAATCAAAAATGAAAGCGGTGACTTTAATGAATCATAAAGACTTAGCTCAAGACATTCTAAAACATATTGGCGGAAGCGAAAATGTTCAAAATGCCATCCACTGTATGACGAGATTAAGGCTGACTTTAAAAGATTCTTCACGCGCAAACTCTGAAGAAATTAGCCGTCTTGATGGCGTCATTCAAGTAGCAGATACAGCAGGTCAGTATCAAATTATTATTGGAAATGATGTGGGTTATGTTTATAAAGAGTTTGCAAAACTGATTGATCAAAATCCGGAAGCAAGCGGACAGATTGTACAGAATAAAGATCATAGCTTGAAAGGATATTTCAATCGTTTTGCCAATTTGATCACTGGCATTTTTGCACCGATCATCCCTGCGATCGCTGGTGCAGGAATGTTGAAGGCTCTATTAATTTTATTGCCGATGCTGAACTTGATGAAAGAAGACAGCCAAACCTATTTGGTATTGAAAATCATCTCAGATGCAGCGTTTTTCTTCTTGCCAATTTTGTTAGCCTATACAAGCTCACAAAAATTTGGCACAAACCCTATGGTATCAATGGCTTTGGCTGGAGTTTTGTTACATCCGAACTTAACAGCCCTGTTTAGCAGTGGTGATCCAGTTGTCTTTGCGGGCATCCCACTAAAAGCTGTTTCTTATGGTGCATCGGTTATTCCGATCATACTCATTGTTTGGCTGATGTCATATGTAGAAAAGCTGGCAGATAAATTATCACCGGGACCTGTCAAAATCTTTATGGTTCCTTTAATTACGATGATTATTGTCGCTCCGATTGGTTTACTGTTTTTAGGGCCGCTCGGTATGTATCTTGGTGCAGGCTTAGCCGCAGGGGTCTTATGGATCCAGCAAACTGCGGGATGGGCAGCTGTTGCGATTTTAGCCGTTTTCTTACCTTTTATCGTCATGTTTGGGATGCAGAAGGTGTTCTATCCAGTTGTTATCGCGTCCCTTGCTTCACCAGGATACGATGCTCTCATTGGGGTCGCTATGCTAGCAGCGAACTTTGCGCAAGGTGGAGGTGCTTTGGCTGTTTCATTTAAAACCAAAGATCCTAAGTTAAAACAAATTGCGATGTCCGGAGGAATTTCTGCTTTATTTGGTATAACAGAACCTGCATTATACGGCGTTCATTTAAAACTTAAGAAAACATTACTCGCATGTATGATTGGAGCAGGGGTTTCAGGTATTTTTGTTGGATTGATTAAGCTAAAGGCGTTTGTCATGGTTTCACCTGGTATCGCAACAATGCCGATTTTCATTGAAAAAGGGACTTCAAACTTTACGTTTGCCATTATTGGTGCAGTCGTTTCAGCGGTCGTTGCGTTTATTGCTGTTTACATCATCGGCTTTAAAGATGCAGAAACTGAAAACATCGAGAAGAAAAATGAGCCTGTTTCCACATCAGAAAGCACAAGAAATCGTGAAGTCATTTATGCACCAATTAAAGGAGACATCATTCCTTTAGCAAAAGTGAATGATAAAGTATTCTCTGAAGAAGTGATGGGGAAAGGGGCAGCGATTCAACCTACTGAAGGGAAAGTATTTGCTCCTTTTGATGGACAAGTAGAAATGATTTTCCATACAAATCATGCCATTGGTTTAAAATCCAACCTTGGTGTGGAAGTTCTGATTCATATTGGTATTGATACTGTAAACTTAAATGGACAATATTTTACTTCACATGTTCAAAAAGGTGATACAGTGAAACAAGGTCAACTTCTGATTGAATTTGATCAACAGAATATACAAAAGGCTGGCTATGATACAACAACACCAGTCATTATTACAAATACAGCTGATTATTTAGAAATTTTACCCCAAGAGGGAAAAACGAATCCTGTTTCTGGTCATCAGCAGCCACTTTTAACGGTCTTATAAATCGATTTTGAATGTATCCAGGAAGGTGATATGGTATGGAAATTATAAAAGTGCTGAATACCAGTGTGGTTCTCGCTAAAAGAGATGACGGTAAGGAAATCATCGTAATGGGTAAGGCGATTGGATTTAAAAATAAGCCAGGCAGTCTTATTCAAGAGTCTGATATTCAAAAAATCTATGTGTTAGAAGATCAAAGTACGTCTAATGATTTAGCTGAGCTTATGAGGGAGACCCCAGAGGAATTTTTAATCATGACAGATGAGATTATATCCTATGCGAAGCGCCGTTTATCTACACACCTAAATGAGCATCTTTATATTTCTTTAACCGATCACCTTTTCATGGCTACGAAGCGCTTTAAGGAAAATTTAACGATACAAAATCGCCTGCTGTGGGAAGTGAAGAAATTTTATCCCGAGGAATTTAGCATTGGTCTGCATGCACTAGAGCTGATTGAAAAACAGTTAGGCATTCAGCTGCCTGAAGAAGAAGCGGCGAATATTGCATTTCATCTAGTAAATGCGCAGCAGACCAAAGATAATTTAAATCAAATCGTGATGATGACCAATATGGTCAAAGACATTTTAAATATTATCAAAATGCATTATAAGATTGACATTCCGACAGATACGATTAATTACTCCAGGTTTTTAACACATTTACAGTTCTTTGTTCAACGTTTACTTGAGAACAAAATGCTTGAAACAGATGATCACGATCTAATTGATCAAATCATGAGGAAGTATCCTGAAGAAGTAAAATGTGTGGAGAAAATCGAGAAATATATTAAAACAAATGTGGATTACACGATATCCAGTGACGAAAAAATGTATTTAATTATTCACGTTAATCGAGTGGTTCAAAGAAATAACGCATAGTCTTGAGGAGGAAGAAACATGTCTAATCAAATCAGGAAATTTCCAGAAGGATTTTTATGGGGAGGCGCCATCGCGGCAAACCAAGCAGAAGGCGCATGGAATGTAGACGGAAAAGGGCTATCGACTGCTGATGTGGCGATCTTTAAAAAAGGTCTCAGTAAGTCTGATTATAAAAAGCACAACAAAGTGGATGAAGAACAAATTCAGCAAGCGATGCGTGCAGATACCACTGAAGGTTATCCGAAACGAAGAGGTGTAGACTTTTATCATCGTTATCCTGAAGATATGGCGCTGTTCAAAGAAATGGGATTGAAGACGTTACGTGTCTCGATTGCATGGACACGTATTTTTCCAAACGGTGATGAAGAAGAGCCAAATGAAGCGGGATTATTATTTTACGACCGCCTATTCGATGAGATGAAAAAGCATGATATTGAACCACTCGTTACGTTATCTCATTATGAAATGCCGCTATACTTAGTGAATCAATATGGAGGATGGTCTCATCGCATTGTCGTTGATTTCTTTGTGAAATTTAGTCGAGTTGTATTTGATCGATATAAAGATAAAGTCAAGTATTGGCTGACTTTCAATGAAATTGATAGTATTGTCCGACATCCATTTACAAGTGGTGGAATCGTTTCAGAGCGCTTTGACAATGTAGAACAGGCAGTTTATCAAGCATTGCATCATCAATTTGTTGCAAGTGCTTTGGCCGTTAAATATTGTCATGAAATGATCCCAGGGGCAAAAATAGGGTGTATGCTGACGAAATTAACAACATATCCGTATTCTTGTAATCCAAAGGATGTTCTGAAGGCATCAAAGAACAATCAGTTCAATATGTTTTTTACAGATGTACAGGTGCGTGGTGAGTATCCGCGTTTTATCAATCGACTGTTTAAAGAAAAAAACATTCACATTGAGAAACAGCTGGGAGATGACGAATTATTAAAGGTGCATACTGTTGATTTTATTTCATTCAGTTACTACAATTCCTTGGTTGCTACTGAAAATAGTGAAGGCATGGAAACTGTCAGCGGCAATACAATAGGTGGAGTGAAAAACCCATATTTAGAAGTGAGTGAATGGGGCTGGCAGATCGACCCGATTGGAATTCGTATCTCTTTAAATGACTTATACGATCGCTATCAACTACCACTATTTATAGTTGAGAATGGATTAGGTGCATACGACAAGGTGGAAGATGGAAAGATAAATGATGATTATCGGATTAGCTATCATGAGCAGCATTTCCAGCAGATGCTGGAAGCCATTGAGGATGGAGTCGAATTAATAGGTTACACCAGCTGGGGAATTCTTGATTTAATTAGTTACTCGTCATCTGAAATGGAAAAGCGATATGGGTTTATCCATGTTGATCAAGATAACGATGGAAACGGAACGTTAAATCGAACACCTAAAAAAAGCTTTTACTGGTATCAAGAAGTCATTCGTCAAAATGGGTTGAAAATGAACGATGAACAGAAATGAGACATCAGTTAAGGAGTGGCAGCTAACCACTCCTTTTTTCTATCGATGGTGTCATACGCTTGATCGATGAATTCCCCTCAAATTTAAGCAATTCACTATCTTTACCTTTCTCATTCATATAAAATAAGAGCAGTGAAAAATTGAAGAAATGCTTGATACATGAAGGGCGTGTAAGCTGTGAGCTGCATGACATGATGAGATGTATGAACGTGAAGGCTGCAAAGCTGTTCTTCCTCACATATGAGATCTTGTAAGCGTAACCATTATTTGTCACTTCATTGCGATGGTGTTGAGGGGTGTGTCAGGATGAGGAATCCGTATGTGAGAACGGCTTCTAGTCTGTATATTAATTACTTTTTATTAGGTATGGTCAATATTATTTTGGCTTCAAATATGCCATTTTTAATCAAACAATTAGATACCAATAGTGCGGGAATTAGTTATATGATTTCGGCGCTTGGCATTGGCAGGGTGCTCACGTATGGTTTATCAGGCGTACTGTCAGATCGTTTTGGGCGGAAGCCGGTCATTTTGGTTTCTGGTGTGCTGATGGCGGTGTTCCTCATTGGAATCCCATTGTCTCCGAATTATCAAATCGCGTTTGCGTTTGCGATTTTGGCAGGGGTCGCGAATTCGGCAATGGATGCAGGAACGTATCCTGCGTTAATGGAGGCTTTTCCGCAAAACTCGGGATCTGCGAATGTGATGGTGAAGGCCTTTATCTCCATTGGGGCAACCATTTTGCCACTGGCGATTTACTTTTTAGCAGAGCATGATTTGTTTTATGGAATTTCATTTTTTGTTCCTGCTCTGATCTATCTTGTGAATGTCTTGATGCTGTGGACCTTGCCATTTCCGAATCATCGCAAGGTGGAGCAAGTCCAGGTAACGGAGCATGATGGACTTCCGCGCTTCTCGACAGAGCCTACATTTTGGAGGGAAGGGATCGCACTCATTTTAATCAGCTTTACATCAAATGGGCTGTATGCGCTGCCGCAAATTTGGCTTCCTACGTACGGTGAGGCCATCTTGGGGATGGCATCGGGCAGTGCTGTGAAACTGCTCAGTTACTATAGCATGGGCGGGCTGCTGTCTGTTGTGATGCTTGCGTTTCTGTTGCGCCGTTTTGTCCGTCCGGTCACTGTGCTGTTGATCTATCCAATCATTACACTTGTTTCTATTTGTGTGCTCTTGGTCGTGAAATCCCCAGTGATAGGAACCGTCAATGCTTTTGTATTAGGGTTTTCAACAGCAGGAGTTTTTCAGCTAACGTTAACTGTGATGGCTGAATTCTTCTGGAAAAACAAAGGGACGATGACTGGGATTATCTCCACAGCGGGCGGCGTGTCGGCTATCGTCATCCCGGTCGTAACAGGGTTAATTCAGAGTCACGCGTCCATTTTACAAATCTTTATGTTCGATGCAGTGGTGGCTGTTGCAGCCATTATCGGCGCACTGTATATCCTGTATCGCTACCGTCAAGTTATGGTACATGATTAAAAAAAGACGACCTCCGCTTAGGAAGTCGTCTTTCTTTTGTTTTAGAAACGGTCATTTTCAAAAAGGATTTGTTTTACTTGATCAACTGGCATATCTTCACCAGTAAAGAGTTTGTAAGCAAGTGCACCTTGCCATAACATCATTCCAAGACCGTTAATCGTTTTGGCGCCAGCTTCCTGTGCTTGTGCAAGAAGCTTTGTTTTTTGCGGGTTGTATACGACATCTGTCACGATCAAATCTTTACGAAGTACATCAAGTGTATCATCGATAATGCTGAGCTGATCTAGTGGTTTCATGCCAAGGCTTGTCCCGTTTGCCAGGATCGCACTTTCTGCTACTTCACGACGGAACGCGTCTTTGTCTTCAAGTGGGAAAATGTTTGCTTTGACACCGAAAGATTTCATTTCGTTGTTGATGTAATTTACATTTTCTTCTGCTTGAACGAAGTATTGGTCATTACGAGCAAAAATACTAATTTCACGAATGCCGGACTGTGCAAGCTGAATCGCAATCGGAGTTGCCGCGCCGCCAGAGCCAACAAGTGTGACTTTTTTGCCGGCTAATTCAACGCCATGCTCAATCAAGTTTCTCACATATCCAAGACCATCTGTGTTGTAGCCGATGAGCTTACCATCTTTGTTTACTACAGTGTTACTTGCACGTGTATATCTTGCAGAATCATCTAGTTCGTCTAAGTAATCTAGTACTTTCATTTTGTTCGGCATAGAGACGTTAAATCCAGCTGCACCCATTGCTTTCATACCGTTTACGGCTGCTTCTAGTTCATCATTCCCTACTTCAAATGCGAGGTAAGCATAGTTGATACCTGTTAGTGTATAGCCAAGGTTATGCATACGTGGTGAAAGGCTGTGTCCGATTGGTGTAGCAAGAAGACCGACTAATTTTGTTTTTCCATCAATATTTCGTTCATGTATGTTTGTCATGATTGACATCTCCTTTAGTTATCTAAATAATTTTTTCATGCGTCCAAGAACAAAGACCGCTAGTAATACGCTAATAACCGCAATGATCATATCGAAGAATAACGTCATTTTAATATCGTACGTGCTGACCAGCCCACTTGTAATGAGCGGCACGAGAATAAACGCTGAGCTTGCCGCAATGTTGACATAGGATGAAGCCGTTGCTTTGTTTGTCGGGAACAATTTCATCATGATACTCATCGCAAGCTGGAAGATTCCTGCTGTAAATAGCCCTAAGAAGAAGGTGCTGACAATGACAATGCTGTACGTTTCGATTTGGAAAAGTGAAAGCATTGCAAGGAACGCCCCAATTGGATAAATGATTGCCACCATAATCGGTGAAATGAATTTATCTAAGACGATCGAAAGCAAGAGAACAGATACGAGTGCTCCAATACTAAAATAAGATAGAAGCTGTGTAGCTTGTTCTGTACCAAGTCCGATTAATTTTAACCCGAGCTGTGGAAGCCATGTCTGCCATACGACAAACAATGCAGTCGACGTGAATCCCATAAGTACAACAGCTAAGCCTTCGCCAAGCATTTTTGGTTCTTCCTTCAGCTGGTCTTGTACTGGAAGAGCAGCTTGTGAAGAAACTTGCTTATGGTTCGGGAATGGCATAAAGATTAAGTAAATTCCTACAAGTAAATAAAGAAGCCCTAGTCCAAAGAACGCCCAGCCCCAGAAGATGTCATGTGCCACTAGGTACGCCAAGATAAATGGAAGAACAGTCGCCCCAATGGATACAGACGCTTTTACTAAAACAGAAGCCGAACTTGCCTTTTTCGGAAATGACTCTGTCAAAGCAGGGTAGGTTCCTGAATCAAGCAGTGAGTTGGCAATACCTGCTGAAATCGCAAAGATAAATGCCAGTGTATAACTCGTTGTCGTTGGAATACCGATTAAGAATAATAAGTAAAGAAAATTTCCTGTAATAATGACAGGCTTACGTCCCCAGCTATCGGCTAACCGACCTGAGAAAAAGAGAGCAATGAGTTTACCAATTCCGATCGCCGATACAAGCAAGCTGATTTTCGGAATATCTACATGGTAGCGTTCAGATAAGCTGTCCATGTTGGAAGCTACAATAATATTGATCATGCCAAGCATGAAGTAGTTTAAATACATGCCAAGTGACGATTTAATATAAGGATTTTTCATGTTCCCACTCCTATATTTGAAACCCCTTTAAGGTCAAATTCGTTGTATACCCTTTGTTATTGTTTCCTTCAAAATGAATAATATGAAGCCCATCACAACACCCCTTATTGATGAAAAAATAATGAATATTCATCTGTTCTTCAATCAAGTACATCGTTCTACTAAAATGTAAAAAATAATAACAGCCTTGATTAGGAAGTGAAACTTCATGATTTGATCAGAATCATAAAAAATCACTTTTAACTGTTTTTTGATAGAAATAACGATAGGACTAAATAGGTATAACGATATACTAAAAGAAGCAACGAAATAAATATACTCCTGCATTTTAAATGTGTCAAGTTTATGACTTTGTGATTTAAAAAAAGAAAAATGAAACAAAGAAATAGTTGACTTGTTCAATAAAAAAAGAGAATTGCTGCACACAATTCTCTTTTCATCATGATGGAGAGGTTTCTCTAATATGAAGTTGAGGCTTTAAAATCAATCTCTGCAGCTCTTCATCCTGATCGTTCATTTTATGATATAAAAGGTTCGCTGCTTTTGCCCCGATGGATCGGGGGAATGAAGAAACAGTGGTGAGCGGCGGATGGTACATCTCCGCTTCAGGAACATTATCGAATCCAACCACATCAATATCTTCACCTGGCTGGATGCCCCGTGCTGACAGTGCTTGCATGACTCCAAATGCAACTAAGTCACTAAAACAAAAAATAGCGGTAGGAGGCTCGGGTTGATCCATCACTTGAGCGAGTGCTTCTTTCCCGCCTTCACGAGTAGGTACGATATCAATAATAAGGGAATCATCAATCGTCAGGTTTTCATCGTCATGAGCTCTTTTGAAACCTTTCATCCGCTCAATCCAAGTCGATGAGGTCTTGATGCCGCCTAAGAAGGCGATACGTCGATGCCCCTTCTGAAGAAGATGATGAATGGCCATCCAAGTGCCTTGTTCATAATCAACACCGACATAATCACATTGCACATCTGATAACTCACGATTTGCAAGTACTTTTGGGGTGCGAATTTGATTTAATTGTTTGACGGTTCGAGCAGAGCTTTTCGAAGCTGGGTTTAAAATAATTCCGCCCACTCGGTGCTCTACCATGGTGGAAATGAGCCGCTCCTGTTTGTCGACACTGTCAAAGGTTGTACCAAGTAAAACGGTATAGCCTAGTGATTCAAGCGTGGTTTGCACGCCGATTAAAAATTCCGAAATAAAGGTGTTAGAAATATCTGTGACAATCACACCAACGATATTTGAGCTTTTTGACCGCATGTTGGCAGCTACGCGGTCATATACGTACCCTAAGTCTTCCATGGATTGAAGCACTTTGTTTCGAGTGGCTTCAGAAATTCTAGGATTATTTCGAACAACGAGTGATGCCGTTGAAGTCGAGACACCGGCATGCTTGGCGACTTCCTGTAATGTGACACGCTGTTTGTTCATTTTTTTCATTTATCTTCACCAACTTCAATGGATTGCCTAACTTTGTTCATGATCAAGAGGGATTTCTCCATCAGACGAGCCGAACATCTTTTGGTTTATTATACATGAATTAGGGGGGATTGATGAAGTGAAGACATATGGGTATCACCGTAAATCATAAAAGATTACCATTGACAGCTTTCTGATTGAGGCGTAAAATATAAAATTATTCAGAAATAGCAACATTTTAATTAAATAACGAAGGCTATGATTGCTGTGGGTCACACTATAGCAGGAGCAGCTTCTGGAGAGACCGCATGTATGTGCGGCGCCGAAGGGTTCACAATCTCAGGCAAAAGGACAGAAGAGTACGAAATATTGTATTTGTGATGCATGGATGATGCCGTGTATTACTTTTCTCTATTTTGCTATTCTTTTATGACCGTGAGATTGGAGCGCATCCAATCTCTTTTTTTATGGACTTTTTAAAGAGTTCATTATTTCAGTATAAGATCGTGTCGTAGGAGGGTGTTAGCATTGGCACAACAAGAATTAAAACGAGATTTATCAAACCGTCATGTGCAATTGATTGCCATTGGCGGAACCATTGGAACAGGGCTGTTTTTAGGCTCTGGAAAAGCCATTCAATTGGCAGGTCCATCAATCATTTTTGCTTATTTAATTGTCGGAATGGCCATCTTTTTTGTCATGAGGGCACTTGGAGAATTGCTTTTATCGAAGGCGGGCTATCAGTCATTAACCGATATTGCAGAGGACTATCTCGGCCCGTGGGCATCTTTTGTGACAGGGTGGACATATTGGTTTTGCTGGATTATGACAGCGATGGCGGATGTCATTGCGGTCGGAGTGTATGTGCAGTATTGGTTTGATATCCCGCAATGGATTCCTGCTATCATTTGTTTGTTGATTTTACTAGGATTGAATCTATTAACGGTGAAGCTTTTCGGAGAAATGGAATTTTGGTTTGCACTCATTAAAGTGATTACGATTCTATTACTGATCGGTGTTGGAATTGTTCTTTTAATCATTGGTTTTCAAACCGATGCCGGACCGGTGACAGTAACGAATTTATGGTCTCATGGCGGGTTATTCCCGAATGGTGTCACAGGCTTCTTGCTGTCATTCCAGATGGTGATTTTTGCGTATGTGGGAGTTGAACTGGTTGGCGTATCCGCAGCAGAAACAGCTAATCCGCAAAAAAACATTCCCTCTGCGATTAATAAGATTCCATTAAGAATTCTATTTTTCTATGTGGGTGCGATCTTTGTTTTACTATGTATCAACCCATGGTCTGAGCTCAGTGCATCAGAAAGTCCTTTTGTGAAAACCTTTGGGCTCATTGGGATACCAGTAGCAGCGGGGCTTATCAATTTTGTTGTGTTGACGTCTGCGGCATCAGCTTGTAATAGCGGCATGTTCTCGACAAGCCGTATTCTGTATAATCTCAGTCATCAAAAGCAGGGGCCAGCTTCCTTTGGACGTTTGAACAAGCACGCTGTCCCGAGTAATGCGCTATTTGTTTCAACGATTGTAGTATCGGTCGGTGCACTTTTAAGCAAGCTGATTCCCGAACAAGCCTTTGGGATTGTTACCACGATCAGTGCCATTTGTTTCATTTGGGTATGGAGTATTATTTTAATTTGTCATTTGAAATATAAAAAAACACGGCCTGAACTGCATGCAGCATCTACCTTTAAAGCACCGTTCACACCTTTTGTGAATATTTGCGTTCTTGCGCTCTTTGCAGCCATTCTCGTGATCATGCTCTTCGCAGATGCAACACGTCCTGCGTTGCTATTGACACCGGTATGGTTTGGTTTCTTATTTTTGATTTATACACGAAAGAAACGCCGTGCATCGTAACGGACGGAAAAAGCACAGCCTTTTGACAGAGCTGTGCTTTTTATCATTTAACGATTTCTAATCTTCAACACATAATTTGCATTCAAAATGATCAAAACAATTCCAATCACCATGATCGAGAACAGTTGAGAGTGATTGGCTCCAAGGGAATACACAATCAAAATAAACATGGCACTAGTCAATAGAATATTCATCATTTGATACGTGTGAAACAGTCCGCCAAGCATGACATGCTTTTCCCCTTCGTCTGAAATGGCGAGCAGCTTTTTACTATAATCTTTGTCGGACGGACTTGGCAGATTGCGATTAGGATAGACAAGTGTAAGAACGGATATCGCTACATAAGAACTGATAATGGTGACGATAAATAAAGCAGCATTGACCAGAATCAACCAGAGGGGCTGCTCGGTGACGATGGTTATACCGATGGCAATAATGGACAAAATCGTACTCACCGTATTGGCTAATGTCGAATCAGTAAAGGTCCGATATTGCTTTGCCTCCAGTTCATCTTCCTCATCTCCAGAGACCGAAAGAGACACTCTTTTTTTCATACGTGAAATCCCTGAAAAACAATAAATAATCAATAAAATTGTCACTCCACTGATAACAAGAGTCGCTTCAAATGCAATATCAATAAGTGTCATCTCAAATTCGGCTGCCAGCAGACAGTAAGCACCGAGAAAGCCAAGGAGAGCACCTAAGAGCATTTTGTATACAGTTTTCATGATAGTTCATCCTCCTCGAATAGAAAAATACGTTCAATGGGTTCCTGAAAAATTCGTGAAAGCTTAACAGCGAGCAAGAGAGACGGCATTAATTCATCACGTTCCATTAAGCTGATGGTTTGACGAGAGACCTTTGCACGTTTCGCAAGCTCAGTTTGGTTTAAACCATCACGCGCACGAAGCTCTTTTAACCGATTTTTCATTCTGTCACCTCAAGTTTTAATTGAAATCTTTCCTTGATTGTAAAGCATTATATTCAATTTGACAAGTAAAGTTGTCAAATTGATAAAAATAATTGTCAGAAAGATCATCTTTATTGAAAAGGTGAACCATGATACGCTAAAGGAAAGAGAAACAGAAAACAGGTGATGGCCGTGTTCATTGATCAATTAAAAAATGACTTACATCAATCACAACCGTTGTTCATTGGAGAAGAGACAGCGTTCAAAGCAGCAGTCCTGATCCCTTTAGTACAAGTAAATGGAGAATGGCATATATTATTTGAGGTACGATCGCTCACCATGAGAAAACAGCCGGGTGATATTAGTTTTCCTGGGGGCAAGCTCGACGGCAGCGAAACAGCACAGGAGGCTGCACTGCGAGAAACACATGAAGAGCTGGGCATTCCGCCAGAATCGGTCGATATCCTTGGACAGCTCAGTCCTTATATCGCTTCTCCATCCTTCGTCGTATACCCATATGTCGGTATCATTGATGAGCAAAAAGTGAAACACTCCTATAATCAAGAAGAAGTAGAAGAGACCTTTACCGTGCCTCTATCATGGCTCAGCCAATATGAGCCGTACCTACATCATGTATCCGTTCAGCCAACACCAGGAGAGGACTTCCCTTATGAAAAAATCATGAATGGTGAAAAATACAGCTGGGGGAGCCGGTCGATTGAGGAATGGTTTTATGATTATGAAAACTACACCATATGGGGATTAACAGCCCGCATATTAAAGCATTTTGTATCTGTTGCAAAAAGAAATTCCTAGAGAATCGCTCTCTAGGAATTTGTTGTATTCAGCCGTTCCTTCGCTGTTTGTTTTCCTTTATCAATTGGAATAGGCGCTCTCGCTTGGCTCAGTCCGTAGGAAGGCATGTTCACGTAGATGGATTCATACGAGCCGGCTTGAATTTGGTATGTTTCATGATAGATGCCCACCGCATCATTATTTCGTGCCATTTGGTTAAATCTTTTCCAAGCAGCCAAATGCTTCTCCATCTTGGCATAGGCAAGGAGGTCATCTGTTGATTTCCAATATTGAATCATCGCTGTCGTGCGTAATCCAAAGTAATTTTCTGTCCCAAGAAACCCTAGCTCCTCTTGATGGGTATACAGCTCCTTGATCATGCCAGGCATCGACATGAACACAGGCATCCATTGATGAATGGCCCAGCGTTTGTTGATCCTCATTCCGATAATGAACACCACAATCGAATCAGAATTGTCCGTTGTAAATCTGCCAGCACGTATGTCTTTTTTCATTCATTTACCCTTCCTTCTTCATCGAATGGAATGTCTCCACGCACCAATCAATTCCAGCTTGAGCCACTCTTTTCCCATAATCTAAAGTAAACAGCCAATACTTTGCATCCGCTTCATCTGGGTAAAGCTCTTGAATGTTTTGTTCAATCGCAACATATGTCTCATAACGAATACGGAGCTGCCTCTCATAATCCTGTAAAAGCGCTAGTTTTTTCTCAAACGAAAGATATTGACCGAAGAATAACTTTAATAACACCTCATTACGCTCTGTTGGTAACTGATCGAGCGGCTGCGCCAGCCATTCTCTTAACGTGTCCAGTCCTTTTTCAGTCAAATGATATTCCCGCTTGTCTGAGCGACCAGAGCTAGCAGCAGGTGAAACCTCCGCAAGGCCTTCCTCGACTATTAACTTTAAAGCTGGATAAATTTGTCCATAACTGATTTTCCAAAAATGATGCAAACTCCTATCAATTAATTGCTTCACTTCGTATCCTGACTTACAATCTGTCGTTAAAATACCTAAAATCGCATACGTCGTATCATTGTATTTTTTCATATCAACACACCTATCTAAAAGATATATCATTTAGATATATAATAAATGATGTGAAGTGGCAGATACAAGGGGTTGTTGAAAAATAAATTCGATAAAGGAGGTGACTCACTCATATATTGATAGAAAAAATGAAATTCTGTCGGTGGAGGTATGTATGAATAGATCGAAAATCTGGATCGTGGCAATTCTAGCGGTACTAATCATGGGTGCTGTCAGCTGGATAGCATATCAAACAAATACAAAAAAGAGTGTATTGAATCAATCTTACGCCTTTGCATATAAGACCAAGAATCATGTGAACTGGTTCAAAGTAACGGAGAAAAAAGGGAAAGTAACAGGTCATCTGAATGAAACCATTTTGGAGGAAAACCCAAAAAGGCATTTTGATCCTAATCTATTTATCAACAAATATAAATTAACCGGCAAAACGATTGAAAACGGTTACGAATTTCAAGTAAAGCAAGGGAAAGAGACGGTCACATATGAAGTTCACCTTGCTGAAAAAGATCTTTCTGTGAAAAAACAAGGTGAAAAACAAAGCATCACATACAAAGCAGTTGATCAAACAAAACTACGTGCTGTTCAAAAGGACATTCATGACCGATATGAAGAACTGATGGAGGACACTGAAAATAGATTTCATGATTATGTAAGAAACTTCATTAAGAAAGTAACGGGCGCTTATGGTTATCTGTATACGGCAGAGGATGGTTCATACCAGCTATTTCTAAAAGTAAAACGAATGTATATGCAGTCTGAATGGGCAGGTTCTTTTCTGATGAGAACGGTCCCAGGAGATGGTGGAGCACCTTATAAAGAAACGAAACATACAGCCGGCGGTGTTTCAGATGGGATAATGTTTGATTTGAGTACTTATCCTGCAATTGAAAAGGGTTTTATTTTAGGGGAAACTGACCGAGACGCAACATCAATTAGATTTCCCTTTAAAATGGCAGGCGGTACAATAGAATTTAAAGCTGTCACGAAAGAGGAATATCAAGAGCAAACGGAAGCATTTAAAAAGCAGGCTGAAGAAAAGAAAAAATAGATCGTATTGGACCAGGTGAATAAGGGTTAATAACATATCTGAATTCTCCATGAAAAAAGGATATTATTTGCATAGATGTAATATATTATTAAGAAAATACTTATCTAAATTTTCTAGAATCTATTTTTAAGTGAATAAGAATTTAGTTGAATATATGGTAAAATATTGTTGATGTTGATTTCTCAAATTAAATATTAGAGGAGGTAAGTATGTGCAAATTGAAAATCTGGGTCGTGTCTATCCTAGCCATACTCATCTTGGGTGGAGGCGGCTGGACAGCATATCAAGCAATCGCACAAAAAAATTCATTGAATCATTCCTATGCATTTGCGTATAAAACTAAGGATAGACTGAACTGGTTCGAGATATCTGAGAATAAAGGCAAAGTAACAGGTCATTTGAATGAAAGCTATATAGAAGAAATTTGGTGGGACCCTCAATTATATAAAAAACAATATGTCATAACCGGCCATTCAAAAGAAAATGGGTATGAATTTCAAATGAAAAAAGGAAAAGAAACGATCATATACGAAGTTCATTTTTCGGGGAAAAACCTTTCTGTGAAAAAACAAGGCGAGAAGCAAAGCACGATTTATAAAGCAATCAATCAAAAAAAGCTAGATACGTATCAAAAAAAGATTCAAAATCGACATCAAAATCTAGTTGATTCATCAGAAACTAGATATTATGAAAATATGAGACACTTCAGGGATAAAGTGGCGAAAGTATATGGTTTTCTATATACGGCAGAGGATAAACAACTATTTTTACAAGTGGAAAGCATGCATGTTGAGATTGGATGGAACGGCTCGTTTCTAATAACAACTGTTTCTGAAGAAGGTTGTAAGCCCTATAAAGAAATGAAATTAGAGGTCGGAGGCTATACTGATGGGGGAGAATATTTTGACATGAGTTATGATCCTATAATTGAAAAAGGTGTCATTATAGGTTCGACTGATCGAGATGCAAAATCAGTAAAGCTGCCAATTAAAAAGACAGACGGTACAGTAGAGTTAAAAGTTTTCACGGATAAGGAATATAAAGAAATTCCTAAACCATATATCATGACAGGCGATTCAGTAGAGTTAAAAGCTGTCACGAAAAAGGAGTATGAAAAACAAGCGAAAGCATTTAAAAAGAGGGCAGAAGAAAAGAAAAAATAGATGAATTTAAACCAGATGAGTGAATCAACTTATCTGGTTTTTTGTAGAGAAAAATATTGTTGATTGATGATAGAAGGAACAAAAGAGTAGAAGGTTTCCTATAAGTGAATAGAGAAAAGTATTTTAGGTATATAGACCCTAATGATTTTTAGAAAAATAAATGTTGACGCTTTCATATAATGCATATATACTAAAAACAAATCCAATATGAATAAATTAGACATGTGACTGGTCATGCAGGCAGGATCTAAAAACGATGAATTTTTCTTTTATTTGTCGTTTTAGGTCCTTTTTTTATTGCCAAAATATAGGTCTCGTGTATGAGAAAAGGGGGAGAAAAAATGAATTACACACAAGTTGCCAAAGACGTTTTACAGCATGTAGGTGGCAAAGAAAACATTGCGCACCTTGAGCATTGTTCAACAAGACTTCGCTTCACACTCATTGATCAGAAAAAAGCAGATGTACCAGCACTGGAAAAAACACCGGGTGTCATAGCTGTCAGAATGACAGGACAATGCCAAGTAGTCATTGGGAATGACGTCATTGAAGTGTATCAAAAGGTAACAAATTTAATAGGCAGCAGCTCATCAAGCCAAGACGTGCCATCCAATCAGCCAAAAGAAAAAAGAAAAGCAGGCACAGTTCTGTTAGATTTCATTGTCGGTGTCTTTCAGCCGCTTGTACCAGCTATCGCAGGCGGAGGAATTTTAAAATCATTTCTTCTCCTTTTCTCTTTATTAGGCTGGATGGATGCAAAGGGACAAACCTATCAAATACTGAACATGGTAGGTGACGCACCACTTTACTTTCTGCCTTTACTAGTTGCTGTAACGACGGCGAATAAACTAAAAGTAAACCCACTGGTCGCACTATCAGCAGTCGGTGCGCTTCTTCTGCCGAACATGACGGCGATGCTTACAGAAGGTGCACAATTACTGTCATTCGATGTGAAAAATATAGCTTATGCGTATCAAGTGTTTCCGGCAATCCTTTCTGTATTGCTTTACGCGCAAATGGAAAAATTCTTTACACGGTTTTCACCAAAACCAATTCGGATTTTCTTCGTTCCGATGATGTCATTGGTCATTACTGTACCAGTTACGCTACTTCTGTTAGGACCGATTGGTTTTACAGCGGGGCAAGGTTTTTCATCTATTATTCTTTCGATGTTTAATACGGTAGGCTGGGTAGCTGTCGCCATTTTAGCAGCGGTCCTCCCATTCATGGTGGCATCAGGCATGCATAAAGCAATGGTTCCTTATGCAGTCACAACGATGGGAACCCTTGGGAAAGAAGCACTTTATTTGCCGGCATCACTTGCGCATAATATTGCGGAAAGTGGAGCGTGTTTCGCTGTGGCACTTCGAACAAAAGACAAGGTACTTAGATCAACAGCCATTTCGGCAGGGATATCAGCCTTTTTTGGCATCACAGAGCCAGCGTTGTATGGTGTGACACTGCAAAATAAGCGAGTTCTAGGAAGTGTCATGATTGGTTCGTTTGTTGGCGGAATTTTCATTGGATTAGTTGGTATACAAGCCTTTGTGCTTGTTGGCCCTGGTTTAGCAAGCATGTCGATGTTTATATCAGATGAGCTACCGCGAAATCTGATGTTTGCTATCATTGGAGCGGTCATTTCGTTTATTGTAGCCTTTATCGCTGCTTTTGTATTAGGTAAAGATCGAACAGTAGAAGAAAAGACAAAGGACCAAGCTGGGTTTGCTGAAAAAATTGGAGCAGGAGAAACATTCAAGAGCCCTGTGATTGGCCAAATGATCTCTCTATCTGAAGTGAAAGATGATATTTTCTCTTCAAAGGTCATGGGAGAAGGAATTGCCATTGTACCTTCAAAAGGAGCACTTTATGCACCTGTAGATGGAGAGGTAACCTTGCTGTTCGAAACAAACCATGCACTTGGTATGAAAACGGACCATGGAGTTGAAGTATTATTCCACATCGGCATTGACACCGTTCAGTTGGAAGGGCAGTATTTCCATCCAAAAGTACAGGCTGGAGATCGTGTTCAAGCGGGTGATTTATTGATTGAATTTGATCTAGAAAAAATCATGGAAGCAGGATATGATCCAGTAACACTTGCTGTAGTCACAAATACAGATCAATATGATATTAAGGTACAGCCATTACAAGAGGTCAATCGTCAAGATACATTGATGGTTGTTACACAATTAGGAGGCTAATCATATGACAAAAATCAAAGGTTTTCCAAAAGGATTTTTATGGGGCGGCGCCATTGCTGCTAACCAGGCAGAAGGCGCCTGGAATATAGATGGAAAGGGGCCGTCTGTTGCAGATATTGCAATGTACCGTTCCAACTTGAGTGTAGAAGATTATGAAGGCCATCTTGCAGTTACCACTGAAAATATAGATCGTGCGATGAAAGATCCAGACGATAAAAAATACCCAAAACGCAGAGGTGTCGATTTCTATCATCACTATAAAGAGGATTTGGCTCTCTTTGCTGAAATGGGATTTCAAACACTTCGAATTTCTATTGCATGGAGTCGTATCTTCCCTACTGGAGAAGAAGCGGAACCGAATGAAAAAGGGCTGCAATTTTACGATCGTGTCTTTGCAGAAATGAAAAAACACAACATAGAACCGATCGTGACTCTCTCTCATTATGAAATGCCTTTAGCCCTTAGTGTGAAATATAACGGCTGGGTTGAAAGAAAAGTAATTGACCTCTTTGTGAAATTCGCCAATGTTTGTTTCGAACGTTATAAAGATGATGTGAAATATTGGCTTACCTTTAATGAAATTGATAGTATTCACCGCCACTCTTTCATTACAGCGGGAATTATTCCTGATCGCTGCCCAGAAGGAAAAGTAGAAGAGACGGTGTACCAAGCACTTCATCATCAATTTGTCGCATCTGCTCTCGTAACAGCAGATTGCCATCGTATCATCCCAGGCAGTCAGGTAGGATGTATGCTGACAAAATTGACAACGTATCCGCATACGTGCCACCCCAATGATGTAGAACAAGCTTTGAAACAAAACTTAGAAAACTATTTCTATGCAGATGTTCAGGTGTTTGGCGAGTATCCGCCACTTATCAAGCGTATGCTTGAGAGAAAAGATATTCATATTCATATGGAAGCAGATGATCTTACCATTTTAAAAGAAAACACAGTAGATTTTATCTCATTTAGCTACTATATGTCTTTAACGGAATCAGCCCAAGAAGGATTAGAAGAGACAGAAGGGAATACCATTCGTGGAGTCAAAAACCCTTATCTTCCTTCAACTGATTGGGGCTGGCAAATTGATCCGGTTGGTCTGAAAATTTCTTTGATCGAATTGTATGATCGCTATCAAAAACCTCTTATCATTGTCGAGAACGGCATGGGTGCAAAGGATGTAGTTGAAAGTGATGGCTCAATCCATGACGACTATCGTATTAACTATTTCAAGGAGCATTTCCGTCAAATGAGAGAAGCCATTGAAGAGGGCGTCGACCTCTTTGGATATACGAGCTGGGGCTCGATTGATATTATTAGTGCAGGTACATCGCAAATGTCAAAACGGTACGGCTTCATTCACGTAGATCAAGATGATGACGGGAACGGGACATTAAAACGATCTCGAAAAGATTCATTTTATTGGTACCAAAAAGTCATTGAGACAAATGGTGAATCGCTTGATTGAACACCACAATCATGAAAACAGGTGATGACGATGTTTAAAATCAAAAAAGTTTTAAACTCGAGCGTGGTCCTGGCTGAAGATCAGAACCAACAGGAGATGGTTTTGTTCGGCCGAGGAATTGGCTATGGCCAGAAACCAGGTCAAATGATAGAAGAGAAAAAAGCGGACCAAGTCTTTATGTCAGTCGATAACATGAGAGCAAAAGAATTTCTTCAATTGTTAGATTCAATGGCTCAGGAGTTTATCGATTTAACTCAGCAAATCGTCCAATATGCAGAAAAACGTTTAAACTCAACTTTAAATTCAGGTGTTTATTTTACCTTAATGGATCATTTGAATTTTGCAGTGGAACGTCATAAAAAGAATATTAATATTACGAATCGTGTGTATTGGGAAATCAAAAATTACTATACAGAAGAATTTGAAGTAGGGAATTACGCACTTGAGTTAGTCAATGACACATTGGGCATACAATTACCAAAAGAAGAAGCTGCCAATATCGCCTTCCACTTGATTAATGCATTAGGTGAAGAGTCCGAGTCGAAAGATGGTATGAAATACGCCAAGATGATCGGAAGTATTGTTAATCTTGTGCGCTATACGTTGAATATGAAAATGGATCAAGAGAATATTCATTATAGTCGTTTCATTACACATGTGAAATTCTTTGTAGAAAGGTTTTATGCTGATAAATTATTATCAGATCAAGAAAATGAGTTATTTGAACAAATTGCACATTTATATCCTCAAGCGATGGATGTTGCATTTAAGATCAAAGACTATATTAAACAGGTGCATAGTATCATCATTCCTAATGATGAGCTTACTTATCTTGCGGTACATATACACCGCCTCATATCCTATCAGCAACTAAAATAAATGTGGAACCACTTGCCTTGATGAGGCGAGTGGTTCTTTATTTGGCAAATGTTTATATTAAGTTCCGATAGGTCGTTCTGTTGTACCATTTTCATCATTTAATGAATTGAAAGTCCCTGTTTGTCCTAAAACAACGATGGTCAAAGTGATAATCAATAAACTCATTTTTTTCATTAGAATTCCCCCAGTCAATGATAGGATGTTTCATGTGATCAGCTTCCTTCAAAAAGAGATAGGCTAGATGAATTGCTCCCAGCTCTTCAAAGTGTTTTGCTGCTAATGCACTTAATTCACAGACTCCTTCAGCATCTTTTAATTTTTTAAGAATGCTGATTTCATCGAAACAGGCTTGAGCTTTTTGAGCCATATCTTCAGTGAAATATAGATGGTAAAGCAAATTCATTTTTGCTGTATAGATGGGGCATTTCTCTGATTCATGTTTTTGGTTAACCAATTCGAAGTAATAGAGAGCTTGTGTCCTTTCATCGATAGAAAGCAGCTCTTTCATTAACATGTACATGGAGTGATGGAAGTAACACGATGAGAGATAGTCTTCGTCACTAAGAGCCTTTTCTAGGGCATCGATACATTTTTTTGATTCGCCAGCTTCGGCGTACAAAATACTGATATTATGATAAAGCTGTGATGTTAGAAAATGATCATTGAGACTGTCTGCGATGTGTAATGCTTTTTTGTAGTAATTTTCTGCCCTTATAAAGTCGCCAATGTCCATATAATTAGCAGCGGCGATGACAAAGGCTGCAGCTAGTCTTCTTTCATATCCTTCATGGCTTTTGAAAATATCAATAGCATTCTGAATGTAGTGTAGAGAAATTAGGCTTTGACGAAGCAGCATATATAAGTTAGCGATTTTCGTATGGAATTCTGCTACTTCTATTTCATCAGGAATGTGTTGTAGTTTTTTCTCGGCAATTTTAAACAGTCCAATGGCTGATGCATAGTCTCTTTTATATGACGCGTAAAGAGCTTTGTATAGGTAAAAATAGTATTCAATTAAGTCGTTTGTTTTAGAGGGGCAATCCGGCTCTGGCTGTTCTTTCAGTTTCGTACCTCTTCGTTCATATAACATGAGCTTATACTTGCCTTCTAGCAATGAGTA
This sequence comes from Bacillus sp. SRI_025, assembly GCF_057592095.1. Lineage (NCBI taxonomy): Bacteria > Bacillati > Bacillota > Bacilli > Caryophanales > Bacillaceae > Bacillus > Bacillus sp. SRI_025. The sequence continues at coordinate 815,482 of NZ_JBYEGB010000001.1, read as the reverse complement.
ATAGGTCAAGACCTCCTGATTCTCTTCCATTTTTTGAAGTAATTCCTTTAATTCTGTATACATTGCTTTTGCACTGTGTACATCATGCTTGCGAATTGCAATTCTCCAATCATTTAAACGATTCCCCACCTGTTCAGCAGAAATGATAGCCATGGAAATTTCACCTCTTTAAGATCCTTTCACCTGTTTCATAAAAAACGATATCACAATTTTTGGTAAAATATAATCGTTTCGGTGAGGTGATTGACAAGAGGTAATAAAAAGGACCTAAGGTCATGCGATGTACGATATTGTAAGGGTGATTGCTTGTTAACACAAATGAATAAGATCTCTTTTTGGAAATCTAAAAAAGGGATTTATACAATGGATTTTATGATAATGATCGAAAATAACACTCGTATATTTGGAAAAAAGAAATTTTAGCTATTTCAGAGGGAAAATGGAAGGTCGATCTAGGAAAGAAAATCAGGTATGATGTTGCTAGATCATGAGATAAGGAACTGATAGATGACGACAAAAGTAAGTATTAAACACAAACTCCGACCTTTTAGAAAGGATGTTGAAATGAAAAAAAGATTTCAAAGCTTAAACAGACAAATCACAGTCATTATCACGACTCTTTTACTTGTTTTAGTGACTCTATATATGTCAAAGAGATACTTCTATAGCAAAGAAATTGAGCTGCTGACAGAATCTTGTCAACAAGCTGGCGGCAAAATCATCTTAGAAACAAATAGTTTGTCTATGGATTACTCGTTTGAGTGCCAGAAAAAGTAGAACAGGCAGTTTCCTGCCTGATTTTACTCAAATTAAAAACCTAAATTTTGCAGCCATTGATTTAATCTCATTTCTCGGTTCTCGGCAGTTGAACGATCATATCTTCCTAATTGTAAACTGTCTGCCATTTCTCCGTCATTCATAAACATGATTCTTTCAGAACGAAGAGCCACCTTGGGGTCATGTGTAACAAGCAGCAGTGTTGCTCCTTCAGAGTGGATTCTTGAAAAAATATTCATCACTTCCTTTGTTGTACTGGAATTAAGAGCACCTGTGGGTTCATCAGCGAAAAGTATGTCTGGTTCATTCATGAGCGCTCGGCAGATAGCGGCTCTTTGAAGCTGTCCTCCCGATACTTCTGTCAAATATCTATTTGCCAAATGATCAATTTCAAGTTTTTCCATTAAATATTGAGCTCGTTCATTCACTTTTTGTCTTGGCTTTTTCTTTGCTAAATAAGCTGCTGCAATGATGTTGTCAAATAGATTAAGATTTTTTAATAAGTGGCTGTGCTGAAAGACAAATCCCATCTCAGTTAAGCGCAGAGCACTTAACTGTTTTTCTGTCATTTCTGATAGTGTTCGGCCTTTATATTTGATCTCTCCTGTTGAAGCTGTTTCTATGCCGCTAAGCTGATAAAGTAAGGATGTTTTTCCACATCCAGAAGGTCCCATAATGGTCACGAATTCCCCGCGCTTTATCGATAAATGAATATCCTTAAGAATCGTTTGTTTCTGTCCTTTTAATGAATTGATATGCAATGACAATCGCTTCGTTTCAATCAAGTGTTCCATGTGAAACAACTCCTTATTAAAGTGTATGCCTTGTCGTTTGGCTAGAAAAAAACGTCTTCAATAACCAGGCGATCAAAGCTAAATTGACAATAAATAGTATGAGTGGATACACAACCGACACCCATTGCGATGACAGCCACTGAAGGCTCGACGCCCCTAATGAAGCTCCACCGACACTCATCAAAGCAGGACCAATTGTATTGACCGCGATTGTTCCAATAAAGGCACCAGAAGAGAGAACAACGATAAAACTTGTTATATATTGTGCTGTTATATCTGTTATAGAAAACCCAATTGTTCTTAACATGTTGTTCCGGCTTGAATCTTTAGCTTTTAACATGTGCAAGAACATGAACAGCATTAAGCTGGCGGTCCCAAAAGCAGCTAATGTAGCAAAAAATGCAACGACTTTTACGATAGCTGCTGTGCTGCCGATCGTTTGATGAACGTATTCTTTCATATCTGTCACTTTTGCAGGAGATACCTTTTTTTCAAATATCGCCTTTTTCTCTGCAATATTTACTCCTGGTTTTAGTTGGATTTGAATGGTTTTCCAAAGAGCTGATTGAGGAAATGGCTGTGATATTGCTTTTGCTGTTTTGCCTCCATTGGTGACGTCCTGATAAATACCTGTCACCGTTCTTTGGGTTTCATGCCCGTTAGTTACGAGAGTGATTCTTTCTCCTATCTTTTTCTGAAGTGAATCTGCATTTAACACGGATAAGGCAATTTCATCATTCTTTAAAGGCTGCCGGCCTTGTAAATAGGTGAGGGGAAATGCTGAGAGCTCACCTGTTTCTAAATAGAGCGTTTCTAATGAATTCTCCTTTGATTTCGCCTGAAGAGAAGCAGTCTCATAGATGGCTGCTGTTTGAATGCTCCTATCTTCACGAATCATTGATTCTATTTCGTTTATATTTTTCGTTAGTTGATTTCCTTGGCGTATATCAATTCGAAGGTCACTTTTACCCGAGCCAAGGTAGGTGATGAAATTCGGTGATTGTAAGGTATGCCATAGCTGAATAGGCATCAGCATTAAAAATGTACAAAGTGCAATAATACAAGTAATCGTTGTGTACAACTTCTTTCGTGATATCAGGTCTTTTAAACCAAGCCAAATGTGGATCGGTAAGAACCTGCTTTTCTTGAGGTGCATAGGTATTTTTTTCTTATGATTCGATGAATGGATACCACCTTGAAGGGCTTGAGCAGCTGATATTTGACCAAACTTTCTTAGGACAGCATAGCTGCAAGAGATGACGATCATTGCTGTCACAATAGAAACAAAAAGCGGGATTAACAAATGATCAAAAGAAGGCTGATTCCCCATGTATTGCTGAATATTGGCCGTAAACATATCACCAAATATAAGTGTTAACACATAGCCTGCTATACATCCTGCACAAGCAAGCACGGCATACTTTCCAACGTATAATTGCTTAATTTTTGTTAAAGGAATCCCAAGTACCTTCAGTATGCCAATTTCACGTTCATCTTCTTCTATAGAAGCCGTCATAGCAAGATGGAGTGAGAGAAGGGCTATACTAATGAGCAGCAGGCAAACAAGCAAAAGAATGGCAATCACCATTCCATCTGTCAATGCGTTCAGCATGCGCAGCAAAGGCAGTGTGACAGCTGGGCCTTGTTGTGGCATCTGTGATGATTGATAGATTGCTTGAAAAGCATCTGTCTGCGCGGCATCATGCAGTAAAAATTCGATTAAGTACTCTTTTTGTTGAAACACTTGATTTATTGCGTCCCAATCCTCGTTATGAAGAAGAAATCTTTTTGAACTGACTAGACTGGGGTTCATTTGTGCATCTCGCAAGAACGCTTTAATGCGAAAGGTGAATTGATTAGCTCCTTTCTCAATCAGTAATGTTTCACCTATGTTGAGATGATACTTTTGTTGAAAATAAATTGGGACAGCCACTTCACCTTTATTGACAATGAGCTTCTCGTTTTGTTGATTTAAAAGAAAATCAAAATTGCGATTTTGCTTCACAAATAAATGATCCATCACACCTGCTTTGGCAGGCTCATGTCCGAACCTGATGTTTGCATGTTCAATTGGTATCATAGGGACGATTTGATGAGCTTTTACCATGGACTGCTTACTTGAAAATGCTTCAATGTCTTTTTCATTTAGGTCGCCGTCATGCATTTGGACAAAGTCTGGCGCTTTAGCAGAATGGAGCAGGCCAGAAATGGATCCATTCAGCTGTACTGTCATTTGAGCGGCACTTGCTGCGAGAAATGAAGTCATCATGATGCAAATAGTTAAACCAATTGAAATAAGACGGTGGCGGGTTAAGTCTTTCTTTATAAAGGCGAATCTCATGAGGCTGATTCCCCTTCATGTTGAAGCATATTTTTTGTTAGGTAGGCTAGGGCAAACATGAAAACACTGACGATTAACACAGTCACATACATGTTGGCTGAAAACGTATTAAACAAGAACCCATACATCATTTGACCAAGCGGAACTGCACATTGAGAAACCATTGTTAGATTGGCCATCACTTTTCCTAATTGCTGATTTGGAGTTTTCTTTTGAATATGTGATATCACAACGACCGAGATCATTGTAAGCAGCATAGCAATTGGAAGACATCCTGCTAAAAAGAGAAAATAAGCTGGATAAGTGCCAAATTGTAGAGCCATAGTCGATGTTGAGAACGCCACAGGCAGTAGGATGATGGCGATGACAAGCATCCAGCGATATAAAGTAGGAATGCGCCAATGCTTCGCTACGAGTCCAACTAGCAGAGCACCTGCGATGACAGCGAACTCAATCAAGCCCATTCCTACTCCATACATGATGTCACTGGTTTTCATTGTAACCCTTAAAATGATTGGGCCACCTACGATAAAAAATGGTGTAAGGATGAAATTTAACATTGCAGCAAGCAGCATGGTTCTTTTTAGAAACGGCTGGCTGCCGATATAAGAAAATCCTTGTTTCATATCTTTTATGAGCACTTTGCCCATAGAATCTGTCAGCGGACTAGAGGAGAAGGGTATTTTTAATCGTAAGAGCATGCACGCAGATAGGAAAAATACGATGGCACTGGCACCTATAATGAATTGACTTCCAATCATTCCGTATAGAACACCACCGATAACAGGTGCGAGAACACCTGAAAGTGCCTGAACGCCATTGACGATGCCGTTCGCTTGTTCTAATTGATCTTCTTTCACTAGCTGTGGAATGCTGGACATCACAGTAGGTGCATAGAACGTACTCATCACACCAAGAAGTATCATGACAGCTCCTATCATGTAGAGTGAATCATTTCCAGATAATAACCAGAAATAAAAAGCAAGAATCATGATGCCGGCGAGGACGTCAAATAAAATCATCAAGTTCCTTCTGTTAAACCGGTCAGCGATTGCACCAGCTAATGGGGAGAGAAGGAACGGGATATTGGATAAAGCGAAAAGTAAGGCAAATAAATCAACTCGTTGTGTCATATCCAGCACATGTAAAGATAGAACAAATCGAATGAGAGAAGATCCGAAAACGGAAATAATCTGTCCGAGAACGAGGTAGATAAAGTGAGATGAATCTCTTTTGAATAATCCATTCATAAATATCACTCTCCTTTTAGACCGACCGTCAGTCTATAATGTATGCAGGATTGGTATTGAAGTGACCAATCACTGATTATTTTCATCCTGCTCACCAGATAATCGCTTCAGCAAGAAGGAAAAGCTACCCTTTTCTGCATGCAATGAGGATTCAAGTATATCGATAAAAGCTAAAGCGCGTTGTATACTTTCTTCGGCTGTCCATTGGAACAGGCCATCATCAAATATGACCTGTGCAGAAGCGAGAAGGAATTCAACCGTCTCTTGCGGATACTTCGTTTTGAATGTCCCTTCCTCTACACCTTGCTGAATGACATCTGCCAACACTGGTGATAGTTCTTTAATGGCTTTAATTAAGCTTTTTTGATGCATTTCTGCATTAGAAGGCTGATGGAACTGATCGATCATCCCCTGTTTATGGCTTCCTTGCTGAGGTGATTGCGCCATGATGATACGAAATAGTTTGTCAACGACTGGAAGGTCTGGATCAGCCGCAATACGCTTTGCCACGATGATATCTTCTTTGATGATCCTGTCAATAATGGCATCCATTACTTCTTCTTTGGATGCAAAGTAGTAATAAAAGGTGCCTTTTGCAATGCCAACGGCTTTTAATATGTCAATAATCGTTGTTTTCTGATAGCCTTTGGTTGAAAAAAGCGCTTCTGCTGCGTTTAATATGTCATTTTTACGTTCCTCAGGATGTTTAACGGTTCTCATAAGGGCATCCTTTCTTTTAACTAGACTGTCGGTCGGTCTTTGATTTGATTAAACACTTTTTAGGGTGTCTTTGTCAATGGCTGGTTTTAAACACTTTGCATTTATTGTTCAAAGACACTATGATACATTGAATGAAAACACCTTCAGGAGAGATGACTCATGCAATTTTTAACCAGAGAATTGGCTCAAGAAATGGTTGAACGTACGATGCATATTTTACATAAAAACATCAATGTGATGAATGCAGATGGTGTCATTATTGGTTCTGGTGAAAGAAACAGGATTGGCCAGAAACATGATGGTGCACGACTTGTTCTGACAAGCGGGAACAGTGTGGAAATTAACCAGGAGACCTCCTTGCGCTTAGAAGGAGTGAGACCCGGGATCAACCTGCCTATTTGCTTTCATGAACAAATAGTTGGTGTGATTGGGATTACTGGTGAGCCAGAGGACATTCGGCATCATGCCGAGCTGGTGAAGATGGCAGCTGAACTGGTGTTAGAGCAATCTTTTCTGCTCGAACGGGTTCAATGGCGTCATCGAATAGAAAGTGAAATTGTCAATCAGTTGATTTCATATTCTGATGTTGGGGATCATCAGCTGAAAAATCGAGCTGCTTGGCTGGGAATGGATTTAGACAAGCGCCGAAGGGCTGTTGTTTTTCAGCCAGTTCCATCCTCAGAGGATGCTGTTCATAAATTGATGCATGCGATTCAATATGATAAGAAGGCGGATGATTTACTTGGTATGACCTTTTGTCATGAATTGATTCTTTTAAGTCATTCCATACCTGAACATCAATTAAAGCAGATGGCAGGCCATCTGCAAAGAACAATGCAAAGAGCAATAGGAGGCAAGGTGCTATTGGGGATAGGGACAGTCGCTGACGACATCAGCCAGCTGCCAATTTCTTTTCAGCATGCGAGAGAAGCTCTGAAATTAGGGAAGGTTCTTGATCCGGAAGAAAGTATGTATTTCTTTGAGTCTTATCAGCTGGAAAGCTTATTCATGATTGCGGGAATTGCTGAAAAGAAAAGTCGATGGACTGACTTTTACAAGCCGCTGACACAAGAAGCAGAGCTCGCCCATACATTAAGGGTTTACATTGAAGAGGGCGGTGATTTGCAGAGCATTGTTGATCGTTTATTTATTCATCGGAATACATTGCGTTATCGTTTAGACAAAATTCAAGAATTGACTGGAAAAGACCCTCGTCATGTAAAACAGTTAATCGAGCTTTATATGGCGCAGCTAATGAATCAATTATCTTGATTGTGCAAATGCACAATTGAGTAGAGTGATAGATGAAAAAAGTTCATCCAGATTCACAACACAATCCCTTTGGGTAAACGCTTACAATTGGAGAAAGATATTTTTAGGGGGATTGAGGATGAGTGGAGATGTAACGGTAAGTACTTTGGGAGCTATGGCGGCGCTTGTGATCGCAATTGTTCTCATTCTAAAAAAAGTATCACCTGCTTATGGCATGCTGGCAGGTGCATTTATAGGCGGCTTGGTTGGCGGTGTAGATATTGTTCAGACCGTCAACGTCATGATGGAAGGTGCTAAGGACATGATTCCAGCTGTCCTTAGAATTATGGCGGCAGGTGTACTGGCTGGTGTTCTCATTGAGTCGGGTGCAGCGTTATCGATCGCTGAGGCCATCGTGAGAAGGCTTGGTGAGGCGAGGGCACTATTAGCACTCGCACTTGCAACGATGATTTTAACAGCAGTGGGCGTGTTTGTAGATGTTGCGGTTATTACGGTAGCGCCCATCGCACTAGCCATTGCTAAACGCGCAAAGCTCTCAAAAACGGGAATTCTCCTTGCTATGATTGGAGGCGGGAAGGCAGGAAATATCATGTCACCGAATCCGAATGCCATTGCCGCTTCAGATGCTTTTGGTGTACCTCTGACTTCAATGATGGCTGCAGGTGTCATTCCGGCTGTGTTCGGGCTGGCGGTTACATATGTATTAGCTAAAAAGCTTGCAAACAAAGGGACACCTGTTCTTGAGGAGGAAACCGGACAAAGTAAAGTTCAAATACCTGCTTTTTTTCAAGCACTGGCTGGTCCACTGGTTACCATTTTATTGTTGGCTTTAAGGCCGCTTTTTCAAATCAATATAGATCCAATGATCGCCTTACCAATTGGAGGGATTGTAGGCGCTCTTTTCATGAAAAAAGGGAAATTTCTCAATGATTATGCGATGTCGGGGCTTCATAAAATGTCAGGTGTCGCGATTATGTTATTAGGGACAGGTACATTAGCAGGAATCGTATCGAATTCTTCCTTAAAAGATGTGTTTATTCAGGCACTTGATGCATCGGGTTTACCTCCATATTTACTTGCACCAACTTCAGGGATATTTATGTCAGCCGCTACTGCTTCGACAACAGCTGGCACGGCGGTAGCGAGTGGTGTGTTTAGCGGAACACTGATTGGGCTTGGTGTATCTGCTCTTTCAGGGGCAGCCATGATTCATGCTGGCGCAACAGTGCTTGACCATATGCCGCACGGGAGCTTTTTCCATGCAACAGCAGGAAGTGTTCAAATGGATATTAAAGAGCGTTTAAAGCTCATGCCTTTTGAATCGTTAATCGGTTTGACATTAACCGTTGTATCGACCATTATTTTTGGCGTTTTCCACCTGTTTGGCTAAAGGACATGATAAGAAATGAGGGGCTGATAGGATGAAAATTGTGATCGCACCAGATTCATTTAAAGAAAGTTTGTCTGCTTATGAGACAGCATGTGCCATTGAACGAGGATTTCGTTCTATTTTACCAAACGCAGAGTATATCAAACTGCCAATGGCAGATGGAGGAGAGGGAACTGTTCAATCGTTGGTTGATGCGACGGGTGGGCATATTGTTCATCAAGTGGTCACGGGCCCGCTTGGTGAGCCTGTGGATGCTTTTTTTGGCATGTTAGGAGACAGTCAGACTGCTGTCATAGAGATGGCTGCAGCCTCTGGATTACACCTTGTTCCGCGAGAAAAACGTAATCCGTTATGGACGACATCGAGAGGAACTGGTGAATTAATACTTACAGCGCTGGATAATGGAGCGAAGCATGTGATCATTGGGCTTGGCGGAAGTGCAACAAATGATGGCGGTGTTGGAATGATGCAAGGATTAGGTGCAGCTTTCCTTGATAAAACAGGACATGCACTGACGTCAGGCGGCGGGGCACTTCATCAATTAGCTTCAATTGATTTATCTGGACTCGATCCAAGGCTGCAATCTGTCCGGCTGGAGGCGGCTTGTGATGTGGATAATCCTTTAACAGGTGAGAGAGGAGCGTCTGCCGTTTTCGGCCCTCAAAAGGGAGCAGATGAAGAAATGGTTCAAGTGTTAGACAAGAACCTAGCTCATTTTGCACGAGTAGCTGAAAAGCAGTTCAATATATCCTTTGAAGATGCAGCAGGGGCAGGAGCTGCAGGGGGACTTGGTGCGAGTTTATTAGGCTTTTTAAAAGCCGATTTGCAAAGAGGAATCGATATTGTGCTGAAAGCTGTTCATTTTGATGACATCATCAAGGAGGCAGACCTTGTCATTACGGGAGAAGGCCGAATTGACCGGCAGACCATTTATGGAAAAACGCCAATCGGCGTAGCCAAAGCAGCGAAGCAGTATAATCTACCCGTGATTGCCATCGCAGGCTCTCTCTCAAAAGACAGTGCAGTCGTACATGATCATGGAATTGATGCACTTTTTAGTATTGTTCCAGGTATTACCTCTCTTTCTGAGGCGATACACGATGCGAATCTCCATGTAGAGAGAACAGCTCGGAATATCGCGGCTGTGTTAGAATTTGGAATAAAAAAGTAAACGATGAAAAATGTTTCCTTTTCTATCACATTCCTTCTATAGAAATGTGGTAAAATCGATATAAATGATGTAGAAAGTTGGAGGAAACAAAAATGTCTAATCTACCGAATTGTCCTTCGTGCAGCTCACCTTATACTTACGAGGACGGCAGTCTGTTGGTTTGTCCTGAGTGTGCGCATGAATGGTCACTTGAACAAGAACAAGCGGCAGAGGAACAGCTTGTTGTCAAAGATGCGAATGGGAACCTGTTAAGTGATGGGGACACGGTCTCTGTCATTAAAGACCTAAAAGTAAAAGGTTCATCATCCGTTTTGAAAATAGGAACGAAGGTCAAAGGCATTCGTTTAGTGGAAGGCGATCATAACATTGATTGTAAAATTCCTAGCTTCGGCGCAATGAAATTAAAATCAGAGTTTGTGAAGAAGATATAAACAAAAAAAGTTATACTATTAGAAATTGCCGATGAAGGCTAAATCTGAGCAAGAAATAAGTATAAGAGTACAAAAAACACCTAAATTGTTAAAGGAAACATATCCCTTAATAAATTAGGTGTTTTATATTTTTATACAGTTTTTAAAATGATGAGGAACTATTCAAAGGAATATCCGTATATATTATTGGAATAATTTAAGCTTATCATTTCATAAATTAATTGAGTCTAAAAATAAATGGGAGATAAAAATGGAGTTTGGATATTTTAAGAAGCCTGTGATCAAAAAAACGACCAAATGTATACCAATTAGTAATAAAGAAGAAATCACCATTGGATTTATAAAAAGATTTTATACAAACAAAGTTGAAAAGTTGATTGATCACATATTTGATGAGTTTTATGTGAATGTTGAAGTAATGGATTCGAATTCTAATATGATTGTAAAGGCTATTGAAAATAAATCTCTCCAATCAATGTTACGTTCAAATTGGGTGATAGAATGTAAAGATAAAGGAAGGTTATTATTAGAAGATAGAATTAAAATTAAAATAAATCCAACTATGAAATTAATAATAAATGAAACTATATACTATCTAAAGAAAGATTTTTCCAATAAACGTGTTAGATTAGAAAACTCAGAGCAGACGATAGCTGAAATTACATACGATAAAATAATACCTCCTGTAACAGTTAATATTGAAAAAAAGCAGGGTGACTTATCTTTACATCTTATCGCATGCCTCTATTATATATTTATGTTAAGAGAGTAAGCGGGGATCCTATAAGTGCATCATCATTTTGAATCCCACATTCTATAAACAGTATTTTAAATCATTACCTTAACCCTACCTTAAAAAAGGCAGATGATTCGCTAAATTTTGGCTAATCCCCTTCACAACTTTTGGGCATTGCTGTACCATATGGAAGTGTATTTCTATTTTTGACGGATCATGGTGTTTATCAGGAAATAGAATGATAGATGATACTTAGACAAAGAAGGAGAGGTAACGTGACGAACGTTTTAGAACTGCATAATGTATCTAGGCATATTCGCGGGAAAAAGATTGTTCAAGACTTGAGCTTTTCTGTCCAAGCGGGCGAAGTCTTTGGCTTCTTAGGACCAAATGGTGCAGGGAAAACAACAACCATTCGTATGATGGTCGGTCTTTCTCCCATTACATCTGGTGACATTCTGATTAATGGTCATAGTATTCAAACCTCCTATCAGCATGCCATCCAAGATGTCGGTGCCATTATTGAAAACCCAGAAATGTATAATCACTTAACGGCAAGACAAAATCTTGTTCACTTTGCCAGAATGAATGGGAAAGTGGATGAAGCGCGCATTGATGAGCTGTTAGAGCTAGTCAGCTTACAGCATGTGAAACATAAACGTGTGAGTACATTTTCATTAGGAATGAAACAGCGATTGGGCATTGCGCAGGCACTCATACATAGACCGAAACTGCTAATCTTAGATGAACCAACCAATGGACTTGATCCTGAGGGGATTCGAATGATACGAGATTACTTGAGAAGGCTTGCAAAGGAAGAAGGGCTTGCTGTTATTGTTTCAAGTCACCTCATGTCAGAGATGGAATTGATGTGTGATCGCTTTGCAATTATCCAAACAGGAAAGCTAGTTGCCATTGAGGATCAACGTGCTGAGACGAAGCAGGATGATTTGGTTAATTATCGAATGAAGGTAGCAGCCGGGGAGCTTGAAGAAGCACAGAAACTAATTGGTGCATTTGAGGAAGGCATCACTGTAAGAGAAGAAGAGCAGTACTTATTTTTCTCTATGCTAGAAGAAAAAATGCCAGAATTAATTCGTCATTTGAGCAGCGCGTCTATTCATTTGTACGAAATCAAAATCGAAAAACAAACCTTAGAAGATAAGTTCTTAAGCTTAACAGGTAAAAAGGAGGCAGACGTATGATTCGCCTCATTCAAAACGAGTGGATGAAGATCAGTTATCGTATTGGTACTTGGATTATGGTTGGGCTTCTTGTATTAGGTATGGTTGCCACGCTGATCTTTGCAGTGAAAACAAATGACAAAGATCAAGCTTCAGGTGATTGGAAGACTGAACTGCAAGCGATCAATAAAGCAAACAAGGGAGAATTGAAAGAGGATAATATAGGATTTTATAAGAGATCCCTTGAAAGCGAAATAGCAATCAATGAGTATCGAATCAAGCATAATTTACCTCCTGTAGATCAATTCGGTAAAAATGCATGGGCTTATGTGAAGATCAATGCTGATTTGCTTCAGCTGGTCGGTGTATTTGTGATTATCATTGCAGCGACGATTGTCTCGGCTGAATATAAGCATGGTACAATTAAATTATTACTCATCCGTCCACCATCAAGAATGAAAATTCTTTTATCTAAATACTTTACCGTTCAACTTTACTCTCTCTTTCTGATCGCGGTCCTATTTATCCTGTCATTTATTCTAGGTGCGATCTTCTTTGGACTTAATCATGATTATGTGTACTTGTCCTATCAAAATGGTAAAGTCATTGAACAATCTCAGCTTATAAATATGGTGTCATATTATTTGGCACATTGTGCTATGTTTGTTGTACTAGGAACACTTTCTTTTGCCATTTCAACGGTATTTAGAAGTGAGGCCCTTTCTATTGCGATTAGTGTGTTAGCTTATATTGTTGGAGCATCCATCACAAGCATTTTGATGTTCTTCTTTGATTGGGCGAAATACTTATTGTTTGCCAACGATCCTGCACAATATTTCGCGGACACACCTACTTTTATCGAAGGTATGTCTCTAGGATTCTCATTAATCGTCCTAGTCATCTATTGGGCTATTTTCTTAGCCATTGCCTTAATTGTCTTCCAAAAGCGTGAAGTGAAAACAGGTTAATTTAACTTTTTAGGAGGTTTACACATGATGAAACGTAAAGGTGAAAAAATTATGGGGATTATTAGTATTGTCCTCAATGCCATTGGTGTTGGGTTTGGGGCATTAATCCTTTCTGTAGGTCCATCTTTTTATGATGAAATCAATGAAGTGTTAAAAGAGGAAGGAGAAACATTGCCGATCGAAACGCTTCAGGCTTCGGTTCATGCATTTGGTACTCAGTTCATGGTCGTTTCCGCAATTGCGGCTGTGCTGTCGATTGTCGGTGTGATTTTCTTGAAAACTGACCGTCGTGCCGTGCTATCAGGTATTCTTTTCTTGGTTTCTGCTGTGACTCTTTTAATTGGAACAGTTGGCCTTGCATTCGTTCCAATGGTTCTATTGTTTATCATTGGATTAATGTCTCTTATTAGAAAGCCGAATACAGACATTCACACAAGTGAATATCCTTCATAATGATAGAAAAGACATGCGCATATCCGCGCATGTCTTTCTTTTTAAATGATGCCAATCAGCATCGCCACGAACAGAAGGATAATACTGAATCCCCACATCCAAAAGAAAGAGTAGCGGATGTGTTTCCCCATATCAACCCCTGCAAGACCTACAGCGAGCCAAACAGCGGGAGCAAGCGGGCTGACAAAGGTTCCGATGATGTTCCCAATCATCATGGCATATGCCGCAGAAGTGCCTGGTACGCCAACTTCAGATGTAATGGATTCAACAATTGGCAGAAGGGCGTAATAATAGGCATCTGTACTTGTCAGCATATCCAGCGGCACCCCAAGCAGCCCAACAATGATATGTAAAAATGGCAGCAAGAAGGCTGGTAAAATGTGAATACTGTCCACAGCAATGGCTTTCAGCATCCCCGTGCCTTCAAGAATTCCTAAAAATGACCCTGCGGAGAAAATGACAGCCGCCATCATCAGCGCACTAGGTGCGTGTGCCTTAATTCTTTCCATTTGCAGATTCACATTCGGAAAGTTAATCAATAGTGCCAGTGACAGGCCAATCATAAACATAAAACTAGCAGGAATCACGTTCAACACGAGAAGCACGACAACAGATACAAATAGGATGAGGTTGACCCAGATGAGATGATAACGCTTTAAAGAGGCGTCTCCCGTTTCACTAATAGACTGAATGGCACGATCCCAATCTGCACCTTCTAGTTGAACCGCAGCTATTTCATTTGCAGCAATTTTCACCCGAATTCGTTTTTCTTCCCTTTTTCCTAAAATGAATGCCATCCCTAATACGAGCACAACGCCAATGAGCTGAATTGGAATGAGTGGCACCCACAGTTCAGAGGGATCCATATTTAGGACACTTGCTGCCCGTCCAGTCGGTCCGGCCCATGGAATCATATTGGTTAATCCGGCACTCGTCCCGATTAATAACAGTAGCAAATAAGGACTCATATGTAATTTTTTATAAAGCGGAAGCAGTGCAGGTACAGTTAATAAAAAGGTCGTAGCCCCTGCTCCGTCTAAGTGTGCGATAACCCCAATTAAAGCAGTTCCCATTGCAACTGTGACAACATTTCCTTTTGTCAGCTTGATTAAAGCTTTAATTACAGGTTCAAAGAACCCTGTATCTTGCAAAATGCCAAAAAATAAAATGGCGAAGATAAACATGGTCGCCACCGGCAATACTTTGATAATCCCTTCCTCAAAGAAGGTTTGAATGTCATTGATCCCAAATCCCGCGATGAGTGCCCCTATTAAAGGCACCATGACCATGGCGACAATTGGACTTGCTTTCCCCCAAATCAGCAGCACAACAATCGTTAAAATAATCAACAATCCAACAAACGTTAACATAAGCCCCTCCCCCTGCAAATAAACCGTTTACATTTATCTATTCTTTTCATCCAATGCACTCCCATAGGTGCATTGAAAAAAAAGATTATCAAATTTATGAGTATGAAGCAACCGCTTTCATACCTATACAATGGTAAAAAAGGATGGAGAGACCAGTCGTAATGCGGCATCAAATATTGCAAAAAAATTTAGATAAAAAATAACTAATAAATTCACAGCGATAAATATGGGTATATATACTCATTAAAATCAAAAAGCGCCCAATAAATGGACGCTTCTTTCAATTATTTTTTCAGGATGACGTACTCGTAAGGATCAAGTTGAAGCTGCTCAGGCACTTGTTGGCCAGTCAGTATATTCTCATAGCTTGCCTCTGAATCTAGTGACATGTTCTGCTGCTCTTCTGAAAAATTCATCAAAAACACATAGTCCTGCGTACCGTCTGTTCGTTTTTGTACACTGACTCCTTCTGGAATTGCAGTGGATAGGACGGGCTGTATGCCAATGCCTGCGATAAGGTCTTCGTAAAACTCATCATAAAAAGCCTGTTCATTTTCTGAGGCCATATAGTATGCCTTCCCTTTTTCTAATGAACGGACAGTCAGGGCTGGCTGTCCTTCGTAGCAGCCATTCTCAAAATGCCCTAGCACAGAGGCCGTTTCAGGATGTATGGATTCGCAATATTGTCCGACATGATAGGTGCGTCCATTTCCTGTCGTCATTAACACATGTTCATCTGGCATCAATGTGTTGATTTCCTCTGCCCAAATGCCAAGTACATGGCGGAGAGGACCAGGGAAACCGCCGAGGAAACAGAGATCATTTTCATCGACCATGCCGCTCCAGTAAGTCGCGATAAAAATGCCGCCCTCTTTGACAAAGGCTTCAATTTTTTCTGCAACGCCTGGTTTGATCATGTAGAGCATTGGCCCAATGAGCACACGATAGGATGAGAAATCCTTTTCCATCCCGACAATGTCAACAGGGATGCCTTTTTTCCAAAAGCTTCGATAGTGAGTTTGACAAGCCTCTACATATCGTTTGTTTGTATTATTTAAGCCTTGCGCATCATCAATGGCCCAGTGGTTTTCCCAATCGTAAATGATGGCAACCTCTGGCTGAACGGATGTGCCCGCAATTGGCTGCAACTGCTCCAGTTGTTTTCCTAGATCAGCTACCTCTTGAAACACGCGCGTATGTTCATGGCCAGAATGATCGACAACGGCACCGTGGAATTTCTCAGAGGCGCCTCGACCTTGCCGCCACTGGAAATAAAGCACGGAGTCTGATCCGTGGGCAATTGCCTGCATGGCAGAAAGGTGTGCCATGCCTTTATGTTTGACCTTGTTGACTTCATGCCAGTTCACAAGGCTCGGCGTACTCTCCATGACGAGAAACGGCTGTCCGTCCTTTAATGAACGATACAAATCATGTACAAAGGCGACGTTTGATGCTAATTCGGCCGTTGTTTCTCTGCCGCTATGCCAAGCAGGATAGCTATCCCATGAGATCACATCGACCTCTTTAGCAAATTGATGATAATCCAGCCCAAGGAATGGACGCATATGTGGATAGTCACCCATAAAGTTCGTGGTTACTGGGATATGAGGCGTCAATTCCCGCAGCGGTTCAATTTCATTTTGATAAAAATTAATCGTTTGCGCTGTGACAAAGCGTTTCCAATCCAGGTTCATGCCGTGAATCATGTGCTCCCCGTGTGGTGCGGGAGACTCGATTTGTGACCAATCACTATACGTGTGGCTCCAAAATCCTGTCCACCATGCTTGATTCAAAGCCTCAAGATCATGATTGTATTTGTCCTTCAAATAGTCTCGAAATGCTTCCTGGCAAAGATCGCAATGACACTCGCCGCCGTACTCATTTGAAATGTGCCACATGATCAGTGCTGGATGATCCTTGTAGCGTTCCGCAAGCAGCCGGTTGAGTGTGTTCGTTTTCTCTCGATAAACCGGAGAGGTGAAGCAATGATTATGGCGCAGTCCATGTAAGTTACGCTGACGATTCGCTTCGACGCGCAATACTTCTGGATATGTTTGCGACAGCCAAGCAGGTCTTGCCCCGCTTGGCGTAGCGAGAATGGCGTGTGCCCCCTGCGCTGCCAAGCGGTCCATAATGTCATCCAGCCAAGCAAAGTCATATTGACCTTCTTTTGGCTCTAGCTTACTCCATGCGAATATGTTGATGGAGAATGTTTGACAGTGTGCAAGCTTCATTAATCGAAAATCTTCGTCAATGATCTCTGGCATATGGAGCCATTGATCTGGATTGTAATCGCCACCATGCAAAAAGCCTTTCACATTTGGGTGAACGAGTGGGTAACGCTTTCCCATTTTGTCACGTCCTATCCTTTTAGTTACGGTGTCATTTGTTTAAATACATCAAGAGAAGGTAGTGCTTTTCCGTTGAAATCAAACATCGCTTGATTTTCCCACGCATTTCCGACAGTACCGGTGGTTTGAATATAAGCGAGCCCGTATTGACTAGACCACGGAGCACCTTTCGCTGGAATCCAAAGCGGCTCCCAATAAAAGAATCCTTTTCCGCGGTTGTTGTTTACTTTTGAAATCTTTTCGGATAGATCTCGTATAAAAGATGCCTGGCCTTGAGGTGAGGCTGGATAGCCGGCTGTGTTGACAGAGTCTTGATTAAATGAGTTATCTAGGTTGTCACCGTTTGCTGTCGTAAAGCCGTAAGCAGTTTCCACCACGATGACGTCTTTGTTATAGCGGGCACTAATATCATTCATATTGGACGTAAGACCGCTAAAGCCGCCGTCCCAATACGGGTAATAAGATAAACCGATTGTATCGAATGAGACGCCTCGTTTTGTGATTTCATCAAACCACCAGCGGGATGCACCATTGTCTCCGCCATGTGCAAGGTGAAGCATGATTTTGATGTTTGAATCGACAGAGCGGACGGCATTTGTGCCAGCTTTTAGCAAAGCAGCGAGCCGATCAAATTCACCACCGCCTTCACCCCAGCTTTTTCCGTTTGGCCACAGCATACCTGAGTTCAACTCATTCCCGACCTGAACCATATTCGGCAAGGCATTTTGCGCTCTCATCGCTTTGAGCACATCGCCTGTGTAAGTGCCGACTGCTTTTTCTAAATCACTTTGTGAGAGGGACGCCCACGCTTTCGGTTTGAATTGTTTACCCGGATCCGTCCAGAAATCACTGTAGTGAAAATCAAGCAGCACTTTCATATTTTGTGCTTTTGCACGTTTCGATAAAGCGATGGCTGTATTGAGATCATTTGTCCCGCCGTTATAAGCACGGCCTTGATTGTCATATGGATGGTTCCACAGTCTGATACGCACATAGTTGACGCCTTTATCCTTTAATAGCTTGAGCGGATCAACCTGCTGTCCGTTCTGGTTGTAGTATCTGCCACCGCTTTTCTCTACTTCTGCAAGCATAGAGATATCGGCTCCTTTGATGAAATCACCTTGCAATCCATTGATCGGCTGAACAGAAATCGCATCTGCCTTAGCTTCAGGCAAAACACCTAACCCTATCAGAAAGAAAAAGGCAACAGTGACAAGCAACCATTTCTTCATCAAATCTCCCCTTATCCTTTTGTCCCGCCTTGTGTGAGGCCGGACACAAATTGTTTTTGTAAAACAAGGAACAATAAAGCGACTGGAATCGCAATGAGTAAAGCCCCGGCTGCAAAGGTCGTGTAGCTGGCACCCATTTTATCTGACACAAGATTGTACAGACCGATTGGGAGCGTATACATTTCGGGTGAGCGGACAATGACACTGGAAATGATGAAATCACCCAGTGGACCTGTAAATGAGTTGATCGCGACAACGGCTAAGATGGGCTTAGCGAGCGGCATAATAATTTGGATGAAAATCCGGAAATGCCCTGCGCCATCCATTCTGGCTGATTCATCGAGATCCTTCGGAATCGCATCAAGATAGCCTTTCATTAAATACGTATTCATCGGAATTTGTCCACCTGCATAAATCAAAATCAGGGCAAGGTGGCTATTAATGAGTCCAAGCATTTGAGCAAGAACAAAAATCGCAATCAGCGCTGAAAATTGAGGAATCATTTGCAGCAGCAAAAAGAGCATCAGCCCATTTTTACGTCCTTTGAAGCGGAATCTGGAAAAGGCATAGCCTGTAAAACTAACAAGAATCAGCGTTAAAACCATAGTGGCAATACTGATCTTCATTGAGTTCCAATACCATTTTGCATAAAGTGCCCCCTGACCGAAGAACAGCTCGGTGAAATGGCTGAACGTTGGATCCTTCGGAAACATACTGGTACTCATCAGGCTGTTCCCAGGATTAAAGGAAGCACCGATCGTCCAAAGCAGTGGATATAGAATACAAATGGAGGCAATGAAAAGGATAAAATAAGTGATACTCAGGCGAATGAGCTTATTTTGTTTTGATCCCATATCACATCATGTCCTCCTCTTTGAATGAATTCGTTCTCTTAAATTGCCAGAGTGCAATGGCGATGACAAAGATTGAAAGTAAGATCGTGACTGCGGCAGCAAGTGCATATTGAGAAGACTGCATCGTGAGTTTGTAAATCCAAGAAACCAAGATGTCCGTTCCCCCGGCAGTTGAGCCAGCCACAGGTGGTCCTCCGCCATTAAATAAATAGATGATATTAAAGTTGTTAAAGTTAAACGTATATTGCGTGATTAATATAGGCGCAATGGAATAAAGGACAAGCGGTAACGTGATGGACCGGAATTTCTGAAAGAAGTTTGCCCCATCAATGGTCGCAGCTTCGTATAGATCCTCTGGAATCGCCTGTAAAACACCGGTTGTCATAATGAAAACAAAAGGGAATCCAAGCCAAGTCTGCATCGCAATGAGGGCGATTTTGCTCCAAAATGGATCTGTCAGCCATGGTTTTGGATCAATCCCAATCGATGCAAAAAGTGTGTTGTTAATGGCTCCAAATGTATCGTTGAACAGTCCGGCAAACACCAAAATGGTCACAAAACCTGGAACAGCCCAAGGAAGAATCAAAATCGTTCTAAAAAACCGTTTTCCCTTTAAATCCTTCTGGTTGAGCAGAACCGCTAGAAAGATGCCAATGGCACATTGAAGGGTCGACGCAGCCAACGTCCATACGACGGTCCAGCCAAGTACATCAATGAAAGTGTCTCTCCAAATATCAATTGAAAAGATATTTTGAAAGTTCTTGATCCCTACCCAATCAATCAGATTTGCAGGAGGCGAGTGGTATAGATCGTAGTTCGTAAAAGCCAGCGCAAAGCTGAACATAATAGGAAAGACAACAGAGAATAGAAGTAAAAAGAAAGCAGGAGTGCTCATTAAGTAAGGAAAGCCTTGGTCGATAAGCTGATGATATTGAGCTCGAATGGAATGGAGCGGAACCCCTTGATCACGTTTTTTTCCGTTTATAAAAGCGTCACGCATCATGAGTACGTAAAAGCCGATACCAAAACCAGCTGTTAACAGTGCAATAATCCCTTTTGCCAAAAGGAAAACAGAGTTGTCACGAGGCAGCATCGTACCTAGTGTGAACAGCCCCCAGAAGCCAATATTAAATAAATCATAAAATACGATGATAAAAGAGACGCCGAATAGGAAAAAAAGTGCCCCTTTGCCGTACTGTTTATTGTATATCTGCCCCATCCCGGGTATAAGGGAGAACATTAGCGCCCGTCTCCGGTGTGTCTTTGATTCCACTATGTGTGTGCGGTCTAGTTCAAGGTTACCCGTCACGTCTAACACCTACTTCACATGAAATTAGATCAAATACGGGCAGCTTGATAGACTTAAAGGCTACCCGTGTTTGATAATTATTTGGAGTGATTTGCTTTAATTTGAGAGTCGATTTGATTGACCGCATCATCAAATGCCTTTTTCACATCTGTTCGTCCGGTTGCAATGAGGCCTAATGCGCTGTCAATCGGCTTCCACACCTCTGCCATTTCAGGGGTATTCGGTGTCAGTGTGGCATATTTCGTTTGTTTTGAAACAGCATCCGCATTGACGTTTTCAGTAATAATTGGATCCTTCATCAGCTTTTTCACTGGTGGAATTTCCTCTGTTACTTCAAATCGCTTCTTCGAATTTTTTTCATTCGTGATAAACTCAACAAATTTCTCAGCAAGGTCTTTATTTTTAGAATAAGAGGAGACGTTGTAGCTCTTTACACCTAAGAATGAACTCATATGCTTTCCGTTCGGGAGTGTTGGCAGCTCTGTTACGCCATAGTCAATTCCAGCTTCTTTATATGGACCAAATGACCATGGACCAGAAATGACAGCTGCCGCCTTTTTCTCTGTGAATAAGGAGTTGAGGACATTGATTCCTTGTTCACCAATGATACCTTTCGGGAAAAGTCCTTCGCTAAAGAATTTTTGAATGTATTTTCCGCCTTCGATGGCGCCATTGTTGTTCAGGCCAATATCATTCACATCATAGGAGCCATCGCTTTTCTGTTTGAAAATATAGCCCCCTGATCCGCCTAACACACTTTGTGCATAGTAAATTTCATCCCATTTCGCAACAAAACCGTATTTCCCGTCTTTTGTCAGCTTTTTCGAAAGGTCATACCAGTCATCAAGTGTAGTTGGTGCCTTTTTGACAAGGTCTTTGTTATAGAAAAGCACAGTCGTTTCAACGGATTTCGGAAGGCCATACAGCTTGCCGTCTACCGTTTGTGATTGAATGGATTCGTCTGTAAAGGAATCGATTACTTTTTGATCAGGCTTGATTTCCTGTAACAGCCCCTCAGTGACAGCTGATCCAATTTGATCGTGAGGCATTGTGATGACGTCTGGGCCTGTCCCGGCTGCTCCATCAAGGCGGAGAGCTTCGATTTGGTCAGCATACGCTTTTTCGACCACTTTGATTTTCACATCGTTTTGTTTTTCGAATTCTTTTACAGCGTCTTGAATCCCATCAGACTTTTTGACATCCTCCCATACTAGCAAGGTCTTTGTACCTGTAGATGCTGGCTGACTCCCGCTTGAATTGTCATCTCCTGGCCCGCATGCTGAAAGCAGAAGCACAGCAGTACCAACGACTGCTGATAATGTCGCCCATTTTCCCTTTTTCATTGGTAATCCCCTCTCGTTCTTTTTTCACAGATGATAAGAAAACGCTTTCTTAATGTGAGAATATCAACTTAAGTAAAAAAAGTAAACATATTTTATTAAATTTATTAAGTAAAATTTTTTACTCATATAGAGAGAAAAGAAGCCCTCCATATTAGGAGGGGCTTCCAGTTGATTATATGGTGCTTTTTCGAAAAACAGGCTCTGAGGCAATCAGAACAGTTTTAGGCAATGTTCTGCCGTCCACAAGTCTTTCTAAAAGTAAATCGATCGCTGTCTCACAAAGTAATGACGTATGGATATGATACGTGGTGAGCGGCGGCGACACATATTGAGATACATGAATATCGTTGATACTAAAAACGCTGACGCGATTCGGCAGAGAAAATCCGCGCTCATTTAATGCTTGTAAGCAGCCAATGGCAAGAGGGTCACTAGCGACACAAAAAGCGGTGGGCAGATCATCACCAAGCTCATCAATCGCCTTCATCATGAGCGCATAGCCTTCATCGACTGAGAAATGGTGGCCGATATAGACCAATCGCTCATCAAGCATATGGCGGGCAAGCATGTATTCACGGAAAGTCGTTTCACGAATATCTGGAATGTGCACATTCGTATTGAGATCAAGATCTGTGCCGCCAATGAATCCAATGGATGAGTGTTCTTTTTCGATAAAAGAATCGACGATCTTTTCAACAATTCGTTTCAGGTTCGGCTTTACAGAATCAAAACGATCTTCATCCGGTGTCGTATCAATAAAGACAATGTGCGGAGTGACCGCATATAATTGGTCAAGCTCTGACGTTTTAAATCGGCCGATGGCGATGATCCCTTCTGTAGCAGGATCAATGGAATGAAGCCCATCAGAAGGATTGTAAGCGGTGACATTTAAGCTCCGAGTATTGGTGAGTTCCTCAATGCCGAGTCGAATGGATTTAAAATAAATATCTTCAAGCTCTTCCTTTTCGGTCATCCAATAGAGAAAGGCGATTTTTTTTAATGAATGTTTGAATGTCTTCTTTTGGTAGGACAAAGCTTCTGCGGCGGCATATACTTTTTCGCGTGTTTGATCGGTGACAGATAGGTTGGGATCTTGGTTCAGTACGCGAGATACCGTTGCAATGGATAAGCCTGCTTTTTCTGCAATGTCCTTTATTTTAGCTGCCAAATCAGCACCTCCTATAGAAAATATCTCCTCTTAGTATAGAGTCTTTAAAAAAATTAGTAAATATTTTTATTAAATTGTTTTCGTTTAGGCGGTTCTTTACGTGCTGGAAAGGAATTAGTAAGATATATATATGTAAGGTGTTGGATTAAGATTTCTGATAGGAGAGGGACCGATGTATTACGATGCACTGAAGACATTTGTAACAGTGGTGGAGGAGAAGAACTTTACAAAAGCAGCCCAAAAGCTGCGGATTTCTCAGCCGAGTGTTAGTCTTCATATTAAGAACTTGGAGCAGGAATTCCAGACCGTTCTGCTGAATCGTTCGCCAAAGCAATTAACCGTTACACCAACTGGGGATATGCTGTACCATCGATCAAAACAAATCATTCGTCTCTATGAACAGGCGAAGCAGGACATTTATGAGCATCATCATTTGGCAAGAGGAAAGCTGACCATCGGGGCGAGCTTCACAATTGGTGAGTATGTGCTGCCGCAAATATTGGCGGAGTTTCATCAGCTCTATCCGCATGTTGATATTGAGGTGGTCATTGATAATACAGAGGCGATCGCCGGACACGTCCGTTTATTCCATGTCGATATCGGTTTGATCGAAGGACAAACCAATGACAAAGAGCTTTCTGTAGAAACTTTTCTAGAGGACGAGCTGTATATTGTGGCGCCATTAGATCATCCTTTTGCCAAGAAAAAAGATGTCACCATTGATCAATTACAAAACGAAACATGGATCACGAGAGAAGAGGGATCAGGGACAGGAGAATATTTACAGCATGTCCTGAAATCAAATGGACTGAAAGCACGAACCTTTGTGACCTTTAGCAGCAATCAAGCCATTAAAGAAGCTGTGATCCACGGAATGGGTCTTTCTGTTTTATCTAAATATGTCCTCCAGCGAGGCAGCATTGGCGGTGAATTGGCTGTTATTTCTGTGAGAGGCATGGATTTCAAACGAAAATTCTCCTATGTCGAGTCACCGATGACTGGGGGAAATAAAAATAAGGAATTGCTCGTTGAATTGTTAAGGAAAGAGAAAAAAGGAGCTTCTCCACAATAGGAGAAGCTTCTTTTTTTATAACCCTTTGATTTTAATTTCATCGACTGGAAGGAAGATTTCACCTGTATCTGTATATTTCATGGTGACCTGATCGCCCTCTTTTAAATAGATGACGAGAGGTTCTTTTTCAGATGACATAGTGTAGCTTTTTCCATCGTCTAGCAGGAAGGTGACGGTTGTATAATCACCGGTCTTTTCTTTGTAGACTCGTTTGACCTTCCCTGCTGCTTCTTTCTTTTCTTGCTTAGAGGAACTGTTAACGGTACCGCCGCCTTTTTGCAGAGCTGTTTTATAGGCTCTCAGTGCTTCGTTTGGTGTAGAAGCGTACGCAGCGATTTCTGGATTGGCTGCAGAAACGATAAAGTAGTTTTGCAGGAATCCATTTGAATCGAGAACCGGTGTGAGCCAGCTGGCTTCACCATAGAAATTATAGAGAATCGGCATGCGCCCTTTCCATTTCTTCTCGATGAATCGTTTCTCAATAATTTGCAGAGCGCCCTGAGAATCCATATAGGATTCTTCAAGATTTCCGGTATAATAAGTCGCTTTTCCTGTCCGGGCATTTGTGAGGGCATATCCGAGCATGGAATCAACGCCCTCTTTCGGACTTGTGAAATCTGTGAAGTAATACATATCTCCTTTTGAATCAAACACTGGGCTCACATTGGCTTCCGTTCCTTCATCGGAAGGCAGCTTTACATCTGACTTCCCAAACATACTGTTCCAGAACCCGTGAATATAGTTTCCGAAATAGCTGTTTTGCAGGCTGACCGCCTCTGGTGAAACAGCACCGTCGATAAAGGCAGGTACTTGATCTAGAGCATATTTCTTCGTGGCACCCGTTTTGGCATCAACAACGACCACACCGGAAGCTTTAAAGCCGTTTCGTGCAGAGATGAAATCGCCATACGTTTGAATGTAATAAGGCTTGCCGTCATCATTGATTTCCAGCTGTGTATCGCCGTAGAAAATCAAATCTGGGTACTGGAGACGGATATGCCGCTCAATTTCTTTGTTGAAATAGGAGGAAGGCGTATAAACCATCTCCGTCTTCACGAACTTTGGATTAGCAGATGAGTCAGTCGCGCTTAATGTAAAGTAACCCGGCGTGCTGCCTGCACGAATCCATTTAAAGAAGTCCGAGAATTCCACCGGAGCGATGTAAACATACTCACCGTTGACCTTCTGAATTTGCAAGCTGCCAAGCTCATAGTAGCTTGTATTTGGAACCTGTCCGAACGATTTCTTCATTTTATTACGAGCAAATTGAGGCGGTACACTCGCAGGTGTTTCTGTCTCTTCAAACGCTTTGATTTCTACTTTTTGCTCCATTTTGGAGACATCGAATTTCTCATTCGCATTGAATAGAAAAGCTGTCGCCATGTAAACACCGAGCAGTAATAGAATAAGGAACAGCACGCCTTTGATTTTACGCTCCAATCCAACTGACAAAAAGGCGCCTGCTGCTGTCACAACAAGACCAATCAGCCATAGGGAGGAAGGGTTCCGATCTAAATTGGTGATGTAATAGAAAACAAAAATACCGATCATAAACAGTAAAGCAAGGCCAGCAATCCACATGAACGGCACCTGCTGTTCTGTTCCTTTCTTTCTTATAATCAACCTAATTGGTGTGAGCAAAAGGGTCAGGACAAGACCGATCACAACCGAAAATAACAGAATATATCCCACAAACAGATCTCCTTTCAAATCAATCACTCTTTTAGTATATACGAGTGAGGCGGGGAAAAGATTCATCGGATGGAAGGTTCATCTAAATGCCAATCGAGTTGATGGCGGAACGAACATCTTCTTTCAGTTCGTAAAACTTGAGTCTTTGTTCAATTTTTTCTATTAAGGCATCAATGGCTTGACCTGACATATGTGTTTGGATGCGATTTTGATGTGTATACACTTTGATCTGAAGTTCATCGATTAGATCTAAAATTTTTTCCGCTTCTTGACGGTCATCTGCAAACTCATTTTGAAGCTGATGTCGGATGGCTCTGATAAGTGCTGTTTTCTGTTCTTCTTTGATCTTTGCTTTCAAAGCTGCCAGCTCTGCTGGTGTCATGTCTTCCGTGTCAAAGTTTGCTTTTGAGAAGATGGAGCTTGATGTATGCGTATCTGTCATTCTTTGCAAAAAACGATCTGCATCTGTTGGTTGTTTCTTTGAAAATTCCATTTATCGTACTCCTTAAGAAATACCCATGTTCTTCGCCAGGGCTATATCTGCATCGTGGTATTGTTTTCCAAGATCGCTCATATCATCTGATAGTGAGTCCATCCACCTTTTCATATTCATAGCGCTATCAATCGCTGTATCATACTTTTTGACCGAATAGAACTCATTTTCAAGACCCTCTGTTTTTAAGTGGCGAATCACGGCATCTACATCTGAAGCCGTCAGCTGATCATACGAACCGAAACCGACAATTTGTTTGTATCTCGAACGAACTCGTTCTACCGATTGATCTACTTTGTCATCGAGTTTCTCAATTTTGCGAATGATTTGCTGCATATGGTGATCGGCATATGTCGAGAATTTACGCCCTGTGTTCATGAGAACGTGGGACTTAATTAAAATCGCCACTACACTATGCGGATCAACATTAGATTGACCCAACTGTTGTAACATGGCCGTAGTAAGAGAAGGATTTTTTTTCAACATATCATCAATGGTTTGAACGGAGCCATCTGGCGAAAAGGTATAACGATCTAATCCATGGCTGCCAGCGAGGGCTTCAAGAAATAAATTCGCATCCAGTGAAGGATTCACACTCATTGCCCGATTGAGGAGGTCTTTTATGAATTGGACGGCTTTTGAGGAGTCCTCGGAGTAATCGACGCCTTCAGGGAGAGCGGCATCATACATCACTTTCACTCGACCGATTTCTGTCGTATGCCGATTTAAAAGAGAAAGCCCGTCATTGAGATTGATATATTCTGTTAATCTACTGCGGTAATCACCTTTTAATGCTTTAGCTTGTAGACCATCCGATAGATTTGGGTAAATATTCGGATTCTCAAAGGTGACCCCGCCTTGAATAAAATCATTTTTGACAAGAACATAGGAAGCATTTGACCCGCCAAGCGAATGCCCTGTCACATACATCTTCGCATTCGGCATTTTCTTATGGATTTCTTTCGCATACCGATCCGCTTGAACCATTTGATTCTCTGCACCATGCTCAAATGGGATATTTTTAATCAGATACTTTGTATCCGAAACCATCCAATCTTGAACAATTTCATTTGTATAGGCGGTTGTGCCTGTTGTCAACTTAGTCGTCACTTCCTGTGAACCCTTCGACCGACTAAAAGGAGGCAGCTTCGTCAAAATGGTAGAAAGAAGATCATCTGACTCTTTTTTTCCATGTTTTTTAATGGTATCTTTATATTGGTCTGCACCAATAGGTTCTGAGCCACGGTAGGCGATGACTGCGTTTTTGATTTTGGTGAGGTCTTTGCCGCCATTAGAACGATCAAAATCTTCTTCGGAAACGATAGTTAGTGTATTAAGTCCTTTATTTGTTTCTTTATAATCAACCACATACATAGTCTTATTTTTACTAATTTCTATCTCACTAGAAATTCTATAGTAATCTATATTATAAGATGCGTTTGAAATAAGATTATAGTCTTTGGCGGAAAGTTCTTTTCGAGATGGGCTTTTAGGCAAAATTGTCACTCCTGTAATATTTATCTTATTTATTATAATATATAGTATGAATGATATCTATAAAAAGAGGATTTAAATCCTCAAGATTAATAAAGGTGGATTATCGAATGAAAAACACAATAAAAGTTGTGCTTATATTGTTTACTATCGTTATTATTTTAATAATTTCTCTTATTCTCCAACAAGATAAGAAAGAAAAATCGAATAATTCAGGGGGGGAAACTGTTGTGAAAGAGAAAAGCGATCAAGAAAAAGCAGAAGAATTCGCAGAGAAAATGAAACCAAAAATAGAAGAAAGATTACATAAAAAAGATATCCATCATTTTATAGAGAAAATTACATTCAAAAAAAAGGTAGTCATAAGTCCAATGGGATATGTAACAGTTGATGGTTATATAAATGATGATGCTGAAAAATTTTATTTCTCAGCATCATTAATACATAAATCTAACGAAATTGGTTCAATGAGCTATTCTCCAGAGTTGTCTTATAGGTTTAAAGACTGGGATAAGTATAAAGATGAGCCTGATATAAAAGAAAACTACCTTAATAGACTTTCTGAAAAAGAACGAGAGCAATATCTAAAGGATATTGGAGAAAAAGAGTAAAACAGGTACTAGCTTACCTGTTTTTATTTTGTCAAATTCAATAGTCGGCTGATTAATGTTCATTAAGGAGTTTTGTGTTTTATGAGAAATATTATGAAACTTACTATTATAATTGTGGCCGTCATTATCTCAGTAACTGCGTTCATTGTAGAGTACATTAATAAGAGTCTATCAGATGAAGTAGTGGAAGAGAAAAGCGACCAAGAAAGAGCAGAAGAGTATGCAAAGAAGATGAAGCCAAAAATTGAAGAGGATTTACGTGAGTCTGATATTCACGGATTTATAAAAAAAATCACCTTCAAAAATCAAGTAACGATCAATCCGATGGGGCACATCATTATTAGAGGATATATCAATGATGAACCCGAGAGATTTAGTTTCGAAGCATTGTTGAGATATGAATCTGGTAAGGTTGATTCAATGAGTTATGACCCTGATTTATCAGACCGCTTTATAGATTGGGAAGAATATAAAGATGAGCCGGAAGTGAAAGAAAATTACCTTAAAAGTTTTACTAAGGAGGAACGTGAACAGTATCTGAGAGACATTGGAGAAAAAAAGTAAAACAGGTATTTATGTACCTGTTTTTTTTATGTTTCATTCATAAAAAAGGTGGAAGTGCTAGATATGAAAAATACAATAAAACTTGTTGCTGTATTAGTTGTGATCATTCTTGTCTCAGTGATTTCGTTAATCGTTCAGCACAATAAGCAAAGTCAAACAAATGTAAATGTAGAGGTAAAAGAAAAAAGCGACCAAGAAAAAGCAGAAGAGCTTGCAGAGGAGATGAAACCTAAGATTGAAGAGCATTTACATAAAAGAGACATTCATCACTTTATTAAAACCATAACGTTTGAAAAAGATGTGACCATTAACCCCATGGGAGATATTAATATTGATGGATATGTGAATGATGAGCCGGAGAAGTACGATTTTTCAGCATCCTTACAGTATAGAGCTAAAAAAATAGGTTCGATGAGTTATTCTTACGAGTTATCAATTCGCTTCAGGGACTGGGAAAAATATAAAGATGAACCGGAATTAAAAGAAGATTTTTTAAAGAGTCTATCCAAAAAAGAACGCGAACAATATCTTAAAGACATTGGAGAAAAAGAGTAATAACAAGTAAGTAATTTCCGATTAACCCTAAATAATTGACAAGGCATATGCTATCATTCACCTAACAACACTTACAAACAAGGGAGAGATTTCACCGATGGCAAATACAAAGAAATTGATCATAGATGTAGATACTGGAATCGATGATGCGATTGGGATTTTGCTGGCAGTGAAAAGTAAGCAGTTTGATATGTTGGGGATTACAACGGTGTGCGGGAATGTGTCTGTCGATACCGCTACTTTGAATACGTGTAAAGTGCTTGAGCTGGTTGAGGCAGATAACATTCCTGTCATCAAAGGTTCAGCAACCCCTCTTTTAAGAGCACCTCATTATGAACATCGGGTACACGGTGAGGATGGAATTGGCGGCGCTTTAAAGGACGCCCGGCCTAAGAAGACCGCAGATGTTGGTTTTGCGCCTGATTTTATCATTGAACAAGTGCTGCAGTATTCGAAGCAGGTCACGCTTGTGTTGACAGGGCCCTTAACGAATTTAGCCCTTGCGGTAAAAAAATGCCCTGAGCTGATTCATCATGTGAAAGAGGTCATTTTTATGGGGGGAGTCGTGCAGGGGCAGGGGAATGTCACACCGGTTGCGGAATTTAATACATATGCAGATCCAGAAGCGGCAAAATTGGTGCTGGAGGCTGGATTCCCTTCATTGACTCAAGTAGGGCTGGATGTCACGAGACAGGTCTTGTTAACGGATGAGAGAATCGATGCCATTCAAAATGAAACGTTGGCAGCTTACATCAGAGAGAGTACAAGCATTTACCGCCAGCGCTATTTTGAGCGCAATGGTGTGTGGGCGTGTGCCATGCATGATCCGCTTGCTGTAAGTCTTGCCATTAACAAGGAGCTTGTAAGCACACAGGCTTTTCATGTAGAAGTGGAGACGAAGAGTGAGTTTTGTGACGGTCAAATGATCTGTGATTTTCAGCACCAATGGGAAAAAGAGCGCAATGTCCAAGTGTGTATGGATGTAGATGCTGAAGCTTTTTTTGATTTATTGATCAAAACGATGAATTCATAAAAAAGAAGTCTGTGCAAACAGGCTTCTTTTTTATAAGATGGGAACATGAGGAAATGTATGCGCTCACATTAAAAGGAAGGAGTGAAGTCAATTGGCTTCTGTCAGTTTAAGTAGTATTGAAAAAATACGAGCAGCAAGCAGAGGATTGCCGCCAAAGTTGAAAGGAATAGCAGAACATATTACGAGTGAACCTGGCGACATTATTCATTTATCTATTGTCGAGCTTGCCAAAAAGACAGCGAGCTCAGAGGCAACGATTTTTCGTCTTTGTAAAAGGCTTGGATTTGAGGGCTTTCAAGATTTGAAGATTGCAATTGCCCAGGAAATAGATCAAACAAAGCCTGATTATGTAGACGAAGAAATGAGTCTTGATGATGATACGGCCGTTTTTATGCAAAAGGTTTTTCAGGCGAATATATCCGCATTAAAGGATAGCTTTCAATTGTTGAATCCAGAAGATGTAGAAAAAGCCATACAACTCATTCATGAAGCAAAGCGCTTAGAGTTTTATGGGAGTGGCGGGTCTGGCCTCATTGCAACAGACGCTTTTCATAAATTTATGAGGACAGGCATCAACTGTATTGTTCACACCGATTCTCATTTTCAAGCGATGTCTGCCGGTCTTCTCGACCAGCACAGTACAGTGATCGGTATATCTCATTCTGGCCGGAATAAAGATTTACTCGATGCTATGAAAACAGCAAAGGAAAAAGGCGCGAAAACCATCGGTATTACAAGCTATCAGCGCTCTCCATTAAGCCAGCTTGCTGATGTTACATTGTATACATCGACGCAGGAAACGGCCTTTCGAACAGAGGCGATGTCTGCAAGACTTGCTCAGCTCACTGTCATTGACGTACTATACTTTGCACTTGCTCACTTAAGGCAGCAGGAAACTTTATCGAATTTAAAACAAATGAGAGAAACCATTTCACAAAAAAGGGTGTAATGGTTTCAAAAATAAATTTTTCTATTAATGAAAAATGCTGTTGTGGTAACGATTGTGAGCTTTTAAGTGAAAAAAATTTTCTTTTCAGTCGTTGAATGTCGAAAAAATTATTCCTATAATGGGATTTAACAGGTATATCAAAACAATAAATATGATTTCAAATCAATGATTGGGCGTGATACAGATGAAGGGAAACCAGGCGGTAATTGGTTTGGATATTGGAACAACAAGTACAAAGGCGGTTCTATTTGGACCACAGGGGAAATTGATAGCAAAGCATTCGGTTCCTTACGATCTGATTCAGCCCCAGCCAGCATGGGTTGAACAGGACCCTGAACATATATTAGAAGCTGTCATTGCAAGTGTAAGAGGTGTGTTGACGAAAGCAGCATTTGATGCAAAACGTCTCATAGGCATCGGAATTAGTACAGCGATGCATTCCTTGATTGTGATGGATAAGGATGGCAAGGCGTTAACGAACAGTATCATTTGGGCAGATAACAGAAGTGCAGAACAAGCGAAGCGAATCATTTCGGACATGGATGGCTTCCAAGTGTATAAAAGAACCGGTACACCGATCCATCCAATGTCACCGCTTTCAAAAATAAGGTGGTTCAAGGAAATGGCACCTGATGTCTTCAAGAAGGCAGCGAAATTTATTTCCATCAAAGAATATATTCTTTATCATTTCTTTGGCCAGTATGTGGTCGATTATTCAATTGCTTCAGCAACAGGGCTGTTCCGATTGGAAACGCTTCAATGGGATGAAGAGGCGCTTCGTATTACTGGAATTAAAGCCAATCAATTGTCTGAACTTGTTCCGACGACGCATCAGCTGAGAGGTCTTCAGTCAGAGATCGCCCTGCGAATGGGTATTGCGGAAGATACACCCTTTGTGGTTGGTGCGAATGATGGGGTTCTCGCGAATTTAGGTGTGGGGGCAATTGGAAAAGGTGAGGTGGCTGTCACGATTGGGACAAGCGGTGCAGTCCGTACGGTCGTGGACAAACCAATCACAGATGAACAATCAAGAACGTTCTGCTATGCGCTGACTGATAAGCATTGGGTGGTTGGAGGACCGACGAATAATGGCGGAATCATGCTGAGATGGCTGAAGGATGAATTTGGATCCTCGGAGGTGGAGGTAGCAAAGCGCCTTGGAGTGGATCCTTATGACCTGATGATTGATATTGCGAAAAAAGTTCCAGCCGGCTCAGAGGGGCTGCTGTTTCTGCCATTTTTAACAGGTGAACGTGCACCTTATTGGAATCCAAATGCGAGAGGTACTTTCTTTGGGATCGGTCTTCAGCATAAGCGGGAGCATTTTATAAGAGCTGTGTTAGAAGGCGTCATTATGAGTGTTTTCTCAATCGGTGTTGCCTTAAGGGATTTAACCGGTTCTGCAAAGGATGTCAGGGCGTCGGGCGGATTTGCGCGATCTCCGCTGTGGCGGCAAATTTTAGCGGATACAATGGGCAGGGAAGTACTTGTCCCAGAAAGCTACGAGGCATCAGCACTTGGGGCGGCTGTCCTCGCACTTCATAGTTTAGGTTATATGGAAGAGATAGAAGAGGTTCAAGATTGGATTCGAATCTCTGCCCGTCATGAACCAAATATGGAGAACAATGAAACATACATAGAATTGTTTTACTTATATGAGCGCCTCTATGACAAACTGAAGGATGAATTTGATGTCATCAGTGCGCTGCAATTAAAACAAAATCATTAAACATCAGGGAAAAGGTGGGAGAGCATGCTTTTATTCATCGTGATTGCAGCAATTGTCCTTTTACTCATCCTCATAACAGTTGCTAAGTTGAATCCGTTTGTGAGTTTAATTATTACTTCTATGTTAGTCGGCTTTGCCACAGGGATGGACCTGCAGGAAATCATTCAATCCATTAAAACGGGGTTAGGCAATACGTTATCATTATTGGCCATAGTTCTAGCGCTTGGCACCATGCTTGGGAAAATGATGGCTGAATCAGGTGGAGCTGAGAGGATTGCTCACACATTAATCGGCCGGTTTGGGACAAAAAATGTGCATTGGGCAATGATGTTTGTTGCCTTTATTGTGGGGATACCTGTCTTTTTCCAGGTCGGATTCGTTCTTCTCATTCCTTTATTGTTTACGATTGCGATTGAAACGGGCATCTCGCTCGTGACAATTGGGATTTCGCTCATTGCTGGCTTGTCTGTCGTTCATGGTCTTGTGCCGCCTCATCCAGCTGCCATGGCGGCTGTCGGCATCTATCATGCCAACGTGGGGAAAACCATTTTCTTTTCCATTATTGTCGGTTTACCGACAGCTATTATTGCTGGGCCGCTGTATGGAAAGTGGATTGGAAAACGGATTCATAAACCAGTTCCGGAGCTGCTGAGAAAGCAATTTACTGAACGCAATGAAGATCGAAAACTTCCCGGCTTTGCAAATACGATGTTTACGATTTTGGTGCCAGTGATTCTAATGCTTCTTGCCACACTGGCAGATATTATTTTACCAGAGGACAGTTTATGGTTTCAGATATTCAAGTACATTGGAGATCCAATTACAGCACTGCTGATTGCAACCGTGTATTCTTTCTTCAGTCTTGGCTTTGTGCAAGGGATGAGCCGTGACCGGGTGCTTTCCTTTAGTAATGAGTGCTTAGGTCCAATCGCTTCCATTCTGCTTGTCATTGGAGCAGGCGGGGCTTTCAATAATGTGCTCATCGATTCAGGTGTCGGTGATTATATTGCAGATTTAGCCAAACATTCGCCGATCTCGCCAATTTTGCTTAGCTGGCTGATTGCTGCGGTTATTCGTGTGGCAACAGGATCTGCTACGGTCTCCATGATGACCGCAGCTGGTATTGTCGCACCGATTGCTGCATCTATGCCGGATGTGAGCAGAGAGCTTCTAGTGTTAGCTACAGGGGCGGGTTCGTTGATTTTGTCTCACGTCAATGATTCTGGTTTTTGGCTGATTAAAGAGTATTTTGGTATGACCATTAAAGAAACGTTTTTGACATGGACGGCTATGGAGACGATCATTTCTGTTAGTGCTATTACATTTATTATGATCATTAATATGTTTATATAGCGAAACGCAACAGCCTGATTCTTCGGAATTGGGCTGTTTTTGCTTTTAGCCATACCACCTTTTTCAGATTGGGGTAAAATGAAGATATTGAGATGTGGGAGGCGGACAAGATTGAACCATTAAAACACGTTTATCATGAATTATTTATTGCAGAATTAGCCGACAAACTTGCACAAGCGTCGACTGGATTTAATGCTGAGGAATTCCAACGGCTTGTGTTTCAAAAGGATTGGCAGCAGCTGGAGTTAAAAGGCAGAATGAGAAGAGTCACTGAATCAATGCATGCCTGTTTGCCTAAGGATTATAAGCAGGCAATTGAGGTGCTGCGTCAGACAGCCCCGCATTTTTCAGGACTTAGTGCGCTTGTATTTCCAGACTACGTCGAAACGTACGGTCTAACACATTGGGATATCTCGATCAAGGCGCTCGAATTCTTTACGCCCTTTTCCACTTCTGAATTTGCTGTTCGGCCTTTTCTAATTCAGGATCAAGACAAAATGCTGGCGCAAATGCTCGTATGGTCACAGAATCAAAATGAGCATATTCGGCGGCTTGCTAGTGAAGGATGCAGACCACGTTTGCCATGGGGATTAACTGTTCCTGCACTTAAAAAGAATCCTTCGGTTACGCTGCCTATATTAGAAAACTTGAAGTCGGACCCAGCGCGCTATGTGCAAAAAAGTGTAGCGAACCACTTAAATGACATTTCTGCGATACAGCCTGATCTGATGAAGAAGACGGCTAAAAGCTGGTATGGAACGAATGAACATACGAATTGGATCATCAAACATGCATCCCGTACCTTACTAAAAAAAGGCGATCCAGATATCATGGCTTTGTTTGGTTATGGGGACGATCCATCTGTTCAAGTAACGGATTTGAAGGTAGTGCAAAATCCAATTCGTATTGGAGAGAAAATGACCTTTCAATTTACACTTCAAGCTGCTAAGTCACTAAAGCTGCGTGTAGAGTATGCCATAGACTATGTCAAAGCTCGGGGTACCCGCAATCAAAAGGTATTTAAAATCACAGAGTTTGAAACAAGTGCAGCGTTACATAGAGAATTCGTCAGGTCACAGTCCTTTCAAAATATGACGACTAGAAAGCACTATGAGGGAATCCATACTTTAACGATTATCATCAACGGCATTCCAAAAGCGTCGGTTGATTTTGAAGTTACAGAAGATAGCAGCTCATGAAAAAACCCGCCATTTCGGCGGGTTTTGGCGTTTAAGCCTTCTTTTTCATTAAGAATGAAGCGATGATGGCAGCGACTAAGAAGCCGATGCTAATAATGGAGCTAGGCAGGTTTTCTTGTCTGAATAGGAACAAAACAAAGCTCAAGCTGAGTACAAGACCTGCAAATAAAGTCAAATACGGAAACAGCCACACTTTGAAATACGGCTCCTGTGGATATTTTGGACGCAGCTTTAGATGTGCCATACAAATGCTGATCCAAATGAGTGAAACCGCAAAACCAGGAATAGCCAGCATATAGCTGAAAATTTGGTCCGGATATAAGTAAGCAAAGAATGTTCCAATGAGAAGAAATAGAACGGTCACCCATAAACTCAAAATGGGTACGCCTCTTTTGTTGACCTGTGCCAGCTTTTTCGGACCGCCATCTGATTTAGAAAGAGAATGAATCATTCTCGTCGTTCCATAAATTCCAGAATTGGCCGCAGATAGAACGGCTGTAATCAAGACGAAATTAATGAAGTGAGAGGCGCCTTGCATACCAGCAGCAGAGAAGACTTGGACAAAAGGACTGTTATTTGGGTCAATTTGATTCCAAGGAATGAGTCCGCAGATGATCAAAATCGGCAATGTGTAAAATAAGATAATCCGCCACATCATACTTTTGACTACTCCAGGCAAGACCTTCTCCGCATCCTTTGTTTCAGTAATGGTCAGCCCGATCAATTCAGAGCCTCCATAAGAGAAAATAACCACTAAAAGTGATGCAAAGATCGCACCCCATCCGTTCGGGACGAAGTTTTGATAGTTGGTAAGCGCTGGTGTGCTTTGTTCGTTTGGAATGATCCCAAATAATAATGCTGCACCGAGAATAATAAAGACAATAATAACGAAAATCTTCATTCCAGCGAACCAAAATTCAATTTCACCAAAGTATTTTACATTATTTAAGTTAATTCCGATGACTAAGAGTGAGCAAAGTAAACATAGTGACCATAGCGGTACGTTCGGCAGCCAGTATTGAAGCAGACTGCCAGCTGCAATAATCTCAATGACACATACAGTGAGCCACATAAAACAGTAAACCCAGCCGACGACAAATGAAAAACGTTGACCAAGCGCAATTTGTATAAGGTCGCGTAGATTATTTCCCGGGTACACAATGGCCATTTCGGCTAATGCTGCCATCACAATGAGGAGCAGCAATCCGGCAAATACATAGGAAAAGATCACCCCAGGACCTGCTAAACCAATTGTATCGGCACTACCTTTAAAGATTCCTGTACCAATGACCCCGCCCATCGCAATCATGCGAATGTGACGCGGTGATAAAAGCTTTTTTAATTCTTGTTGCTCCTGATTCGCGCTCATGACGTTCTCCTTTTTTAAAAATGCTTATGTTCCATTTTCTTTTTTCAGGACGTCAGTGTCAATATAAAAAAAGAGATTTTTCAGACAAAAACAGCGGTTGATTCTATCAAAACATATATTTATATCCATAATTACCTTATTTCATCCATATTCTAAAAATGAAACTTCAAATAAATGAAGATTTGCCTTATTTATGACATAAACAATTTTCAGTTTTTGTCGATATATCATTTGTATTACTAAAGTCCTAATAAAGAATTATTTATAACTGTAAAATATTTCAAAAACGTTAGAGTTGAAAGGAGTTATGAAAGATGTTTAAGAGAAAAGGAAATGATTCATCGGCTGGAATCCTTCTGAGTGAAAGCAGCCAATTAATAGAAAAAATCGAAAAAGGAGACCTTTCAGCAAGACTAGACACTGCTGCATTCTCTTCAAGCCAAACGATAGAAGCGGTAGCGCAAATTAATGAAGCTTTGCAAAAGATGCAAGAAGCAAATGAAAATATTCAAATGAGGGTGGAATTAGTGACAAAAGCCATTAAAGTTGGCTTATGGGATATGGTCGTCATCGCTGGAGACCCGGTCAATCCAAAAAATGAATTTACATGGACGGATGAATTCCGCAAAATGCTCGGCTTTCAAAATGAGCACGATTTTCCAAATCTATTAGACAGCTGGGCATC
The DNA here is from genome assembly GCF_057592095.1 of Bacillus sp. SRI_025. Classification (NCBI taxonomy): domain Bacteria; kingdom Bacillati; phylum Bacillota; class Bacilli; order Caryophanales; family Bacillaceae; genus Bacillus; species Bacillus sp. SRI_025. Next base: position 777,570 of record NZ_JBYEGB010000001.1, on the reverse strand, counting down.
TCGAATTCATCCGGATGAACAAGAATATACATTAGATGCATTTGCTTCGCATTTATTGGACCATTCGGGGCGTACGCCGTATGATATCGAATATCGCTTAAAGTTAAAAAACGGAGATTATCGCTGGTTCAAAGCAACTGGAACGACCGTTCGTGATCGAAATGGTGTCCCTCTTCGTGTGGCGGGAGCTCTTTTTGATATTCATGATCAGAAATTGAAAGAAGAAGAGCTGCAAGCATTCGTCACAAGATATGACTTAATCAACCGTGCGCTTGTTGAAGCTCCTTGGGACATGGTGGTAGAGGCCGGTGATCCAGTCAATCCAAATAACGAATTCTGGTGGTCTCCGCAGTTCAGATCAACTCTTGGCTTTAAGGATGAAAAAGATTTCCCGAATGTTCTGAGCAGCTGGAGCGATCGTCTGCATCCTGAGGATCAAGAAATGGCACTCCAAGCTTTTGCAGATCATTTAAATGACCACTCTGGCCGTACACCATTCGACATTGATTACAGATTACAGAGTAAAAATGGTGAGTACCGCTGGTATCATGCGGGTGGTGAAACCATTCGTGATGAAAAAGGTGTTCCTCTTCGTGTGGCAGGAACTATTCGTGACATCACGTTAGAAAAAAACAAAGAGAAAACAGCGGATGAAATGGCTTCACAAGTAGAACAGCTTTCAAGTTCTATTAGCGAGATGGTATCGGGCATTAGCTCTGTGACAAATCAAGCACAGGAGCTTGCTGTTGCTCAAGAGCAGTCAACGTCTGCCGCCCACTTAGCAAAAAATAGTGCAGATGAGACGAAAAATATTTCTGACTTAATCAAAGAAGTGGCGAACCAAACGAACCTGCTTGGTCTAAATGCTGCGATTGAAGCAGCTAGAGCTGGTGAACAAGGCCGCGGATTCTCTGTCGTTGCAGATGAAGTACGAAAGCTGGCGCTGCATAGTGCCAATGCAACGGAAAATATCGAATCTAGTTTAACGGATATGAAAACACAAATTGATGAAATTCTTGAAAATATCTCGAATATGACAGCTCTTACGCAAACTCAGGCTGCTTTAACAGAGCAGGTGAACGCTGCAGTCGATGAAGTGAATCACATGTCTCAGCGTCTTGTGGCGTATTCAAAGAGTATTTAATCGTCAAAAACCGCCCTCTCGTCGAAGGCGGTTTTTTCATTAAAATTGATCTGCTGGGAAAACAATACCTGCATCTTTTCTTGCAGCGTCAAGGACTTTCATCACGGAGAGACTTTCATCAAGCCATGCATAGCATTGTTCGTGATTTTCTGTTTCAATAATATGCTGGAAAGCTTCAGCCTCATAAAACAGACGGTTTGGATTCGTTTGTGCATTGAGTGAGACGACCCTGTCATCAACATGCAGCAGCACTTCCTCACATCCATTCGCCCCATTTTTCACATGAATGAAGCCTTTTTCTCCTTGAATCAATGCAAAGTTCATGCTGCTTGTATCCTTACTGCCCACACTTGTCGCAATAAAATCATTGTAAGTGAACGTCAAAACACCAGATGTGTCAATACCGTTTGGATGGCGGTTTGCCTGATATCGGACCTGCTCTGGTGATCCAAAGAGGTTCATGATGAAATGGACATTATAGATATTAATATCCATCAGCGCTCCTCCAGAGAACGCAGGGTTAAAGACATTTGGCGTTTCGCCGGCTAGCAGCTGATTATATTTGCTTGAATATTGACTATAGTTGCATTGTACCAGTTTGATTTTACCTAATTGATGAAGATGCTTTTTGATTAAATGATAGTTTGGCATATGAACGGTCGTAATGGCTTCAAATAGGAGAAGCTGCTTTTCCTTTGCGAGAGCGATTAAGGCTTCCAGCTCTTTAACATTTGAGGTGAAAGGCTTTTCGCATATCACATGTTTTCCGTGTTTCAATGCAGCCGTTGCATGCTCGCTATGTAAACGATTCGGTGACGCGATATAAACGGCTTCTACATGAGGATCTTCTAGCATAGCGGTTAGATCCGTATAAGTTGTCTGCACCCCAAATTGGTCTGCAAGCTTCTTTGCCGTTTCTTCCTTTCTTGAATAGACAGCGCGACAAGAAGCACCTTCGAGCTGGTCAATCGCTTGCAGGAAGCCTTCCACAATGATACCTGTTCCAATGGTTGCGATGTTCATTCTCCAAAACCCCTTCCACTCGTTTAAGCTGTCTCTAGTATAACCGATGTTTTCATTGGACGTGTAATGAGATACCTGAGCGAAGGTGTGCCAGTGACCAAGACCGGCACACCTTTGGCAGCCCTTACAATCAGCTGATGTTTGCTAATGTTTGCTTTGTTAACAATTGAATAGCTGCCTTCCTTTTTTTTAACTCTAGAATAGAGTGTTGAATATCTTCGACTTTTTGCTCGAGCAGCTGTTCAGCTTCTGTTTTTGACTGTTTTTCGAAAAGTGATTTGATAATTTCACGAATTTCTTTAAGGGAAAAATCTAGCTTTCTCGCTTCGGTGATAAATGATAGCATGAGTACATATTTTTTATCATATAGACGATAGCCGTTATGCGCTCTTTTGGGCTCTGGGAGCACTCCTTCATTTTCGTAAAAACGAATGGTTTCAATATGTACTCCAGACATTTTTGACAATTTACCTCTCGTAAACGTAATCATTCCCTGCACCTCCTTTCTTTGCTATCCATCATACAATTAGATTTGCTAGTTTCAAAACATTCTATAGTGGTAAACAATTGTTCTATTTTACTTGTTGTAAATGGGGGATCAGCACGATGAATAGAATACGTTATAATAGAGTAGACTCATGTGATATTTGTTACATATGTGAACAAGTAGACAGCGTGAAGAAAAAACGATAGGCTAAAATAGGTAAATAGTAATGAAATAACCTGTCATCATGGGAATGGTGGCTCAAAATAGTGACAGCACGTTTTTGCTGAGAAAAGGGGACCAGTGAATGTATAAATTAGTCGCAATTGATATGGATGGTACGTTATTAAATGATCAACATATGGTGCCGGATGAAGTGTTTGAAGCCATTCAACAGGCAAAGGCAGAAGGAATTAAAATTGTTTTATGTACAGGCCGGCCAATTGGCGGGGTAAATCGCTATTTAGCTGATCTTCAGCTTGATCAAGAGGGAGATTATGTGATCGCCTATAATGGAGCACTTGTTCAAAACAGCCATACAAATGAAGTGGTGTCAGAGCTGACATTATCCTATGATGACTTAACTTCTTTATATGAATTGAGCCGTCAGCTGGATACACCGATGCATTATTTCGATTCAGCCAATTTGTACACACCGAATCGCGATATTAGTGAATACACAGTGCATGAAGCCTATTTAACAAAACTGCCGCTTAAATATATGCCTGTTGAAGAGGCAGATTCATCGATGAGACTTCCGAAGATGATGTATATTGATCAGCCAGAACGGTTGGAAAAAACGATACAAGCCATCCCGTCTGAAGTGAAGGAAAAGTATATGATGGTGAAAAGTACAGATTTCTTCCTTGAAATCCTGCATCCTGATGTGAGTAAGGGAAATGCTGTGAAGCTTCTAGCGAAGGAGCTGGGAATTTCTCGTGAAGAAGTCATGGCCATTGGTGACAACGGGAACGACATATCAATGGTAGAGTTTGCAGGCTGCGGCGTCGCTATGGGAAATGCCATTGATGATGTCAAAGCTGTTGCAGATGTTGTAACAAAATCTAATAATGAAGCCGGAGTAGCACATGTGCTGCATGAGCTGGTTTTAGGAAAATAAAAAGAGAGAGCGGTCTACCAGTGCGGTAGCCGCTTTTTTATATATTGGAGAAAAAGTAAACAAGCATACGTCTGCTACTTAAATTCGTCTTTTGCAGCATCGCTTTCACATGATCATGAACGGTATGGGGTGAAATAAATAACGTGCTCGCAATTTCCTTTGTCGACTGGCCCTTTAATAAGCAGTCGAGGACGTTCATTTCTCTTTCTGTCAGTCTGTACGTTTTCGCCGCATAAGGAAGAATATCATTTGTTTGGGCTCGTTTGATGTGAATCATGACAGCCTCCTCCTGTGTGTCTGCCTGCGCTAATCGAAAGGCTTGAAGGGAGAGGAACAACCCCGTAGGCAATCTCGTCATGCTTGCCGTTGTTTGCTCAATACCGCCGTATAAAAGTTTTGCCCCTAATGCTCTAAACGGGCGTGGCATGATCGCCTTGTCATGGATTTGTTCAAAGACTTGAAACGTCTGAAGCCAATGAAGACCTGTCTCATTTCCATAAAGAAGCTTGTAGTCGTGCGAAAGAATAAGGAATCCTTGTTGCTCCGCCGCCGCGTCTTCTTCAGTATCTCTTTTCTTGAAAAGTTCATCTCTTAGCTTGGCTGCGAGTCTGGGCGTTTGTTCGATGACCGCTTGGATATCATTTTCTTGAAAAGGTTCCTTGTCCTTTAGACGATAGAGGCTGGCCATCCCCCAGCATTCCCCTTGAATCACAAGAGCTGCCCGCAATTCATCAGACCATCCTTTAGGTAACAAAATATTTTGGTAGCGCTCACTGCTAAGGTATTCTCCGCTTTGGACTAGGCTCGCAGCATGAACAGGACCTTTGGCTAGAAACTCATGCTGATGTACGTCCCTTTTTAAAAACTCATTTTGAAACAGCTGGTCATGAATTTCTTCAATCGGTTCATCTGTGAAGGAACCTGTCGAGAGGAGAGTGGCTGGATCAATGGTCGTGATACAGGCGGCATCAAAATCAAGGACGGCAGCAAGTTCGTCCCGAATGTGTTGTCTCAGCTGCTGAAAATGAGTGGCTGGATTGGTCACATGATCTCCTCCTCAAAAATCCCCACTTTTAGGGATCGTGTTTTCTGGTGTCTCTTTTTACAATAAAGATGTCATATCGTTAGTGTACAGGAAACGATGGAAAGCGGAAAGGAACTGGAGGAGAAGGACATGAAAGAAAACCAGCATTGGCACGATCCAGTTGCTGAGTCATATGCAGCGACGATTTCACATAAAGTACCCGGCTATCACCTTTTGCATGAGTTAACAGTAGATGTATTAGAAACTGAATTAAAGAAAGCGGGGTCTCGTATTCTAACTGTCGGAGCGGGTGGGGGCGAAGAGATCATCAACATGTTACAAAGAAAAGAAGACTGGCTCATCACAGGGGTCGATCCTTCACCTTCTATGCTGGACATGGCGAAACAACGAGTTGCACAGCTAGAAATGGAGGCGCGTGTCACATGGCATGAGGCCTCATTAGATAAGGTTTCAGCTGAACCTGTTTACGATGCAGCAGTGAGCTTGCTTGTCATTCATTTTATAGAAAAGCGCCAGCTCTTTTTAGACGAGGTTGCCCGCAGGCTTCAACCAGAAGCACCGTTTATGTTGGCATTTATACAAGGCGAGATGAAGTCCCATGCATTTCAACAGGAGCTTCACATGCTTTCTCTTTTCATGCAGCGGCAAGGCCTACAAAAAGAGGTGTTTACGTCCTTTAAAAACAGGCTGAGACAGATGACACACCCTGTTCCCGAGGAAGAAATAAAAGCGCAATTAATCAAAGCAGGATTTGAAGACATCAGACCTTATTTTCAGGCAGGAATGATCAAAGGGCTTGTTTGCAAACGGAATCGTAGAGAGGCGGATGAGAAATGAGAACACAGGTGATGGTGATAGGCGGCTATGGACATGTTGGACAGCAAATATGTCTTCAGCTAAGTGAAGTGTATCCCGGTCAAATTGTTGCAGCAGGCAGAAGCTATGAGAAGGCAGAGAAATTTTCACGCCAGACAAAAGGGAAGGTTCTTCCCTATCAACTTGATGTCAGTGAGCCGTTATTTTCGGACTGGGTGGATCACACAAAGCTGGTGATCATGTGTCTCGATCAAGAAGACACGTCATTTGCTGAAACAGTTCTGCGGTCAGGTATTGATTATATAGATATCTCTGCGAAAGGGGCGTACATGGAACAGGTGGCAAAGCTGGATCAGCAGTACATCGGTGCAACGGCTTTACTCAGTGTTGGGCTTGCGCCTGGCCTTACGAATTTATTGGCAGCGAAAGCATCATCTATGCTCTCATCAGTGAATCAAATAGATATAGGGATTATGCTTGGATTGGGTGATCAGCATGGAAAAGCCGCCATTGAATGGACGCTTGACAATGTCCATACTGACTATGTGCTTACTGAGCATCATCAACGTAAAAGAGTCAAAAGCTTTACTGGAGGCAAGCGTATAGATTTTGGGGTGAAACTTGGAAAGAGGAAAGCCTATCAGTTCCCCTTCTCTGATCAGCAGACATTGCCTTTGACACTCAGCGTGCCTTCTGTGACGACAAGGCTTTGTTTTGATTCTCGCGCGGCAACGCGGGCATTTGCTTTCACAAGGAGTCTTGGAATGACGTCACTTCTCACTGTTCCGAAAATCAAGGAAAGAGCCATTTCCATGATACAATCGGCTAAAATGGGAACAGATCAATATGCAGTGAAAGTGGAGGCGACAGGAATGGAGAGGAACAAGATTCATCAAGCAGCGCTTGGGATAAAAGGGCATGATGAGTCTCAAGCCACAGCTCAAGTCGCCTCTGCTGCAGCACTACATTTATTGAGCAGGCGGTTTCAGACAGGTGTGTTTCATATCGAACAATTATTTTCATTAGCGTATGAGAATGGAGAATTTGCGTTGGTGGATCAAAAAACGAAGGGAAAGCGTGTGTTAGCGCTGAAAGCCAGCCTTTTAACGGCATAAAAGAATACGAACATAGGGTGATTCAAATGGAGGGTTGTAGACGGGTTTGATAAAAAGGTTACGTTTTGCAAATAAATTTCAAGTGGGTGTTTACAAGTGTTAAATACAGAACAAGATATCATTAAGAATTATATAGATTCACCCCAAAAATTGAAAAAATTATATAAACGAGTATTGTTCGTTGTTAGTCTATCGCAAATATTTGGAGGGGCTGGACTAGCCGCAGGGATTACGGTAGGTGCCCTTTTAGCTCAACAAATGCTTGGAACTGAAGCCTATGCAGGAGTTCCAATGGCTTTATTTACTTTGGGGTCGGCTTTGGCAGCTTTCATTGTAGGAAAACTTTCACAACGTTATGGACGACGCATCGGTTTATCGACAGGTTTTGTTGTTGGAGGGATCGGAGCAATTGGCGTTGTGATTGCAGCTATGATGAATAGTGTCATTTTATTATTTGCATCGCTCTTCATTTACGGTGCGGGAACATCTACAAATTTACAAGCTCGTTATGCTGGGACTGACTTAGCGAACTCTAAACAGCGTGCAACGGCCATTAGTATGACAATGGTCATGACAACATTTGGGGCTGTAGCAGGTCCGAATTTAGTTGAAATGATGGGTAAATTCGCCGTATCAATTGGTGTTCCATCACTTGCGGGTCCCTTTATTTTATCAGCCGCAGCATTTATTGTAGCAGGTCTTGTCCTTTTTATTCTGCTGCGTCCTGATCCGTTAGTTATTGCTCAAAGAATAGCAGCGTACAAAGCAAAACATGAGCATGGAAATCAACCAGATGCTGTTGATAAAACAATAGATAAAAAAGGGATTACAGTAGGTGCCACGGTTATGATCTTAACTCAAATTGTCATGGTTGCACTCATGACCATGACACCTGTACATATGCAGCATCATGGTTATGGATTAGCCGAAGTGGGAATTGTTATTGGTTTTCATATAGGTGCAATGTATCTTCCTTCACCTATCACGGGGATACTTGTAGATAAATTAGGACGAACAACTATGAGCATAGCGTCGGGCATAACATTGTTACTTGCTGGCTTAATAGCAGCATTCGCACCAAGTGATTCAATGATTCTATTAATCATTGCTCTGTCTTTACTTGGATTGGGATGGAACTTTGGTTTAATTAGTGGTACTGCTCAAATAGTTGATTCTGCAGAACCATCAACCCGGGCCAAAACCCAAGGAACACTCGATGTTTTTATTGCGTTAGCAGGTGCTGCTGGCGGTGCTCTTTCAGGAATGGTAGCTGCGAATACGAGTTATGCTACATTATCTTTAAGCGGAGGAATTTTATCTTTATTTCTCATACCTGTAATAGTTTGGTCCTTTAAAAGTAAAACATAATGCAGCTCCGTGCCCCATCACAAAAAAAGACATGACGCCCCATCATGGGAGAGCATGTCTTTTTTCATCTTCCATAAAAATACGTTTTGCTTCATAGTAGAGCACCTGCACAAATTTCTTCACATTGACAAGCTGGATGCTTGTTTTTTTATGATGATGTCGACACATCCCCTTTTTTCTTGATGCTCGCTGTGATGAGCTGTGTCAATGTGTCAGAACCTTTTTTTGAAAGATGGACACCATCGGGCTGGAAATAGGATGGCTGTCCACTAGCAGCTGAATGCCAATCAACCAAGGTGACATTTTGATCTTGATCGGCCACTCGCTGAATTACCGCATTCACATCATTTTCCCATGACCTCGGGACCCTCGTGTTCACTAGGAAAATATGTGCCTTTGAAAAGTTTTGAATGAATGCTTTCAACGTGTCCTCAGTAAAATAACCATTTGTGCCAAGTTCAATGATAACAGCGGCATCAGATTGATTAAATGATTTGTATTGAGGGGCGATGCTGATGGCTTCGTTCATCTGTCTGCCAACTTTCCCATCGATGGTGATCTGTTTATATGCTTTTTCAAGATTCGGCGCAATGTCTAACATGACAGAATCACCAATGGCAAGAATTTGGTGAAATTGTTTTTGATCAGCTGCTTTTTTCTTGTGCTTTTCTTTCTTTTTTTTCGCTTTTGATTCAGAAGGTTCGGCTGTTTTTTTCGGTGCTGTCTTAATTTGCGTCACTTCCTTCACATGTGGGGAGGAAGTGGACGAGTTAGACATGCCAATGATAAATAAGATCAAAAGAGCTGCGGTGATTCCCAGGAACACCTTATTAGATGTAGACCATTGTTTGATGCCTTTTTTCCAAATAGACCAAGAGGCAAAATATTGTCTGAAGCCATGCTGGCGGATTGGCTGTTCGATGAAGCGATAGGAAGCCTCAGCAACTAGTAAAATGGCGATGAGCTGCAATGTGACACGCGCGATGGAAGGCTGTCCAATTTCAATGACCGGTGTGGTCAGTACGATAATGGGATAATGCCATAGGTAAATACCATAAGACCGCTTACCAAGCCAGACGAGCGGCTGAAAGGACAGCCATTTCCCGATAAGACTTGCAGGGTGGCAGACGCACGCAATTAAGATGGCCGCATTCAGACAGAATAAAAGCATGCCGCCCTGATAGAGAAAGGCATCGAAATCGTCCACTGCATAAATACAAAGTAGGAAAATCGCAAACGAACCGAACCCGGCAATATGTAAAATACGTCTGCCAACAGGAAGTAATTTCTTGCTGGATAGTCTTTGCATAGGCCACACAAATGCCAGACTGCACCCAATCAGGAGCGCAAATGCACGAGTATCTGTTCCATAATAAACCCTGCTTGGATCGGTATCTGGTGAATAAAGAATGGCCATCCATAGGGCGGAGACAAGTGCTAGGCCAAAGGTGATCATAGGCAGGTGAGATCTGTTTTTTACCCATTTCAGCCCTGCAATCAACAGGACCGGCCAAATGATATAAAATTGCTCTTCAATTGCCAAAGACCACAAATTTTTCAGTGGAGATAGGGCATTGAAGCTATCAAAATATGAAAGCTCGTGAAAAATATACCACCAGTTACTGACATAAAAAAAGGACGATATGGCATCGCCACGAATGGACAATAATGCGTTTGAACCAGCAATCGCGCACCAGCTGACGGTAATAAAAATCATGATGTAAGCAGCTGGAAGAAGCCTCCTGATCCGTCCCATCCAAAATGGCAAAAGCTCTTGATAGCCTAAATCCTGCTTATGTAACAAGATCGTTGTAATCAAGTAACCAGAAATGACAAAAAATAAATCAACGCCAAGAAACCCGCCGCTTGCGGGTCCGATATGTAAGTGATAAGCAATGACTGCCAATACAGCAACGGCTCTTAGTCCATCTAATCCTAAAATATAACGAAAACGATTTTCCTTGCTGTTCATGAAAATGAATCCCCCATCAATGTCAAACGCTTCTTTTTGTTGTTCATTCAAAAGAGCAACGATTCTTTTATTTTATATAAGATTAGACGAATCAGCATTACATTTTGTTGGCGAATTTCTGTCTTTTTTTAAATTTTTTTCATACGAAAAAAGAATTGGTGGGTGAAGAGATGTCGAATTTGATACTCAAAACCAAAATCCCTGTCATAATAAAAGAAGAAGGAAAGGGGATGTGTTGAATGAGAACGATCGAAAATGATCAGTTATTGGTTCAGATTCATGAAAAGGGAGCGGAAGTCAGGGAGGTGCTTGACAAGAAAAGCGGGCGTCACTATATGTGGTCTGGTGATCCAGCTTATTGGGGCAGGGTGTCGCCTGTCTTGTTTCCGATTGTTGGGCGATTAATGAATGATCAATACAAGATTGACGATCAAACCTTCGAGCTCACGCAGCATGGATTTTTGCGTGATGTCAATTTTGATTTATATGAAGAAACGGCGCATACGGTGGCCTTTCAATATGAATCAAGAGGCCGGCACGTGAAGCAATACCCGTATGAATTTACAGCACGTATTCGTTATGAACTATTGGAAAATGGACTGAAGATTTCCTGGGAAATTGATCATGACGGAGATGATACGATGTATTTCTCCATTGGAGGGCACCCAGCATTTCGTGTTCCTCTTGTTGAAGGTGAGCAAGCAGTAGATTATTCACTCACATTGACACCTTCGACTGAACATCTCCCTGTGCAATATGAACTGCGGAATTCACTTGTCAGAGAGAAAGGAAAAGGCATTGAGATTGAGCCGATCCAGCTTCGGCCAGAGCTTTTTCAGCATGATGCGATGATCTTTAGCCATATCAATCGAGTGTCTTTGACTTCTAGGGCAGGTCACGGAGTTGAGGTCGATCTCACTGGTTTTCCGTTCGTGGGCATTTGGTCGCCTTATGATCAAGAAAAAGGAACGATGGCTCCTTTTGTTTGTATTGAGCCGTGGTATGGCATCGCCGATATGGAAGGGACGAATGGGGAGTATAAAGAGAAGTTTGGCATTCAAACGTTAGAAATGAATGAGACCTTTCATGCAACGTATACCGTTTTCTTCAAATGAACAATTGTGCATGAAGAGGTGAACAATTTGTTATGATAGAAGAAAAAAGGGGGCGTATGAATGGATCGAGAGAAACAACAGCTGAGTATTGAAGCGGCAAGGCTTTACTATTTGTCTGATTACAGCCAGCAGGAAATTGCCAAGCAGCTCAACTTGTCGAGACCGACTGTATCTCGGCTGCTTCAATATGCGAAAGAAAAGGGATACGTCCAAATTACGGTGATGGATCCGTTCGAGGATTTAAACGAGCTTTCTTCATTGCTCAAGGAAAAATATGACCTACTCGAAGCTCATGTGGTGTTTTCGCCAAAGGACGACTATCCAACCATCACCGATTATTTGAGCCGATTTGGTGCAGATTACTTGCAAGAAACGGTGAAAGACGGTGATATCGTTGGCGTGAGCTGGGGAACGACTATGTATCAAATTGCACAAAAGATGCAACCTAAACAGGTAAAAGGTGTAGAGGTTGTCCAGCTCAAGGGCGGAATCAGCCATTCTCATGTGAATACATATTCTGCGGAAACCATTCAGTTGTTTGCGGAGGCCTTTCAAACAGCACCGCGCTATTTGCCGCTTCCTGTTGTATTTGATAGTGCTGCTGTCAAGGAAATGGTGGAGCAGGACAGACATATTCAGCGAATTATTGAAATGGGCAAGCAGGCAAATATCGCTGTGTTTACTGTTGGAACGGTAAGAGATGAGGCACTTTTGTTCAGACTAGGTTATTTCCGTGAAGAAGAAAAAGCGCTCCTCAAGGCATCCAGTGTCGGAGACATTTGCTCGCGTTTTTATGATCAAGATGGACGCATTTGCAGTAAAGCCATTAACAATCGCACAATTGGTGTGGAGCTAGATGATTTAAGGAAAAAAGAACGATCCATTCTTGTCGCTGGCGGTCATCGAAAGGTGGCTTCTATACACGGCGCACTAAGAGGAAAATATGCGAATGTATTGATCATCGATCAGCACACAGCGAGGGCTCTTTTAAATGTCACAAAATAGATGAACAAAATTTCATAACCATGTTTACAATTGTTCATCCGTCATATATGATGAAAGTATCATAATTAAAAGGAAGTGTGAAGCATGACGATAGCAAAGCTCATTGATCATACAGCACTAAAACCAGATACATCTAGAGCTGCAATTATGCAGTTACTTGAAGAAGCAAAGACTCATCAATTTGCATCTGTTTGCGTGAACCCAACTTGGGTATCTCTTGCGTCGAAAGAACTAGCAGGAACAGGTGTTGATGTATGTACAGTCATCGGTTTCCCGTTAGGCGCAAACACAACAGCGGTGAAAGCATTCGAAACAAAGGATGCGATTGAAAACGGTGCAACAGAAGTGGACATGGTCATCAATGTTGCCGCATTGAAAGACGGCGAATATGATGTGGTTGAACAAGATATTCGTGCAGTTGTAGACGCAGCAAAAGGCAAAGCATTAGTGAAAGTTATCATTGAAACATGTTTACTTACTGATGAAGAAAAAGTCAAAGCTTGTGAGCTTTCAGTGAAAGCGGGCGCTGATTTTGTGAAAACATCGACTGGATTTAGTACAGGCGGTGCAACAGCTGAGGACATCGCATTAATGCGTAAAACAGTAGGACCTGACATCGGTGTGAAAGCATCAGGCGGCGTGAGAACAAAAGAAGACGTTGAGGCAATGACAGCTGCAGGTGCTACCCGTATTGGCGCGAGTGCAGGCGTTTCCATTATCAAAGGGGATCAATCATCTCCTTCGAAAGACTATTAATTCATACGATCCTATGGTAGGATAACATTCATGACTCATAAATGATGAAAAAGTCATATGCGGAAGGACCTCTCTTCTGGGAATTTCTTCCGCGTTTTGTTTACGAAATAGGGTTTGTTCCATACAAGCGCATTAATGTAAACGAATTCATTCAAGGAGGAAAAACATGAAATACGTGATTGGTATCATCGGTTTGCTAGTGATTCTGGCCATTGCATGGCTGGCTAGTAATGGGAAAAAACGAGTGAAATTCCGTCCAGTAATTGTCATGATTGTACTGCAATTTATTTTAGGTTATATTCTGCTCAATACAGGTGTTGGAAACTTCCTAGTCGGAGGCTTTGCAAAAGGATTCCAAATGCTTCTAGGCTATGCCGGCGAAGGAATCAACTTTGTATTTGGCGGGTTAATGAATGATAAAGCGTCTACGTTCTTCATCAATGTTTTACTGCCGATCGTTTTTATCTCAGCGTTAATCGGTATCCTGCAGCATTGGCGTATTCTTCCGCTTATCGTACGTGGAATCGGATATTTGCTTAGTAAAGTAAACGGTATGGGAAAACTAGAATCTTACAACGCAGTAGCGTCTGCGATTTTAGGTCAATCAGAAGTCTTTATTTCTATTAAGAAACAACTTGGATTATTACCACAGCAGCGTCTTTATACATTATGTGCATCTGCAATGTCGACAGTATCGATGTCGATTGTTGGTGCGTACATGCAAATGATTAAACCAGAGTACGTGGTTACAGCACTTGTGCTGAACCTATTTGGTGGATTTATTATCGCATCGATCATCAATCCATATGAAGTGTCTAAGGACGAAGACATGCTTGAAGTCGTTGAGGAAGAACGACAATCCTTCTTCGAAATGCTTGGCGAATATATTATGGATGGTTTCAAAGTAGCGATTGTTGTTGCTGCAATGTTGATTGGATTCGTTGCATTAATTGCGATGATTAACGGTATCTTTACAGCTGCCATCGGTGTTTCTTTCCAAGATGTACTTGGATATGTCTTTGCTCCATTTGCGTTCATTGTTGGTGTTCCTTGGAGCGAAGCGGTACAAGCAGGAAGCATTATGGCGACCAAAATGGTATCTAACGAATTTGTGGCAATGCAAATTCTATCCGGTGATGCTTTCCAATTCAGTGCTCGTACAGAAGCGATCATTTCTGTATTCCTTGTATCATTCGCTAACTTCTCTTCTATCGGTATCATTGCAGGAGCAGTCAAAGGCTTAAACGAAAAGCAAGGGAACGTTGTCGCACGCTTTGGATTAAAGCTGTTATTCGGTGCAACTCTTGTCAGCTTCTTAACAGCAGGCGTTGTTGGTTTAATTTTCTAATTTTAAAAAAGGAATGGTGAAAACAATGAGAATGGTAGATATCATTGCGAAAAAACGTGACGGAAAAGAATTATCTTCAGAGGAAATTTCTTTCTTTGTCAAAGGTTATACGGACGGAACAATTCCTGACTACCAAGCAAGTGCCTTGGCTATGGCAATTTTCTTCCAAGATATGACGGATCAAGAACGTGCAGACTTAACACTCGCTATGGCGAACTCAGGAGATACAATTGACCTGTCTGCTATTGAGGGTATTAAAGTAGACAAGCACTCAACAGGTGGTGTAGGTGATACAACTACGCTTGTACTCGCTCCTCTTGTTGCGGCACTAGATGTACCTGTTGCGAAAATGTCTGGGCGCGGCCTTGGGCATACAGGCGGTACAGTGGACAAGCTTGAAGCGGTCAAAGGCTTCCATGTAGAAATTACAAAAGACGAATTCATCGAGCTCGTGAACCGTCATAAAGTAGCGGTTATTGGTCAATCAGGCAACCTGACACCAGCTGATAAAAAGCTGTATGCTCTTCGTGATGTGACAGGAACTGTTAACTCAATTCCGCTTATTGCAAGCTCCATTATGAGTAAGAAAATTGCTGCTGGTGCAGATGCGATTGTACTTGATGTGAAAACAGGCGCAGGTGCTTTCATGAAAACACCAGAAGACTCAGAGAAGCTTGCAAAAGCCATGGTGCGCATCGGAAACAACGTTGGCAGACAAACGATGGCGGTCATCTCTGACATGTCTCAGCCGCTAGGATTAGCGATTGGAAATTCCCTTGAAGTGAAAGAAGCAATTGATACGCTTCGAGGCGAAGGTCCTGAAGACTTAAACGAGCTTGTGCTCACATTAGGAAGTCAAATGGTCGTTCTTGCGAAAAAAGCAGACACACTTGATGAAGCAAGAGAAAAGCTGATTGAAGTGATGAAAAACGGCAAAGCACTTGAGAAATTCAAGGAATTCTTAGAAAACCAAGGTGGAGACAGCTCAATTGTGGATCAGCCTGAAAAACTGCCGCAAGCACCTTACAAAATCGAAGTACCTGCAAAAGAATCAGGTGTCGTAGCTGAAATCGTCGCGGACGAAATCGGTGTTGCAGCGATGATTCTTGGAGCAGGACGCGCAACAAAAGAGGACGATATCGACTTATCTGTCGGCATCATGCTGAACAAAAAAGTGGGCGATCGTGTTGAAAAAGGAGATTCACTTGTGACACTGCATGCGAATCGAGAAGATGTTGCAAATGTGATGGAGAAAATTTATGACAACATCCGCATCGCTGATCATGCCGATGCACCAACTTTGATCCACACGGTCATTACTGAATAAAGAAAAAGGACAAAAGTGATTCGTCGCTTTTGTCTTTTTTTATGCTCGTCATTTTCTATTGAAATAAAAAAATTCACTTTATGAAACAAACCTCTTGCAATCATCAAACAATGGGTGTATATTAATTGACGAGTCAATGATTGATATATCAAGTAATTGATTTCCGAATAGAAAAGAGGGGATGGCATTGACTGCATTTTGCTCTGAAGAGGCAGAGGTATTATATCGTTTGCAGTGCGTGAACCGTATGATGGGCGTGAAGTTCGAAGCATGCACGGGCATCAGCCAATCAAGACTTGAGTTGTTATCGCTGTTATTCCAAGCCGATGAAATCAGCCAATCAGATTTGCAGAAAAAAGTAAATATTGATAGTGCAGCTGTGACGCGTCACTTGAAACAGTTAGAAACAAAAGGAATGGTCACACGCAGAAGAAAACCAGAAGACAATCGAGTCACACTTGTTCGCTTAACAGACGAAGGCAGAACAAGAATCGAAGCTTCTAAAATAGAAAAAGAACGATTTATCTCAGAAATGCTTGAAAACGTAAGTGAAGAAGAACGAAGGCTTCTCACTGATGTGCTCATCCGTATACAACAAAACATCGAAAAGATTCAAACAACCTAAAGGAGTGTTACACATGGCTACAACATTAAAAACAAACGATTTTATGGAAATTATGAAAGGGCGCCGCTCTATTCGTAACTATGATCCATCTGTGAAAATCAGCAAAGAAGAAATGACAGAGATTTTAGAAGAAGCAACAACTGCACCATCATCAGTGAATGCACAGCCTTGGCGCTTCATGGTGATTGACAGCCCAGAAGGAAAAGAAAAGCTTGCACCACTTGCAAAATTCAACCAAACACAAGTGTCAACATCAGCAGCTGTCATTGCAGTTTTTGCAGATATGAAAAGCGATGAATACTTAGAAGAAATTTATTCAAAAGCAGTAGAGCATGGCTACATGCCGCAAGAAGTGAAAGAAAGACAAATTGCTGCATTAACTGCACACTTTGAGGTTCTTCCAGAGCAAGTGAACCGCGAAACAATTTTAATTGACGGTGGGATTGTGTCTATGCAGCTTATGCTTGCTGCACGTGCACACGGTTATGATACAAATCCAATTGGCGGATATGATAAAGAAGTCATTGCTGAAACATTTGGCTGGGATAAAGAACGTTATGTACCAGTCATGCTGCTATCAATTGGGAAAGCAGCTGACGAAGGCTATGCATCTTACCGTTTACCGGTTGATCGTATTGCTGAGTGGAAATAATATCTTTTCAAAAGGAGACGATCAAATGATTATTATTCATGCAGGGATGACCATTCATCCAGAAAAAGAAAACGTATTTTTAGAAGAAATCAACGAATTAATGAAAGCTTCACAGGCTGAAGAAGGCAATGTTTCCTACAAGCTGTTCAAGGATACAGATAAGGAAAATACCTTTTTAATGGTAGAAGTGTGGAAAGATGACGCTGCGGTTCAAAGCCATAATGCAAGTGCTCATTTCCAGGCTTTCGTAGCGAAGGCAAAAGAATTCTTAGCCGCTCCACTTGACGTGGTTGCCTTTCAAGGCCAGCAGCTTTCATAGAAAAACAACAAACACCCTAGGCGATTATCGCCTAGGGTTCTTTTATTTCGGAATATGGTTTCACCCATTTCATTTACGTATTGTGCATTTTCCACAAAATTTCTGAAAATAAAATGTTTTTCGACTTAACTATATTGGAATATGCTAGAATTAGATATTATTTATTACCAAAATAGGGAGGAACCAATATGAAACAAGGGAAATGGACGAAAATTGCACTAACCGCTGTGCTAAGTTTAGGCACATTGACAGCTTTCAGCACCCCTCTATCTGCCCACACCACAGAAAAATCAACATCCTCTGACGGCGGTCACTATTCAGGTATTCCATTTGACTCAAGCGTCGTAAATGAAGACCGTCTCGTCAAAGCCTTGAAAAAACAAGGAAAGATCAAAAAGAATGCTAATGAGGCAGAAACCCAAAAAGCATTAAAGAACTATCTAAAGAAAAAAGAAGAATCGGCAATGAAACAAAGTGCCAGCACTTTAACAGAAGAGCCTGAATTCCTCAAAGAATACAAACAAGAGGTACATAACAAACTTGCCAAAAAGAAAAAGTTAAAGAAGCATAAAGGAAAAGAAGGCAATCAAGTAAAACCGGTCAAAAAGGAAAAGTATAAAGGTGACGTCCGCAATGATAAGGTATTGGTTTTATTAGTAGATTTTAAAGATTATAAGCATAATAGTATCAAAAAAGAAGAGACTGATATGTATTATGACAAGTTTGATCAACAGCATTATCAAGATATGCTTTTCGGAAAAAATGGCTACATCGGTCCAGATGGGAAACGAAAAGTATCCATGAAGCAATATTATGAAAAGCAATCCGGCGGCAGTTACACAGTCAGTGGAACAGTTGCAGGATGGTATACAGCGAAGCATGAAGCAGCATATTACGGCGGGAACGTACCTGACGATTCAGGCAGTGACGGCAGACCGCGCGAATTGGTAAAAGAAGCACTCGAAGCAGCAGCCAAAGATCCGAATGTTGATCTCGGCGAGTATGATCAATGGGACCGCTATGATATTGATGGCGACGGTGTTTATAACGAGCCAGACGGCATCATTGACCATCTGATGGTCGTTCACGCGGGTGTAGGTGAAGAAGCAGGCGGCGGACAACTTGGCGCTGATGCGATTTGGTCACACCGCTGGTCACTTGGTGATGTATTTGAAATTCCGGATACTGAATCTGAAGTCGGGCAAGGCGGGAAAATAGGCGCATTGGATTACACCATTGAGCCTGAAGATGGCGCAGCAGGTGTGTTTACACATGAATTCGGACATGATCTTGGTCTTCCTGACGAGTACGATACACAGTACACAGGCAACGGAGAGCCCGTTTCTTATTGGTCGATCATGTCAAGCGGAAGCTGGGCAGGTAAAGTTCCTGGTACGGAACCAACAGGCTTTAGCCCATATGCGAAAGAAATGCTTCAAAATCTGCATGGGGGCAACTGGCTTTCTGGACAAACCATCGATGGTAAAACATTAAAGAAAAGCAAAACCGTCTTAATTGATGAAGCAGCAACAAAAGGAACGAACCATGATGCCGTTCGAGTAGATTTACCAGATAAAGAGATTGTCGTCACGACACCTGCTCAAGGAAAATATTCGTACTTCAGCGGAACGGGTGACAATTTGAATGCAACCATGACGACAACAGGTATTGATTTATCAAAAGGAAGCAAAGCAGAGCTGACATTTAAAGCGTGGTACGATATTGAAGAAGATTATGATTATGCGTATGTCGAAGTGCGTGAAACAGGGACTGATCAATGGAAGACCATCGCGGGTAACATCACGAATGATCGAAATGAAGCAGGTGCAAACGAAGGCAATGGCATCGATGGAAAATCAGACGGCTGGGTAGATGCATCCTTTGACCTGTCTGCTTATGCAGGGAAGAAAATCGACCTGCAATTCCGTTACACAACCGATGCAGGCTATTCACTTCCAGGTTTATTCGTAGATGATCTGAACGTCAAAGCAGACGGAACGAACGTATGGTCAGATGATGCCGAGGGTACATCTACTTTTACCTTTAATGGATTCTCAAAATCTAATGGAAAACAATATGCAGCACAATACTATTTACTAGAGTGGCGCTCTTATGCTGATGTCGATAAAGGCTTAAAGCATATTAAACGCGGTGCAAGTCTGATGAGCTATAATAACGGTTTGGTCGTGTGGTTAGTCGATCAATCATACAGTGATAACTGGGTTGGAAAGCATCCGGGGAACGGCTTCCTTGGCGTAGTAGATGCAGATCAGCAAGTATTAAAATGGAGTGACGGTTCCATTGCCGCCACAGGCTTCCAAGTACATGATGCAGCATTCTCTTTGAATCCAAGTACAAAGCTGAATATCGATTATACAGCAACAACGGGCTTAACTTTGCAAGATCGCTACATTCGCCCGACTCGTACATTTAGTGATAAAAAGAACTATGTGAATCCAAACAACCCAGATGCAGGACGCGATGTACCGAACTATGGATTATCCTTTAAAGTCGTTGGACAAAGTAAGGATCGTTCTGTTGGAAAGGTGTTAATTTCGAAAAGTAACTAAATAGAAAGCCGGATTCTACTATTGAATCCGGCTTTTTGATATGTGAGGAAAGGATAATAAGGACACTATAATAAGGACACGATTTGGTTTTTAATCGAATGTCTGTTCTTTTTTATTTTGATATCCGATTGAAACCATTATATAATAGAGCCTGGAAGGTTTTTCTTTCAACCATGATTCTTTTAGCTGTTAAAACAAAGGAAAGGATGAGCGTTACCAATGAGTTATGTCACTGCCAAGCAATTAAAGGTGATTCGAGGGACGATGCAGACTTTTTGCAGCCATTTGGAGTATGATGGTCATGGTAAGCTTCATATCAATACCATCATGGCTTTTATTAAAAAGGAATTCGGCGTGAGAAAAATGAAAGACATTCCACAAAGTCGCTTTACAGAAGCCCTAGAATTAATACAAGACTTTGATTTATACACGGATAAAATAGAAATTCGTGAACGTCTATCAGAAAGGAATTAACTAAATTGAATATTTTAGCAATGATTTTAGTAGGAATTGTCGCATTAGAACACATTGTCATCATGTTATTAGAAATGTTTTTTATGGAATCAAAGATGGCGAAGAGATCTTTTAAGCTGCCAGAACACTTGCAAAAAGATTCAAATGTCAAAGTGATGTTTGCTAATCAGGGGCTTTATAACGGGTTTTTAGCAGCAGGACTCATTTGGGGACTCATTCTTGGATCGAATACCGTTGGATATATGATTCAGCTATTTTTCATTCTTTGTGTGATCATCGCAGCAGTATTTGGCGGTGTAACATCCAATAAATCAATTATCATCAAACAAGGAGTACCAGCGCTTCTTGCATTAATTGCACTGATGCTGGCGATCTAATCTTAAATAAAGCCGCCCCTAGAAAAGGGCGGCTTTTATCTTTTTCGAAGTCCCATCAAACGAATAATGGATGTCAGACAAAGGGCAACAGCAACGGCCAAAATGATTTTTCCGTACATGACCCCTGTTAGGTTCATCAAAAAGACGGCCAATATAATACAGAGCGTGATGATGATCATCACAATCGAATAGGTTTTCATCTCTTTTTCCACTCCTTTAAAAATCTCCTCATGTGACACGAGAGATCTGTCAATCTTTCCTCATATTATATCACTCAATGACAATTTTACATGAAATTCCCTACCAATAGAATGTGACATATTGATTAGATTTTGAGTCATACCATATTTTTTAGAAAATCGGGTATAACATAAAGAACTGACCTAAAGTCATATTGCTTGATATTTAATTGTGCAAAATATAAAATAACCACAGGATAAATCGAAAGGATGATCAAGATGAGTAAGAAAGTGTTATTAGTATCGACAAGCAGCCCAGAAATGAATGGACATCCAACAGGCTTATGGTTAGAAGAGTTAGCAGAGCCATTTCATATTTTTAAAGAAAATGAACTAGAAGTACAAATTGTCTCTATTCAAGGCGGTACTGTACCAATTGACAAAAATTCAATTCCTGAAGGTGTCCCAGCGCAATATCAAGATGTGTATGAACTACTTCAAGACACAAAGGCGCTTACAGATGTGAATCCAGCTGATTATGACGGCATTTTCTTTGCTGGGGGACACGGCCCTATGATCGACTTTGCGTCTAATCAATTGGTAGCGGATGCGATCTTAGCGGTTTCAGATAAAAATGGTGCGATCGGAGCCGTTTGTCATGGTGTTTCAGCATTCGTTGATGTGAAGGACGAAAATGGCAAATCATTTATCGAAGGCAAAAAAATCACAGGCTTCACCAACGAAGAAGAGGAAGCCGTGCAGCTGACACCAAAGGTTCCATTTTTATTGGAAACAAAACTTCGTGAGCAGGGGGCAGCGTTTGAAAAAGGAGATGCCTTTGCGCCATTTGCTGTCGTTGACGGACAAATCATTACTGGACAAAACCCAGGATCAAGTGCAGAAACAGCACGTTTGTTTGTTAAAACTATTGCATAAAACGATCAAAAACCAGCCGTTACATGCGGCTGGTTTTTTTTTTATAAAAATGTCCCAAAAAAGACCAAAACAATGATTGGAATAATGGTAAAATTATCACAGGGTAAAAAACCCAAAAGAGGAAAAGGGGATGTTCCTGTGAGAGCATTTTATGTCAAAATCACTGCAGCTTTACAGTCTGTTTTACTCATCGCAACAGGTTTGTTTTCACCAGCATTAAAAGCAGAAGAAGCACCAAAATCAAGTGGGAAACAATCACTACTGACAGAAAAAGCGATTCAGCAAGTGCAAGAGTCGTTTTTGAAGCAGGACGAAGGAACCGCTATCCAACAGAAGCAAGTGAAAAAATCATTTAAAGTGAATAAGAAGAAAGGAATCAGTATCAAACGAAAAGCTGCTAAAGATGGCAAAATGCGCACGTCTGCCGTTCGCTCCATTGATGGACTAGCCATAAATCAATCGGCTGTCTTAACAGAGGAAGACCCAGTTGATTTATGGTTTTTAAGCACATCTTCACCTCAGGCACTCATCAGCCGGATTACTTCTTCAAACCCTGATTATTTCGTTCAATTGTTTGTTGTTGATTATGAAACAGGACAAGCCTACCCAACGGATCTTATTCAACCGGCAGGCAGTCTGCTTGCGTTAAGCAATTTACCAGCGGGTGATTATGCGTTTGGTATTACCAGTGGTGGAGACTTTGGAGACTCATATACATTACAGGTAAATGCCAAAAACCCACCAAATTTCACAGGTGCTGAATCCCTGTCATCAACATTGCAATACTTTGTCGCTACGTATGCCAATGGGGATGTTTTCGCAAATGGTACAAAAGTGTATAACAAACAATCTAAGACCGCCGATTATAAATGGGAGCGTGTATTTTACTTCTCATATGATGGAAAATATGAACAGAGAACTCATTCTGTTGACAGTGTGAAGGTGAAAAGTATTTCGGCACCAGTGTCGTACTCTGCTCCATACGCAAGTTCCTCAGAGGCCATTCTCGTCTACTTAGATGTGGAGACTTTATTTATGTATCATGAATCATCGTTTGCTAGCGGGCAGTACTACCATAGTAGCTTTGTTGATACACTTGGGAAGACAACACCAAGACGCTTAGATATTGATGATATGACAAATTACGGTGATCATATTTTAGCTGTAGATTTAAAAACAGGAAAGCCAATTGATTTCTTCAGTGTGTTGAATTTCTACTATGCTGCAGGAATCGAGAAACTGCCAACAATCAGAACGTTGAATTAAGAAAGGCGGTTGACATCAAATCGCCACATGTGTAGAGTAAAGATAATTAAATGACAAAAGTCCACTAGGGGAGTCATGTATGACTGAGACAAGAGAAAATCTTGGACCCTTTGAACCTGATCTAGTTCGTACTAGCGGAGGGAAGTGGAGCTGGACCTTGTCTTATTCATGATTGAATCGATAAGAAGGCCGCTCCATTTGGGGTGGCTTTTTCATTTATTCAACTGAAGAAGAGGAGGCTTTTTTTATGACATTTTCTACGCAATTAAGGAAAGAAGCAGAACCGTTATTTGAAGCCATTTATCAGCATCCGTTCGTTAGAGGCCTGGCAGCAGGAAAGCTGGAAAAGGAACAGATCATTCATTATGTCAAACAGGATGCAGAATACTTACAAGCATTCATTAAAATTTATGCAGCAGCGCTCAGCAGATGTACAGACAGAGAGGATATTGCGTTTTTTCATCAGCAGATTGCGTTTGTACTAGATAGTGAAACGCACCCTCATCAAAACCTTTGCCGAGTGGCAGGAGTAGCGTATGATGAGCTCCAAGGTGCTTCTTTGGCTCCGAGTGCTCATCACTATATTCATCACATGCTGCAAGTCGCACAGGAAGGTACGCTTGGTGAAATCATCGCTGTCCTGCTTCCATGTCCTTGGACATATTGGGAAATAGGGAAACGAATGCTCACAGATGTGCAGCCAGACCTGTCACATCCGTTTTATGAATGGATCACGTTTTATGGAGGGTTAACCGATTCTGTCACAGGTGAGCTTTGCAAACGGCTCGATCAATTGGCAGAAGCAGCAAGTGAGAAGGAAAAGGAAAAAATGAAACAGCATTTTATCTTAAGCTGCCAGCTCGAGTACAAGTTTTGGGAAATGGCCTTTACTGTTGAAGAGTGGCCAGTTCAACTGGAGGTGCATACATCATGACATGGAAGATGAAAGAAGTCGTCCTTGCCGTGATTTTATCCGTTGCGTGCGGTGTGATCTATTTAGGATGGTCCACACTTTACTTACCGATTACAGCACTTGTTGGCCCAGCAGGAGGCAATATCATGTTTGGAATATGGGTCATTGCCAGTCCAATCGTTGCGTATATCATTCAAAAGCCGGGGGCTGCCCTGATTGCGGAAACAGCTGCCGCGGCTGTGGAATTATTGACAGGCAGCCACTTCGGACTTTCAGCTCTGCTGATTGGTGTATGCCAAGGGCTTGGGGCAGAAATCGCCTTCGCTCTTTTTGGGTATAAACGATACCGCATGTGGACACTGATGCTGTCTGGTGCCTTTGCCGCTATCGGAGCGATGGCGTACAGTCTCGTGGCAAATGGCTTCGGATATTATACGCCTCAAGTTTTACTTATGACGCTTGTGACTCAAATCATTAGTGGAATGATACTTGGCGGATGCCTTGCGAAAGTGGTGGTGGAGGCACTATCCAAAACTGGTGTACTCAATCAATATGCCATCATGAAAGAAAAACGAAATAAAGGTGAACAGCATGAATTCATTTCTCGCGTGCAATGATCTGACTGTCCGTTTTTATGAACAGCCTAAGCCAGTTTTGCATCAAATCTCTCTTACGATTCAAAAAGGGGAAAAGGTGCTTATTTTAGGACCGAGCGGAAGCGGGAAATCCACGCTCATTTCGGTTCTGGCTGGAATCATTCCAGAGCATGTGGAAGCTGACATGCAGGGCGAAGTGGTGTTACAAAGACATACAGGCGTCATGTTTCAAGATCCAGACTCTCAGTTTTGTATGCACCGCGTCAATGAAGAAATTGCCTTTAGCTTAGAGAATCGTTCCGTCCCACGTGAAGAGATGGATGACATCATTCAGCAGCTCATGCAAAAAGTCCAACTGAATGTCGATCCGCATACAGAGATTCACACTTTATCTGGCGGCATGAAGCAGCGATTGGCACTTGCTTGTTTACTAGCATTACAGCCGGATGTTCTATTCTTTGATGAACCAACCGCACAGCTTGACCCGGCAGGTAGAATGGACATATTTCAACTGCTGCAGCAGCTTGCAGCCGATCAGCAGCAAACCATGATTTTTGTAGAGCATGTGCTTGACGGAGTCATCGAATGGATGGATCGGGTGATTTTATTAGATGATCAAGGCAGCATTTTAGCAGATGGAGCTCCAAAAGATGTGCTCGTGACATATGAGGAAGAAATGAAAGAGGCAGGAATTTGGCGGCCAAAATTATTTCCCGAGAAATGGTCCACGATTATTCAAGATCCATTTCATCCACTGAGTCAAACCTTTATGCAAACCTATGAAGCAAGAAAAGCGCAGCATGAAAAAGTGCCGTCAATCGAACGAGAGACAATGATTCGTACAGAAAATCTTCAATTAAGCTACGGGAAAAAAAGGATTATGAGTAACCTTCAGCTTGATATCAAAGCAGGAGATTGGGTGGCGATTATTGGAGAAAATGGGAGCGGAAAAAGTACGTTTCTCAAACATTTGATCCGCTTAGAGCCAGCTAAAAAAGGTCATATTTTCTTAAAAGAAACAAACCTTAAAAAATGGTCTGACCGACTACTCTATGAAAAAGCAGGATTTGTGTTTCAAAATCCGGAGCTTCAATTTATACAAGACACAGTATTCGATGAAATTGCCTTTGGCGGCAGACAGCGAAACTGGCCAGAATCAGTCGTACAAGAAAAAACGGCCCAGCTACTGAAAGAGTTCGGTTTAGAGAAGCATGCAAAAGCACATCCCTTCACCTTAAGTTTAGGGCAAAAAAGAAGATTGAGTGTTGCCACGATGCTCCTTTTTGATCAAGATGTATTGCTGTTAGATGAACCGACTTTCGGGCAGGATGAAAAAACGGCGAAGGAATTAATGAGGCGTTTAAAAGAACGGCAGCGCCAAGGCACGACCATTGTGATGGTTACACATGATATGGAGCTTGTCGATGAATGTGCCGATCAAGTGCTTCTTTTTCATCAAGGCAAGCATGTATATGATGGTCCCCCTTATGATTTATTTTCAAATCAGGAACTTGTCGATGCTTATCAGCTGAGAGCTCCTTTACATTATCGCTATGTGGCAGAAAGAAAGGATGTGCTGACGATTGCAAAGTAATCATTCCTTTCTTTCTACTGTGAATCCAGTCATGAAATTACTCGCTCACCTGCTTGCGATGGGCTGCCTCATGGCGATATCTGATCCTAAAACAACCTTTATCATCTGGCTGTTTGCTCTTGGCATTGGACTTGTTTTAGGTGGATGGAATATGAAGTATCTCATCACAAGGCTTGTCCCTTATCTGCTCTTTTTTATTCTCGTGTTCTGGATGATGGCGGCCTTCGGCAAGGGGGATCATACTGTTTGGAAGTGGGCGTGGTTTCATATCACGGAGGAGAGTTTAAGAAATGGTCTCACCATCGCTTTCAGAATGCTTGGATTTGTAACATTTGGCCTCCTTTTTACGTCCACAACAGATTTGACGGCATTTATGATGAGTTTGATTCATCAATGCCGAATGTCCCCAAAATGGGCGTATGGAATGCTTGCCGGTTTCCGGTTTATTCCGTTATTTCAAAGTGAATTAAAACAAATGAAAGCTGCACATAAAATCAGAGGCTACAAGCAAAAAAACAGTTGGAAGGCCTTTATGCGTTATGCATTACCTCTTTTTACGCAGGGCGTACGAAAATCAGAACGCTTAGCGATTGCAATGGAAGCCAGGGGCTTCACAGGGACGAGAGAGCGAACGTATTATCACATCATCAGCACCTCATGGATTGACTATATATATCTTTTTCTCATCGGTATTAGTGTCTTCATGTGCATTTACCTTGTTTAAAAAACAACCACATTCTCTTGATAGAATGTGGGCTTTTTATATGTCTTAGGTCATTTGATTGATATTAGTACACATTACAGGCTGTAATAGATCATATAACGAACCGATAAAGAAGGTGTACTGAGAAAAAGAGAGGATGAACGTAAGCGAATGTCACAGAGAATTGATAACATTATAGACGCTTTACCAATCATTGGACTTGCTATGAGAGAACAGCTAACCTTTTCTGTTATAGGGAAAGAGAAGGTTCTTTATTATCAGCAACATGGGAATATTGATTTAGGATTTAAAGCTGGTGATAAAGTAGATCCTGGATTCCAAAACTTTGCGATGCTGAAAAATGGGAGAGAACCATCGTTTATCCAAATTCCGAAAGAAGTATACGGGATTCCAATGGATATCGTAGCCGTTCCAATTACTGATGAATTAGGTCAAGTAGTTGCTGCCTTCTGTGTGGCCTATGACCAAACCAATCAACAACGATTAGAGCACATCATGACGGAGAGCAACGAAGCTTCGGAAAAACTAGTCGCAATGGTACAGCAGGTTGCCGCACATTCAGAGGAACTACAAGCGACAAGTGAACAAATTCTTCAAAATACGAAAACCACTGTCGAAAATTCCTCTAAAATCAATCAAGTGTCCAATCTCATTAAAGGTATCTCTGATCAAACGAACTTACTTGGACTTAACGCATCAATTGAAGCTGCAAGAGTGGGAGAAGCAGGAGCAGGCTTTGGAGTGGTCGCAACAGAAGTGAGAAAGCTGTCAACTCACGCGAAACAGGCGACAACTGATATTGAAACAGCCCTAAAAGATGTGCAGGGGTCAATCAAAGGAATGGAAGAAGAAATTGCGCAAATTGTCGCTTCCTCTGAGCATCAGGCAGAACTTGTAGGCACTTTTACAAAAATTATTGAAGGCCTTCATGAAACAAACGAAACGATGAAAGCATTAGCAAACGACTTAGTGAACTATCAAGTGAAATAAAAAAACGATAAAACCTCCAGCTGAATTGGAGGTTTTTTATCATTTCAAGGTGAGAAACTTGTTAGGATTATGACCGTTTTATCGCTGACAGGCAGGATACACTTCTGTATGATAGAAAAAGAGAGACTAGTTTTGTCATTAGACCTATTCATAAGGAGGAAGATCATCGTGACACAATCAGCAAAGCTGCAAGAAATACTTGCACCCTACCGTCCGTTGTTAGATGAAACGGAAAAACCAATGATACAATTGCAGATGAAACAAGGAAAAACAGGACCATACGACAGCAAAATAGCTGGTGATCCTTACTTCCCCAAAAACGACGAATATCCTGTTGACGGCGAAGGACATCCTATGAAACTTTTGGCGCAAATTAATTTCGGCCAGCTGCCAAAGCTGAAGGATTATCCAGAAACAGGGATTTTGCAAGTCTTTATTTCTGTGCATGATGATCTTTATGGAATGAATATTGACCATAAAACAGAGCAAAAAGATTTTCGCATCAAATTCATTGAGGAACCTTTCTTGGCAGAAGAAGAGTTATTGACTGATTTTTCTTTTGTGAAAATTCCTGATGATTTTTATTTTCCTGTGACGAAGGAAGGCGCGATTACAGGTGAATTAGCAAGCGAAACGATCAGTGTAGGAGATTTCCGCTTTGAAAAAGTCACAGGAAAGAACAGCTGGGACCTATTCGAAGATGCAGATGGTGTTAATGGCGATGAAGCAGATGCCCTGCTGGATGAATTTTATGAAACAGCGAGTGGCTTTGGTCACAAATTGGGCGGATATCCAGGGTTTACACAAGAAGACCCGCGTACCTATGTAGATCAAGAACATACCGTTCTGTTATTACAAATTGACTCAGATGACGAAGTAGATTTGATGTGGGGGGATTGCGGTATTGCCAACTTCTTTATCAAATCAGAAGACCTCAAACGAAAAAATTTCGAGAATGTTGTCTATAATTGGGACTGCTCTTGATTTTGTAAAAACACTCTTTATAGAGTGTTTTTTTGTGTATGTTTTTAGACTTTTTTGTCCCTATTTCGTCATTTCTAAGAGGCAATATGTCATTCTTACTAGTTGACCGGATCAAAAAAAAATGTAAAATCATCTTAAAGTCCTCTTTTTTGAAAATAATAATAAAATGACATATCAATCAACGATAAAATGCTCGAAAAAGCGGAATGTACTGGGGGGTATCAATTGATCATTTCGAAAGTAATCAATAATAATGTTGTCAGTGCGTATGATGACGAGCAGCATGAGCTGGTCATTATGGGCAGAGGGATCGCGTTTCAAAAGAAAAGCGGAGACCCGATTGACGAAGAACGAATCGAGAAGGTATTTTCTATTCAAAATAAAGATATATCAGAAAAATTCAAAACCCTGCTTTATGATATTCCAATCGAGTATATGCAAGTGTGCGAGGCGATTATTGAGCATGCGAGAACGACTCTTAACAAAAATCTAAATGACAGCATCTATGTGACGCTGACGGATCATATCACCTTTGCCATAGAACGTCATCAAAAAGGAATGGACATCAAAAATGCCTTGCTCTGGGAAATCAAACGGCTGTATAAAGATGAGTTCAGATGTGGTTTAGAAGCGATTCGGATCATTGAGGACAAGCTGAGCATCCATCTTCCTGAGGATGAAGCGGGCTTTATTGCCATGCATATTGTCAATGCAGAGCTCAATGAGGAAATGCCAAACGTGATTCAAATCACAAAACTCATTCAAGACATTTTAAACATCGTTAAATATCACTTTCAAATTGATTTAGACGAGGAATCATTAAATTATTTCCGATTTGTGACGCATTTGAAGTTTTTCGGACAGCGTCTGTTTAACGAAACACAAATGGAAAATCAAAATGAGTTTCTGTATGAAGTGGTAAAAGAGAAAAACACTGCAGCTTTTCAATGCGCAGAAAAAATTAACGAGTATGTTCAAAAAGAATACAACCGAAGTCTCATAGAAGATGAAATGCTATATTTAACTTTGCATATAGACAGAGTAATAAAAAGAAAATAAATTCAAAAAGAAAGCGTTGACATCACAAAATTAACATGATAATTTATAACTATAAACTAAATAACCCACAATCTTTTAGGATTGTTACTGGTCAAGCAGGCAAAACCTAAATCATTGTCCCTATCTTTGATAAGGCATGATTTAGGTTTTTTTATATCTAAAGACTTATAAAAATTAAATAACGATCAATCGCTATGAAGGATTGTTACTGGTTAAGCAGGCAAAACCTAAATATCGATTAATGTCTGAATCGCTATTTCTCGGACATTAATGGATGTTTAGGTTTTTTCTATATCAAGATGAAATCAACGATTGGAGGGTAACACAATGAACCACAAACAAACAGCAAAAGAAGTGCTAGAACTTGTCGGCGGTGAAAAAAATGTTAAGCAAGTCACACATTGTATGACAAGACTTCGCTTCAACTTATACGATGAAAGCAAGGCAGATAAAGAAAAGCTGCAATCAACAGACGGCGTCATGGGCGTGAATCAAAGCGGAGGTCAATATCATGTCATTATAGGCAATGATGTCTCAAATGTCTATCAAGCGATGATTGCTGACTCTGGACTATCAACAGATGTAAAATCAGGCGGTACAGAAGAAGCGTCAAAACAAAATGTGATATCAAAGCTATTCGATTTTATCTCTGGTGTCTTCACACCGATTCTTCCAGCCATCGCTGGAGCCGGTATGATCAAAGGGATTTTGGCCCTGATGCTCACATTCCAGTGGATATCAGATAAAAGCAGCACGTATGCGATTTTAACAGCTATCGGAGATGGAGCCTTTTACTTCTTGCCGATTCTGCTTGCTGTAAGCGTAGCCAAAAAAATTGGTACAAATCAGTATATCGCAGCTGCCATTGCAGCAGCAGCACTGCACCCACAGTTAACCGCTTTACTGGGTGCGGGAAATACAGAATTTCTCGGCTTGCCAGTGGTTGCCGTTGTGTACTCTTCATCGGTGATTCCAATTCTTCTTACCATTTGGCTCGGCTCATATGTTGAAAGATTCGCAGAAAAATATAGTCCAAAATCATTAAAGATCATCCTTGTTCCAACAGTTACACTTCTTGTCGTTGTACCGGTTATGCTCATCGCGGTTGGACCACTTGGTGGAATTATCGGTAATGGCCTTTCAGGTGGAATTGATTTATTGTTTAAACATGCCGGTATTCTGGCCGGACTTTTGATTGGCGGGTTCATGTCACCATTGATCATTACGGGCATGCACTATGCACTGCTTCCAATCATGATTAACAACATTACATTAAACGGTTTTGACTTTATTCTTCCAATGATGTTTGTAGCGAACATGGCACAAGCAGGCGCAGCATTCGGTGTCTTCTTAAGATCAAAAAACAAAACATTCAAATCATTGGCGATGTCTACAAGTATTACAGCTTTAATGGGTATTACTGAACCTGCTATGTATGGTGTGAACATGCGATTGAAAAAACCGTTCTTTGCAGCCCTCATTGGTGCAGCAACAGGCGGCGTGTTCATGTCGATCTTTAAAGTAAAATCATATGTGGTATCTGGATCAGCAGGCCTCCCAGGTCTCCCAACATTCATTGGACCAACATTTGTCTACTCTATCATCGGCTTAATCATCGCCTTTGTCGTAGCATCAATCATGACACTTGTTCTAGGATTCAAAGATGTACCAGTGAAAGATGATAAAAAAGCAGACAAACCAGAAGAAAAAAAAGACACAGCAGCGCTTCAAAATGAAGTGGTACAAAGCCCGCTTGAAGGTCAATTAAAGCCGCTCAATCAAGTAAATGATGCAACATTCTCTAATGAAATCATGGGCAAAGGTACAGCCATTGTACCAACTGTTGGACGCGTTGTTGCACCGTTCAACGGCAAGGTTGAAACCATTTTTCACACAAAACATGCCATTGGCTTGAAGAGTGACCAAGGCACAGAACTTCTTATTCATGTCGGGATTGACACGGTAAAGCTTGACGGAAAGTATTTCACAAGTCATGTGCAGTCCGGTGATCTTGTTAAAGCAGGAGATTTGCTTGTTGAATTTGATATCAAGGGTATTCAGCAAGAAGGCTATGATGTGACCACACCTGTTATTGTTACCAACACAAATGATTATGCTCAAGTTGATGCGAAAACAGATGGAGCGATTACAGTGAAAGAGACACTGCTTACAGTCAGTGTAGAAGAAAAAGAGGAGGGCATTCAACATGAACAAGTTAGAAAAAACATTTCCTAAAGGTTTCTTATGGGGCGGCGCTGTTGCAGCCAACCAAGTTGAAGGCGCATATAATAAAGATGGAAAAGGCTTATCGACAGCTGATGTATCGCCAAATGGTATTATGCATCCATTCGATGAATCAATGAAAGACCTAAACTTATATCATGATGCCATCGATTTCTACCATCGCTATAAAGAAGATATTGCACTCTTTGCAGAAATGGGATTCAAGAGCTTCAGACTATCTATTTCTTGGCCGCGTATTTTCCCAAATGGCGACGATGCGGAACCGAATGAAGCAGGCCTCGCTTTTTATGAAAAAGTATTTGATGAACTGCATAAGCATGGAATTGAGCCAGTTGTCACGATCTCTCACTATGAAATGCCGCTTGCACTTGTGAAAAACTACGGTGGATGGAGAAACCGTAAGCTTGTGGATCTTTATGAAACATACGCTAAAACATTGTTCACTCGCTTTAAAGATAAAGTGAAATATTGGATGACTTTCAATGAAATAAATGTCGTGTTACATGCACCTTTCACTGGTGGCGGGCTTGTATTTGAAGAAGGGGAAGACGAGAAAAGCATTCAATATCAAGCAGCGCATCACCAATTTGTTGCAAGTGCTCTGGCTGTTAAAGCAGGACATGAAATCATTCCAGATGCAAAAATTGGCTGTATGATTGCAGCGATGACCACATATCCGTACAGCTCAAGACCAGAGGATATGTTTGCTGCAATTGAGCAAGACCGTAAAACATTGTTCTTCTCAGATGTACAGGCAAGAGGATATTACCCAGGTTACATGAAACGTTATTTCCTTGAAAATGACATCAACATTGAGTTCCAAGACGGGGACGAAGACATTTTAAGAAACCATACAGTTGACTATATTGGCTTCAGTTATTATATGAGTTTTGTAACGAGTACAGATCCAAAGGTCCTTGAACAAGTTACTGGCGGTAACCTATTTGAAGGTGTGAAAAACCCTTATCTAGAAGCAAGTGATTGGGGCTGGCAAATTGATCCGAAAGGACTTCGTACAACACTGAATCAACTGTATGACCGCTATCAAAAACCATTGTTTATCGTAGAAAATGGATTGGGTGCTGTCGATCAAGTAGAAGAAGACGGATCAATTCAAGACGATTACCGAATTGATTACCTCAGAAGTCATTTGCTAGAGGCGAGAGAAGCCATCGCAGACGGAGTAGACCTGATCGGTTATACAAGCTGGGGCCCAATTGACCTAGTCAGCGCATCAACGGCTGAAATGAAAAAACGCTATGGCTTCATTTATGTCGACCGTGATAACGAAGGAAACGGTACATTAGATAGAAAGAAAAAGAAAAGCTTCGATTGGTATAAACAAGTGATTGCGACGAATGGAGATCATTTAGACGCTTAACAAAAAGAGACAAACCGCTCATACGGCGGTTTGTCTTTTTTTCGTCAAAGGGACTAAGAAGTCCACACTTGATCAGCAATCTCAATCACATGACGCAGTTTTTCCCATTGCTGTTCTTCTGTTAACAGGTTGCCTTCCTCTGTTGAGGCGAATCCGCATTGTGGACTCAAACAAATTTGGTTAATGTCCACATATTGAGCCGCTTCC
Source organism: Bacillus sp. SRI_025 (assembly GCF_057592095.1). Classification (NCBI taxonomy): domain Bacteria; kingdom Bacillati; phylum Bacillota; class Bacilli; order Caryophanales; family Bacillaceae; genus Bacillus; species Bacillus sp. SRI_025. The sequence continues at coordinate 743,842 of NZ_JBYEGB010000001.1, read as the reverse complement.
TCAATGCGTTTTTTAATCTGTTCAACTGGCTCAAGCTCACCGTATTTTGAAGTGACAAGGCCTAGTACGATTTGAAGGTTTGGGTTCTTCACATATCGAAGAGGCTCAAATCCGCCAGAACGATCGTCGTCGAATTCTAAAAAGAGACCATCAAGATCTAAGCCGGCGAAAATTGTTTCTGCCGCTGCTTCGTAACCACCTTCAGCAGCCCAAGTTGATTTAAAGTTACCGCGGCAAATGTGCATAGTAATCACCAAATCCTCTGGGCGATCGGCAACAGCTTCATTGATTGTCTTCGCAAACGACTCACGAAGTTCATCCTCTTCACGGCCAAAGGCTTTGATTTGCTCGTGACCTTTTTCAGAAAAGAACACGGCCCATGCCGTATCATCCAGCTGCAAGTAGCGGCAGCCTGCATCATAAAAAGCACGGATGGCTTTCTTATACGCCTGTGCCACATCATGGTGGAATTCCTCTAAGCTGTCATACACTCCTTCTTCAAGCTTTCCACGGAAAAAGAGCATATTCGGACTTGGAATCGTCATTTTAGCCGTATGATCACCAGCGACGCTGTGAAGGAAACGATAATCCTCCAACATTGGATGATCTGTAAAATCGATCTTGCCTGTTACCTTGATCCCTCTTGCTTTTGTCGTCGTGTTATGGAATTGAATGCCCTGATCTGCTTCAAATCCTTCAACCCCATCGAGTCCTTCCAGAAAGTCAAAATGCCACCATGCACGTCTGAACTCACCATCTGTGACAACCTCTAACCCAATTTCTTTTTGCTTCTCTACAATACGTGTAATTTCTTCGTTTTCAATTTGTCGGAGCTGCTCTGCTGTCAGCGTACCGTCTGCTTTTTGCTTGCGTGCTTCCTTGATGCGTTCTGAACGAAGTAAGCTTCCTACTTGATCTGCGCGGTATGGCGGTTTCGTTGTTTTCCTTCCAATGGTTTGTACTTGTGTCATGCTGAATCCCTTCTTTCTTCAGGTTAAAAAATCAAATAAAAAAGCTCTTCCTTGGATAAGGAAGAGCATCATATACTGTGAGAACTCTGCCTTATCTTCAAACAAGCATCTGCTTGCTTAAGGAATTAGCACCATTCTGTTCCTAGGAACAGCGGTTGCCGGGTTTCACAGGGCCAGTCCCTCCACCACTCTTAATAAGGTTACCTTTTGATTCAATTTTCTTAATAAACACAATTATTCAACGTTTTTAGGGAAAAGTCAATGGTTTTTACAATTTAATTTCCTACATGAACAAATCAGCAACAAGAACACCAGCAAGTCCGACAAGTGAAAGCACGGTGACCATCAATGTCCACGTTTTAAAGGTTTGAGCCATTGATAGGTTAAAGTATTCTTTATAAATCCAGAAACCCGCATCATTCACATGAGAGAACGTGATACTGCCGGCACCTGTTGCGATCACCATTAATTCAGGGCTGACACCCGTCAGGCCAATCAGTGGTGCAGAAATGCCAGCTGCCGTGAGACCGGCGACAGTCGCTGATCCTAAAGAGACACGAAGGACAGCAGCAATGAGCCAAGTCAGAAGCAGGGGAGAAAGTGTGCTTCCTTGCATGATCCCTGCAATGTATTGATCGACGCCGCTATCAATGAGCACCTGTTTAAAGGCGCCTCCGCCCGCAATAATTAATAAAATCATGGCAATAGAGCCGATAGAATCCGCGATGGACTTCATTACGTCCTGCATGCTCTTTCCTCTTCCAAGCCCAAACGTGTAGATGGCAAGCAGCACTGAGATTAATAGTGCAATCGCCGGTTCGCCTAAAAACTCAGCGGTAGGCAGCAATGGGGAGGAAGGGAAGAAAATTTCTAGAAATGCTCTGAAAGTCATAAGCAATACAGGCAAAACAGCGGTGAAAATGCTAATGCCGAAACTAGGCATTTCTTCTTCTGTGAATTCCTTTGGATTAAATAAGTTCTTTGGGATATGTGCGTGCAACTGGTCTTTTTTAAATAGTTTTGTAAACAGAAGTCCACCTACTAAAACAGCAGGAATCGCTAAAATAATCCCAACCAATAAGGTTTGTCCCATGTTTGCTTGAAAGACATTCGCAATGGCAGTCGGCCCTGGGTGAGGAGGGAGGAAGCCATGTGTGGTGATGAGAGCAGCGACAAGCGGCATGCCCACATACAGCACAGGAAGTCTTGCAGCCTGAGCGATCGTAAAGACTAATGGAATTAAAATAATGAATCCGGTTTCATAAAATAGAGCAATTCCAATCACAAATCCAGTCAGCATCGTCGCCCATTGGATTTTTCCGATGCCAAATCGGTCAATGAGTGTCATCGCGATACGCTGAGCACCGCCAGAATCAGCCATCAATTTTCCAAGCATCGCTCCAAAACCGAGAACGAGTGCCAGGTGTCCAAGCGTACTTCCAAGTCCTTTTTCGACGGAAGCAATCGCTTCTAGTGGTGTCATCCCTTCTAACACAGCAACAATTAAAGAGACAATAATCAAAGAAATGAAAGCGTTTAACTTAAAGACAACCATGAGTAAAAGCAATAACAAAACGCCAAGTCCAATAAACACTAACGACATGATCTTTCCTCCTTTGTGGTACATAAGGGGGCGCAAACACCCCCTATGCCTTATCCTTCAAGTATGTCTACAGCTTCTTTTAACGTATCCTTTGACCCAACATTTCCCGGGAAAATCACATAAGACATGAAAGGGAATTTACTTTCTTCTCCTGTTTGCCAAACAGGGATCCCTGGTTTGATTTGACCTGCCACGGTCGCACGTCTCACGCTAAGTCCTCTTGTCCCAATATCGCTGGAGGTAATTCCGCCTTTGGCAATGAGATACTTAGGACGAATGGTGAGGCGCTGGACAATACTTGTTACAGCATCACTAATCTGTACAGAGAGCTTTAATTCTTCCTCTTGGCGATCATCCCCAAGATCAAGCCGTTCTCTTCTTGTATAAACAGCCACAGATTGACCTGCTACCAACAGTGCTTCAGTTTGCTGAATGACACGGTCAATTTCTTTGCGAAAGGCATCAGGCTCTAACACGAGGTGGGTATTAAATTCAATAAAAGCCATCTCTTTATTTTGCTCAAGCGCTTTTAATTGTTCTGTTGTTTTTTTCACATGAGAACCGATCATAATGAGACCACCATGAGGGCTTTCTTCTTGTATCAAGTCACCTCTTGTTAATAAGGCCTGATCCCCTATACCGCCAAGTACTTTTGTGAGCGCGGCCGCACTTCTGAACATCAGCTGCTGTCCTGCTTGAATGGCTTCAATGAGAGCGGTGACAAAGACTTTGACATCGTCATAGTCCACTGCGTTTACAACCACCTTTTTGAAATCCTTCACACCCATGATCTGTTGTTTGATTTGATCGATGCGTAAAGCCCGCAGATCAGCTAACGAAATGTAGGTTGTGTTCTCTTTTGTGAACAATCCCTCTGACTTTTCTTCAATCCATTCTCCTAGATGAGAGGATTGAAAGCCGAATGTACGGTCTCTTGCAAATTCTGTATCACCAGCAGGAATTAATTCGTGTCCTTCCTGTACGTAATGAGTATTGTCGATCGTAAAGCGTCCGCCTTCTTGGAAAAAAGGAAGAAGGATTTCTCCATCGAACTGGCGGGAGCTTTGCTGTTCAATGGTCGTTTTGAGTACTTCAGTTTCAAGCGGAAAGTGTCCGCGAAGAGTAGAATCTCCTCGGCTTACAATGATGAATTCCTGATTAAGCCGTTCAGCCACCTTTACAATGGTTGCAGCAATGGTTTCGTGCGCAGCGGCAGTTTCTTTCTCTGTCATACTGCGAGAATTGGTCAGTATAAAGAACATGCGGCTGTCTTCAAGAAAACCAGCCTCAATGCTTTCTTCTGACCAATCGGTGAAAACAGAGACGCCATGTACGGTTTGAATCCCTGTTGGATCATCGTCTAATACAATGACTTTATGCTGAAAGCTGCTCAGTGCTTGTTCGTATGCTGATTGAATGGCCTTTGAATCTGCTTTTGGAATGGCATTCAGTATGTCAGTGCTTTGCTTCATGATCATCTCATCCTTTCTTTACTTCGACATGAGCCATTTTTTCGTAATATTGAACGATGCCGCCATGATCAAGCCCGGATTTTCCGTCCGCTTTGAGGGCGTGGAAGATTTCAAGCAGCTGGCTAGAAAGGGGAAGAGGAACACCGATATCATGAGCAGTTTCCATGACATTGGTTAAATCCTTCAAGTTGATGTCGATGCGTCCACCAGGTTCAAAATTTCGTTCTAAGATGAGAGGAACTTTTGCATCGAGAACGGCACTTCCTGCCAGTCCGCCGCGGATGGCTTCATACATCTTATCAATGGCAATGCCTGATTTAGCGGCTAGAACGAGCGCCTCGGACATGGCCGCAATATTTAAATTGACGATGATTTGATTGGCTAGCTTCGCTGTTGTGCCGCTCCCATTTGCCCCAACTAATACGACCTCAGTGCCCATCGCAAGCAGGACATCCTTCACTTTCTCAAAGATGGATTCTTCGCCGCCAGCCATGATGGCAAGTGTTCCGTCTATTGCCTTCGGTTCTCCGCCGCTGACAGGTGCATCGATAAATTCCACCTGATGCTGTTTGGCAAGAGCAGCTAAAGCCCTAGAGGTTACAGGAGAAATTGAGCTCATATCTACGATGACAGTGCCAGGTGCGGCTGTCGTTAAAATGCCTTGATCACCTGAAACGACTGCCTCTACATGCTCTCCTTTAGGAAGCATTGTGATGATGATATCGCTTTCAGAAGCTGCCTCAGCTGCTGAAACAGCACCTTTTGCTCCGGCTTTCTGTAACGATCGAATCGCTTCCTCATTTAGGTCAAAAACCGTTAAAGTATGACCGGCTTTTAATAGATTGAGTGCCATCGGTTTTCCCATAATACCTAGTCCAATAAATCCAATCTTCTTTGTCACGTTGACCGCCTCCTATATAGAAAACCCTTACAAAAAGCGCTTTCTTTTCTTTGTGTTAGTATATATACTATCTTTTAAATTTAATAGTAGGAAATAAACTATTGTTCATTTAATGTACATGACGTGATAGGAACGTGTCAACGGAAAATATGAAAAAAGTCACAAAAAAAGACCGGAATCAGCTCCGGTCTTTTGTGTTCATGTTTTATTTTTAGCTACGGCTAATCTAGATCGTTTCACGTTTTCAATGGCATTTGATCCTAGCTCTAAAACAGCGGCGACGTATAGCACATCAATGATCACAAGCTGGTTGATACGGGAGATCATGGAGTCCGATCGATAGGTTGTCTCTCTGGAAGAGCTAAGCAGATGAAAATCAGACCGTTTTGCGAGCTCAGATTTCGGATAGCTGGTAATAGAAGCAACCCTTGCCCCTTTTTCTTTTGCAAACTGTACAGCGTCAAGAATTTCTCTGCTTTCTCCTGAATGGGAGATTGCGACGATAAAATCGTGTTCCGTGGCGTGTGTTGCAATCATATTCATCATATGCGGATCACTGCAGAGGCTCACTTCAAAACCAAGCTGCAGGAACTTATGATAAGCATCACCAGCAATAAAGCTGGACGCACCTGCTCCAAAAAAGACGGTTTTATGTGCCTGTTTCATGTGTTCAATGAATTGTGTGACGGCATGATCCTCTAAAATATGTTTCATATCTTGGATAGAGTTTGTTGTTAACTCTATGACCTTATGCTTAATGTCAGCTACACTATCGGATGCCTCGATCTCGCCGTATATGGATTGAGGCGTATTGGTCGCGATATCCTGTGCGACATGGACACGAAACACTTGATACGATTCATAGCCAATTTTTCTTAGAAAACGAAAGATCGTCGTTTCACTTGTGCTGCATTCAGCAGCGAGTGCACTGATAGAATGAAGCACAACTTTCTGAGGGTTTTGTAAGATGTAATTGGCAATCTTTTTCTGGGTTGGGGACAAACTATGAAACGTCGTCCGAATGTGACTAAAAATATTCTCTTCTATGATAAACACCACACTTCATCTAGCATTCTACATTAAGCATACAGGAACTTATGAAAACGGTAAACAAACCAGATGTGGAAAAATGAAGAATAATATGGAAAAAATACTTCTTTTGGTTCTTTTGTCATGGTATACTCATCTGGTAATAGACAAAAATGGGGGTTTTTACTATGACAATGAAAAAAGGCCTAACGATCAGCCTGCTTATTTTCTCACTGATTGTTTCCTTGTTTGCGCCAGTTGGATCTGCGGATGCCAAACAAGCAAAAAAAGCAAAAGTAAGCACACATTATTATAAAAAGAAAAAAACGTTCAAATATGCACAGGTGAAAAACCTAAGCAAGGCGCATATGAAAACCATCAATCGTGATTTAAAAGAAGATATTGCTTTCTCTTATTCTACTTACTTGTTCTTAAAGGATGAAGCGAAAAAGGAAGGCTTTGGGAAGATCACGTACGAGAGATCGTTTAAAACGAAATTTAACAATGGGAAGAAACTAAGTATCTTAAACTATGACTACATGAATGATGGCAGCATGCACGGGGACACAATGGTTTCCAGCATGAACTATGTGTTAACAAAGAAAAAAACAAAGCAGCTGTTCTTGACTGACGTTGTGAAAACAAAGAAAAAGCGTACGAAAGTAAGAGATTATATTTATAACTACACAAAGAAACATAAAAGTAAATTCTATGCGAACCTGAAAAAAAGTGACATTGAAATCAACTACAACACACAGTATTACTTCACGAAAAAGGGAATTGCTGTTGTCTTCCAGCCATATGAAATTTCACCTTATTATGTTGGAATTCCTATGATTCAAGTTCCTGCGAAGGTATATAAATAAAAAGAAAAACGACCACTGAATCTGGTCGTTTTTTGCTGTTTATGCAAACAAAAAAGAGCCCCTCATGAGGCTCTTTTATTTGGATTTATACTTGTTTAGGTGCTTCGTTTAGTGGGTGACGGCGTTTTCCGTTGTAGTGGCGGCGCATACGAAAGATTTCAAACTCCGAAAGCTCTGCGCTTTTTCTTTTTTGGGTGCGGTTATCTTTTTTGAAAGAGAATAGTAAGTAGCAGCAAAGTGAAGCGATAATCAATAAAATCATCATATGACATTCCTCCAATTCATCCTATTCTTTAAGTGTAGACAGGGTGAGTGATGTTTATAACTGAAAATAAGCAGCAGAATCGGTTTAGTTCTTAAGGTTCATTTGATCCGCTATTTTAGGTCTAAAATACTGGTTGTTTTTAACTATTATATTTCCAGTTATTTCACTCGTCAAGAAGAATTTTTTCTGGGGTTGTCTCTATTAGTACGAATAAGTGTCATAAAAGTTTCAGAAAATTGTAAACTTTTATTAAAAAACCGTTCCCGAACAGGAACGGTTGTAAACATATCTATGCTTTTTCTTCAAATAAACGAGCAATTTCAACGATAACTTCGGTTGCTTTCACCATGTTTTCAACGGAAATAAATTCATATTTACCGTGGAAGTTTTCTCCGCCAGTAAAGATGTTTGGCGTTGGTAGACCTTTATATGAAAGCTGGGAGCCATCTGTGCCGCCGCGGATTGGTTCAATGACCGGTGTGACTGAGCGATTTTCCATAGCTTCATGAGCTATGTCCACAATATGTTTCACCGGCTCAATTTTTTCTCTCATATTATAATATTGATCCTGAATGCTGAGGGTGATGCTGTTTTCTCCGTAGGTGGCTTTTAAGTCATTTGCTATTTTTTCAAACAATGCCTTGCGATTGTTGAATTTCTCTTTATCAAAATCACGGATAATATATTGCAGCTCCGCCTCTTCTACTTCTCCTACAAATTTCGTCAGGTGGAAAAAGCCTTCGTAGCCTTCTGTATACTCCGGAGATTCGTCAGAAGGAAGTTTGTTGTGAAAGAGCATCCCGATTTTCGCAGCGCTGACCATTTTGTCCTTAGCTGTTCCTGGGTGGACGTTGTTTCCTTTAATGGATACTTTCGCACCTGCTGCGTTGAAGCTTTCATATTGCAGCTCGCCAAGCGGTCCGCCGTCAATTGTGTAAGCATAGGAAGCGCCAAAGGCATCAACATCAAACTTGTGCGGCCCTCTGCCAATCTCTTCATCTGGCGTAAAAGCGACGCGGATTTTTCCATGCTTAATGTCTGGGTGTTCAATTAGGTAATGCATAGCTGTCATAATTTCTGCGATACCAGCTTTGTTATCTGCACCAAGCAGGGTAGTGCCATCTGTTGTGATCAGCGTATGTCCTTGGTACTTTTGTAAATTTGGAAACTGTTGTGGAGATAAAACGATATGTAGATCTTCATTTAAGGTAATGTCGCCGCCTTGATAGTTCTCATGAAGCTGCGGTTTTACATTTTTGCCGGTGAAGTCAGTGGCTGTGTCGATATGAGCCAAAAAGCCAATAGTCGGCACGTCTTTGTCTGTGTTAGACGGGATCGTTCCCATGACATAGCCGTTTTCATCCATTGTCACTTCTTGAATCCCAATGGACTTCATTTCTTCAACAAGCTGTCTCGCCAGATTCAATTGTCCTTCAGTAGATGGGCAGCTTTCCTTTTCTGCATCTGACTGCGTATCTACCTTCACATAACTTGTGAAACGCTGAATCATTTCCTCTTTCATCTATACGTCACTCCTTTTGTAGAATACGTCCATTTTATCACGTCTTGAATGCGCTTCATAACAAGAAAGGCTTTCTCTGGCAATTAGAGAGGAAAAAGGCCTACTTTCATTAGGTGATGTGCTGAATGGTTCTTTAGGGTGATTTTTTTGGGTGTCTTTTTATTTATAATGAGGACATATAAAATCATCCATTTGTACGTTAAATTGGGAGAAAGGGGTGCGAAAGTTGGATTCTAGTCAAACGCTGGCACTCGCTCAAAAGTTTCAGGAAGCGGCTGATGAGATTCGGCAGTCAAAGCAGCTGCTGGAAAATCGGCTGAAGGCAGTAGGATCAGGCTGGCAGGGAGAAGCAAGAGATAAATTTGATCAAAGCTTTGAAGAAACAACGGCACGCTATGATCAATTTGAAAAGGATTTGCTTGAAACAAGTCAGGAACTGCGTGATGCAGCGGTCAAAATTGAGGAGCGTAAAGCTGAAATTGCCAGAATGGAAGAGCTTGAGCGAAAGAGACGAGAAGAACGGAGAGAAAGAAACAGAGAAGGGAGATGATGTGATGGCACGTGACATTGTGGTTGATCCAGATCAGCTGACAGGGTTGGCGAATGATTTTGTAGGCGAGCTGTCAGCCATTGAAACGAAGCACCGTGATTTACATAGTGAACTGGACGGGCTGATTTTAGGCTGCGATCCTCGGTATAGAAGCTGTTTTTCTGGTGTCGGGGATGCATGGGGAGCAGGACAAGCGTTAATCAGCAAATTGAGCAGCGATGATATTGCCATTCGTCATGCAACAGATAAAATGGTCGAAGCAGATGATATATTGCGGAAATTGTACAGCATCTATGATCAATATGGTACACTCACGAGCTTAGCAGGTATCGTGATGATGCAGGCGAAATATTACGGGCTTGGGATGACGACCTTCATTAAAGAAAATGGCCGATATGCAGCGCAGCATTCGAAGCTGCTGCTTGATCTGACCAGCCGGGTAGAAGGAACGAGATTTGACAGGTTAGCAAGGATTTGGTTGAGTAAAAAAGAATTATTAAAACGATCGAACTGGCCTATGGCTGACTTGGTCCATAAGAAATTCACAAAATTTTATCCTGACGATACAGTTGCGTTCACAAACAGTGTCCGTGATTTTACAAAAGGAAGTATTAATTGGAAGGACACAGCTGCGATCAAGTCTGTTCTGAAAAATGGTGCAAGGTTTGCGAAAGGGAATGCCATCATTGCAACAGTTGTCACTGGTGCAACAGAAACAGTGGGCTGTGGATTGAAAATTGCCGAGAACTATGCAGAATTCGGTGATCAGCCAGAAGTTCTTAAGCGTGAAAATGCAAAAGCTGTTGGAAATGCAGTGAACAATACGGTCTTTATCGCTGGCGGTTCTGTCGCAGGTGCCGTTGTCGGCGGCGCTCTAGGAAGCTTCGCAGGCCCGATTGGTACCGTTGTTGGCGGAGCCATTGGTTCAGCGGTAGGTGGATTTATTGGAGAAAAAGTCGCCAAGCTGACATCCGGTTTTGCTGAACAGATGGCAGTGAAATTAAAGGACCCGATTCATGCGGTCGTGGATAAAGGGAAAAAAGCATTCGAACTGGCGGGGCAAGGTGTGAAAGCAGTCAATGATACCATTGATCAGGCAAATCAGGTGATACATAAAGGGATAGAAAAAACAAAAGAAACCGCAGATTCGCTCATAAAGGGTGCAGGCGATTTCTTTAAGGGTGCATTTTCTTTTGGATAAGGAGAGATCAAGTTGGATCAGCTAAGTCTAAGTATTGAGGAACTCATCTTTAGTTTTTACAGTGAAGGCTATTTTGAACAAGGCATGTCCTTAAAGGAAGCGTATTATCCTGATGTTGAGGATGAGCGCCTTGGGTTTTTATTTGAAATTGCGTGCCGTTCTTTGCTCGCAAAAGGTGTACTGGAATTTCGAAACAGACAATACCGTTATAAAGCGGAATACCGTCATTTCATCCAGGCGATGAATGATGCCTCTTACACCGTCAAGGCGTCTAGATTTGGAGATTTAGATGAAGAAATCAGCACCTCCTTTCACACAACTCAGGCGGGTGTATATGCGCATCATACGCTTTATGATCAACAAGTGCATCAGATTCGTAAACTGAGCGGCGATCAGCAGGCAGAAGAGCAAGTGACAGCCTTTTTCAATCTACAGATGAATGAACACCCTGAACCTGTCATCAGCCTCCAGGCAGACGAATTTGAAATGCTGTTAGAGCAAGCAAGCGAAGCAAAAAATGAGTGGCCATCCTTTCTGAATCAAGCAGAGAATCAAGAGCTCGTGAAGGCATTTGTTTCTGATGTACAGACGAGAAAAGGAAAGATGGATTCCCTCATGAAGGTCGTCTATGACAAAAATAATACGCCTGATGTGGAGTCGATGATATTTGTCATTCCAGGTGAGAACCAGTCGTGGCTTGTATCAGGAGTAAAGGAAAATCAATTTCGCATTGAGACGGCTCATCGAGACGGGTTCCGTTCTATATTCTAATGGAGAAAAGGAGAATGACGCTTGAATCCAAGTGAAGTAATAGAAGTAAGGAGCAGACCTTTTTTAAGAGTATGGGCATTCTTAGCAACGGGCGGCTTCGGTATCATCGGTATTTGGTTATTTTCAGAAGCTCTTACATTTGAATCGAACTATACATTGTTTTTATTTTTAGGCGGACTATTAGGTATTGTCTATGGCTGGATCTCCTTTTTGATGATTTTGCCTGCTTTTACGAAGAGGGGAAATGTGATTTTTCGGATTCAGCGTGGAGAGAATGGCGCTGTGCTGTACAGGGAGCGAACGATTCCTTTTCAAGATATTCAATCAATCGACATGCGCAGGCATCGGTACAGCATAAGAGGATTTCTTTTTATGGATGTGCTCATTCGGAAAGTAGATGGAAAATTGATCAGAATTCCGGCGTACAGCATTTTAGATGAAGAAGTATTTGAGCAGACCGTCAAACAGGAGATCTATCCATATTTACATCAGGCAGCCCAAGAAAATTGGAGACAGCAGCATGGCCAGGGAGAAGAGAAGACCGACTAAGCTGTTTTGTCAGAATTGTATAGGATGAGGCGCCACTTTTTCGAAAAAATCGTGTATGATGTCAGTAAAGACTGAACACTCGAAAGAGGTGATGAGATATGGATAAAGAGATGGTAATCGACCTCGTCACAGAACAAATGGCACGGATTCGAAAAGAAAAGGATTATACGCAGGATCGCATGGCGGAGGTACTTGGTCTATCGAAACGGCATTTACAGCAGGTTGAAAAAAACAGGCTGCGTCTCAATTGGACGCAATCCGCGGCCGTATGTGCATTATTCAGAGATAGTGACATTCTGAAAGGGACACTAGGGGATGACCCGCTTGAGATTTTGGAAGTTGTGGCACATGATGAATTACATCTATCAGTTGAGCGTACGATTGGCGGAAAGGTTTGGTGGAGGACGGCTGTCAAAAAAGGCACGTTTCGCCTTCAGCAAAATGTACTTAGTCAGCACTACCGCATCCTAGATGAGGAGAATTATCGCTATTATAGTTCTTTTAATAAAGAAGAAGCGAAGCGGCGGCTAGAGGAATTAAGCCAGCTGTCTTCTCCATATTGAGATTGGAAAAGGAAAGAGAGGCACCTGTTTGATAGGTGCCTCTCTTTTCTGTGTTTATACTTTTAGAGTGTTTTTCGCCCGAATAAAGGCAACAAGCTGTTTGATTTCTTCATCATTTAGGGGAACGCCGTCTACATGAATGGTTCCTTCTTTTGCTTCCGTCAGTTCAATTTTGATATCAGAGATTTTGCGTTGTATCTCTGGCTCGTCCGTTCTACCAAGTAAAAAATCAATGGACGTATCATACAAATCAGCCAGCAGCTTCACTGCTTCAAGCGAAGGTCGTCGGTACCCAGATTCGTAACCGGCATAGGTGCTTTTGGCGATACCTAGGCGATCTGCCGTATGCTGGAGAGACCATTTTTTCTTTTTTCTAAGAGTGGTTAAACGATCGAGTATCATACATGAACGCTCCTTTATTTACAACAACAGTATATCATATTTTGGCATAGAATGTACGCGTTATGCGTAACAATTTCTTGATTAATTCGCGTTATGTGACTATAATGGCAATGAAGGTACGCGTAAAGCGTATATTATAGAATAGCACAAGCTAGCTTATAATATGTGTGACAAACGAAGTAATTTTACGAAAGAGGTGGACCTGTTGAAGAAATTATTGCTTTTAACGACTGGTGGGACGATAGCATCTGTAGAGAGTGAAAATGGATTAGCTCCAGGTGTTAAAGCTGAGGATCTTTTGAGCTATTTAAACGAAATTAATGCAGAATATACAATGGACACAAAGTCCCTAATGAGTATAGATAGTACAAATATGCAGCCTGAATACTGGGTTGATATCGCAACAGCCATTTATGAGAATTATGATCAGTATGATGGGTTTGTTGTGACTCACGGAACCGATACAATGGCCTATACATCAGCAGCGCTGTCTTATATGCTGCAAAATCCTGATAAGCCGATCGTAATTACAGGTTCACAAATTCCGATTACTTTTAAGAAAACAGATGCGAAGAAAAACATCACAGATGCGATTCGTTTTGCATGTGACGGTGTTGGCGGCGTGTATGTCGTGTTTGATGGCAGAGTCATCCAAGGAACACGTGCGATCAAACTAAGAACGAAAAGCTATGATGCATTTGAAAGCATTAACTACCCATATATTGCATCAATTGAAAACCATCAAATTGAATACAATAGCAAAGTAAAAAGAACACCAATGAAACCGCTTAAATTAGATGCATCCTTGAACACAGATGTGTGTCTGTTAAAATTGCACCCAGGCCTTAAGCCTGAGTTTTTAGATGCAGTCAAAAGCATGTACAAAGGCGTTGTCATTGAAAGCTACGGCAGCGGCGGAATTCCTTTCGAAGGAAGAAACCTTTTAGAAAAGATCAACGAATTGCTGGAAGAAGGCATTTCTGTTGTCATCACCACTCAGTGTCTTGAAGAAGGCGAAGACATGAGTGTGTATGAGGTAGGACGCAAGATCAATCAAGAATTGGTGGCACGTTCAAGAAATATGAATACAGAAGCTATCGTGCCGAAACTGATGTGGGCACTAGGCAAAACAACAGATCCAAGAGAAGTCAAAAAGATTATGGAAACGCCAATCGCAGAAGATTTAGTGATTTAACTATTCTATAGAAAGCAGGTCATAAGAGATGGTTCAAGCAACTTATCGCTATGAGAAGGATTTTCTTGGTGAAAAAGAAATTCCAGCAGACGTGTATTATGGGGTTCAAACCCTTCGTGCGAAAGAGAATTTCCCGATTACAGGATATCGGATGCACGAGGAACTAATCAGAGCCTTTGCCATCGTGAAAAAAGCAGCAGCTCAAGCCAATATGGAAGTCGGACGTTTATATGAAGGAATTGGAAATGCCATCGTTCAAGCGTCTGATGAAGTCATTGAAGGCAAACTGCACGAGTACTTTATTGTCGATCCAATTCAAGGCGGCGCAGGAACGTCCATGAATATGAATGCCAATGAAGTGATTGGAAACAGAGCGCTAGAAATCATGGGACATCAAAAGGGTGAATACATCCATTTAAGCCCAAACACACATGTGAATATGTCGCAATCAACGAATGATTCATTCCCAACGGCGATTCATATTGCTGTGCTCAAGCAGTTAGACATTCTGCTTGAAACGATGCAAGCCATGCATGACGTCTTCAAAAAGAAAGCAAAAGAATTCGATCATGTGATCAAAATGGGTCGTACGCACTTGCAGGATGCTGTTCCAATCCGTTTGGGACAGGAGTTTGAAGCTTACAGCCGTGTGCTGAGCCGTGATATTAAGCGGATCAACCAATCGAAGCAGCATTTATATGAAGTCAATATGGGTGCGACAGCTGTTGGGACGGGCTTAAACGCAGATCCTCGTTATATTGAGATCGTGGTGAAAAAGCTCGCTGATATTTCTGGTCTTCCTCTTGTAGGGGCAGAGCATCTCGTGGATGCAACGCAAAATACAGATGCTTACACAGAAGTATCCGCCGCTTTAAAAGTATGTATGATGAACATGTCTAAGATTGCCAATGACCTTCGCTTAATGGCATCTGGTCCGCGTGCAGGTCTTGCTGAAATTGCATTGCCAGCTCGTCAGCCTGGATCATCCATTATGCCTGGGAAAGTCAATCCAGTCATGGCAGAGCTCATTAACCAAATCGCATTCCAGGTCATTGGGAACGACCACACGATCTGTCTTGCCTCTGAAGCAGGCCAGCTTGAGTTAAATGTGATGGAGCCAGTTCTGGTCTTTAACTTGCTTCAGTCTATTAGTATAATGAATAACGGATTCCGCTCATTCACAGATCATTGCTTAGTGGACATTGAAGCAAATGAAATACGTTTGAAAGAATATGTAGAAAAAAGTGCAGGCGTAATCACTGCCGTGAACCCTCACTTAGGCTATGAAGCAGCCGCTAGAATTGCAAGAGAAGCCATTTTAACGGGTCAATCGATCAGAGATCTTTGCTTGCAGAATGATGTTTTAACGGAAGAAGAACTTGATATTATCTTAAATCCATTTGAGATGACAAAGCCTGGCATTGCGGGGGCAGAGCTCCTGGAGCGATAATATTATCAAAAATTTTATTTTATTAGTATGTGGAATTGCCTGTGAAAAAGAGAAAAACAGGCAATTCACTTTCTTTCGAATTGACACACTTTTTTCACAATATTTTGAAAACGCTTAACGCACGCACAAAGGGAGGAAACACAATGAAAACACCACGTCTACCATCTATTTTAGAAGTCGTAGCTGTACTTGGCTTGTTTTTAGCAATTGTTTTATCATTTACTCTTTACTTCAAATTAGATATTCAACTCGCATTGTTTATCTCATGGTTTATGGTTATTGCGTTGGGTATTCGATTGGGGCATTCTTATAAGGATCTTCAAAACGCCATTACAAAAGGGATATCGAATGGTTTAGAAGCTGTTTTAATTTTAATTGCAGTAGGTGCACTTGTAGGAACATGGATTGCTGGTGGAGTTGTACCAACGTTAATTTACTATGGACTGGAATTTATTCATCCTAATATATTCTTACTAGCTACACTGATTATCTGTTCCATTATGTCTGTTGCTACAGGAACATCATGGGGTACAGTTGGAACCGCAGGTATTGCCATGATTGCGATTGGTGAAGGTTTGGGAATTCCATTACCTATCGTGGCTGGTGCTGTTTTATCTGGAGCCTATTTTGGTGATAAATTATCTCCATTATCTGATAGTACTGTCCTTGCTTCCTCACTTTCAAAAGTGGACGTGCTCGCACATGTTCGAGCGATGATGGTCTTATCCATACCTGCCTTTGTCATAACTGCCATTATGTTTACCATTACCGGGTTTATGTATGGCGGAAAAAATATTGATCAAGGAAAAGTAGAGTTTTTGAAACAAGCACTGCAAGATACATTCACGATTAATATTTGGATGATCATTCCGGCGCTTATTGTTGTGCTATTACTTGTCTTGAAAAAACCTTCAATGCCTGTTATTGCGATTGGTGCGCTTCTTGGCGCAGTTTGGGCAATGGCATTCCAAGGAATGAATCCAGCCGATGCACTTGGTACAGCTTATAATGGTTTCTCTATTAATTCAGATGTAGAATTCTTAAATACGCTGTTAAACCGTGGCGGTATTGTGAATATGCTTGGATCTTTAGTGGTCATTATTCTCGGACTTGGTTTCGGTGGAGTATTAGAATATTTAGGCGTATTAAAAGTCATCGTTGCGACATTTGAGAAAAAATTACATAATGCAGGGAATGTAACGCTGTCTACACTCGTTGTTGCGTTCTTCGCCAATATCTTTGGCTGTGCGATGTATGTATCGTTAATCCTTACACCAAAAATTATGGAAAAGAGCTACGATAAATTAAAGTTAGACAGACGGGTTTTATCCAGAAACTCTGAGGTCGGTGGTACGCTTACTTCTGGTATGGTTCCATGGTCAGATAACGGTATTTACATGGCAGGAATCCTCGGCGTATCGACATTCTCTTATTTACCATTTATGTGGTTGAGCTTTGTCGCCATTGGTCTTGCGATCATTTACGGATATACGGGCAAATTCATTTGGTACGTGAAAGATCAACAAGAAAGAGAAGAATCGGCCTCATAAGCCGTTTGAAAAAGCCGCTCCTGCACGGGGCGGCTTTGTTTGTCCTAGGACCGAGAGACTATATGTGACATATAGCAAACGAACAGGAATTTAGGCCTCCTATAAAAGAGGTCAAAAGGGGGAGTGTGAAGCAGAGTGAAAGCATATTTATCCCATAAAAAGGGCACAAATCCCTATTCAAACATGAGTCTTTGAACCTTATAATAACAATATTGGAAAAAGTGCTATTCACCTTACGCTCGTTTAGAGGGACTCTAAGCAGCGTTTTTATTTTTTGACAGGAGGAGGAACCCATATGAGCTTATCGGATATGCTGTCTGCCCTTAACGGTGGCATTTCAAATAAAAAAGCAGAAATTGAAGAGAAAATCGCTCGGCTCAAAAAGGCGAAAAGCAAGGTTGAACGTGAACAAGATGCGGCAGAAACAGATTTAAAGCAAATCAAGCAGCCAAAGCTTGGGACCTCTTGGAAAGGTGAGCGAAGCCAGGATTTCAAAACAGACCGAAATGAAGCACATGATGCGCTGCAAACGATCGTGAATGATAAATACCCACGTTACGTCAGCCGTATCGAATTCAAAATCAGTACATTAGAAGCAGAACAAGCTGCGTTATCCTTTGCCAGTTCCTTAGCTGGAGACGCCGCACGCCTTGCTGAAAAAGGAGAAGACGCAGTAGAGGACGCAAAACGCTTGATCTCAAAAGCATGGAGCAGCTTGTAAACAAGCTTCATGCTGAACAAATCTGGAGGATATCACAATGGGACAAATTAAGTTAAACTACCAAACAGTCATGGATAAACTAGATGAAGTCTCCCAAGCAGTCGAAGCTTTAGCGATGAAAAAGGCAGCAGATAAAGCGGGTGAAAACAGCCTTGAATTTGTAACCAAGTGGACGGCACGTGAAGCAGAGGTAAGCGAAATGGTTTCAAGCTTTAAAGAAGCCCTAATCAAAAACGTTCAGGATACACGTTCTAACGTGAAAACATTAAAAGAACAAGACGAAGCGATTGCTGCAAAATAACCAGCACAATCGCTTTTATTTATGGATATCATTTACATGAAGTAATTGTAGTTATAAAGACTCATATAAAATCCAGGGTGTAAGACCTTGTATTATTCCGTTTTTCTTCCAAACGCGTCGCTAAAAGGACACCTTTTCCCTATTTAAGCCTGAGGCTTTTCACCTTATACTATACTTAATGAAAGCAGAACGATAGAAATGTCAGGATTGGAAAAATCAAGTGAGTCGATGGTTTCCAAAGGTGCTCACGCCGTGCTTTCGTATGAGGTCAGATAGAGGTGGATGACATGAGTTTATCCGAGATGCTGCACCATCTGCATATGGGAATTGAGAACAAACGTGCAGAATTTGACGAAATGATCTCTCGGTTAAAGACAGCCAAAAGCAATATTCGAACAGAACAAGATCTTGCCCAGTCAGATATCAAAGAAATCAAGAAGCCTGCTCTAGATTCGTCATGGAAAGGCGAGAGAGGAACCGACTTTCATCGCCACCGAAAAGACGCTTACAGCGTGATGCACGACATCGTCAACGATGAATATGAAAAATATATAACAGAGATTGACCAAAAAATCTTACACTTTGAATTGAAAAAAATGGAGCTGGCCGTTGCCAGTAATTTTGCAGGAAGAGCTCAGGACGTGATGGAAAAGGGCGAGGATTTTGCAAAGGACGTTAAACATTTGATTGAACGGGGCTGGAAAGCTCTTTAAAACCATAAACGAAACAGCCGTCTCATAAAAGGGCGGCTGTTTTTTTGTTTAGTCACATCCACCACCGCCGCTATCACCTGAATCACTCCCGCAGGAGGCATCAGAAGCGTGATGGGTATACGAATCAGTATATGTACTTGTCGTTGAATTATGATGTGCAGAACGCTTAGCAGATGCACGTTTATCCTTTGGTGTGAACAAGCTGGCAACGATGGCTCCTAAAGAAGCTAATATGATAATGACAACAAACATAAAAGCATCCCTCCTCTAGTTTCATATTCATACGAATGAGCCATATCCAGGTTCCCGATTTGAAAGAAAAACTGGGCAAAGAGTTCTATTTTCGTTTATGATGATAGGCAAAAGTAAATGCCAAGGGAGGAGAGCCCATGCTATCTCTACGTCAGGAGGAGCTTCTGAAAAGATTGATGCAAGCGGAGCAGGAACTGACAAGTGAAGAAATTGCCCGTGTGATCGGAGTCACATCACGAACCATCCGCACAGATATGAAAGCGCTTAAAGTGATCTTAGAAGAACATGGTGCCGCACTACATATTAAACGCGGGGCAGGCTATACATTGAGCGTTGAAGATTATGGGGCATTTCGTACATTTTTGAAAAAATCACTGAGAGAAAGAAATGAGAAAAAGGAACAGTCCATTCCCAATCAGCCTGAGGACCGCGTGGCTTATCTATTGAAAAGGCTGCTTCTGTCAGAAGAATATATCAAATTAGAGGGATTGGCAGAGGAATTATTTGTGAGTGAATCCACAGTGAAAAATGATTTAAAAGCTGTCAGGCATTTGTTTTCATTGCATGGACTTTCTATATCGCACCGCCCTAAATATGGACTGCGTCTGACAGGCGATGAAATGAAATTAAGATATTGTATGGCAGAGCATGTATTTCAGCAGGATCAAGCGCACTCTACACTGTTACCTGAAGAAACGTATCAACTGATTCAGGACATCGTGCGTTCACGTACAAAAGCCACCGGGCTTCATTTATCAGAAATCGGTTTAAGTAATTTAGTGACCCATATTGCCATCGCATGCAAACGAATAGAAGAAAAAAAGCTGGTTCAGATGCCAGAAGCGGAATTGAGAGAAATTCAAGTGCAGCCAGTTTTCCAAATAGTTCAACAAATGACAGAAGATATTCGCCGCGTATTAGCGATTGATTTTCCGTTATCTGAAATGGCGTACATCGCAATTCACTTAATGGGGGCAAAGATGATGGCATATGGAGAGGCTGGCCATACGCTATTTCATCTGCTGGACGAAGATCATTTTTGTTTCACTCACCAATTGCTTGCTTATGTGGAGGAGCATATGTCACTTGATATTCAGTTTGATAAGGAGCTGATCGTTGGTTTAAGTCTTCATTTGCGTTCCGCCATTCATCGTTTTAGATACGATATGAATATTCGAAATCCCTATTTACCAGACATTAAAAGGCACTATCCCATTGCGTTTGAGGCGGGTGTTTATATGGGCAGGTGGCTGAAGGAAAAAGAGGGTGTTGAGATTCCTGAGGATGAAATCGGATATTTGGCACTTCATATTGGAGCTGCAATCGAGCGGACAAAAACACAGCATGTGAGAAAGACATGTCTTATTGTGTGTGCGACGGGTGTCGCCAGCAGTCAGCTTCTTCTTCATAAGCTCACGGCGGCATTTAGCGGAAGACTGGAGATCGCTGGAACTGCAAGTGTGGGGGAACTTCCTTCGTATGATTTGAAAAGCATTGATTTTATTATTAGTACCATTCCGCTTCAGAATACATTGCCTGTGCCAGTAATTGATGTACATACGATTCTAAGTGATGATGATATTGTCCGGCTGAAACGATTTGTGCAAAATTCACAGGATACAGGGGTTTTGCGGTATGTGAGTCCGGCGATGACATTTTTTCAGCAAGACCTTCAATCAAGGGAAGAGGTTCTTCAATTTTTCGTGAACGTGTTAAAGGAGCAGCATCGAATCCCAGACGAGTTTGAACAATTATTGCTAGAAAGAGAGCAAGTGTCACCCACCTCTTTCGGTCATTTGGTTGCGATTCCTCATCCAATTAAGCCGGCAACAGACGATACGTTTTGTGCAATCTGTACGTTAAAAAAGCCGGTGTTGTGGGGAGAAGATCGAGTACAAGTCGTTTGCTTATTAAGCATCCAGAAGACGTATCAAAAAGAATTACAGTCGCTTTATCAATTTCTTGTGCGGCTGACAGAACGGAAGGAAGTGGTGGAACAGCTCATCAAAGCCTCTTCATTTGAAGAACTGACAGCAGCACTTCAAGTATTGGAGCAGCCAAATGAAAAAACGCGACACCCATTTCCGCATCTGTGAGGAAAAAGATTAGATGTTAATGAAAGCGCTTTTAAAATAACATCAAAAAGGAGGATGATCACGAGTTTGTGCAAAGGGGGAGACGGATCATGAGCTTCAAGGAGAAAGCGGCAGATGTCATGGGGCATGTGGCTTATCGCATCACCAATCAGAAATATATTATGGCGATTAAACAGGCATTTGTCACACTGATGCCGATCATCATTACAGGAGCTTTTGCTGTACTGGTGGCAAATATGATCATGAGCCCGGAAACAGGGCTTGCTCATTTTGAGATATTCAGGTTTTTAGCAGAGCTTCAGCCTATTATGAAGGCAATCAATTATGCCACGCTGAACTTTTTAACCATTGGGGCTGTGTTCCTCATTGGGATTGAGCTTGGGAAAATCAACGGGCACAAGTCGCTGTTCCCAGGATTGATGGCGTTGATTTCATTCATATCCGTTATTCCAACAACACTTCTTCTTGAAGTTGATGGATCGATGCGTGAGGTTGTAGACGTGTTGGCAAGACAATTTTCCGATCCAAAAAGCTTATTTTTAGGGATGATCATTGCGATCGTATCTGTGGAAATCTTTTGTAAGCTGACTGAGGTGAAATGGCTGCAAATCAAGATGCCAGATTCGGTTCCGTCGAATGTGGCAACGTCTTTTTCGTCACTTTTCCCATCGATCATTACGATTACAATCATTAGTTCATTCGGGTTTGCATTTCATCGTGTGACAGGCATTTATTTGCATGAAGCAGTGTATAACGTTGTGCAGCGTCCGCTAGAAAGTGTTGTGCAGGGGCTGCCAGGGATTTTAACGTTGATGTTTGTGGCACAATTTTTCTGGGTGATCGGCATCCATGGCAACCAGATGATTAAGCCGATCCGGGAGCCGCTCTTATTAGGATCGATTGCAGTGAATATGACAGCATTTCAAGAGGGAAAAGAGATCCCGAATATTATCACGATGCCGTTTTGGGATGTGTATATGAGCATCGGCGGTTCAGGTGTGACCATAGGTCTTTTGATTGCGATTTTTATTGCTGGGAGAAGGGAAGAGATGCGAAGCATTGCCAAGCTCTCGTCAGGACCCGGACTGTTCAACATCAATGAACCTGTTATTTTTGGATTACCTGTCATGCTAAACCCTGTGATGGCGATCCCATTTATCATCACACCGCTTGTGACAGGTACGATTGGTTATATTGCGACGGCTACAGGATTCGCTGGAAAAGCGGTCGTGATGGTGCCGTGGACGACACCGCCGCTTGTGAATGCATGGCTGTCCACTGCTGGCAGCATGGGAGCCGTCATCACACAGCTTATCTGTATTGTGGTTGCTGTTTTCATCTATTTACCGTTTGTTCTCTTGTCTAACCGCAAGCCAGAAGCAGCACCAGATTCAGAATAAACATTCAGACAAAGAAAAGGGAGGCGGCGACATGAACAGCATTGAGATTCCAAGAGATTTTATCCTAGGTGCTGCGGCTTCTGCATGGCAGACGGAGGGATGGAAGGGAAAGCGGGCACATCAGGACTCGTACATCGACTTATGGTATAAGGAAGGGTATCACGTGTGGCACGAAGGCTATGGGCCGGCTGGTGCGACGAACTTTTACGAGCGCTATCCTGAGGATGTAGCCTTAATGAAAGAGATTGGGCTGACACATTACAGGACATCGATCAATTGGTCGAGATTTCTCATAGATTACGAGAATGGGATAGTGGATGAGGCCTACGCTCGTTACATTGATGATCTGATCAATGAATTAATCACAGCAGGTGTAGAACCGATGTTTTGCTTAGAGCATTATGAGCTTCCTGCCGTTTTGCTTGAGAAGTACGGCGGATGGTCATCAAAGCATGTCGTCGATCTGTTTGTTCTCTATGCAGAAAAAGTGTTTGAGCGCTACGGGGACCGGGTCAAGCATTGGTTTAGTTTTAATGAACCGATTGTTGTCCAGACACGTGTTTATCTAGATGCCATCCGATATCCGTATGAGCAAAATACGAAGAAATGGATGCAGTGGAACTATCACAAAGCACTGGCAACAGCAAAAGTGGTGAAGCTGTTTCAGGAGATGGGTTTGAAGGAATCGACAGGAGCCAAAATCGGCGTGATTCTCAATCCAGAAGTGACGTATGCAAGATCGTCTGCTCCGCATGACCAAGAAGCGGCGCGTATGTATGATTTGTTTTTTAATCGAGTGTTCTTAGATCCTTCCATCAAAGGGGAGTATCCAGAGGAACTGATCGATGTGTTGAAAAAGCATGATATTCTTTTCGATTCCACAGAGGAAGAGCTTCAAATCATCAAGAATCATACGGTAGATGTCGTCGGACTTAACTTGTACTATCCGCATCGTGTCAAGGCGCCGAGTAAGGCTTGGAACGAAGGGACACCTTTTCATCCATCCTATTATTACGATATGTTTGAGCTTCCAGGGAGAAAAATGAATCCTTTCAGAGGCTGGGAAATCTACCCGAAGATTGTCTACGATATGGGGATGAGGATAAAAGAAGAATACGGAAATATTGAGTGGTTTGTGGCCGAAAATGGCATGGGTGTAGAAAAGGAAGAACGGTTTAAAAAAGAAGACGGTATCATTGATGACCAGTATCGCATTTCATTTATCAGCCAGCATTTGAAGCGGGCACTTCAAGCGAAAGCAGAAGGATCAAATTGCACGGGTTATATGCTTTGGGCATTTACAGACAATGTCTCACCGATGAATGCCTTTAAAAACCGCTATGGCTTAGTCGAAATACAGCTGGAGAATGAACGAAATCGTCAGCTGAAAGCATCTGCGTTTTGGTATCAGACATTAATCAAAACTAGGGAACTGACAGTTGAAACAGAAGTCATTTATCAATAGGAGTGATGGGATATGAAACGAATCATTCTCGCTTGTGCAGCAGGAATGTCGACGTCCATTGTGGTGTCGAAAATGAAGGCCGCCGCAGAAGCTAAAGGGCTGGATTACTATATTTATGCTATACCTGAAGGAGCCATTGCGGATGAACTAGAAGAGCATGGAGAGGATGTAAAGGCGATTTTACTTGGACCGCAAGTAAGTTTTATGAAAAAAGCAGCAGAAAAAACAGCGGCACCTTATCAAATCCCTGTCGATGTCGTCAATGTGAGATTATACGGAACAGCAAACGGAGAAAAAATCCTAGAGCATGCACTGAAACTAGCAAATGAATCTTGAGTAATTGGAGGAGAAGCAGATGACGGTATTAGAGGAAATGCAGGGAGCAGCCTTTCAAATCATTGCCCATGCAGGCGAGGCAAGAAGTCATTATGTAGAAGCGATTCGTCTAGCAAGAGCTGATGATTTTGAAAAAGCGCAGCAGTTGATCGAAAAAGGGGAGGAAGCGTTTCGAAGCATCCACAACCTGCACTTGTCGCTGATTCAAAAAGAAGCGGCAGGTGAACAGCTTCCGTTTTCTTTACTGCTGATACACGCAGAAGATCAAATGCTCACAACAGAGACCATTCATCTGCTCGCCATCGAGATGATCGAAATGTGTAAAAAAATGAATACCCTGTCAAAATAGATATCAATGAATAACCAATTTCTGTTATAATCATTCGGTAGATAAAGAGAAAGCAGGATTGGTGAATGAAGAAAACATGTATGCTGATGACGGTTGGTCTTATGCTGCTGCTCATTTCGGGCTGTATGGGAATGAAGGAGCAGGCGGAAGGAAGCCAGCAAGTCGTCAAAGAGGAAAAGGGTCCATTACAAACAAAAGATATGCATCAGAAAAAAGAAACGGCAGTGATAAAGACACAAAACAGGATGAAGCAAAAGGAGCCGGTCGAGCTTCCAATTTTGATGTATCACAGCATCTCAAGCGGTAACTCGTTACGTGTGCCAAAGAGCGAATTTGCATCTCATATGAAATGGCTGAAGGACAACGACTATGTCACACTGTCGCCAGAAGAGGCGTACCGCGTTTTCACAACAAATTCGATGCCAAGTAAGAAGAGTGTCCTCATTACATTTGATGATGGATATACGGATAACTATACAAAGGCATTTCCGATTTTAAAACAGTATGGAATGAAAGCAACCATTTTCATGATTGAGCAATCCATTGGCCGTCCGAATCACTTAACGGATGAGCAAATGGATGAGATGATGGCACATGGGATCTCGATTGAGAGTCATACGATTCATCATTTAGAGCTCAATCGTTTATCAAAGCAGCAGCAGGAAGAGGAGTTAAAAGGATCAAAGACATTCTTCGATCAGCGATTTTCTCAGCGTACGAGAATGGTCAGCTATCCTGTCGGGCGCTATAATGAAGAGACGTTGAAGCTGGCGAAGGAAGCCGGATACCAAATGGCTGTTACCACTGAACCAGGACATGCAAAGAAGGAACAAGGCATGATGTCCTTGCACCGGGTCCGCATTTCACCGGGACTTTCACCAGAAAGCTTTGGCAGGCTCGTTGAAGCGAAGTAAAGATCAATGTTTCACATGAAACATTTTACGACAAGTTTCATCAAAATGAATCATGATATATCTAGGTTTCAAATGTCATGACAAGAGACACTTAGATGGACAGAACTTTCATGACCATGGGAGTTCTGTTTTTGAAAAAAATACTGCATTCAAACACTACATCTTATGAAACACCTCAAAGAAAATCTTCAAGTATCAAGCCCACCAATGAGGTAACAATCAAATTTGTTCAGCATCATAAAAACTGAAGAAACACTACTTTGAAAAACCAATTGAGAACAGAAAGGGAGAGGGAAATATGTCAAACTTTTTGGGAATCGACCATGTTCAACTAGCTGCCCCAAAAGGCAGTGAAGAGAAAGCTCGCTTGTTTTTTGGTGAAATTTTAGGGATGAAAGAAATACCTAAGCCTAGCAATTTAGCTAAACGAGGAGGTGTCTGGTTCCAATGCGGTCATCATCAGCTTCACATTGGCATTCAGGAACATTTTCAAGCTGCAAAGAAAGCTCATCCAGCTTTTCTTGTAAAGAGCCTATCAGAATTAAAAGAGGTATTATTGAAGCATCAGATTAGTATAAAAGAAGATGAGCCATTGGAGGGAGCCAATCGGTTTTATGTAGAAGATCCATTTGGGAATCGAATTGAGTTTTTAGAGAGAAGAGACTAGAAGACAAAAATAAGGCTGTCGAGATTTCCTCGACAGCCTACTTGTTATTGATAAACGGGATAGCCCGTCATTTTGATATCTTTCCCGAGTGGTTCCACGGTGAGTTGATCCAGTTCAATGGCATCACTCATGAGGCGTATGCCTTCGCCTCCGAAAAAGGAAGGGGAAAGTCGTCCGCCAATGAGTTTAGGCGCCATATAGATGACCAATTTATCTACAAGCTGCTGTTCTAAGAAAGAGGCGTTAATCTGGCCGCCGCCTTCAATCATGAGGGAGGAGATATTTTTTTCTCCCAGTACTTGAAGCACTTCCTGCAGGGGAACCCGCGTGTCGCTGTCAGTCATAAAGACACGGACGCCAGCTTCTTCTAAAGCCGCTCGTTTTTCCTCATCGGCTTGCTTTGTTGTAAAAATCCATGTAGGTGCCATCTGATCTGTGACGATCTTTGCTGTCAGTGGTGTAGACAGCTTAGAGTCTAAGACAATTCGAATCGGATTGTTTCCATTTGGAATCCGCGCAGTTAATGAAGGATCATCGTGAATGACAGTTTGAGCACCGACCAAAATCGCATCATTGATACTGCGGATATGGTGAGCATCATAACGGGATGTCTCAGATGTAATCCACTTGCTGTCAGACGTGGCAGAGGCGATTTTCCCATCTAAGGTAATGCCCGCTTTGAGCGTCACGAAAGGTGTTTTTTTCGTAATAAAGTGATTAAATACTTCATTCATCAGTATGGATTCTTGTTCAAGTACGCCCGTGATAACTTGGATGCCCGCGTCTTGTAAAATGGCAATCCCGCGGCCAGCGACAAGTGGATTCGGATCAAGAGCCGCGACGACAACGGTTTCGACGCCGGCTTTCACAAGTGCTTCGGCACAAGGGCCTGTGCGCCCATGGTGGGAACAAGGCTCAAGGGTCACATAAATCGTGGCTCCTTTTGCCTTGTCTCCAGCCATGTTAAGTGCATGAATTTCAGCATGCGGTTCACCGGCTTTCATATGAGCGCCGACGCCAACAATCTCATTCTCTCGCACAATCACAGCCCCGACGAGCGGATTCGGAGATGTCTGACCTTTCATTGCCCGTGCATTATCAAGGGCTAGCTTCATATATCGCTCATGATGTGGCAATCGTACGCACCTCTTGCTCCGCCTTCATGTGACCTGAGCGGTTGATTTTTGTCTGCAAGTATTTCTCGTTAAATTCAGAGACATCTCCCCAAAGCGGAATGCGTCCAGAAAGAGATAAACCTGCATGGCTGATCGCATCTGTCTTTTTCGGGTTATTGGTAATGAGTCTGACCGGCTTTGTACGAAGTGTTTGAAGAACGGCAATGGCTTCTTCGTATTGACGTGTGTCATCTTCAAAACCAAGTGCTTCGTTCGCTTCTACTGTATCATAGCCGTTTTCTTGAAGAATATAAGCCATGGCTTTACTGAATAGACCAATGCCGCGGCCTTCATGATTGGCTAAGTAAAACAGGGCTCCTGCTCCATTGTCCTCAATCATTCGCATAGACTGCTTCAATTGGAATCCACAGTCGCAGCGCTTGCTTCCGAAAATATCGCCAGTGTGGCAAATGGAATGCATACGGATAAGAGCTTCGTCAGCGTGCTCGAAATCCCCATACACAAGAACGCTTGACTGCTGATGATCAGCCAGCTGGCGCGACGAAAGGCTTTCAATTAAAGCTTCATCTGACAGTGGCTCTTTTCCATCGTCTTTTAACCATGAATACCAGTTAAACATCACGGTTCTGCCGTCTAAATTCACTGGCAGTTTAATGGGTCCAGTGATATAGATATACCCGTCTTCTTGCTGTACTCGTTTGATTTTATCTTTTAATATGGCTGTTTTAAGCTCTGTGTGTTTGTCCATATTCTGCACCTTCTTTTTAGTCTGTTTCTTCAATCTGTAAACGAACGAGAACGCCAAATGGATCAACAAATTCGCTGCTTTTTCCTGTCGTGTTGACTTGAGTGCCTGCTTTTGTCAGACGTTCGACGACGGATTGTCTGTCTGCTTCTTCTGGGAAAACCAGTGTATAGCTTCTAATTCCTGAAAAACGTGGATCAATGGCTCCTTTTCGTCCGCGTCCCCATGCATTAAAGGCAAGGTGGTGGTGGTACACACCAGCGGCGATAAATACGCTTGCTGGGGGAGCCATTCGGATATGAAAACCGAGCGTATTGACATAAAATGAATCCGCTTCTTCTGGGTTGAGATGGAAATGCAAGTGTCCCATCACTGTACCGGCAGGGAGTCCTTCCCATGTGGTATCAGCAGCTTCTTGCAGGAGGCCATCTCCATCAAGCGGTGCATTTCCGCCACCTTTCAGTTCTCCATGCTCACCGACCCAAATGTCCTGAGGACGGTCAGCATAAATTTCTACGCCAATGCCGTCAGGATCACTTAAATAAATGGCTTCACTGAAAAAGTGATCGCTTGCTCCAATTAAAGGATAGCCTTTTTTGATTACATGTGCCAGCCATGTGCCCAGGTTTTTTCTGGTAGGTAATAAAACAGCAAAATGATAAAGTCCTGGCTCATGATCAGGCTTTTCTTTCAGTTGTGCATCTTCTTTTAACAAAAGAATCGGTTCCTTTGCATTGCTGCCAAGTGTCACCGTGGAATCTGTCTTTTCTAATATAGAAAATCCTAAAATGTCTGTATAAAAAGGTAAAGAACGATCAAAGCTGGACACATGTAATTCTGTTACACCCAGCCTTAGCTGCTCAATTGTCTTCAAGCTCGGTCATCTCCTTCATGATATATGCATCGGCATGTTCAAATGTTTTTGAAAATCTATAAAAAATGAATACCTTGTTACTTTTAGTAACTAAACTATATAATAGTTAGTGACTTATTTCAAGTAATTAATTGTGTTATAATAAAAAAAAGAGAAAAAAGCAGGAGGGAGTAAGATATGGCTCAAGTAGATGGCTGTCCAATTACAGATGCCATGGAGATTCTAGGCAAGAAGTGGGTCATTCTCATCATCAATCAGCTTCTGACAGGGCCTAAGCGTTTTTGTCAGCTTGAAAATGAAATGAACATCAGCGGAAGATTACTATCAGAAAGGCTGAAGGATTTAGAAGCTGAGGGACTTGTTGAGAAAAAAGTATACCCCGATATTCCAGTACGGATTGAATACGAATTAACAGTTCAAGGGAAGAAAATTGAACCGATTATTCGTGAAATGTATGCTTGGTCTTTAGATCGTAAACACAGCAAAATAGAGGAACATGTTTCATCTTAATCCATTTCGATCAGTGTGTCTGATCGAAATTTTTTTGTGTGATTTTCCAGAAAACTAAGACAATAGTATGAAAAATGATGTTGACAATCATTTCATGCATTATATAATATCAAGGAGAAGAGGGTTCTTTTCCCTGTAATGGAATGGAGGTTATGCCATGGTATTATAAATGGGACAGATTGCCTAAAACTCGTATCAATCCATCATTTAGAAGCAGACATCTTTGACTTTTAGGAAGCAAAGATTTATTTTTTTAACTCAATTGATAATGATTATCATAATCATCTATAAGTGTGTTCCAGCACTTGTGAAGGTTATTTTTTTTATTATCTATTGAGAATAATTATCAATATCATTTAGGAGGGTTCACATGAAAGTCATTCGTTCAACATCACCCGTATTATTATTCCTTAGTTTTGTTCTATTATTTGCTCTAGCACCTGTTAGCTCGGCCTCAGCAGCTGGCTTAGCAGATGGTCAATATTCAGCGCAATATGTGGTATGGAAGGCAGATAGCGATTCGACTTCAACAGCGAATATGTATTTTGAAAAACCAGCCAAGCTTGTCGTAAAGGATGGAAAAATCAAAGCACAAGTCACGTTAACGAACAGCTCTTGGATCACAAGCTTTAAAACGCTCGATCAAGGTGTCTACAAAGATGCGAAGGTGATCAGTACAAATACAGCTGCGAATAAGAGAACAGTAGAATTCAATGTGAACAGCCTGACTGAGGTTGTACCAGCAAAAGTGAGTGTGACTGTACCAGCCATCGGATATACAGGCAATTACGACATTCGCCTCAAGTTTGATGCGCCATCTGTTCAATAGAAAGGGAGGAAATTCGCTTGATGAAAAAAAGAATGAAGCTGTCAGTCTTCATGGCGGTTTTTTTACTGGCACTTATGCTGCCTTTTTCAAACGCACAGGCTGCCGCATTAAAGGATGGTACATACTCCGTCAATTATACAGTGCTAAAAGCTGAAGGAAATGCGGTCTCAATGGCAAATGATTACTGGCTGAAGCCAGCAAAAGTGATAGCGAAAAATGGGAACCTGACAGTACAAATGACGATTAAAAATAGCAGCTGGGTAACGGAATTTAAAGTGCCGGGAAATGGCGGCTATGTCGATACAACCGTTCTCTCAACAAATAAAAAAGCCAATACAAGGCTCGTTCAGTTCCAAGCTCAAAGCTTGTCTAAACCGATCAAGTCCAAAATTCATGTCACTGTGAAATCTGCTGATTATGATCATGATTACACCATTCAGCTGAAATTTGATGAAAGCAGTATGAAATCGCTATCGTCTACCAGTGAAAATAAATCAACGGGTGCACAAGAAAGTCAGCAGCCATCAAAAGAATCAACAAACAAAGCTGATACATCCACAACGAAACAACAAGAAGACAACCCTCAAACTGGTGATACAAGCCAGATAGGATGGCTCCTTGTGTTTGTCTTATGTTCTGGCGGGTTTTTAGCAAGAAAGTGGATCATCAAGCATTAACGGAAGGAAGTGTCACCATTTGAAACGTCTTTTTCATCTAAAGGCAGCCATTCTGCTTGTTTTATTCAGTTTGTTGACTGCGTTTCAGATTCCTCAAGGAACAGCTCAAGCGGCATCATTCGTTGATGGGGAATACACAGTCGGATTCACCATTTTAAAAGATGGTACCTCAGAAGCGTCTATGATGGATACCTATACAGAAAAGCCAGCTAAGCTGATTGTGGAAAATGGCAAGACAACAGCTTATGTCACACTGAAGCAAAGCAAAGAAATAACAGATTTCAAGGTTGAACAAAATGGTGCTCTCGTTACCACTGAAACGGTCAGTGAGGACGAAACAGCCAATACACGTGTGATCAAATTTGATGTCGCCGACTTATCAGCGAAATTAAACGGCTGGGTGAAAATTTACTGGGATTTAGGCGGCTTTATTTATGACGAAGCATATGACGTACAGCTTGCATTCGATCAAAGCAGCTTAACACTCGTTACGCCTGCAAAACCAGACGATAACGAAACAAAACCAGATGATCAAAACGGTACAAAACCAGACGACAATGAAACTAAACCGGATGACCAAAACGGTACAAAGCCAGATGATCAAAACGGTACAAAGCCAGATGATAACGAAACAAAGCCGGATGATCAAAACGGTACAAAACCAGACGATCAATCGACAACACCAGGCAATAACAATGGCACAAAACCAGATGATTCTGCGCAAAATCAATTAAAAGATGGCGTATATCGTATCAATTACAGTGTGCTAAAAGGGGATACGGATGAGGCATCTCGAATGAATCAATACTTCTCACATCCCGCATCCTTAACCGTCAAAAATGGAAAGCAGACCATTTCCTTTACAGTGAAGGATCATAAGTCTGTCGCTTCTTTGAAAACAGAGAAAAACGGTTCTTATCAAGAAGCAAAGACAGTGAGCACAGATGAAGCGAAGAATACAAGAGTGGTTTCATTTGATACTGCTGATTTGAAAAAAGCGGTGAAAGGAAAAGTGCACATTGTAGTAGCAGCCGCTAACTATGACCAAACCTACGATATTCGTTTTCAATTTGATTCAAAGAGTATCGCTCCAGTGAAGGATGGACAGGTGGTAGAGGAAGAAACACCAGCTACACCAGAAACGCCAAAACCAAATACACCATCACCAGAAACAAATAACAGCGGAGCTGATCAAGAGACTACTCAGCTAAAAGATGGTGTATACAAGCTTCCTTTCTCAATGAAGAAAGCAGACAAGGATGAGCTTTCCCGCATGAACGATTACGTCGTGAGCCCTGCGACACTGGTTGTGAAAAATGGCCGCCATTTCGTTTCATATAAAGTGAAAAACAGCTCAGCCATCACGTCATTCCAAGTAGGAACAGGCGGAAAGTTTGAAGAGACACTTGTCGCGAAAACAGATCAAAAAGCAGATACACGTGTCATTCAATATGAAGCAAAAAGTTTAAGCAGTGCTCAGGCTGCACGCGTAAAAATTGATATTCCAGCTGCGAACTATCATGAGCAGTACGATGTCAAACTTGTCTATGACACAAAAGGAATCGCTCTCGGTGAGGGAAGCGGCATTTCAACAGTCATTGGAGACGATGAGAGTATCGGATTTGTCAAAAATCCAAATGATCACGATTCTCAAACAACTCAACTTGAGAATGTAGCACCAGAGGAAACGGGTGCGGAGCAGATGACATTTACGCCATCAGATGACCAAACCAAATCTGAGTCTGGACAGCTGAATCCGAAAACGGGAGATGCCTCTCTTCTTTGGGTGTATATTCTTTTATTCGGCGGTTCGTTATTCGTACTCGTCAGAAAATATCAAACACGGACAAGATAGTTCGTTTTATTTTAAGTGAGATGCGCCTTTTACCTCGGCGCATCCACTCTCTTTTTTCGAAAGGAGGCTTCTGTTTTTGAAGCATCGAATGTTATGTACCTTGATCGCTGCCTTCAGTGTGTGCATGATCTTATCGGGCTGCTCACAGTCAGCTGAAAGCTCAGCAAAAGGCAAAAAAAGCGCTGAATCAAGTGAGCGTATTGTAGCAACGACTGTAGCAGCCGCGGAGATCATGGATGCTTTAGAGGTTGATCTTGTCGGGGTGCCAACAAGTCAAAAATCCTTGCCAGCTCGTTACAAAGGACTGCCGGAAGTCGGCAATCCCATGAGCCCGGACATGGAAATCATCCAATCACTTCAACCGACAGATGTCCTGTCTGTCACAACCCTTCAATATGATTTAGAGAAACCCTTTCAGCAAGCAGGTGTCCCTGCCACATACTTAAATCTCGAGAGTATGGCCAACATGGAGAAGGCCATCACGAAGCTTGGGGATAAGTATGACAGGAAGAAGCAGGCTGAGCGCATTGTGTCTGCGTTTGAGCAAAAAAAGAAAGACATACAAGAGAAGACAAAAGGAAAACGCAAGCCGTCCGTTCTGATTTTGCTTGGTGTGCCAGGAAGTTATTTGGTGGCGACAGAAAATTCATATATTGGTGATCTTGTACGTATCGCAGGAGGAAAGAACATTGTGGAAGGCGAGAAAATGGAGTATTTGGAATCCAATACGGAGTATTTACAAAAAGCGAATCCAGATATCATACTCCGAGCCGCACATGGGATGCCGGATGAAGTCGTCAAAATGTTTGATCAAGAATTTAAAACAAATGACATCTGGAAACATTTTAATGCGGTCAAACAAGACCGGGTGTATGACCTCGAAGAAAGCTTATTCGGAACAACAGGTAATTTAAAGGCAGCAGAGGCATTAGATGAATTGACTCGTAAGTTGTATCCGTCATAAGTTTGCGAATCTTAATGATAAAAGGACGTTCAAGATGAAAAAAACAGGATTTTTATTTCTGATAGTCAGTCTCTTACTGGTCTGCGTGTTTATTTATTCAGCCATTACTGGGAGCATTCATGTCACCCCCATTGAATTAATAGAAGGGCTCATCACCGGTCAACATGCACAGGTAGAAATCATTAAAGATTTGAGAATCCCCCGCGTGCTCATCGCGATGTTTACAGGGGCCGCCTTATCTGTCTCCGGTGTACTGCTGCAGTCGGTCATGAGGAATCCGTTAGCTGATGCCGGCGTCATTGGGATTTCATCAGGAGCCAGCTTCTTTTCATTAATGGCGATTACAGCGCTTCCTCAATTTTATTTCTACTCACCTTTATTTTCGGTATTAGGCGGGGCGATTGCGTGTTTCCTCGTATACGTTCTATCTTGGAAGGGTGGTTTAAGCCCGATCCGCATGATCTTAGTTGGGATCGCCATCAATGCCATGTTTACTGGAATGGCTGAAGCATTTGTGACCATTTGCAGCTATTTCAATATCACAATTAATCAGTCAGGACAGTCGAATCTCACGATGAAAACGTGGGGAGATGTCCGTTTAATCGGTGTCTATGGTGTCGTCGGTCTTGTCGTTGCACTCTTCTTCAGCAGATGGTGCAATCTCCTGGCCCTTCAAGACAAGACAGCGAAAAACTTAGGCTTGCGTGTGACCAGAATGCGCCTTTTGATTTCCATCACAGCCGTTTTACTTGCGGCAGTGACAGCTGCAGTAGCGGGCGTGATAGCCTTTGTCGGCTTGCTCATTCCGCACATTTCAAGAAGGCTTGTCGGCTCGGATCACCGAGTACTGATTCCATTTTCTGCGTTAAGCGGGGCTTTGCTTATTTTGACGGCTGATACGCTTGGCAGGACGCTTGTGGCGCCAAATGAGATTCCTGCTTCTACGATCATGGCCGTGATTGGCGGGCCGTTTCTGATCTTTTTATTAAGAAGGGGGGACCGTCTCCATGGACATTCGTGAGGTGTCATTCTCATATGACCAGCAGAAGGACATCGTTCAATCGGTCACAACACAGATTGAAAAGGGGAAAATCACAACCATTATCGGTCCAAATGGATCGGGAAAATCCACACTGCTTTCCTTAATGGCAAATAATCATTGTCCAAATAAAGGGCAGATTCACTTAGACGGGCAAGCGCTGAATGCGTTCAAGCCAAAGGAGCTGGCAAAAAAGCTGGCTGTCGTCCATCAGCAAAATGAAGCACCTCTTGATTTAACGATCGAACGGGTCGTGGCATTCGGCAGAACGCCGTACCAGACAATGCGCGGAGGAGACAAGGAAGAGGATGAGAGAGCGATAGAGTGGGCGCTGTCCAGTACAAAGCTAACGGACAAACGAAAGGTGCCGCTCGCCTCACTGTCAGGTGGAGAGCGGCAG
The DNA here is from genome assembly GCF_057592095.1 of Bacillus sp. SRI_025. Taxonomy (NCBI): domain Bacteria; kingdom Bacillati; phylum Bacillota; class Bacilli; order Caryophanales; family Bacillaceae; genus Bacillus; species Bacillus sp. SRI_025. Next base: position 708,739 of record NZ_JBYEGB010000001.1, on the reverse strand, counting down.
CGTGTATGGATTGCGATGGCACTTGCGCAAAAAACACCGATCCTTTTCTTAGATGAACCGACAACTTATTTGGATATCTACTATCAATTTGACATTCTTGAGCTGATTCGTGAGCTGAATGCCAGGCATGGATTAACCATTGTCATGGTGCTCCACGATATGAATCAGGCTGTCCGCTACAGCGATATCATCATAGCGATGAAGGATGGACAGATTATCAGTGAAGGACAGCCAAACGATGTGTTAACAGAGGAAAACGTGCGGCACATTTATGATGTGTCCGTGACGATTAGACAGGATGCAGAAACAGGAATGTACATCGTGCCTGTTGGCATATAAGCTGGGCAAAAAGCAGGTGAGACAGTGTGAAACGAGGAAAAAAGCTCTGGCAGCGGATGCTGACGATTGTTTGTTTAGGCGTATTTATTTATAGCGGTACAGCTATCGGCTTCGAGCTTTTCGGTTATTATCAAAATCGCCAGGTGCTTGCAAAGGCCCAGACGATGTATGGACATGAAGAAATGAATGAAAAACGGGAGTCGGGAAATATCCGTTCGTCATTTGATGAGTTGCGGAAGGTGAATGAGGACATTGTCGGCTGGATCAATATGGAGGATACGATGATTCAGTATCCGATCGTTCAATCTCGCGATAATGCGTTCTACTTAACTCGTAATTATTTAAAAAACGACACCCGGGCAGGCAGTATCTTTATGGATTATCGTAATGATGTCCTGCATGAAAGCCCAAATACAGTGGTGTACGGCCATCGGATGAGGGATGGATCCATGTTTGCTGGACTCACAAACTATCTAAAAAAAGATTTCTTCCATGAGCACCGGACATTTCAGTACGATACGCTGTATCAAAGCTATGAAGCGGAGATTTTTGCCGTGTATGAAACGACGGTTGACTTCGATTATATTCAAACCGATTTTCAGGATCTTGGCGAATATGCCCATTACTTGCAAGCTGTGCGGAAGAAATCAATCTATCAAACGAAGACAGACGTGTCCACAGATGACCTCATCCTCACCTTATCGACCTGTGATCATGTACTTGCACCTAAAAACGGGCGTCTTGTGGTACAGGCAAAGCTAAAGAAAGTTTACTAGAAAAGGAGAGACAGACGGTTGAAATTTTCACATGTGATCTTGGCGGGACTCGTCTTGATGCTTCTCCTCAGCGGATGCAGTCAGGCAGCACCTGTAGAGAAAGAAAGCGCGGCAGGAGCGCTGAAGATAAAGGATTTTACCGGAAGAACGCTGTCATTTGATGAATCCCCTCAGCGTATCGTCGCCTTATCGACCGGGGACTTGAGCATTCTATATGCTTTAGGCGGTGAGGCGGTCGGCAGGCCAACTGCCGAGTTACCAGACAGCTTACAAAAGGCAAAGTCCGTACAAACGATTGGCACAACGCATCAATTTGATGTAGAGCTGATCACAAGCCTACAACCTGATGTTGTGCTTGGAAATGAACAATTAAACAGCAAGGACATCTCGACAATAGAAGGAATTGGTTCACAGCTTCTTTTGACAAGCGCCAATTCAGTGAAGGACATCCAGCGCCAAATTTCGTTATTTGGGGAGTTGCTTGGGAAGCAGCAAAAGGCTAAAGCACTCAATGATCAAATTGATGAGCGGAAAAAGCAGGTCAAGCAGCCTAAGAAAAAAGTAAAAACACTCGTTGTGTACGGTGCACCCGGCACATATATGGCGGCGCTTCCTCAATCCTTAAGCGGAGATTTATTGCATATCGCCGGGGGTGCAAACATTGCTGAGAATGAACCGGCACTCGAAAAATTCCCTCAATACGCCCAAATCAATGCAGAAATGGTGATCGAAGCCGATCCTGATCTCATTCTGCTCATGACACACAGCAATCCTGAAGATGTGAAAGCGGGCTTTATGAGTGAAATGAAACAGAATGCAGCATGGCACGACGTATCAGCTGTCAAAAATGGCCGCGTGGAGATTTTGCCTAGTGATTTATTTGGGACGAATCCAGGCGCAGACGTCATCAAGGCGATTGATGAACTAGAAAAGAGATTGAAGCGATTGTCATCATGAAGGTGAATGCAGAGTTAGATTTTCAAAAAAGACAGTCGAGACGAAGGTGGCTGATACCAGGACTGCTTCTTTCGCTAGGTGTGGGCATATGTCTAGGGCTTGCATTAGGCTCTGTTCAATTATCGCTGCCAGATTTGATCGCTGCTTTGACGGGATCAGGCCAGCCTGTCCATGAAAAAATCGTCATGGATTTACGCCTGCCGCGCGTTCTCATAGGCTTCATCGTCGGGGCCTGTCTCGCAGCATCAGGAGCGATTTTACAAGGAGTCGTCCGAAATCCACTCGCTGATCCCGGCATCATCGGTGTGACCGCCGGCGGTGGGTTAGCTGCTGTACTCAGCATGATTGTGTTCCCACAATTCACATATCTGCTTCCAGCGGCTGCCTTTCTTGGCGCTTTATTAGCGGCACTCGTTGTGTATATCCTGTCGTTTGACCAAGGGGTTTCGCCACTGAAATTGATTCTGGCGGGAGTGGCAGTCAATGCCCTGCTTGGTGCGGTCATGAATGGGTTGATGGTGCTTTATAGTGAGCGTGTGCAGGCTGTTCTGCCTTTTTTATCAGGAGGATTAAATGGACGGAGCTGGCATCATCTGAGCTTTGTGTCACCCTATGCGCTTGCTGGATTGTGTCTTTGTTTTTTTGCAATCAAGCCGGCAAATCTCCTTTTGCTTGGTGATGATTCAGCGCAGCTGCTTGGCCTTAGAGTCGAGCGAACCCGATTTTTCTTAATTGCACTGGCGGCGCTTTTGGCGGGTGCGGCGGTAAGCGTGAGCGGTTTAATTGGATTTGTCGGTCTTGTCGTCCCTCATTTTATCCGCCTTTTAATTGGAGATGACTACCGGTACCTGCTTCCGATCTCAATGCTTGGCGGCGGCGTACTTGTGGTCTTTGCTGATACAGCGGCACGGGTATGGTTTACACCGGTTGAACTGCCTGTGGGTATTCTGCTTGCCTGTATCGGTGCACCTTTCTTCCTCTATTTATTAAAAAAGAAAGGGAGGGGTTAAGTTGGATGTGATTGCGATGGATGACGTGAGCCTCAGTCAAGGAGGCTTTCGGCTGTCGTCTATTTCAGCAGCTGTGCCTAAAGGGAGTGTAACAGGAATTATTGGACCGAATGGGTCAGGGAAGTCGACGTTTATTAAAGCGGCCGCACGCCTTACGTCGATCGAAAGCGGCATGATTTATATTCACGATATCCCGCAAAAAGAAATGACAGCGCAGGAGATTGCACAGGAAATCGCCGTTCTAATGCAGACGAGAACTGCCATCCCATCGATGACAGTACGTGAGCTGGTTGCACTTGGACGCAGTCCGCATCGTTCTATCTGGAAAAAGAGCTCGCAGACAGATCAGGAAGCGATAGAGTGGGCGCTTGATGTGACCAATAGCCGCGTAAATGAAAACAGGATGCTGCATACATTGTCAGGCGGAGAAAGGCAGAAGGCGTATATTGCAATGGCACTGGCTCAGAAGACAGAGACGATTATTCTGGATGAGCCTACCACTTTCTTAGATATTGCGCACCAGCTTGATTTACTGGAGCTGCTCAAACAGCTGAATGAAACGCATGGGATCACCATTTTAATGGTTCTTCATGACCTGCAGCAGGCAGCAAAATATTGTGATCGCCTGATTGCGATGAAGCGTGGTCAGGTTTACCAAATAGGGACACCGAACGAAGTATTAACAGAAAACTTTTTCAAAGAAGTCTTTGGGATTCAGGCAGAGGTTCACTTAGATGGAGAGCATCCGCTCATTATCCCAATCGCTTCGATCCAACAACAAAAGGGAGATGAATCAAACATGATCATTGTAAACAACCAGGTTAGAGTAGAAAAAGGCAGTGCAGACCACCTCGTTAAGCGTTTTAACAAGCAGGGACAAGTAGAATTCATGGAAGGATTTTTAGGCATGGAAGTCTGGGTCACACAGCAGACAACCGATTACGATGAAGTGACCATTCATACCCGCTGGAATCGAAAAGAAGATTTTGTGAACTGGACAAAATCTCAGGCATTTGGAGATGCACACGCTCATGGAAAAGCGAAACCTGAAGGACTATTAAAAAACAAAATTACGTACTATGAAGTACAAGTGACAAGACCTGCTTTACAGAAAAAAGCCTAAAAAAGAAACACAGCGCTGCGGCCCACATGCAGCGCTATTTTTTTCGCTTTTTTATTTTCCGTCACATATTTTTGACAAAGTATTCAAACAACTGACACAATACCATCCAATTTTTAGGTAAAATTTACTTTATTTTTGAAGCGTATGGGTGTAAAGTACAGGTATAAATAACTAACCGAATGAAAATCAAGAGTAAAATTTCACCGAGTGAACCATTTCAAATGGACTTTTATTTGTGAAACATTGAACAAATAGTGAACATTTTGTGAAATGGTGAGCATGAATCGTTCGGCATGTGAAAGTAAGGGAGGATGTAAGGCTGTGAGTGAGCTGTTTTTAGCAAGATTTCAATTTGCTTCAACGACATTATTTCATTTTATTTTTGTTCCTATGTCAATAGGTTTGGTGTTTATCGTCGCATTGATGCAGACCCTTTATGTCGTCAAGAAAAAAGACATCTATAAAAAGATGGCGAAGTTTTGGGGTCACCTGTTCTTACTTAACTTTGCAGTAGGTGTGGTGACAGGGATTCTGCAGGAATTCCAGTTTGGGATGAACTGGTCAGATTATTCAAGGTTTGTCGGTGATGTCTTTGGTGCACCGCTTGCCATTGAAGCGCTTTTGGCCTTTTTCCTTGAATCTACATTTATTGGACTTTGGATATTCGGCTGGGATCGTCTGCCGAAGAAGATTCATTTATTGTGCATTTGGCTTGTTTCCCTTGGTACGATCTTTTCGGCGTTTTGGATTTTACTCGCCAACTCATTTATGCAGGAGCCAGTTGGATTTGCCATTAAAAATGGTCGTGCAGAAATGAATGATTTTGGCGCTCTTGTAACGAACCCGCAGCTTTGGGTTGAATTCCCGCACGTTCTGTTTGGTGCACTGGCAACAGGAGCTTTCTTTATTGCAGGAGTTAGTGCCTATAAAATGATTAAAAAACAAGAAATCGCCTTTTTCAAAAAGTCATTCCAGATTGCGATGGTCCTCGCTTTAATTTCTGGCTTAGGTGTGGCGTTCTCTGGACATGATCAAGCGAAGCATTTAATGAAATCACAGCCAATGAAAATGGCAGCAAGTGAAGCCCTTTGGAAGGATAGTGGAGATCCAGCGGCTTGGACACTATTTGCCAACATTGACACGGATAAAAAAGAAAACTCTGCGGAGATCAATATTCCGTTTGCCTTAAGTTATTTGGCTTATTCGAAGTTCAGTGGAGACGTTCCAGGTATGCTGACGCTTCAAAAAGAATATGAAGCCAAGTTTGGCCCTGGAGACTACATTCCGCCAGTGAAAACAACATTCTGGAGCTTTAGAATTATGGTCGGTGCCGGCATGCTGATGATTTTTGCTAGTATGATTGGCTTGTACTTAAGCTTTAGAAAGAAACTTGAAACAAACAAATGGTATTTACGCTTCATGGTATGGATGATTGCGTTCCCGTTTATTGCGAACTCAGCCGGCTGGATCATGACTGAGATCGGGCGTCAGCCGTGGACCGTCTTTGGCATGATGACGACGGCTCAATCAATTTCACCGAACGTATCGTATGGCATGCTGTTATTCTCAGTCATTAGCTTTACGGCGATGTATCTGATTCTTGCTATTGTGCTCGCTTACTTATTCATTCGAGAAATTAAAAAAGGTGCACATTCTGAAGAAGATACAGATCAAAAGGATGAAACGGACCTGTCTACAGATCCATTTGATGGAGGCGCATATCATGGCATATCTTAACGAGATTTGGTTTATTCTTGTCGCAGTATTGTTTGTTGGATTTTTCTTCTTAGAAGGATTTGATTTTGGTGTCGGGATGTCCATGCAGCTGCTTGGAAAGGACGCGCACGAGCGCCGCATTTTAATCAATACGATTGGTCCTTTCTGGGATGCGAATGAGGTCTGGCTGATTACAGCTGGCGGCGCTATTTTCGCTGCATTTCCTCACTGGTATGCCACGATGTTCAGCGGATACTATATTCCGTTTGCGGTTCTCCTCTTAGCGCTCATTGGGCGCGGGGTCGCCTTTGAATTCCGAGGGAAGGTTGAGAAAGCCTCTTGGATCAAGACATGGGACTGGGTCATCTTCTTTGGCAGTCTGCTTCCGCCATTTTTACTAGGTGTATTATTCACGAGTATTTTACGCGGGATGCCAATTGATCAAGACATGAACATGTACGCTGGTTTTACGGACTTTGTGAATCTTTATTCAGTGATCGGCGGGGTAGCTGTGACAGTTCTTTGCCTGTTGCATGGCTTGATTTTCGTCACACTTCGTACAGAGGGTGAATTAAGAGATCGTGCAAGAAAACTGGGCCAGCGTGTCCTGCTTATTGCACTCCCTGTTCTTGTTATTTTTGTCGGTGTGTCCATCATAGAAACAGACATTTATACCGTACGCCCGATCATCACCATTCCGTTAACTGTGCTGATTGTGGCTTGTTATATAGCTGCTCTTGTTTTGATGAGAAAAGAACGTGATGGCTGGACATTCTTATTCACAGGCGCAGGCATCATGGTGACGGTGTCCATGCTGTTCACTGCATTGTTCCCGCGCGTCATGATTAGTTCAATCAGCCATTCATTTGATCTCACGATTCAAAACGCTGCATCTGGATCTTATTCACTGACGGTCATGACGATTGTAGCCATTTCTTTGCTGCCCTTTGTGCTTGGGTATCAAATTTGGAGCTATTACGTCTTCCGTAAACGTGTAAGCGGTAAGGAGCCAATGACCTACTAATGGATAAACGTTGGCTTCAACTAAAAGGAATGAGAGGGCTTCTTGCCCTCTTAGGTATTGTGTCACTCATCCAAGGAGCAAGTATTATTTTCCAAGCACAGTGGCTGGCACATGCCATTACAACGCTGTTTGACGGGAAAAGCCTCTCGCAGGCAACGCCATATGTCCTGCTGTTTCTTGCTGCCTTTCTTGTGCGGCACGGTCTCACCTTGATTCGGGAGAAGGTTATGTTTACGTACTCTTCCCGAATTGGAGCAGACGTCAGAAAGCAGCTGCTAGACCAACTCTTTCGATTAGGGCCTGCCTTCGCAAAGAAAAAGGGGACAGGTAAGCTTGTCACATTAGCAATGGAAGGAATTGCTCAATACCGTCAGTATTTACAGCTGTTTTTGCCGAAAATGGTGAACATGGCAGTGATTCCGGCAATGGTCCTTATCTATGTGTGGACATTAGATGAAACATCGGCCGTCATTTTAATTGTGACGCTGCCTATTTTAATTATTTTTATGATTTTGCTAGGCCTTGTTGCTCAGCGTAAAGCGGCCAAACAATGGAGATCGTATGAGAAATTATCCAATCATTTTACTGACTCTCTCCGCGGCCTTGAGACGCTTCGTTACTTAGGTATCAGCAAAAAGCACTCCCGTAATATTGCAGAGGTGTCAAAGCGATATCGAAAAGCGACCATGAGCACACTGAAGGTCGCCTTTCTGTCATCGTTTGCGCTCGATTTCTTTTCCATGCTATCAATTGCAACCGTCGCTGTTTTTCTTGGCTTGCGATTAATTGAAGGAGAGCTTCTCTTATTGCCGGCTTTGACGGCGCTTATGCTGGCGCCAGAGTATTTCCTGCCGGTACGTGAAGTAGGAAATGATTATCATGCGACGTTAAATGGAAAAGAAGCGAATGAAGCTATGCAGGTCATTTTAGAAGAAAAGGGCTTCCGCACGCAGGAGACACAATCTGTGCAGCTGGATAAGTGGGATGCACAATCCGTCCTCACGCTGCAAGATGTTTGTGTCCAGCATGATGAACATGCCCCTTATTCCATTCAGGATGTAGATCTCATTGTCAAAGGGAAGAAAAAAATCGGCATTATTGGTGCCAGTGGTTCAGGGAAATCGACGTTAACCGATGTCCTCGGCGGCTTTGTTGAACCGTCTTCGGGTCAAATCACGCTAAACGGCCAGCCGCTTGTTCATTTACAGATGAAGGAATGGCAAAAGGAAGTTGTCTATATGCCGCAGCACCCCTATTTATTTCACATGACATTAAGAGAAAACATTCGTTTTTATGAACCGAATGCAACAGATGAAGAAGTGGAAAGAGCTGTGCATGAGGCTGGTTTAACTCAGCTTGTCACACAGCTGCCAAATGGTCTGGATGAGGTCATTGGAGAACAGGGAAGAGGGCTAAGCGGCGGACAGGCGCAAAGAATTGCCCTTGCTCGAACTGTGCTGGGCCAGCGGTCGATTATGCTGTTAGATGAACCAACGGCGCATCTCGATATTGAAACAGAGTATGAATTGAAAAAAACAATGCTTCCACTGTTTGAACATAAACTTGTGTTCTTAGCGACACACAGACTCCATTGGATGCCGGACATGGATGAAATCATTGTCATGGATCAAGGAACCGTCGCAGAAATGGGGACACATGAATCATTAATGCAAAGAAAAGGCGTGTATTATCAATTGGTACAGGAGCAAATGGGGGCGGTCACACATGATCAGTAAAGGCTGGTTTATACCTTATATCAAGGAGAATCGAAAGCTGTTTGCCTTGGTTTTATTTTTAGGAGCCATTGCGGTATTCTCTGCTTCTATGCTGATGTACACGTCGGGCTTTCTCATTTCAAAAGCCGCGACAAGACCTGAGAATATACTCATGGTCTACGTCCCAATCGTGGCTGTACGTACCTTTGGAATTTCGCGCTCTGCTGCACGCTATGCAGAAAGGCTGGCGAGCCATCAACTCATTTTGACAATGATTGAAAAAATGCGTGTGCGTCTGTATGACATGGCTGAACGAAGTGCCAAACAGACAAAGCTGGGGACAGGTGAAATGCTTGGCCTCTTGTCAGATGATGTGGAGAGACTGCAGGATGCCTATTTAAAAACCATCTTTCCATCCATCGGTGCACTGCTTTTATATGCCGCATCCATTGGAGCACTTGGCCTTTTCTCATGGCCTTTTGCTGGACTGATGCTGCTTTATATGGCACTTCTCGTCTTCGTCTTCCCATACGTCACAGTGCTTGTGAACCGGGCAAGACAAATTCAAATGAAAAAAGGCAGAAATGAACTGTACAGCCATTTAACAGATGCAGTCATGGGCGTTAGTGACTGGCTGTTCAGCGGCAGGCAGAAAGATTTTGTTGATGGTTATGAACAAAAAGAAGCGCAGCTGTTAGCGCTTGAATCAGCAAAGCACCGGTTTATCCGCCTGCGCCAATTTTTTGCACAGCTCATCATTGGAGGAGCTGTCGTGCTTGTCGTGTATTGGAGCGGCTCGGTCGTTCAGTCAGGATCCATGTCACACACCCTGATTGCAGCCTTTGTACTTGTGCTGTTTCCATTAACAGAAGCCTTTCTTCCGCTGTCAGATGCAGCAGGTGATATCCCTGTCTATCAGCATGCTGTCAACAGATTACATCATTATGAAAAGCAGTCATATGAAGGAGAAACTGAGAGCGAGGCAGTGGATCAGTCAACCCTTTCTCACGATGAAGCGGTCTGTTTCAATCAGGTGTCCTTTCGGTATGACACGCATCAATATGTACTTCAAGACCTGTCCTTTTCTCTGAAGCAAGGGGAATCACTCGCACTATTAGGAAAAAGCGGTGCAGGCAAATCGACCATTTTAAAATTGTTAGAAGGGGCAGTCGTTCCAAATCAAGGAGCTGTCAGCATTCAAGGAAAACCGGTTCAAAGCATTCAAGAGAATGTGTCTGCCTATGTGTCTGTGCTCAATCAACAGCCTTATTTATTTGATACGTCTGTTTTAAACAATATCCGTTTAGGATCTCCAGAGGCGACAGAAGAGCAGGTAAAAGAAGCAGCTAGACAAGTGCAGCTGCATGATTACATCGAGTCTTTGCCAGAAGGTTATCACACAGGTGTTCAGGAGACAGGGGTTCGATTTTCAGGTGGAGAAAGACAGCGTATGGCATTAGCTCGGATTTTGCTGCAGGACACGCCGGTTGTTGTATTAGATGAATCGACCGTCGGGCTTGATCCACGGACAGAGCGTGAATTGCTTGAAACCATCTTCCGTGTGTTAAAAGGGAAAACAGTTATTTGGATAACCCATCATCTGACTGGCTGTGAGGCGTGTGACCGCATCATGTTTATTGAAGACGGACGCATTGAGATGCAGGGTCAGCATCAGGTTTTACTAAAAGAAAACAAGCGTTATCAAAAGTTGTATGAAATGGATCGTCCTTTTTCTACAATCTAAATGAAATGACAAAAACGTTCGGACAGGAAATCTCTGCCCGAACGTTTTGTGGTTTAAGGGTTTACTTTACCAACACCTGCATTTGAGATCACTTCTGATTTCACATTGTTCACGTTAAGCAAAGAGTAGTTATAAGGAGGGTTATACGTACCTGTTGAAGATGTTGGCAGACTGCCTGTGCTGTTAATATAAGAGTTGTTGATGACATGCCATGTTCCAACTTGACGGCTGTCCCAGCTTCCAATGGCATTATTGGTGTTTTCAAATACGTTGTGTTCTATTCTCATCTTTGCGCCCATACGTGAGTTAATCGCTGTTGCCAAGATGCCTTTATAATAGTTGTTATAGACATGGCCTTCCCCGAAGCGCATAGACGGTACACGAGAGTTCAGGTTTTCAAAACGGTTGTTGTGGAACGTAATTTTTCGATTATAGTTATCGTTATCGGAGCTGCCCATGAGCATTGTTTTCCAGCTGTCATGTACATAGTTCCACGAGAAGGTAATATAGTCAGAGTCATTTTTGACATCAAATAAACCATCGTAGTCATCCTTCCCAGAATTCAATGTGTTGTACAGTTCATTATGGTCGACCCATATGTTTTTAGAACCGCCTTCGATCCCGATTGCATCTTTGTCACCGATTTTGCTGTGGTGGATTTTCAAGTTGCGGATGATGATGTTATTGGCACGCCATACTTTAATGCCAATCCCATTAAATTCACCGTTCGTCCCTTTACCGACGATCGAAACATTATTTGTATCTTTCACATCGATTTTATTGGCTGATGTATTAGAAGGGGTAATCGTCCCGTCTACTACAATTTTTAATTTTTCGTTTGTTCCTTTATTTTTGAGGGCAGCCAATAATTCATTTCCAGTTTTGACTGTGACGGTTTTACCACCTTCACCGCCTGTTGTGCCGCCATTTAATGTGGAGAAGCCTTGTTGATTAAAGTTGGCCATAATAGAAGGGCTTTCTGGGTATTTGTTTGCTGCCTTTGCCTCCCCGTTTGGTGCAAATAATGAAGTGACGAGACCAACAGCTAATACACCGGCTAACATTGGAACTTTTCTCTTCAAAGTCAACATCTCCATTCTCTATTTTGTTTTAATGAAAACGTTTCCAAAATAAGCTGTGATTCACCCAATCCTCCTTCCTTCACAAGCATCGCCTCATTTGGAATGTAGGAAGAGCATAGCATGCAAAAAGGTATCATCGGCTAAGGATAGGCGCAGCGTATTCCATGATTTTCTAGGAAGCTAAGCCAATGATTATTTTATTTCATCTTCATGAGATAAGGACCATTGTCGATAGGTATGTGGATGACATCATGATTATGGAGAGGAGGCTCTCCATTTGCTAGAAAATCAAAACGCATCATTTTGTTAGAGAAGAAGGAATGCCATAATCATTACATAAGAAAAAATGGCATATAAAATGGGTTTCATAGAAGTTATGCTAAAAAATAAGGTCTATTTTAAACGGTATTGTCATTCGTGTCGTCTCATGAGTAAGAGAAGAAAAGAAAGGAGGGACGTGTTTGGAGCAGACAGAAGAGACATTATTGATTCAGCGGGCAAAACAGGGCGATGATGCTGCGTTTACAGCCCTTTATCGGCATCATTATTCCTTTCTTTACCGATATATGTTGAAGCTGACCCTTCAACAAGAGCTGGCAGAGGAAATCATGCAAGAAACGATGCTGAAAGCGTATATGAAACTTTCTTCATTTAGAGGAGATGCCTTATTTTCAACCTGGCTCATTTCGATTGCATCTAGGCAATTTTTAGATCACCAGAAGAAAAGAAAACGTGAACAATTGAGAGAAGGAAAAGCGAATCAGGAGGCCATACGCCGTTTCAAATGGAACGTTCAGCAAAAGGGGAACACATGGCATGACATGTGGGATGCTTTAAATGAATTAAAGGCTCAGGAGCGAGCACCCATTATTCTGCACTATTATTATGGCTTTACCTACCCAGAAATGGCTTCAATGCTCGGAATGAGAGAAGGCACTGTGAAATCGAGGGTTCATCATGGATTAAAGAAAATTCGAAAGGAGTGGGATGTATGAAGGAAGATCGTTTGACCGAACGTTTAAAAGAAGAGCTGCAGCAGCTAGATGAACAAATTGAAGTGGAAAAGCCAAGTGAGCAGGCTGTCATGATGATGTTGAAACAGGCGAAGGAACAAGAGAAAAGGCGTTTTAAACAAGAAGTGCTGGCATACGTTTTGATCAGTTTGACCATTCTGGCCCTCTTTGCAGCTGCCATTACCCATTTGCCTATCATCTTTATTCTTCTCCAAATAGTGAGCATACCCATCTGCTTTATTGTTGGCTACAAGGAATATCAACATATCAAAGGAGGGTCTTCCTTATGAGTCAGACGGAAATGATCATCTTATTGTGCGTCTTGCCGTTATTGTTTGCACAGGGCTTTCTTTTATTTATGGATGCAAAGAAAAGAGGGCGTTACAAGTGGTTCTGGGGTATTGTCGGTCTCATTAACTTTCCATCATCTTCTATTTTATATTGGCTTTGTGTCGTGCTACCTGATCGAAAAAGAGGCGGGAAGCTTCGAAAAGATTGAGTGCATCCGATCAAACTTTTGACCCTTTTTTCGTTGGAAAACAAGCTAGAAATTCATCATGATTCATGTATTTGTCAAAGAAAACGGGACAAGAAACATCCGCTTGTTCGTTTCTAGCACATTAGTCATTCCCTGAGCGCTTATTTTTAAAGTCAATTGCTTCGGCTGCTTGATCTATCTCAATTCGGCATCATTTTCATCTGTTATCAATATTGATCAGATTTTACAATTGGTGTTAAATTAATCTCAATATGCGTTAGAAAATCTAACAATTAAAAGTGTGGAGATATCTACAAGGAGGCAGATGCGACATGTTGACCTTAGATCGAGCAGCACAAACAGCACAAAGCTACATCCACCGTGTGTTAGAAGAGGTGGAAAAACGAAATCCCGGCGAGGAGGAATTCCAGCAAGCGGTAAAAGAAATTCTGGAATCACTTGTCCCAGTTTTTGCGAAGCATCCAGAGTATGAAAAACAGGGCATTTTAGAACGGCTCATTGAGCCTGAGCGGCTTGTGGTATTTCGAGTGCCATGGGTAAACGATGAGGGCAAAGTACAAGTCAATCGAGGGTTTAGGGTTCAATTCAATAGTGCCATCGGTCCTTATAAAGGAGGTATTCGTTTCCATCCAACCGTCAATGCAAGCATTATCAAGTTTTTAGGGTTTGAACAAATCTTTAAAAACGCACTGACTGGTATGCCAATTGGCGGCGGGAAAGGTGGATCGGATTTTGATCCTAAAGGAAAGTCTGATGGAGAAATCATGCGTTTCGTTCAAAGCTTTATGAGTGAACTCGGCCGATATATTGGACCTGATCAAGATGTGCCAGCAGGTGATATTGGTGTAGGTGCACGCGAGATTGGCTATATGTTCGGACAGTACAAGAAAATGCGCGGTGCTTATGAAGCGGGTGTACTCACGGGGAAAAGCCCTGGATTCGGAGGCAGCTTAGCGAGAAAAGAGGCGACAGGCTACGGACTGGTGTACTTCATGGAGGAAATGCTGAAAGCACATGGGCTCCAATTTGAAGGGCGTTCAGTTGTTGTGTCGGGCTCAGGAAATGTGTCTATTTATGCAATGGAAAAAGTAATGGAATTAGGCGGTAAGGTTGTGGCTTGCAGTGATTCAAGCGGAGCAATATATGATCCTCAAGGGATATCACTTGAGACCATTAAGCAGCTGAAGGAAGTCGAGAATCAGCGGATTGGGACATACATAGACATTCACCCGCATGCTGAATTAATTGAAGATTGCGAACAAATTTGGTCCGTTCCTTGTGATATTGCGCTGCCATGTGCAACACAAAATGAAATATCAGAGGCGCATGCACAGCAGCTTGTGGCAAATGGTGTCATCGCTGTTGGAGAAGGAGCCAATATGCCGTCCACTCTTAAGGCGGTCAAAGTATTTGAAGAGAATCGTATTTTGTTTGCGCCGGCAAAAGCGGCGAATGCTGGTGGAGTAGGTGTCTCAGCACTGGAAATGGCGCAAAACAGTGCAAGAATGTCTTGGACATTTGAAGAAGTAGATGATCAGCTGAAACAAATGATGCAGTCTATTTATCGTCAGTGTACAGAGACAGCGGACGAATATGGACACTCAGGGAACATCATGGTTGGAGCAAATATTGCAGGATTTCGTAAGGTGGCAGATGCCATGATCGCACAAGGCGTGATTTAACTCCTGCTCTCCCGCACCTGTTTATTTCATGACAAGATGGGGAATCGTCCTTTAAGAATGACAATAAGGAGGCGCGGGAGAAATGAAAAAATGGCTGAAACAAATTGTCAAATGGGCACCTGTGATTTATCCAGTGGTGAGGAAAATATATAAAGAGCGAAAAGCATCTAAACGTCGTAACGTATCAGCCGGATAATCCGGCTTTTTTTTATGCAAACATACAGATCCTGTGTTGTAAAAAAAATAATAGAATCGAATGATCCATTTCATCCCTCTCTCCGTTAAGTACATAACAAACGGAAAGAGGAGGAAATAAAAGATGAACATGAAGAAAGCAATGTTAACCATTCCACTGAGCGCAGCGTTACTATTCCCAGCGGCTCATAGCGCAAGTGCACACGAAGGACATATGCATGGGGAGGCGAAGAAGACGTCTTCGTCACAAGAGGTTTCAAATAAAGCAACAGATCTTCGAGCAGCACTAGATCAGCTGTTTTCAGAGCATGCCTATTTAGCGGTGATCACGATGCAAAAAGGAATTGACGGCAGTAAAGACTTCGATCAAGCAGCGGCGGCTTTAAATGACAACACGAATGACTTATCAGATGCAATAGCCTCTGTGTATGGTAAAAAAGCAGGCAAACAATTCAAAGACATTTGGTCAAGTCATATCGGCTACTTTGTTGACTATGTACAAGCCACAGCGAAAAAAGATGATGCAGGTAAAAAGAAAGCGATCAAGCAGCTTGACCAATATCGAATGAAACAAGCCGATATGCTCGATCAAGCAACAGACGGCAGACTGAAAGCAAGTGAGCTTGAAGAGGGCTTGAAGATGCATGTGAACGAACTGCTAAAAGCGTTTGATAGCTATAATGAAAAGGATTTTGATACGACCTATGAAACAGTGAGAAAATCCATTCATCATATGTTTGAGGTAGGAAAAGGCGTGTCATGGGCCATCACAGATCAATTTCCTGGGAAATTTGATCAAAAGTCAGTGGATACACCAGCAGCGGATCTTCGTGAAGATTTAAACTACTTGTTTTCAGAACATTTGGCACTCGCAGTAGTTGCCATGCAAAAAGGAAATGATGGCAGTAAAGACTTTAAGCAAGCAGCAGCGGCTTTAAATGAAAACACAAATGATTTATCTGATGCAATTGCATCTGTTTATGGTAAGGATGCAGGCAAACAATTCAAAGACATTTGGTCAAGCCATATCGGTTACTTAGTTGATTATGTCAAAGCGGATGCATCAGGGGATCATCAAGCAAAAGAAAAGGCTGTCAAAGATTTAGATGCGTATCGAATGAAGCAAGCGAAATTCCTAGATCAAGCGACAGATGGACGTTTGAAGGCAGCTGATTTAGAAGCTGGTTTGAAAACACATATTGATGAGCTGATCAAAACGTATACGTCTTACCATAATGGCGAATATGATCAGCTTTACCCGACAGTGAGAGAGGCTTATGGTCATATGTTCATGGTTGGTCAAGATGTCACAGCAGCAATTGTTGAACAGTATCCTGAGCTGTTCAAATCCAACATGCCTAATGAAATGCCGAAAACAGGTATGGGAGGCACAGCCGGTCCTTTAGGCATGTCCTATGAAGCATTTGCGGGAATGATCGCAAGTTTGATCCTCGCAGGCGGCGTGGCAGGTGCATTCTTCCTTAATCGCCGTAAGGCATCAAATTCTAACTCATAAAGACAGACGGGAACGTGCACAATCGTGCCGTTCCTTTCTTCAAAAGGAGGCCGGCTTAGATGAAGAATTGGCTGCTCAGCATATTTTCATTTCTCATCATCACAGGCTGTTCATCACAGTCAATGGATGAATCGTCATCCTCAAAAAACATATCAGCTTCTAAGGAAATGACCACACATCAAGCTGAGAAACAGAACCACTCACACGAAACATTTAAAGACGAGCCATCTGGTATAGTACCAACTGAAATCGCCATTCCCGCTATTGATGTCAAAGCAAAAGTGGAGAAAACAGCTTTATTAAAGGATGGCAGTATGGGTGTCCCTCGGGATACAGACAACACGGCTTGGTTTGAAGATGGTCCAAAACCGGGGGATAAAGGGAATGCCGTCATGAATGGCCATGTAGATAATAAATGGGGGCCATCGGTATTTTATCGATTAAAGGAGCTAAAAAAGGGTGACAAGGTGATCGTCACGTCCTCATCGGGAAAAAAGCGAACCTTTGAAGTCATAAAAGTAAGAAGCTATCCGCGTGAGGAGAAGCCCAATGCGTTTTTTGGATACGCTTTTACACGGAATCTCAATTTAATCACTTGTACAGGGACATTTGATCATGCAGCAGGCACGCATGAAAAAAGATTGGTTGTCTTTACCCAGATGATCTCTTGATAAACAAGGCGGATACACGATGGTGTACGCCTTTTTTTCGTGGTTTTCGCAAGTATCTTTCAAAAAGATTCATAGGACATTAGATATGGTTAGTTGTATAAATAGGGGCATTTGTCATATAAATGAGTTGGCAATTTTTATTTCTTTTCAGTAGAATATGAGTAATGAAGAGAACTGCAAGCGTATACAACCTGTCCAGACAAGGCAGATTCTCCACCCCTACATAAGGAGGCCGATCTGATGCTGAGTAAAAGACTGGCGCACATCTTAAGTCAGCTCATGGCAGCTGAGACCCCGCTCACAAGCGCTGCACTATCTGCCAGTTTACAAGTGACAAGCCGCACCATTCGTACAGACATAAAGGAACTGAACGACCGTCTTGCCCCTTATCAAGCAGCTGTAACAGCTGTAAGAGGAGCTGGCTATGAGCTGTTGATCAACGATGAGAATGCCTTTCGCCGTTTTATGAAGGAGGAGGTTGAGCAGGAAGAGCCGCTTGCTGTGCTGCCAGAGGAGCGAGTTCGGTTTATTTTAAAAAGGCTTCTTTTGGCAGAATCCTATGTGAAGCTGGAGGATTTACAGGAGCAGCTGTTTATTAGTAAATCGACGATGAGCAACGATGTGAAATCGGTCAAACGTAAGCTGGAGCCCTTTGATCTGAAGCTGGAAGCGAAGCCGAGCAAAGGCTGCCGGATCAAGGGATCAGAGATGAAAATTCGTTATTGCATGTCAGAATATTTATTCAATGAACGTCGTTCTTATCAAACGATGCTGAATACAGCGGTCACCATTTTGCCAAAGCATGAACTCGAATTGCTTCAGAAAACAATGATAGATTATATCAATGAGGAAGGCATGAATCTATCAGACATTTGCATGAATAATTTAATCGTTCATGTTGCTATTGCCTGCAAACGAATTAGACACGGAAACTATGTATCTGTTCTTCCAGAGGAAATCAGCGAAATTCCGCGGGCAAAAGAATACAAGGTCGCTAAAAAAATGGTGGAGCGTCTTGAAGGGCTGCTGGATGTCTCATTTCCACAAGAGGAAATCGTCTATATCACCATTCATTTACTAGGAACAGCCAAAATGGTACAGTCCTTTTCCTCGAGCGGTCAAAAACAAATTGTCGATGATGACACGAGTCGGCTTGTACAGCTCATGCTGAAGGCCATTGATCAAAAATTGCAGCTTGATTTAGCCGGCGATACGGAACTAATGATTGGATTGAGTCTGCACTTAAAGCCTGCCATCAACCGATGTAAATATGGAATGAACTTAAGAAATCCGATGCTTGATGAAATAAAAGCGGGGTATCCACTTGCCTTTGAAGCGGGGATTATCGCCAGCAGGGTCCTTGAAGAAGAGGAGGGGCTGAGTATTCATGAGAATGAAATCGGATATATGGCGCTTCATTTTGGTGCGGCTTTAGAGCGGAGGAAAATGGAGATCCCGCCGAAGCGGTGTCTCATTGTCTGTGCGTCTGGTGCAGGGAGTGCAAGGCTGCTGCAGGATCGTTTGCGTTCACAATTTGGATCAAAACTGACCATTTTAGGAACAGCAGAGCTATATTCGCTTCCACATGTCTCTTTACATGCACTGGATTTAATTATTACAACCATTCCAATTCATATGGAATTACCGGTTCCAGTCATTCAAGTGAACACCATTTTGGGAGGCGGCGATTTTTTAAAAATTGAAGAAGCCCTGACGAGTGAAACAAGGGTGACATTGGCCTCGCAATATATGAAAAAGGAATTGGTTTTTACAAAACGCGCCTTTCACACAAAAGAAGAGGTCATCACCTTTTTAACGCAAAAAGTCATCGATATGGGATTAGCGCCAGCTGAGCTCACACCATCTGTCATGGAAAGAGAAAAGGCTGCTCCTACCTCTTTTGGACATTATACGGCGATTCCGCACCCGATGACACCGCTGACAGATGAGACGTTTTGGGCGATATGTACATTAGAAAAACCAATCATTTGGGGAGAGAAAAAGGTTCAATTTGTCTGCTTGCTTTGTGTCGAAAAAGAGAATGCCAAAGATTTAAAAGGCATGTACCGCCTGCTGGGGGAGCTTGTGCATAATGTGAAATTCATTCAGCACCTGATCGCCTGTGATACATTTGAAGACATGCTTGATATCATGTATAAAAAGGCTCCTTCGTACAAGAACTAACTGTGTGATATTAACTTTTTCCGCTTCCTAAAGGAAAAAGTATGGGTGTTTATGAAAGCGGTTTCATAATATGATGAATGTGTAAAGAATAGCTTCACACTTTGAAAAGGGGGCGTTTACACATGAACATCTTATTGGTTTGCGCAGCAGGTATGTCCACAAGCTTACTTGTCACAAAAATGGAGAAAAGCGCACAAGAACAAGGAAAAGATTATCGTATTTGGGCAGTATCTGGAGATTCTGCGAAAAATCATATTGATCAAGCCGATGTGCTTTTATTAGGACCTCAGGTTCGATATTTATTACCGCAAATGAAAAAGCTCGGAGAAGAAAAAGGAATACCAGTAGACGTAATTAATACCGTGCATTATGGCGTATGTAATGGCGCCGAGGTTTTAAAATCTGCTGAACAGCTAGTGAACGGATAAAGGGGGCGGAGGGGATGAATGGATTCAACCGATTTCTAGAAGAGAAGGTCATGCCGTTTGCAGGGAAGATTGCCGCTCAAAGACATTTACAAGCATTGCGTGACGGAATTGTTTTAACGATGCCTCTCATTATTGTCGGTTCACTGTTTCTCATTTTAGCCAACCTTCCGATCCCAGGATACAGCGATTTTATGGCAAGTATCTTCGGAGCAGAATGGGCCACGAAACTATCCTATCCTGTTAATGCAACCTTTGACATTATGGCACTTGTTGCGACCTTCGGGATTGCTTACAGGCTAGCTGAAAAGTATGCCGTTGATGCACTATCATCTGGTGCGATCGCTGTTGCGGCTTTCCTGTTGGCTACTCCATATCAAGTACCTTTCACACCTGAAGGCTCAACAGAAGCTATCCTAGTGGGCGGGGGAATTCCTGTCACACTGATGGGCAGTAAAGGCTTATTCGTTGCCATGATTATTGCCATGCTTTCAACCGAAATTTACCGCTTTATTGTACAGCGGAACATCGTTATCAAAATGCCTGATGGTGTACCGCCAGCAGTCAGTAAATCGTTTATTGCACTTATTCCAGGTTTTGTGGTCATCACGCTGATCTGGGTCGCTAGACTTGTGATTGAGATGACACCTTTTGAGAGTATTCATAATATCATCACGGTCTTAATTGGTACACCGCTTTCCATTCTTGGTGGCAGCTTAGGCGGCAGTATCGTTGCGATGGGTGTGCAAATGCTCCTATGGGCATGTGGTATTCACGGAGCAACCATTGTCGGGGGCGTCATGGGGCCAATTTGGCTCGGTGCAATGGATGAGAACCGTCTTGCATTTCAAGCAGGAGAAGTGCTGCCGAATATTTTCACAGCGCAGTTCTTTGAAATCTTCATCAACGTCGGCGGAAGCGGTGCAACGCTAGCTTTGGTGCTGACCATGATCTTACGTGCTAGAAGTAAACAAATGAAACAGCTTGGCCGCCTTGCCATTGGGCCAGCCATCTTTAACATCAACGAGCCGATCATTTTTGGAATGCCGATTGTGATGAACCCAATGCTTCTCATTCCGTTTATCCTTACGCCAATCATGATGATCATCACCACATATATCGGAATGAGCACAGGCCTTGTGGCAAAACCGGCAGGGATTGCTGTCCCATGGACTATGCCGCCAATCATTTCAGGCTATCTCGCCACAGGAGGTAAAATCTCTGGTGCTGTCATGCAGCTGATTAACCTTGCGTTGTCATTTGCTCTATACTACCCATTCTTTAGAATGTGGGATAAGCAGAAATTGAAAGAAGAAAGTGAGCTAGAAACAAAAGCATCAACTGATGAAAATGTCGTCAGCATGTAATAGAGGGAACAAAGGGGGGTGCGGCCGATGGAAATGGAACAAATTGTGTTTCAACTCATCCTGCACGGCGGAAATGGCAGAAGCTCAGCGATGGAAGCCATTACGTGTGCAAAGCAAGGTAATTTTGATGAGGCGAAGCAAAAAATGCAGGAAGCACAAGACGCGTTAAATGAGGCGCATCACGCACAGACAGAGCTGATCCAAGGAGAAATCAGGGGCGAAAAGACGGATATTAGCCTCCTCATGATTCATGCGCAGGATCATCTCATGAACGCAATGACCGTTAAGGAGCTCGCAGCAGAAATCATTGAGCTCTATGAAAAAATGAAGCAACTCGGAGGTGTCAATTCATGAAAGAAGGAATCAAAATTGTCACAATAGGCGGTGGATCGAGCTATACGCCTGAGCTCGTCGAAGGGTTTATTAAACGATATCATGAATTGCCTGTAAAGGAATTATGGCTTGTGGATATTGAAGCGGGTCAGGAAAAGTTAAACATCGTGGGCGCTCTGGCGAAACGTATGGTCGAAAAAGCAGGTCTGCCGATTGAGGTACACCTGACTCTTGACCGCCGGGAAGCCTTGAAGGACGCAGATTTTGTGACGACACAATTTCGTGTAGGACTGCTGGAAGCACGGGCAAAGGATGAGAGAATACCGCTTAAATACGGCGTCATCGGTCAGGAAACGAACGGACCAGGCGGTTTATTTAAAGGCCTTCGGACCATCCCAGTCATTTTAGACATTGTAAAGGATATGGAAGAGCTTTGCCCAGACGCATGGCTTGTGAACTTTACGAATCCAGCCGGCATGGTCACAGAAGCTGTTTTACGCTACACGAATCTCAAAAAAGTCGTCGGCCTATGCAATGTGCCGATTGGGATCAAAATGGGAATCGCTAAGGCGCTTGAAGTGGATGTAGAACGCATCGAGGTACAGTTTGCCGGTCTCAATCACATGGTCTATGGATTAGACGTATATTTAGACGGGGTCAGCATTATGGATCAAGTGCTTGATGAACTAGGAAATCCAAACAGCCAGTGGTCTATGAAAAACATTGAAGCGAAAAACTGGGAGCCTTCTTTTGTGAAAGGATTAGGGGTCATCCCATGTCCGTATCACCGCTATTACTATAAAACGAAAGATATGCTGGAAGAAGAACAAAAGGCGGCTCAAGAAAAAGGAACACGAGCGGAGGTTGTACAGCAGGTCGAGCGGGAACTATTTGAGCTCTATAAAGATCCTGATTTGTCGATTAAACCACCGCAGCTCGAAAAAAGAGGCGGAGCCTATTACAGCGATGCGGCTTGTAACTTAATCAGCTCCATCTATAATGATAAGCATGACATTCAACCAGTTAATACAGTGAACAGAGGGGCGATTGCCAGCATTCCGGCTGAATCAGCGGTTGAAGTAAACTGTATCATTACGAAGGACGGACCAAAGCCAATCGCGACAGGTGATCTGCCTCTAGCTGTCAGAGGGCTCGTTCAACAAATCAAATCATTCGAGCGTGTGGCAGCCGAAGCAGCTGTGACTGGAGATTACGAGACGGCTCTTGTTGCGATGACAATCAACCCGCTCGTCCCATCTGACGAGATTGCAAAGCAAATTTTAGATGAAATGCTTGAAGCGCATCGTGAATATTTACCGCAATTCTTCAAATCAGTCAATGCTTAACACATAAAAAATGGCCCCTTTTATGGGGTCATTTTTTATGATTTCTTCATATGGAAACTGGAGAAAGAAGTGTATGATAGAAAAAACAGCATGTATGGCTTCAAAGAAAGGACTGTTGGAATATGGTTGCAATTGGTTTAATGCTTTACGGGTTTGTCGTACAGCCTGTAATAAGTTATGGCACAGTGATCTTGTTTTTGTATGGCCTTATTGCTTCATTTGTTGGCCTCATTCGGCATAAGGACTATGTGTGGATCTATGTTCTCCGTCTGCTTGTTTCTTTCACCATTCCAGTGACCAACCTATTGATGTATTTCGCAACGATTGGAGGAGATGCAAGAAAGTTTGATTTCCAGCCGATGCCGCTTGTTTACTATCTTGTCTTTATCCTAGAAATCATGATCATCTTTTTGCCAGAGATTTTTTTACTGATCGAAAGAAAGCGGAGCATCAAGGGGAAACAGTGGATATACGTCGGGGCAATTGTTGCGGTATCGGTCTTGTTTTGGTGCACGATTTGATGGGAAGCAGACGAGTCAACTAAGTCTTTTTCGCCTTTTGTTTCTGTAACTTCCTTCGTCTAACCTTTACAAAAGAGATGGAAAGAGCAAGGATAGAAATCCCAAGCGCCTTAAATAGAAATCGGGTGAGGAACGGTGAATCGTCGAAACCAGTAGCGACGATCATCGATCCGATACAGATCCCAATGAACGCTAATAGATAAGTAAAAAACATACCATCCCTCCTTAATTTATTACCATTATAAGGTATATCGGAGAGGTTAATAAACAAAAAAGAACCCTTCGTGAATGAAAGGTTCTTTTACATGCTTATGCTTGCTTGACGACCGAGTCAACTTCAACTGTCCAGCCGAAGATATCTGGCTGTGTTCCTTTTTGGATGCCAGTAATGGCTTCATACAATTTCTTGGATACTTCGCCTGTTTGACCATTTTGGATCACATATGGCTGATCATGATAAATTAATTCCCCGACAGGAGAGATCACGGCTGCCGTTCCAGTCCCAAAGATTTCTTCAAGCTCGCCAGATTGATGTGCTTCAATTAACTCATCAATTGAAATTTTGCGCTCTGTGACTGGAATTCCCCAATGCTTTAACAGCTCAAGTACAGAGTTACGTGTGATGCCTTCTAAAATGCTGCCGTTCAATTCAGGCGTCACGATTTCTCCGTTGATTTTAAAGAAGATATTCATGCTGCCGACTTCTTCAATGTATTTTTTCTCGACCCCATCAAGCCAAAGAACTTGTGAAAATCCCTTCGTTTCAGCCACTTGCTGTGCTTTAAGGCTTGAGGCATAGTTTCCAGCTGTTTTGGCATTTCCTGTTCCACCCTTAACGGCACGGACAAACTCATTTTCAACGGCAATTTTGACCGGATGAATGCCTTCTTTATAGTATGATCCCACTGGAGATAAGATTATGATCAGCTTATACGTGCTAGACGGTGCAACGCCTAAATACGGCTCAGTGGAAATAATGAATGGACGAATATACAAGGAAGTGCCCTCTGCATCAGGTACCCAATCCTTATCAATGCGAATGAGTTCATTTAAGCCCTCTAATACTGTTTCCGAATCAATTTGCGGAATACACAGGCGGTCATTGGATCTGTTTAAGCGTTCCATGTTCTTTTCCGGACGGAATAAGAGAATTTTTTGATCCTCAGAAACATAAGCCTTTAATCCTTCAAAAACAGATTGACCATAATGGTAGACCATCGAAGCTGGATCCATTGGAATAGCCTGATAAGGAATAATTCTTGGATCATACCAGCCTTTATCAATTGAATAATCCATCACAAACATGTGATCTGTGAAGATTTTTCCGAATTCAAGTTGATCAGATTGAGGTTTTGGTTTTTTTGTTGAACTAAGTTCAACGCGGATGGGTTGTTTTGGCATTGTAAATCTCCTTGCTGTTTGATTATTTGAAAATTCTAATAATATGAAATAATTATGATTCTATTCTATACCTTCACAAAATATTAGCAATAGGTTTTCTGGAATTCAGACAAGAAAAATCTGTTAAAGCGCTTTCCTTCTCTCTGCTGTCAGTTTGGCTCATCTCCCCCCTTTTTAAAAAAGAAATAAAATCCAAATACGTTATTAACTGATTAATCTGACAATTTAAAAACGAATGATTTTCCTGTAAGATATTCTTTCAACCATACACCTTTTGACTAGTACATTGCAAGGGACATTGTCATATTTTAATCCTCTTTTTTTTAACCGATAAAGGAAGAAGAGAAGGGAAAGGAGCAAACAACAAGATGAAACGAGCGATACCAAGCATTTTACTCATTGTATTCATGTCCATGATCAGTTTTGGCTGTCAGGCGATGACAGAGGAAGCTGGTGCTAAGCAAAGCACAGCTTATTACGTAGCGGTAAACGGAAACGATAAAAACCCGGGAACAAAGCAAAAACCTTTCCGCACACTGAAAAAAGCAGCAAGTATGGCGAAGGCTGGGACAACCATTTATATGAGAGGCGGTACATACAAAGAGAAATTGATTGTCCGCCATTCCGGAACAAAGAAAGCACCCGTTGTCTTTCAAGCTTACGGAAAAGAAAAACCTGTGATTAGCGGGGCATCCCTTAAAGGAAATCAAGCCGATGGCGGTCTTGTCACGGTCGATCAAAAGAGCTACATCACCCTCAAAGGCCTGACTGTAGGACATCTTAAGACGAATAAAGAAGATTTAACACCAGTTGGTATTTTCATCAAAGGAAGCGGTAAAGGCGTTAAATTGCTCAATAACCGAGTGTATGACATTCAGACGAAACATGAAAATGGAAATGCACATGGAATTGCTGTCTATGGGACAAAAGCTCCTGCAGCAATAGAAGACATTGAAATCAAAGGAAATACCGTTGAAAAATTAAAACTGGGCTTCAGTGAAGCGCTTGTGCTAAATGGAAACGTCAAAAAGTTCCGTGTGACACATAACACGGTCCGGCACACTGATAATATTGGCATTGATTTAATTGGTTTCGAGAACGTAGCACCCTCTAAAAAGTATGATCAAGTTAGAAATGGAGTCGTCTCTAGAAACATGGTATATGAGATTACGAGTGCAGGGAACCCAGCCTATGGAAGCGACATCTCCGCTGGCGGAATTTATGTTGATGGCGGAAAAGACATTGTGATCGATCATAACATCTCACATCACAATGACCTGGGGATTGAAGTCACAAGCGAACATAAAGGAAAAATGGCAGATCGCATCCGCATCGAACACAATCAAGTATATTTAAACCGTTATACAGGCATATCTATTGGCGGCTATGATACGAAGCGTGGCGGTACAACCAATACGACGATTTCACATAATATTTTGTACAAAAATGACACAGCCGGCTTAGAAGGCGGCCAATTGCTAATGCAGTATCAAGCAGTGAACAATCGAATCACGAATAATATCATGACGGCTAGCGCCTCGCATTACTTAGTCGTGAATCTTTATCAAGTGAACCAAAAGAATACCTTCCAGAAGAACGTTTATGATGATCGCAAAGGTGCGAAAGCATCACAGTGGATTTGGCGCGGGAAATGGATGGAAGGCTACAAAACCTATCTCTCTAATAGCGGTCAAGATAAAGGATCAGCCCATCTCAACCCACAATTTGTGAATGAGAAAAAATATGATTTCCGTCTGAAGAAATCATCACCTGCTAAGAAAATTATCGGAAGCTGATGATATTTTAGAAATTTTCAAAAAAGTCATTGACATTGATGTGACATCACATTAAAGTAAAGAAGACATTTCAACGAAAACAAATTTCATAACGGATCTCTTATCAAGAGAGGCAGAGGGACTGGCCCTATGACGCCCAGCAACCGTTTCTATTATAGAAATTGGTGCTAATTCCTGCAAAGCTGTTACAGCTTTGACAGATAAGAGAGGAAGACTTCCCGATACATGTTTCATGCAACGGTGATCAAGCCTCTCTTTCCAAGAGAGGCTTTTTTTCGTCTCTTTTTCGAATCAAATGCCTGTTTGACAGGCGTATTTCCACTTTTTTACCTAGTTTTCCGATGTGAAAAATTTAAAACAACTTGAGGAGGAACAGCAATGAAGCGTAAGCATTTTACATCATTTCTTGTCTTATTAACGGCATTAACCGTCCTATTATCTGGCTGCGGCACTGGATCAAGTGCAGGCTCAAAGGCAAATGCAAACGAAAAAGTCTCTTTTGACAATGTACCGAAGCGATTTGCAAAGGGACAGGGAGCAAAAATTAAAGTCATCCGCAAAATTGGAGGAGACGATCATACAGCTCAATTTTTAGCTGGAACGAAGGCAGAAGGTGAAGCACTCGGCTTTACGGTAGATGTCTACACCGCCAATGGTGATACAGCGAAATTCCATGATGCCATCTCTCAGGCGCTGGAAGAAAATTATGATGGCTTTATCATCTCTCACGGGGACGACGAGGCGACAGTCGCTGATGTGAAAAAGATCACAGCGAAAGGCATTCCGGTTGTAGCGTTTGATTCGAATCCTAAGCTAAAGGACATCAAAGGGGTTACAGTGACGTCTCAAGATGACGAACAATTAGCGAAAAAATCATTAGACGCGCTCGTGTCTGATTTTAAAGGAAAAGCAAATATTGCGTACCTGTGGGTAGATGGATTCCCGCCAATGGTGAGACGAAATAAGGTCTATCAAGAAACGCTTAAACAACATTCAGGGATCAAGGAGCTTGACCGCTTTGGTGTAGCCTCTTCTGATACGTCTGTTCAAACGCAAAATGCAGTAGCAGCCATGCTGAATAAGTATCCAAAGGGCAAACTGGACGCTATTTTTGCCACATGGGATGCCTTTGCCATTGGGGCAGCAAGAGCGTTAAAGGAAGCAGGAAGAACAGAAGTGAAGATTTATGGGATTGATGTGTCAAATGCTGATCTTCAAGAAATGACAGCGAAGGACAGTCCATGGAAGTACACAGCAGCGGTTGATCCGAAGCTCATCGGCGCAGTCGACGTGAGGATTCTTGCGAAGAAAATAGCTGGTGAGAAAACACCATCTTCCTATGACCTTGAGGCCTCTCTCATCTCGCAAAAGCAGCTTCAACAAGCAGGAAAAGCCATTAACATGGTCAATCTTGCAGACGAAGTGAAGGGATTCGGTTCATCGACTGCTTTTGAGGAAGATTGGATGAAGACTTTGAAGAAGCATTATACAAAATAAGCGACGTGCACTCTCTTTCCATAGAGGGTGTTTCGTTTTTCAGATGATATCAAGAGAAGGAGGACACCTATGACAGCGCCGCTTGTTCGTATGAAAAATATTTCAATTGAATTCCCAGGGGTCAAAGCTTTAGATCAAGTGAATTTCACATTAAAAAAAGGGACGGTCCATGCACTAATTGGAGCAAATGGTGCTGGGAAGTCCACGTTAATGAAGGTTCTTTCTGGCGCTCATTCCCACTTCGACGGAACCATCCACATCAATGGCCAGGCGGCAACTATTCAAACCCCAAAGGATGCATCCTCATATGGTGTGCAGACGGTCCATCAAGAAGTGGATACGGCTCTTGTTCCCTACTTAAGTGTTGGCGAGAATATGATGATGCATGAGATTGAGAAAAAAACATTTGTCAGCTGGAAAGAGCTGCATCGCAAGGCGGCTCAGCTATTAAAAGAAATGGACATCGACATCTCCACAAAACGACTTGTCAGCGATCTGACCCTTGCTGAAAAACAGATGGTGCTCATTGCTAAGGCCGTTTCCATTCAATGCAGCATTTTAATCTTAGATGAACCAACAGCTCCGCTTAGTCATGCAGAAACAAGCAAATTATTCTCCATGATTGATCGGCTGAAACAGCATGGGACAGGGATCGTGTTTATCTCTCATCGCATGCCTGAAATTTTCACCATCTGTGATGAACTGACAGTGATGCGAAATGGAACGGATGTCGCAGCTCACCTTGTCAAAGACACAAATCCGCAGCAAGTCATTGAAGAAATGCTAGGTGCGCCATTAGAGGAACAATTCCCGTCTCGCAAACCTTTGAAAGATGCACCTATTGTGCTTCAAGTGAAAGAGCTAAACGATCAACACAAATTAAACAACATTCACTTTTATGTCAAAAAAGGAGAAATTCTCGGGATCGCAGGACTTGTCGGTGCTGGAAAAACAGAATTGTGCAAAGCCCTTTTCGGTGCCTCAGAAAAACAGACGGGGACTGTGCAGCTGCATGGTCAAACCATTCACATCACATCGCCTCATCAAGCTGTGAGAGCTGGAATAGCCCTTGTACCTGAAGAGCGGAGAAAAGAAGGGGTTCTGACCGAAGAGAGCGTGGGGTGGAACTTAACGGCTGCAAGTCTTCATTCATTTTCACGGATATTCAGCTTCTTACATCGTTCGAAGGAAAAGCAGGGTGCAGGCGACATCGTCAAACGACTTGGCGTCAAAACGCCGTCTCTTGAAGCAAAGGTGAAGCACCTATCTGGCGGAAATCAGCAAAAGGTTGCCATCGGAAAATGGCTGCTGGCTGAGGCAGATGTGTATCTCTTTGATGAACCAACTAAAGGTGTAGACGTTGGAGCGAAAAAAGATATTTTCACTTTGATTGCAGAGCTTGCCGCCCGCGGAAAATCTGTCATTTATGCGTCGAGTGAGCTGTCAGAGATTGCAGGTATCGCTGACCGAGTATACGTGTTATATGATGGCAGCATTGCCCGGGAAATGACTGCACCGACGACTGAAGAGGAGCTTTTATATCATTCAACAGGAGGACAATCATGAGCGAACAACAAATTCCAGCCCCTGTGCAGCAAATCAAAAAACAGCGGCCATCCTTTCATCTGTTTGATTTCTTTTATCGATATGGGACGATTTTAACCATTGTTGTGTTGATTGTGGTATTTGCGGCAGCGAATCCAGCGTTTTTGCAATCGGGAAATATCATCAATATTTTACGGTCTATCTCAATAGTGACCATCATTGCGGTGGGTTTAACCATCTCATTGGCAGTAAACGGTTTTGATTTATCAGTTGGATCAGTCGCTACGCTGTCAAATGCCATTGTCATTTCTATGTTCGTATGGTTCTCGCAAAACCCACTGATTGCCATCCTTTCTGCACTAGTGGCTTCTATCATTGTTGGATTGTTAAATGCATGGATGATCGTCAAAATGAAAATTCCAGATATGCTCATGACATTAGCCATGATGTTTATCATTCAAGGGCTGGCTCAAACGTATACGAAAGGGGCGACCATTTCTGAAAATATGGTGCTGCCTGATGGTACGTTTTCAACAGGAACGATCCCTGCCTTTTTCAGCAAAATCGGACAGGTGCCATATATCATTCTCATTATGGCTGCCATTGTTCTATTTGCGCATGTTTTCATGACCTACACAAAGCACGGCCGATTCATGTACATCATCGGTGGGAATAAAGAAGCGGCTCGATTGTCTGGTATTCATGTGAACAAATACAAAATTGCGGCCTATCTGCTTTCTGCGTTATTTGCAGCGATTGGAGGTATCGTGCTGGCATCAAGGGTGATGACAGCAGAAATTAATGCTGGGGCACCATATTTAATGGATGGAGTAGCGGCTGCTTTTATTGGCTTTTCCGTCATGGGAGCAGGTAAGCCAAACGCATTTGGTACTTTTATCGGAGCTGTACTCATCGGAATCTTACAAAATGGGCTTGTGATGATGTCTGTTCCTTATTATGCAATGGATATTGTGAAAGGTTCTGTGCTGGCTCTTGCACTGGCGCTGACATATTACAAACAAAGAGGCTAACTGCGTATTTTTTAAAACCATTCGAGTCCTCTCTCCGTCTAGTAAACGGAAAGCGGTACAGCTGCCGTTTCCCAAAAGGAGATGACAAAGAAAATGAATATGTCAGCAACTCATGTTGAAGATTTGAAAAATGTCATGGAAGACTGGAAAAATGAACTATTAGTATATAAATTTGCATTAGATGAAATGGATACAAAGTTTTCGATTATCAGTCAGGAGTATAATTTAATCCATGGACATAACCCTATAGAGCATACAAAATCACGGATCAAATCCTTTGAAAGCATCGTGAATAAACTAGCAAGAAAAGGATGCGATATCACGACACAATGTGCCAAGGAGCATATCCATGATATCGCAGGTGTCCGCATCATCTGTTCTTTTATTCAAGATATCTATAACATTATGGATGTATTGAGGCAAAGAGAGGATTTAAAGATTCTTGAAGTGAAAGACTACATTCAACATCCGAAACCAAATGGCTACAGAAGCCTTCACTTAATTGTTGAGATTCCTGTCTACTTAACGAATCGTGTGGAGTATGTGAAGGTTGAGATTCAGGTACGGACCATAGCGATGGATTTTTGGGCGAGTCTAGAGCATAAAATCTATTATAAACTGCAAAACGATGTTCCTCATCAACTGACTGATGAACTGAAGGAAGCCGCAGATATTGCCCATTACTTAGATGAAAAAATGCAAAATATCAAACGAGAAATTGATTAACACATAAAAAAGCAGCTGTTTTGATCACAGCTGCTTTTTTCATATTAAGGGTTGGTTCCACGATCCCTCTTTTGAATGATATCTTGAGATTGTGCAGATTTGCTGTCTTTTTGAACGGAAGCACCAATAGAAACACCTGTTATCAAGAGGGTAAAAATCGCACTTGTGATAAGCCATTTCTTCATCATACATCACTCCATATTCTTAACAAGTTTTTAAGGACAACGCCTTGTTTCTAAAATAAGAGGATTCTTCATGAAGTCCAAGATCCATTAAGTAAGCAGCTGCATCCTGACAAATAGCTTCAAGATCAACAAGGAAATTCATCGATTCTAATTGATCACAATAAGACTTGATTTGCTCAATCATGTTGTCTGGCTGAATCATAAGTGTTTCTAAAATGGATAATTTAAGTGAAATGTTTCGTTGTTTTAAATTTTCTGCTTTTTGAAGTGAAAGCTGTACATAATAGTGGAACAAACCTGGCTTTTTCAGCTTAAATAGTGCTTTTGTGTAGGCGTACATGGCAAGTAAATAGCCGCCTGGAGAAGAAGTTTCGAATGTTTCTATCATTAAAGCCTTTTCTAGGAGTGGCACAGCTTCACTGTATTCATTTCTTAGACTTTTAATAAAGGCTGCATTGCAATAGGCGTGTCCAAGTAAATCTGGATCTTCCATCTGTTCTAGTGAATGAATCACTTCTTCGAACAACGATTCTGCCTCATCATATTTCGACTGATCCGCATAATTCAAAGCAAGCATCATTTGACAGCTGATTGATTTTTTCACATAACATGGATCTGCGTCGTAAATAGATGAAGCCTTCTTTAAGTGGTGGATGGAGAGAAGCGTGGACCTGATATTATAGTAAAGACACCCTGTTTTATAATGAAATTCGGCTTTTTCAATGTCATCATGCACGAGATCTAATTTATCCTCGGCCAATTTTAAATGGTGAAATGCCGTATCCTGATTGCCTCTGCGCATTTCATACATCCCTTTAAAGAAATAGAAATAATAGCTGAGCATATCATCCGTACGGATGGCATTTTCATCAACAAAAAGACTATGATCTAACGAAGCTGTATCTTCTATTAGATCTTTAAAACGGTACTCTAGCAGTTGATAGTAAAGTAAGACGTCTTGATTTTCTTCCATTCGATCAAACGCCTGAAGAATGTCTTCTTTTAACTGGATGGCACCTTGTATCTCTCTTTTCTTCATCATGACATACCAATCATTGAGCATATTTGCTACATCTACGGACGACAAAACACCTGCTTCTGCCAATTCATATCCTCCTTTCTTCATCTATTAAAATCCGTTCTTTTGAATCAACTTTCCATATTCCAGTATATTCTTATATTTTAAGCTCTCTCATGCAGTTTGTAAAACATGTTTTTTGATGTAAATTCAACCAGTAGTGAAAGAAATAGGGAGAAGGCGACATTATGTATACGCTTACATATTTTTAGGTAAAAAGAGGGTTTTGAAAAAAATATATTACAATATCAATAAAGCGAGGAAGCCGGTTGTTGAGTTTACTTTCGTATACTAGAAAAAAACATCATTAATCAAGGTGATGCCTCATTTTTTTGTAAGATTATCTTACATTATAATTGTGAATGACTCTTCTTTTAGAATAAAATGAGTTATTCGCAAAAAAGTAAAATTTAAAGAGACTATTGATCTAGAATTGTATGGATCTTTGGTATTGATAAAAAATATCACACACTATAGCTTTAGCGTGTTATAGTATTATTGTTATTGCGAATATTTAGACAAAACTGACAATGGGGGTCGTGTTTTATGAAGAAATCGATGTTATTGATCATGGGACTAATTGTTGTGCTTGTCATGGCAGCCTGTGGATCAAAATCAGACAGTGGTTCGGGAGAAGGCAAAGGCACATATAAAATTGGGATAGATACAACGTATCCGCCATTTGAATTTGAAAAGGGCGGTAAATATGAAGGCATAGACGTTGATTTAATTAATGCAATCGCAAAAGATCAAGGTTTCAAAGTGAAGCTGGAAGCTATGGACTTCTCAGGTATCATTCCAGCAATGCAGGCAGGACAGCTTGATGTTGGAATGGGCGGGATGAGTATTACAGATGAGCGTAAGAAGAAAGTAGATTTCTCAGATCCTTACTTTGACGCTGGGCTGACAGTTGTTGTGAAAAAGGACAGCAGCATCAAATCAATTAATGATTTAAAGGGGAAAAAGCTAGCTGTTAAAAACGGGACGACTGGTGCAAAGTTCGCATCTGATAACGCAGATAAATATGGGTATGAAGTCGTTCAATTTAATGACAGCCCATCTATGTTCCAAGAAGTATCAAACGGAAATGCAGATGCCTTAATTGAGGATTATCCTGTCATTACGTATGCGATCGCACAACAAGATTTAAAATTGAAAACAGTTGGAGACCGCTTGAATGGAGATCAGTATGGTATCTCTGTCATGAAGGGGAAAAATCAAGACCTATTGAAGAAAATCAATAAAGGTCTGGAGAACCTAAAGAAAAACGGTGAATATGACAAAATTATTGATAAATATTTGAAGTCATAACACAAGCGAGGCGCGCTTCGAGCGCGCTTTCTTTATGTGTCAGCCGTATGTGAATTAGGGAGGGAGAAACATGGATACAATTATTAATGCATTTCCGTATTTAATGGATGGTTTGCAAACCACTTTATATATCTTTGTTGTTGCCATCATTTTAGGTTTTATCATCGGGTTAATTGTGGCATTATTCCGTCTGTCACCATTTAAACTCTTAAATTTCATCGCACTCGTCTTTGTGAATGCCATTCGAGGCACACCATTTATCGTACAGCTATTCTTCATTTATTTTGGTTTGAATACACTTGAATTCATTTCGCTTGATCGAGTGCCCGCAGGGATTATTACAGTAGCGATTAATGCAGGGGCTTATTTCTCAGAAATTATTCGTGCAGGGATTCAGTCCATTGATAAAGGGCAAACAGAAGCTGCGCGCTCATTAGGCTTTACAGGGGGACAAAACATGCGCTTTATCGTCCTTCCGCAGGCCTTCCGCCGCATGCTCCCAGCGATTACAAACCAGGCCATCATCAGCTTGAAGGATACATCTCTCTTATCTATTATCGGGATTGCCGATATTATGCAGCGAGGACAAGTTCAAGCATCGGCTACATTTGATCCATTGAATGTCTGGCTCATTGTCGGTGTCATTTATTTCGTGATCATTTATTTACTTTCTCTACTGGCTAGCTACGCAGAAAGGAGATTTGATATCAAATGAGTATGATTACGGTGAAAAACTTAAAGAAATCCTTTGGCGATCACGAAGTATTAAAGGATATTAATGCAGTCATCGAGGAAAAGGAAGTAGTGTGTGTCATTGGTCCTTCTGGATCAGGGAAAAGCACGTTTCTTAGATGCCTCAATAAATTAGAAGATATCACTGCTGGAGAAGTCGTTGTCCACGGACACACGATTACAGACCCAAAGGTGAATATCAATAAAGTACGACAAGAAGTAGGCATGGTGTTTCAGCACTTTAATTTATTTCCTCATAAAACTGTTTTAGAAAACATTACGATCGCACCGATAAAGGTAAAAGGCATTGAAAAGAAGGCAGCGGCCGAAAAAGCGCTAGACTTGCTTGAAAAAGTCGGCTTAAAAGACAAAGCCCAAAGCTACCCTAACCAATTATCCGGTGGACAAAAACAGCGTGTTGCCATTGCAAGAGCCTTGGCAATGGACCCGAAAGTACTATTATTCGATGAGCCGACATCAGCTCTTGATCCTGAAGTTGTAGGGGATGTATTAGCTGTAATGAAACAATTAGCTGTCGAAGGCATGACCATGATTGTGGTGACACATGAAATGGGCTTTGCAAGAGAGGTAGGAGACCGTGTCATCTTCATGGATGGCGGATATATTGTCGAGGAAGACAAACCGGAAGCTCTCTTTGGAAACCCGCAGCATGAGCGTACAAAATCATTTCTTAGTAAAGTGTTATAAAAAAGAGTAAGGGCATATACATGCTCTTACTCTTTTCTTTATGAATAAATGGAAGATATATTTAGCGGCACGATTTCCTAGGAAATATTAGCGCTGGAAGAATTCGATCCATTCTTGATCTGGTCCTCTGAAAAAGAAGTAGCAATATCCATTTGGTAATGTTGTGATTTCTTCATCGATTAATTCAATTTGCAGCTTTTGAATTCGATTGAATTCAGCATGAATATTGTCTGTTGTGAAGGCGAGATGATGGACCTTCCCTTCAGATGGCAGGTCACTGCTGTAGCCTTGGATGAGCTCAATTTCCGTTTCTGCTTCATCTTTAAAACCGAGAAATGCAAGCTCAATCACTCCATTTGTATGAGTGATGCGGTCCTTTAATTTCATCCCCACCACTTTTTCATAAAAATCAATCGATTGATCAATATTCGAAACCATAATACCTGTATGATCTAAGCGTAATGTCGTCAAACGAAGTGCCTCCTCTATGTCATGTTGATATTTTTCTCCTCATCTTATCATAATAGAAGTAACGTATACATTCATATGGTAGGATAGAGAGAGTCAATTTAGGATAAGGATGACACAAATGAAAAAAATCTCATTAAAACAAACATTTGCGGAACAAGTGAAAAAGGGATATCCGCTCATTTCCAAAGATGCAGTATCGAATGTGAACGGTGTACGGGAAGGCGAGCTCATTGAATGGGTAGATGAGCGAGGCGCTTTTTTAGGAAAAGGGTATTATGGTGTGCAAAATAAAGGAATCGGCTGGGTACTAACCTTTGATGCGAACGAAAAAATAGATCAAGCTTTTTTTGTCTCTAGGCTTGAGCAGGCAGCAAAAAGCAGAACGCATTTATTTCGTGATGCACAGACGACTGCTTTTCGTGTGTTCAACGGAGAAGGGGATGGAATTGGCGGCGTCACGATTGATCATTATGACGGATTCTACCTCATCCAATGGTATAGCGAAGGAGTCTATACATTGAAGGCAGAAGTATTGGCTGCACTTGAGCACGTCTATCCAGATTATAAAGGTATTTATGAGAAGAAACGATTTGATACGTCTGGACAGTATATAGAAGATGATGATTTTGTGAAGGGAGAGAAAGGTGAATTTCCTCTCATCGTGAAAGAAAACGGCATGAACGTAGCAGTTTACTTAAATGATGGTGCGATGACGGGCATTTTCCTTGATCAGCGTCATGTGAGAAAAGCGATTCGAGATCGTTATGCAAAGGGAAAGACTGTGCTCAATACGTTTTCTTACACAGGTGCTTTTTCAGTAGCAGCTGCGCTTGGTGGAGCGAGCCGTACGACAAGTGTGGATGTTGCAAATCGCAGCTTGAAAAAAACATCTGAGCAGTTTGAAGTCAATGATATTGATGTGGACGGGCAGGATATCAAAGTCATGGATGTCTTTAAATATTTTCCGTTTGCAGCGAAAAAAGGCTGGACCTATGATCTCGTCATCTTAGATCCGCCTTCCTTTGCACGAACGAAAAAGCACACATTCAGTGCGGCGAAGGATTATAAGAAGCTATTAAAAGAAGCCATCCAAATCACAGCTGAGAACGGAGTCATTGTGGCATCAACGAATAGCAGTGCATTTGGCATGAAAAAGTTCAAAGGATTTATTGCGCAGGCCTTTAAAGAATCAGGGAAAACCTATCGGATTCTTGAAGAATATACACTTCCTGAGGATTTTCGTACAACGAAGAATTATCCTGAAGGGAACTATTTAAAGGTTGTCTTCATACAAGCATAAGAAAAAGCCATTTCCGATAAGGAATGGCTTTCAGCGTGTAGACAAACCCTCGCATTCGCCCGCAGGTCTGCGCTCCGGTGCTCACGAATGTCAAATTTGCTCCGCTCCGGTACTCGTCCTTCCTAGACTGCAAAGGTTTTCTATCACGCTGAAAAGAAGACAAGTGCTAAAATAAAGAACATTTTAGCACTTTGTCAACAATCTAAAAGCTATTTCCTATAAGGGAAATAGCTTTTTTTATAAGGTAAACGACATGAGGATCGGCGCTGCACATAATGTAATAATAGCTGAAATAATCATCGATACACTTGAGATCGTCCCTGAGACGGAGCTCATTTCAAAGGCTTTCGATGTTCCTGCACCGTGTGCACCTGTTCCAAGCAGGACGCCCATGGCAATGTCATTATCGATGCGGAAGTAACGGATCACCATTGGACCGATAATCGATCCAAACAGTGCGGTTAAAATGACAAAGACAGCCGTAACGGACGGCATGCCGCCGATCATTTCTGACACACTCATTGCTACAGGTGTTGTGACCGATCTTGGGACAAGGCTCTCAATAAGGCCTGTGTCCAGATGAAATAACTTGGCGATAAATGCCGTTGATAAAATCGCAATGATAGAGCCGCAAGCCACATTCAAAAGAATTTCCACTGCATGCTTCTTCAGGATATGAAAATACTTATATAAAGGAATGGCAAAAGCAACAGTCGCAGGCTGCAGCATATTCGTGAGCCATTTCCCGCCTTGATTGTAAGCATCGTAAGGAATGTTGACGATTAACAGCAAGACGACAAGAACAAGCGGAGTGACAAGTAATGGTGAGACATAAACCTTTGGATGCCGTTTGTACACCGCTTTTGATCCGAGATATAAAAGAACTGTTAAGATCAGAAATAGTCCGCCAACTAACATAGCTTTTTTCGCTCCTTTCGTTTCGCAATCATTTGCGTCATGATACCAGTTGAGAGCATGACCACAAACGTACTAATTAAGACGACAAGGACAATACTTGTGCCAGATTGAGAAAGCAGTTTTCCATAATCAATGACACCAACTGCTGATGGAATAAAGAAAAGCAGCAGTTCTCCGAGCAGCCATACGGCGCCAAGTTCTATCCATTTTAATTGAATGATCTTAAAATGAAGTAATAAGAAAATGACAAGAATGCCTAAGATCGTGCCCGGGATTCTTAAATGCAAAAAGGCCGCCAGCACATTCATGAATTTCGCAAAAATAAACAAGACCATAATCTGAAGGGCAGCAATCAGCGGCTTTTTGAGCAATTTCACTTTCTGTTCACTCCTTTTTCTATATAAATTGTTCACTATTTCACAAAAACATGACAACGTTCCAATTGATGAGCTTACTTTAAAGTGTACAGCACGTTTAGTTATAGGTAAAATACATATATCGAATAGTAATTATTCCTTTTGTCTATAGGAAGGATGAAGCATGTGGACATTAGACATTTAACATATTTCTTAGAAGTGGCAAGGTTAAAGAGCTTCACGAAAGCATCGCAGTCCCTTTACGTATCACAGCCGACCATTTCCAAGATGGTCAAAAACCTGGAGGATGAGCTGGGGGTGCAGTTGTTTTACCGAAATGGACGGCAGGTTGAAATGACAGATGCCGGCCAAACCATGTATACACAGGCGAGTGAAATCACGCAGTCATTTCAGAATTTAACGAGCGAATTAAATGATTTAATGAATGTGAAAAAAGGGCATATCCGAATCGGACTGCCCCCGATGATTGGGTCAAGTTTCTTCCCGAATGTCATGGGAGAATTCCGCCAGCAATATCCAGATGTCACATTTCAATTGGTCGAGCACGGCTCCATTAAAGTAGAGGAAGGGGTCGAGGATGGGTCATTAGATATTGGTGTCATTGTTCTGCCTGCAAATGATAAAATTTTTCATACGTACACCATTATTAAAGAGAACATGAAGCTCGTGACGCATCCATCCCATCCGATGGCCGGTCGTGAGGAGGTACATTTAGCTGATTTAAGGGAAGAGTCGTTTATTTTCTTTAGAGAAGATTTTGTTCTGCACAGCCGGATTTTAAATGAATGTATGAATGCGGGATTCCGGCCAAATGTCATTTATGAAACGTCTCAGTGGGATTTCATTAGTGAAATGGTAGCTGAAAACTTAGGGATTGGACTTCTGCCAGAACGAATCTGCCGTGATCTTGATCCTGAAAAGGTAAAGGTCATTTCCCTAAACCCATCAATCCCGTGGCATTTAGGTGTCATTTGGCGAAAAGACCGCTATTTGTCGTTTGCGGCAAGAGAATGGTTAAAGCATACGAAATCTTACGTGTGGGATGCAGAGTAAAAGGAGGACGATACAGATGAAAACAAGCCGCGCGTCTCATTTATTGGAGAAGGTTCGAGAGGAAAATCCACTCGTCCATAATATCACGAATCAAGTCGTGACGAATTTCACAGCGAATGGACTGCTTGCTTTAGGTGCTTCGCCAGTCATGGCAAACGCCAAAGAAGAAGTGGCTGAAATGGCACAATTAGCGGATGCACTTGTGCTTAATATTGGCACACTGACCAATGAGACGGTGGAAGCCATGATTCTCGCTGGACAAGCCGCCAATGAAAAAGGTGTACCTGTTTTGTTAGATCCTGTCGGCGTCGGTGCGACAACGTTTCGAGCGAATGCGGCTAAACAGCTGTTAGAGAAAGTAAAAATGACCGTTGTCCGGGGGAATGCTGCTGAGGTGGCTCATTTACTTGGAGTGGATGGCTGGGAGTCAAAAGGCGTTGATGCGAAAGCGGCGAATGGAGATGTATCGGCATTAGCCAAACAAGCGTCCATTGTACTTCAGACAATAGTGGTGATCACAGGAAAAGTCGATGTGGTGTCAGATGGAAATGAGGTGCTGTCCATTCATAATGGACATGAATGGCTCACCAAGGTGACAGGAACCGGCTGTTTGCTGACATCTATCATTGGAGCATTTTGTGCAGCAGGTGAAAGGCCGCTTCATGCGTCGGCCGCTGCATTGCTGTTTTATGGTGTGGCAGCTGAAAAGGCAGCTCTGCAAACAAAGGATAAAGGACCGGGGACCTTTCAAATGGAATTGTTAAACGCACTAGAACACACAACCGGCGATGATGTTCTGACATTAGGGAAATTAGGGGGAGTTTCACATGACAAAGGCTGATCAAGAGCAAATCAAACAGCAATTATCGGTTTATTTTATTATGGGAACAGCAAATTCAACGAGACAGCCGCTTGATGTTGTGAAAGAGGCCATTCAAGGCGGAATCACCATGTTTCAATTTCGTGAAAAGGGTGAAAAAGCCTTGCATGGTGAAGAGAAGAAACAATTGGCTCGTCAAATTCAAGCGCTTTGCCAAGAAGCAAATGTTCCTTTTATTGTGAATGATGATGTACAGCTAGCGATTGATCTTGATGCAGATGGCGTTCATGTTGGACAGGAAGACACAAACGCAAAAGACGTCAGACAAAGGATCGGGAATAAAATATTAGGCGTGTCGACGCATAACTTAGATGAAGTGAAACAGGCTATGAAAGACGGAGCAGATTATGTCGGGATGGGCCCAGTCTATCCAACGGAAACGAAAAAGGATACACGCAGTGTCCAGGGAGTGTCTTTGATCACTGAAGTCCGCCGGCATGGCCTTCAAATTCCGATTGTGGGTATCGGAGGGATCACATACGACAATGCGGCTCCAGTCATACAAGCGGGGGCAGATGGCATTAGCATCATTAGCGCCATTAGCCAGAGCACCGATCCAAAAAAAGCAGCAGAAAAGCTGAAATCACTTGTTGAAGCAGAAAAAGCATCTCTTTGATCTGAGGGAGACATGGATTGAATCAATTCATGTCTTTTCTTATGTCGGGGAAAATAGACAGGCGAGAAACAATTGTGTACAATTATATAGTTCGATTTTTTTCGAAATGACAGGTAAATAAAGGAGAATGAACATGGAATTGCTCGATACATATTTTCGCCGATACGATGAAGCAGGAAAAGGGCAGGAGCAGCTGGATGAATTGCTGGCATTGTTTTCTGACGATGTCATGATTGTCTTAAATGGCGCCCAGAAGCCTGGAATCCAAGCATTCACACAATTTTTGAACACATTTTTTCACGTACATGATGACATTAAGCATATGTGGGAAGGATGGATTAAAAGAGAAGATGGAAAGTATGAAACAAACTGGGCCGTGTGCGGAAAGCTTTCGGATGGCCGTGTCTATACAGCAGAAGGAATTGATATCGCAGAGCTGGACGACCAAGGGAAGATCGTTTATTTAGAAAACGTTCCGAAAAACCCAGAGTTATTCCAGCGCTATTAAAAAGCCGGCTGAGCAGCCGGCTTTTTTATTTGTCTAAAGAATAGGCCTCGATGGCTTCTTGAACAGAAGTTTCTTCATCAAAAATAAGGTGGCGGCTGTACACTTCACTCAAGTGTAGTGATTTTTGCTCTAAGTGATCGACAAGCTCAAAAATATCTAGAATGGCTGCTAATTTTATGTTAGTTTGGCCACCTTCTGCATTATCATAGATTTCCTCTGGGAAGCCTTGTTTGACTATTTCCTTCACTTGACGTTGGTTCTTAGCTTTTACCAAGATGATTCGTTCTTCAAAGATTTTATCGGGAATATTGCTTGGTGATGAGATGGATTCGAATAATAATTTTGCAGAATAAATCCTTTGCATACGTCATCCCACTTCTTTCGTGTCGATTTAAATAATTTCCAGTATGTGTATAACATGATAACATAGGAATGACATCTTGCAGGGAATTCATAACGATAAATAGATTCATTACGGGGAGGGATAGAGATGAAGAATGTGGTTGATAACATAGGGGAAGTTCATGAAATTCTGTTAATCCTCATTACATGCTGCTCTCTCATCACGTTTAGAAGGGTTGCCAGATTAGAGAAGTATAAAAATAAGTTGAAAAGCCAATTTATACCTTACTGAGATTTGAACAGAAGAACACAAAAAAAGCCGGCTGAGCAGCCGGCTTTTCCTTATGAATCAGTATCCATATGCATGCCTGTATGTGCCTTTACTTGAATTTCCGTAAAGGTGTCTTCATCTGCTTTTTCAGACGAGAAT
Organism: Bacillus sp. SRI_025; assembly: GCF_057592095.1. NCBI lineage: Bacteria > Bacillati > Bacillota > Bacilli > Caryophanales > Bacillaceae > Bacillus > Bacillus sp. SRI_025. The sequence goes on along the minus strand of NZ_JBYEGB010000001.1, from coordinate 666,596 downwards.
ATCGTGCCTAAGTATGCGGCAAGGAATCCGAGTGGAATCGAGATAATCCCAGGGTTCGACAGCGGGATGAGCGGCTCTCCTGTGAAGATGGCTGCTCCTGATGGGTCCCAGACGCTTGGGCTGAGCGAGACGATAATCAGTGCGCTTAGAAGGCCTGTTAAGCTTCCGGCGATAGCACCCGTAGAGTTAAATCGTTTCCAAAAAACAGTGAAGATAATCAAAGGTAAATTCGCACTCGCTGCGACTGCGAAGGCAAGAGACACAAGAAAAGCGACGTTTAAGGACTGGGCAAATAATGCAAGAATGATAGAGAGGATCGCCACGCCGATTGAAGCAAAGCGTGCCGCCTTCACCTGCTCCCGCTCACTCGCTTTTCCTTTGCGGATAATCTGACTATAAAAGTCATGGGCAAAAGCTGACGCGGCGGATAAAACAAGACCAGTCACCACTGCCAATATGGTCGCAAAGGCGATAGCGGAAACAAAGGCAAATAATAAATCTCCTCCAAGAGCTTGTGCCAGAAGAGGTGCGGCCATATTTCCGGCTGCATCTGCTGCTGTGATCGCTTCTGTTCCAACAAAGGCAGCAGCACCAAAGCCGAGGAAAACCGTCATTAAATAAAAAATCCCGATGATCCAAGTAGCAGAAAGAACCGATTTTCGCGCAGAAATCGCATCCTTTACTGTATAAAAACGAATCAAAATGTGCGGCAGACCTGCTGTCCCAAGCACTAAGGCGAGGTTAAGAGACAAGGTTTCTAAAGGCACATCATATTTATTTCCCGGATGAAGAAACGATTCACCGAGCGGGGTTGCAGTTTTCATCTGTTCAAACATCTTCAGCAGACTAAAATCAAACTTTGCAAACACAAGCAGAGAAATAATGAGCGTCCCAAGCATGAGAAGCACAGCCTTTGTGATCTGTACCCAGCTGGTCGCAATCATGCCGCCAAACACGACATAAATGGTCATCAGGACACCCACGATCAGCACTGCGATCCAGTAATCAATGCCAAGAAGCAGCTTGATTAATGCACCTGCTCCAACAAGCTGTGCAATCATATAAAAAGTAGAGACTGTAATGGTATTAAAGGCGGCAACCCCTCGAATGGCAGGGCGCTTAAATCGTGCAGCGATCATATCGGCCATCGTATATTTCCCTAAATTACGAAGCGGTTCAGCTACAACGTAAAGAACGACAAGATACGCTACTAGAAAACCAATGCTATAGAAAAAGCCGTCAAATCCGTTTAACGCGATCATTCCAGCAATCCCTAAAAAGGATGCAGCAGACATATAGTCGCCAGCAATGGCAAGGCCGTTTTGAAACCCAGTCAGGCCCCCTCCTGCAGTGTAAAAATCACTCGCATTGCTTGTTTTTTTCGCAGCAAAATATGTGATGACCAATGTGAGACCTACGATCGCTACGAACAAAATAAAAGCGGTCATGCTCATTCGTCATCACCTCTTGATTCAGTTTTTAAAGCGCTTACATAATTGTCGAACTTAGCTGCTTTTTTTGCGTAAAGTCCACATAAAACCCAGGTCATGACAAATTGTGTGAGGGCGAATAACCAAGCCCATGAGATCGCGCCAATTGCCGGCGTGTTCAAAAAGGTAAAGTAGGATGTAGCGACCGGAAGTGAAAAGTAAAAGAGAAAAAAGAAAATCGTCATCGGTACGATAAATCTGCGTTTTTCCTCAAGAAGTTTTCGAAAATCCTCTGAAGCGGCAACCTTCTTATAATGAACTTTTTTGTCTGCCATTGTTTCCTCCTTTGTACGAATTAGGGACAAGGTACTCCAATGCATATGAGACGATCTGGCTGTTTATGACAGTATATCATAAAAAAGGCACCCGAAAAGGGTGCTTTCTATCGATAATTTGCAAGAAATTGTTCTCTCGCTTTTTCATATGCTTCTGCGTCAAAATGATCTCCGCATTTATGAATACACCAAGGCTCTTCTTGTTTTGCAATCCCAACTTCATAGCCCTGCTGAGTGAATTCAAAGGACTGCGAGACATCATAAAAATGAAAGCCATCAAAGAGGTCCTCACGCCACCTCACATCGTATTGTGTTGCCATGAATAGACCATCAATAGCCGAAGCTTTAATATAATCTTGTACTTCGGGCTGCTGACGGCCTCTTTCAAAGGAAAGCAGCTGATAGGTGTCGTGGCGATATTCAATGACTTTTCCCCTACAATCAGCACTCTCCCACCAAATTCCATTGTCAGGCACGTTTTCTGCTCCAATCACGCCAATCATGCCAAGTGATGGATTTTGTAAAAAAAGGGGGATGAGCTCAAGCAGCATATGCTGTTTGACAATCAAGGTATCCTGATGAAGATAAATTTTAAACTGAGCTGGATGAGTGATGGCTTCATTGTAGGCAGAGGTCATACTTGATGCCTGTCTGATTGGTAAGACCTCCACATGGTATCCATGAGGAGCCGGAAGCGAAGCGAGCTGCCGGAAACAAGCCTGAAACATCGATTCATCATTTACACATAAAACAAACAGGATGGTCGGATTACTCATGAAATGGAACCGCCTCGACTACATATTGATAGGCTGTAGCAGCCTCGTGAAAATCAGAACGAATGCCGTGTTTCATGAGTAATTCATGTAGGTCATTCAACACGCCTGCATAGGAAGGATGCTGTACGCGAATAGCCTCGAATTCGCGAATGCGAAAACCCGCTGAATGAAAGAGTGCATGTATTTCGTGAAGCGTGAAGAAGCGTAAATGGGTTTGATCCATTAACCCTGCATCTGTATAAGTAAATCTGCCGGCTAGTAATTCTAAAACCGTTGAAATGTGGCCGATATTTGGAATAGATGACAAGATGGCACCCTCTTTTTTAAGGAAGGGTTTCATCCTTTTTAAAACGGCCCAAGGGTCCAATAAATGCTCGAGGACATCTCCGAAAATAATGCAGTCAAATTGTTCATGGTCATAAGGGAGAGCCATCTGTTCAATATTTCCGCAGAGAACATGATCCAGCTCTTGCTCAGCCTCTTTTGCTGCATCCTCAAATGACTCAATGCCATAGATGGTTCGGCCCTTTTGTTTCAGGACTTTTCCAAGCTTGCCTGTGCCGCATCCGATATCCAATAAAGACGTCCATTCCGCGCGAATACGACTGACGATGACCGGGTTTACCCCATGATAATACTGATCCTTTTTTTGGTGATAATACGAAAGGGAATCTGAACTCACGCTCTACCCACCTTTCTGCTTTCTCATTGTTTTCATGGTTAATATATGGGTGGGCAGCTTGGTTTTATAACGAGAGAAGGACAATTTTCATGAATGCAACTAAAAAGGGATCATATAGAGAACGGGAAGTGGACTGTCCTCCTAATATAGAAAGACAGAACCCCATTGAGTGAAGGGATTGGTATGGAGAGGTGTTCAATTATTGTAGCGTATCGTCATGAAAGGATTTTCAAAAGGTCAATTGACAGGTCAGAACTTTTAGCCAAAGCAGTCTGAAAGACAAAGGATAACGGCGTTGATTTACGGTTTGTTTATCATCTTCTGATCACCGTTGGATGTTAAAAAAGCTTGTATTTCTTCGATGCCTAGTCCAATTTTTTTCGCTTCCTGAATCAAATAAACCCACTCTTCGTCAACTCTTCTTTTCACTTGCGTATCCATAATATCCTCCAGTTCAATAAGACATATTCACTGCAACCAATGACTTGAACAAACCGTCTAGTAACTGTACGTGTGGTTGAAAACAGCACAAAATAAATTTTGTCGAAAAATGATGACATTTAACCTATTTTGTAAAATCTATCACCTACCACGTCCCTAAAAAAATGACTAAAAAACCCATAAATATTGAAATCTTACTTCTAATAATAAACAATTGTTATGTCAGTTGAAAGATTATAAATTAAAATAATGAAAAAGACCTAAAACATTTGACTCATATAAACCAATTGTGTTGACATTTGCCATCGAGTAGAACAAATTTCATCTTTGCAGGACGTACATATTGTTCGTTTGGGAAGTTCTTCTTAAGATGGTATTCTAAAAGAAACAGAAACCAGCAAAAAGGAATGAAGAAAGACATGTATAGCCTTTTTCAAAAGTATCGAGAAGTTGTCATGTATCTTGTGATGGGTGTGTGTACAACCATTGTCAATATCGTCAGCTTCTATTTATTCGTTGAGATGTTTTCCATGGATTACAAAACAGCTACGGTTGTTTCATGGGTATTTGCTGTTCTCTTTGCTTATATCACCAATAAGAAGTATGTCTTCAAGCAAAAGGCTCGTGACACAAAAAGCCTCATGCGTGAGCTTTCTTCATTTTTTAGTGTCCGTCTCATGTCTCTAGGTGTAGATCTGGGGCTGATGATTTTATTTGTGAGCCAAATGGCGCTCAATGAAACCGTCGCAAAAATTCTCGTCAACTTTGTGATTGTGGTGGTCAATTATGTCGCCAGTAAATGGTTCGTCTTCAAGAAAACAAAAGAAGATGCGATTTAACACATAAAAAAAGATAGGTGATGTGAAATGAGCAGCAGGTCAGACGACTTATATGATGCCATATATCAACAAACAGAAAAGCAGCATGAACAAGTGCTGAGGCTAGTCAAAGAAATGACCGCACATCCAGAAGCGTTTTCGGAACAAGAAAAGGAAAAGATCAACCGAATGGACATTGCGCTTCAAACGGCAACGGACATTTTAGAAAACTTAATGACCCCTGATACGCAAATGACCATTGTTTTAAGACAAGGGAGAATTCATGTTGACCTGTCAAAAGCGTAAAAGAAGCAGCCAATGATAAAGCGGCTGCTTTTTATTATGCATCGCTTGTTTCCCGCAGTTGCTTTGGAGACATGCCGATTTTCTTTCGAAAGACTTTATTCAAGTAATTCGCATTTCGGTAGCCGCACTGTATGGCAATTTCTTCAATCGAGTATTTCGTTGTTTTTAGTAATGTTTCCGCCTTCTCTAACCGGATATTGGTTAAGTAGTGAATTGGTGTGAAGCCAGTGGCCTTTTTGAATTCCCTCGTAAAATGACTTTTGGATAAACGTGCCGCAGCTGCCATATCGTCTGGGCCAATTTCCTCGTGAAAATGATGGCTGGCAAACAAGGCCGCTTGAACGATGGGCTCAGGCCATTTCTCCATTTGTCCCTCAAGCTTTGGCAAATATGAATACAGTTCCATGACAAATTGATAAGCAAGGCTAGACCCCTCAAATGGATTGGTAATCCGTCTTTCACTGGCTTCATCATAAATTTTCTTCAGCAGGCGGATCGGTTTGGAATTAGGATGAAAACGCATGACCTGCTTTCCTTGGTCTATAAATTGGTCAAAGCAAAGATCGCAGGCGTCCCCATAAAGCGTCAAATAGAGAAATTCCCAATGCTCACTGTCTTCTGGAAAATAATATTGATAGGCACTTGGGCTTTTCACAAGAAAGGCCTGCCCTGGCAAGACTTTGAACCGCTTCTGTCCGATTTCAATCATGCCGTGTCCAGACAGTGTGAGCTGAAAGATGCACTTGCCCTGATCCTTCCGCTCCACGCCATTCCAGCTGTATAACGAAGATGATTGAACCTCCCAGCCAACAGACCATATTTGTGCCGGCAATGTAACATCAGAATGGTGAAAACGAAATGCAAATGCTTCCTTCTTCAAATTGGAAAACCTCCTTCACAGCAAAAAACAACCTTTTTCTATTTTGAATCATAGTACACCTCATATCACATCGTACCATTCACAGCAAAAAAAGGGTATTTTTTAACGATTTTTTTACCATTGAACTTACGCAGTTCAGGCAACTAAAATAAGAGTATCAGAAGAGAAAAGGGGAATGGATATGATCGATATGTTACGCACAGCATTTCACCAGCAATTTGGGGATAGAGAAGAAGAACTTCGCTATTTTTTTGCCCCAGGAAGAGTGAACCTGATTGGTGAACATACAGATTACAATGGAGGTCATGTATTCCCTTGTGCGCTCACTCTCGGTACATATGCAGCATGTGCCAAGCGGTCAGATGGCCGCGTGAGAATGTATTCCTTGAACTTTGATGGCGATGGTGTGAAAGAATTCGACCTTTTTGAAATCGCTTACTTGGAGTCAGACGGCTGGGCGAATTATCCGAAGGGCGTGTTCCATCAGTTTATCGAAGCAGGGATGAAGATAGAAGAAGGCTTTGACATTGTATACGGCGGCAATATTCCCAATGGCGCAGGGCTGTCTTCCTCTGCCTCCATCGAGCTTGTCACCGCTGTCTTTATCAATGAATGGCATTCATTCGGCGTTTCAAGTGCCCGTCTTGCCCTCCTTTCGCAGCGTGCAGAAAATGAATTTATTGGCGTCAATTGCGGCATTATGGATCAGTTTTCAATCGCTCTTGGAAAAGAAGATCACGCCATCTTGCTTAATTGCGATACCCTTGATTTTGAATACAGTCCGTTTCGGCAAGAGGGGCTGGCGCTTGTCATTGCCAATACAAACAAAAAGCGGACACTGGCAGACTCCAAATACAATGAACGCCGGTCAGAGTGTCAATCAGCCTTAAACGATTTGCGAAAAGAAATCGATCTAGTCCACTTATGTGAGCTCACGGCTGATGAATTTGCCGAGCATGCCCACTTGATTCAGGATGAAACATGCCGCAAACGTGCAAGGCACGTGGTGACAGAAAACGACCGAACCATAAAAGCAGTCAAATTTCTGAAAGATGATAAAATGGAAGAAATAGGTGCGCTTATGAAGGCATCTCATCTCTCTTTAAAGAATGATTATGAAGTGACTGGATTTGAACTGGATACTCTGGCAGAAGCCGCTTGGCTCCATCCTGGAACGATTGGCTCCCGTATGACGGGCGCGGGTTTTGGCGGCTGCACGATCAGTATTGTGAAAGAAAAGCAGCTGGCATCATTTATAGAAGAAACGGGTGCGATTTATCAAGAGAAGACAGGTATTGAAGCCTCTTTTTACACAGCTGGAATTGGAGGCGGCGCAAGAGAACTCACGAAGGAGGAAGTGTAATGACGATTTTAGTGTGCGGGGGAGCAGGGTACATTGGCAGTCATGCTGTAGCGGCTCTATTAGCGAAAGGTGAACAAGTAGTAGTAGTGGATAATTTGCAGACAGGCCACAAAGAAGCTGTTTTGGAGGGAGCTGTTTTAGAAGAGGGAGATTTACGAGATCAAGATTTTTTGAGACAGGTTTTCAAAACGCATCAAATAGAAGCGGTTATGCACTTTGCCGCAGATTCACTTGTAGGTGAGAGTGTAACAAACCCGCTAAAGTACTATGACAACAACGTTGGGGGAGCAACAGCTTTACTTCAGGTGATGAATGAATTTGATGTGAAACACATCGTTTTCTCTTCAACCGCAGCTGCGTATGGTGAACCAAAGCGTGTGCCGATCGTTGAAACGGATGAGACGAACCCAACCAATCCTTATGGAGAAACAAAACTTGCGATTGAAAAAATGCTGAAGTGGTCTGAGCAGGCATATGGAATGAAATACGTCGTGCTTCGCTACTTTAATGTAGCTGGTGCTCATACAGAAGGACTTGTCGGAGAGGATCATCAGCCTGAGACACACCTCATTCCGATCATTCTGCAAGTGGCTTTAGGAAAACGAGATCAGATCATGATTTACGGTGATGATTATGAGACAGAGGACGGCACGTGTATTAGAGATTACATTCATGTCATGGATTTAGTAGAGGCGCACATCTTAGCAGTTGATCGTCTGCGTGCTGGAAAAGGAAGTGCAACATATAACTTAGGGAATGGCACAGGTTTCTCCGTGAAGCAGGTAGTAGATGCTGTAAGAAACGTCACGGGGCATGCGATTCCAGCACAGGTGGCTAACAGACGCGCGGGAGATCCAGCAAAGCTGATTGCTTCTTCTGAAAAAGCGCTGCAAGAATTAGGGTGGACACCTCAATATGCTGACCTTCACACCATTATTCAAAGTGCGTGGGATTGGTTCCAGAAGCATCCAGACGGTTACCAGAGTAAATAACGCGTAACAGGCAGGCAAGAGAGGGGACAAAGAGAATGGCGGTAGATATTTTTGAAAAACTGGAACAGCTGATTCAATACGGAGTTAATCAAGAGCTGATTACACCACTAGATATCGATTATACGAGAAATCGGCTGCTTGAGGTGCTTGGGCTGGATGAAGCTGAGGCAAGAACAGTCTCAGGGGATGCGGAACTTGAAGACATCTTAATGCCAATACTGGATTGGGCAGTAGAGACTGGCAATATCCCTGAGGGGACGGATACGTATCGCGATTTACTAGATGCGAAAATCATGGGATGCTTGGTGGCGCCTCCAAGTGTCATCTACGCGAAGTTTGAAGAGAAACGCCAGCATGAAGGGCCAGAGGCGGCTACAAGCTGGTTCTATGAAATGCAGCAGCACGCACACTATATTCATACTGGCAGAATCGCCAAAAATGTGCAGTGGTTTACACCAACAGATGATGGCGAGCTGGAGATCACAATTAATCTATCGAAGCCGGAAAAGGACCCAAAAGCAATCGCTGAAGCCAAAAAACTTAGTCAAAAGCAATATCCTCTTTGTCTGCTTTGTAAAGAAAACGTTGGGTTTGGGGGACGGATCAACCATCCAGCGAGACAGAATCACCGGATTATTCCTGTGACACTCACAGATGAATCTTGGTTTCTACAATTTTCACCTTATGTGTACTACAACGAGCACTGCATTGTGTTCAAAGGCGAACATGAGCCGATGAGTATCACCAAAAAGACCTTTGAACGATTGCTTTCTTTCATATATATATACCCGCATTATTTCATCGGATCGAACGCCGACCTTCCGATTGTCGGGGGCAGTATATTAAGTCATGACCATTTTCAGGGCGGTGCGCATGAATTTCCGATGGCGAAGGCGAAGCTTGAAGATGCTTTTTCTCTGAGTGCCTTTCCGAATGTGAGGGCCGGGATTGTGAAATGGCCGATGTCTGTGATCCGCCTTCGAAGCAGCGATAGGCAGATGCTTGCAGACGCCGCTGACTTTATCTTAAACGAGTGGAAAATGTATTCAGATGAAGAAGTGGAGCTGCTAGCTCATACAGGAGAGACGCCGCATAATACCATTACACCAATTGCACGCCGACATGGAGATGACTATGAATTAGATCTAGTGCTGCGTAATAATCGTACAAACAAGCAGCACCCGGACGGAATTTTCCATCCGCATGAAGAAGTCCATCATATTAAAAAAGAGAATATCGGATTAATTGAAGTGATGGGTCTTGCAGTTCTTCCTAGTAGATTAGCAGAGGAATTAAACCAATTAAAAGAAGCGCTGTTATCCCAAAACCCCCTTGAAGAAATCAAAGCCCGTTCTGCTATCACGAAACACGAAGCATGGGCAAAGCGTCTGCTTGAAGAGAACACCTTTACAGAGGAGAATACAGAAGCCATTTTACAAAAAGAAGTCGGCATGATTTTTTCTCGAATTCTCTCACAGGCGGGTGTGTTTAAAAGAACCGAGCAAGGGAAAACAGCTTTTAAACGTTTCATTCATACACTCATATAGGCAGGTGATTAGATGATTGAACAAGTAAGATCAATAATGGAAGAAAAACAGCTCGACGGTGTCTTAATTCACAAGCGAAATAACTTCTCCTGGCTGACAGGAGGAAGAAGAAATCATATCGTGTTAAATACACCAGAGGGCGTGTGCAAGCTGCTTGTGTTAAAAGACGACATCGTCCTCATTGTGAATCAAATGGAAGAAAAGCGGATCATTGAAGAAGAGATGGCGTATATCGATCACCCATTTCAAGTGGTGACGATGGATTGGTTTGAGGATGATACGGCACACATTCAAACACTCACAAAAGACAAACGAATCGGGTCAGACATTCAAATGGCTGGATTCGAATGGGTTGAGCCGGATTTGTCGCAAGTTCGATCCATTCTTTCTGCATCACAGCTCCGCCAATATGAAACACTTTGTCATGAAACAGCGGTCATTGTAGAGAGTGTCTGTAAAGAAATCGTTCCAGGACAGACGGAGCACGAAATCGCTTCTTTAGCGGCTCAAAAAGCGATCGCGCAGGGAATGACGATTGAAGTGCTGCTTGTAGCAACAGATGACCGGATTCATCAATACCGTCATCCAATTCCAACAGACAAAAAACTTCAAAAGCATGCGCTTGTTGTCCTTTGTGCTGAACGGCATGGACTCGTGGCGAATGTCACAAGGTCTGTTTACTTCGGTCAGCTTCCACAGGAGCTTGAAGAGAACAAAGAGCGGCTTGCACGAATTGACACGGTCATGAATGCCGCTACGCGCCCCGGTAAGACTTTGGGAGACGTGTTGAAAGCAGGTATCGCTCAGTATGAAAAAGAAGGCTTTCCCGATAGCTGGAAAAAGCTTCATCAAGGAGGGAAAACGGGCTTTGTATCTAGAGAAATAATTGCAGTGCCTTCATCGAAGGAAGAAATTCAGCTGCAGCAAGTGTTTACATGGAACCCTTCATTGCCTGGTTTGAAATCAGAGGATACGATGGTCGTAGAGAAAGAGGGGAACCGCTTTTTAACCTATACAGGCAAGTGGACATACATTGACGTTGAACATGAAGGGGACATCTATAGGCGCCCTGATATTTTAGTAAGAGATGAATAATTGCAGAATGCCGGCGCTAAGCCGGTTTTTTGCTGGAAGTCATTAAGTGGGATTCCACATATTCAACATGATTACCAATTCTTACAGCGTATAGTCAGAGGATCGATACTTTCTTTTCTTATCAACTTGCGTTAAAATAAGTAAGGTTTTTGTTAAATGTGGGGATACCTATTTTGAAATTGTTTACCTAGATAAAATTTCATTAAGTTAAATTGAAATTTGACCAAACTTTTTTATTGTGGTAAACCTAAATTTGACAAAGTTCTTGATTGTTTGTCCTTTGCCTTCAACTCTCAACTTTTCAAAATCCTAGAAATTTATTGTGTGTGCAATAATATAAATTTATGTCGAATTTATGACATTTTAAAAGAAATCTGTTGAAAAATAAATGAACTTTTGAAAAAAGGGAAGCTAACTCTAACAGATTTTGATAGCATTACAAAGGGAAGAAAAGTTTTCGAAGGCAGATGGCTTTTCACAATTATTCAGCAATTTATACATTATCTAAGGAAGGATGGTGATCTTCTTGTTCAGAGCCATTAAACCTATGCTTTTATTAGCGATGCTCGTGAGTGTTTTTGTATTAGGAGGTTGCAGCAATATCGCTGTTTTAGATCCTAAAGGACCAGTCGCAGCACAACAAAAAGACTTAATCCTTTTATCGATCGGATTTATGCTCTTTATCGTTGGTGCGGTATTTGTAATGTTTACCATCATTTTGGTTAAATACCGTGAGCGTAAGGACGTTGGAAACGCCTCTTATAACCCAGAACTACACGGGAACACGCTTCTAGAAGTTGTCTGGACAGTGATCCCAATATTAATCGTTGCTGCCCTTTCAGTTCCAACTGTAAAAACAATTTACTCTTTGGAAGAGGCACCTCAAGCAACAAGCCATAAAGATCCTCTTGTCGTTTATGCGACAGCTGTTGATTGGAAATGGATCTTTAGCTATCCAGAGGAAAATATTGAGACAGTGAACTACTTAAACATTCCAAAAGATCAGCCGGTTTTATTCAAAATCACTTCCGCTGATACAATGGCATCACTATGGATTCCTCAGCTAGGCGGGGAGAAGTATGCGATGGCTGGAATGGAGATGGAACAATACCTTCAAGCTGATCAAGTTGGCACATATCAAGGAAGAAACGCCAATTTCACAGGCGAGGGCTTTGCTCAGCAAAAATTCAAAGTCAATGCGATGACGCAGTCTGACTATGATAAATGGGTAAATAAAACAAAGAAAGAAGCACCGAAGTTAACGAAGAAAACGTATGACTACTTGATGCTTCCTGATGCTGCAGATGTGCAGACATTCTCATCAACACATTTATCCTTTGCGAAGCACGGAGAGGATTCTGAATATGCACTCCAAGCACGCAAACGTTTAGGTTACCAAGCAGTTTCTCCGCATTCCAAGACAGATCCTTTCGAGAATGTGAAGAACTATAAAAGAAAATTAGAAACAGAATAAACTGACTAAGGAAAGGAGGAGGCCGTTATGCATTTAAAATGGGATGAGTTTTTTGTAACTGGAGACCCATTAATTCTTGGTGCGCAAATTTCTATCGCTCTTACCTCCATTGCCATCGTGTTTGTTTTAACCTACTTTAAAAAGTGGAAATGGCTCTGGAAAGAATGGCTGACATCAGTTGATCATAAAAAGCTTGGTATCATGTATATCCTTGCTGCTGTGATTATGTTCTTCCGCGGTGGGGTAGACGGACTGATGATGCGCGCGCAGCTGGCGCTTCCTAATAATACGTTTTTAGATTCAAACCACTATAATGAAATCTTTACAACGCATGGTACGATCATGATTCTATTCATGGCGATGCCATTTTTAATTGGTTTAATCAACGTCGTTGTTCCTCTTCAAATTGGTGCACGTGACGTTGCATTCCCTTATTTGAACAACCTTAGCTTCTGGACATTCATGGTCGGAGCAATGCTGTTCAACATTTCCTTCGTTATTGGAGGATCACCAAGTGCAGGCTGGACGAGTTACATGCCGCTCGCCGGAAATGATTTCTCACCAGGACCTGGACAGAACTACTACTTGCTCGGGCTCCAAATTGCAGGTATTGGTACACTTATGACAGGTATTAACTTCATGGTGACCATCTTAAAAATGCGTACAAAAGGTATGACACTTATGCGTATGCCAATGTTTACATGGACAACATTGATTACGTCTGTCATCATCGTTTTTGCATTCCCTGTACTAACAGTTGCTTTAGCACTTATGACATTTGATCGTTTATTCGGTTCTGCATTCTTTACACTCGAAGCAGGCGGTATGCCGATGCTTTGGGCGAACCTATTCTGGATTTGGGGACATCCTGAGGTATATATTGTTATCCTGCCGGCTTTCGGTATTTTCTCAGAAATTTTTGCGACGTTCTCAAGAAAGCAGTTGTTTGGTTACAAAGCGATGGTTGTCTCGATTGTGGCAATCTCTGTTCTTAGTTTCCTTGTGTGGGTTCACCACTTCTTTACAATGGGGAACAGTGCAGCGGTTAACTCATTCTTCTCGATTACAACAATGGCGATTTCTGTACCAACAGGTGTGAAAATCTTTAACTGGCTCTTTACGATGTATCGAGGCCGTATCAGCTTTACATCACCAATGCTTTGGGCACTTGGTTTCATCCCGAACTTCGTAATCGGTGGTGTAACTGGGGTTATGCTTGCGATGGCAGCTGCGGATTATCAGTACCATAACACGTACTTCCTTGTATCCCACTTCCACTATGTATTAATCGCAGGTACTGTATTTGCTTGTTTTGCTGGTCTTGTTTTCTGGTATCCAAAAATGTTTGGTTACAAGTTAAACGAAAGAATCGGCAAATGGTTCTTCTGGGTATTCATGATCGGATTTAACATCTGTTTCTTCCCGCAGTACTTCTTAGGACTGCAAGGAATGCCAAGACGTATTTATACGTATGGACCAGAAGATGGCTGGACTGCACTAAACTTTATTTCAACAATTGGTGCATTTATGATGGGTATCGGATTCATCATCCTTTGCTACAACATTTACTACAGCTGGAGACACGCAAAACGTGAAGTGTCTGGAGACAGCTGGGGAGAAGGACGTACACTTGACTGGGCGACATCTTCTGCAATTCCGCCGCATTATAACTTTGCAGCACTTCCAGAAGTGACAACACCAGATGCATTCCATCATTGGAAGCAAAACAATGTAGACGTTCATCCTGAAAAAGAATTCAAGAAAATTCACATGCCGCACAATTCAGGCAGACCGTTGATCATGTCTGCATTCTTTGGACTTGGTGCATTCGGTCTTGTATTTGAATGGTACTGGATTGGCGTTATTGGCTTAATCGGTGTATTCGCAACGATGATTTTACGTTCATTCGAATATGACGATGGCTACTATATTCCTGTTGAAGAAGTAATCGAAACAGAGAAAAAGAATAAGGAGGCGCAGAAGTAATGGGACATAATGATAGCAGCTATGCAAATGCACCGCTTGAATATCGCTCTGAAACCGGACGTTTAAACATCCTTGGTTTCTGGATATTCCTTGGCGCGGAAATCGTGTTATTCTCAACACTTTTTGCGACCTACTTTGTTCTACATGGCAGAACAGCTGGTGGCGTTTTACCAGCTGAGCTGTTTGATATGAAGCTTGTATTGATCATGACATTCCTGCTATTGGTTAGTTCATTTACATGTGGGATTGCCGTTCATGAAATGCGCCGTGGAAGTACAAAAGGGGTTGTCATCTGGACGATTCTCACACTGCTTCTAGGTGCAGGCTTCGTTGGATTTGAGATTTTTGAGTTCTTCCATTATGTACATGAGGGTGCGAGCATCCATACAAGTGCGTACTGGTCTGCATTCTTTGTACTCTTAGGAACTCACGGACTACACGTATCGATCGGTATCTTCTGGATTACCGGAATCTTGTTCCAAATTAAAAAACGTGGATTAACTCCACAAACAGCAGCGAAGATTTTCATCTCAAGTCTATACTGGCATTTCCTTGATGTTGTATGGATTTTCATCTTCACAGCTGTTTACTTGATCGGATTAGGGGGGCTTTTGTGATATGGCTGGAAAAACACATTCCTCAGCAGAGCACGAACACTTCCCTTGGAAACACGTAGTTGGCTTCATTCTATCCATTGTGCTGACAATCTTAGCATTCTGGATTGCCATTGGAGCTGAAATTGGCAGTTCCGCAAAACTATGGATTATCTTTGGTTTTGCGTTCATTCAAGCATTCTTGCAGCTGTTTATGTTTATGCACATGACAGAGAGCGAGAACGGAACTGTTCAAGTCGGAAATACTTTGTTTGGTCTGTTCTGTGCGATTATCTTCGTCATCGGATCTGTTTGGATCTTTGCGGCTCACTACAGCCACGGAGAGAACAGTAAAGACGGTTATTCACCGTCTGCACCAAAGCAGTCTGAGCATTCAGAGAAATAATAAAAAAACCACTCATCTCTTAAAGGTGAGTGGTTTTTATCATAATGGTGATAACGCTTCCAATAGTTGGGCGATATCTATCTGCTGCTGAATCTTTTGCGAATGAATGGAAGTCCGTAGATGAGGAACGCTGCAATGTGAGCCAAAATCACGTTAATGGCAAAGAATGCGATCATGAAGGTATGTCCTGCTGGAGATAAACTGCTTGTCATGTAAAGACCGAAGAAAATCCACATAATCATAATGGGTGGAATAGATGCTAATGCAATCTTTCTGTTTTCCAGCCATAAAAACAGGGGTGTAGCCGTTGCAATACATAGGTACGCAAAGAACATATCCATCGTATCCAACTCCTTTGTAAGTTGATGTTCAAATCAAATGAGAGGTCAGGATGCAATTGTGTCTGTTTTTAGGAGATATTGTGAACATTTTGTTACAGGTATTATACCACAATTGACTTTGAAGTAAACGTAATAATTGGAAAATGGGCCTTATTCCATACAAAATGGTTTTATTCCTCATTCCTCAGTGCAGCTATCTCATCTGATGTTTACTTGTCATATCGCCACATAGGTCATTGAATTTTCCCCTTAAAATCTGTAAAATAAACTTTTTAAAGGACTTGAGATCGGTTGAATGAAAAGTGTATAGAGGAATTTTTTCCTATTGTTAGGATGAAAAGTATTTCATTTTTTGAAAATTGAATGGAACCTTTCGGATGTATCTTCCGTCATATTTAAAGTGAGTTGATTTTGTGAAAATTTCAATCTAATATAAATAAGGGCTTTTATGTTTTGTAATAAGGGTGGTTAGTTCATGAACAAGCAGAATACATCTCCTTACTATCAAGGAGATTTGATTTTTATATTTTTAGCCTTCTTTGCCATCAGTGTCATTGCGATTTATGCTGCGGGTCAATTTGGGCAGTATGGATCTAATGCATGGACAAGGCAGATCATATACTATATGGTCGGAGTTATATGTATTGTTGCTATTAATTATTTTGACTTAGAGCAATTAGAGAAACTGAGCTTATATATATTTATAGGCGGCATTATGCTGTTAATTCTTCTTAAAGTCGCTCCTGCACAAATTGGGGGTCATGATTTTGCTCCTACTATAAATGGTGCAAAAAGTTGGTTTGTTCTTCCAGGTGTTGGAACATTTCAGCCTTCAGAGTTTATGAAAATAGGTCTGATCATGATGTTGGCTTCTGTGATTGGTAAAGCAACACCTAAAGAAAGACGGCGATTAGAAGACGACATTCATCTATTATTAAAAATTGCTGGAGTTTCAATAGTCCCAGTAGGCTTAATTTTCTTGCAGGATGCAGGTACTGCTGCTGTTTGTATGTTTATTGTAATGGTAATGATTTTTTTGTCTGGAGTTAATTGGAAGATAATCTCGTTGATTGGTTCTGTTGTTGTACTCTTAATAATCACGGTTCTTTCTGTAGTTTTATTATTTCCGGATTTCGCTAAAGAAAGTCTTGGGGTTAAGCCATATCAAATTAATAGGATAACTGCTTGGATTCCAGATGGCTCTGCGAATTCTGAAGAAACTAAAATACAAGATGCTACAAGTAGTGACAAATTTCAGGTTGATAGAGCTATTATGGCCATTGGTGCAGGGCAGATTTTTGGAAATGGTATTAAAAACTTAAAGGTCTATGTCCCAGAAGCACAAACGGATATGATTTTCTCCATTATAGGTGAAGCCTTTGGCTTTATCGGCTGTGCGTTTGTCGTGATCATGTACTTCTTCTTGATCTACCGGCTTGTCGTACTGATTGACCGAATACATCCTTATAGCCGATTTGCGTCATTCTTCTGCGTCGGATATACAGCCTTGATTGTGATCCATACGTTCCAGAACATTGGAATGAATATAGGCGTGATGCCTGTAACAGGGATTCCGCTCTTATTTATCAGCTTTGGAGGAAGCTCTGTCTTGTCCGTTCTCATTGGATTCGGGATCGCCTATAACGCAAGCGTTCAATTGACGAAATATCAAAGTTATTTATTTAAATAAAACGGGTAAGGGCAGTCTAAGTATAGGCTGTCTTTTTTTATTGCGAGTTTTAATTTTTGAAAAGCCCTATGTCTTTGTTTTATGATAGAAGAAGTCAAGGAGGTCTTCGAGTTGAACAAAACGATAGAAACCATATTAAATCATCGATCCATTCGTTCGTTTACAGACGAGCGTTTGACAGAAGAAGAGGTGCTGACACTGATCAAAAGTGCACAGGCTGCTTCAACATCAAGCTACGTACAGGCGTATAGTATTATTGGTGTAACAGATCAGGAGAAGAAGGCCAAGCTTGCTGAACTGGCTGGGAGTCAGCCTTACGTTGAGAAGAATGGGCATTTCTTTGTCTTCTGTGCAGACTTGAAACGCCATGATCATATTGCAAAAAAAGCAGGGAAGAATCATCAGGAGGCGCTTGAGAATACAGAAGCCTTTCTCATTAGCGTCATTGATGCGGCATTGGCTGCACAAAATGTCAGTGTTGCTGCAGAATCAATGGGACTTGGAATCTGCTATATTGGGGGACTGCGTAACCAGCTGAGAGAAGTCTCTGAAGTGCTTGAAACACCATCTTATGTGCTGCCGTTATTCGGTCTGGCTGTTGGCCATCCAGCTAATCAGTCGTCTCAAAAGGAACGGCTGCCAGTTGAACTCATATATCATGAAAATTCATATCAGCAAGATGAAGCGCATGTGGATCGTTATTTAAAAGAATACGACGATCGTATTTCCGCATATTATGAAGCAAGAACAAACGGCGAGAGAAAAGATACTTGGTCTGAGCAGATGCTGCGAGGCTTTAGCCAGCCAAAGCGTGCCTTCCTTGGAGAATTTGTGAAAGAGAAGGGCTTTAATCGAAAATAAATAAGACATCCCCCTTTCGCTTGAGAGAGGGGGATTTCTGTAAGAGGTGCAGCATGATGAAATTAAGTATACTGGATCAATCTCCTTTGATAGGAGGTGCTACGCCTGCTGAGGCTTTGAAGCAGACGGTTGAACTGGCGAAGCAGGCGGAAAAGTGGGGTTATCACCGTTTTTGGGTATCAGAGCATCATTTTTCAAATCGGCTTGCAGGATCAAGTCCAGAGGTGCTTCTCGGCCATTTATCAGCCGTTACGTCGCATATACGCATTGGCTCGGGCGGCGTCATGCTTCCCCACTATAGCGCCTATAAAGTAGCAGAGAACTTCAGGGTTCTCGAAGCGCTGGCTCCTGGCAGAATTGATCTTGGGATTGGACGTGCCCCTGGTGGTATGCCCATTTCATCTATTGCCCTTCATCATGGGGAGCGAAAGCGTTTAGGTGATCAATATCCTGAGCAAGTAGAAGAGTTGAAGGTGTATTTACACGATCTAGCGGATGAATTTTACCCGCTGCCTCATTTGACTGCTTCTCCGAAGGTCGAGACCGCGCCAGAAGTTTGGATGCTCGGTTCCTCTGGAGGGAGTGCAAGGCTTGCGGCGAAAGCAGGTGCAGGCTACACGTTTGCTCTTTTTATTAATGGTGAAGGCGGAGAAGATTCTGTAGAGCAATATATCAATCGGTTTGAACCTTCAGTATTCGGTGATAAGCCGCGTGTCAGTCTGGCAGTCTTTGTTTTATGTGCTGAAACAGAGGAGCAGGCAGAAAAACTGGCTGTCAGCTTAGATTTATCTTTACTTGCCAATGAACAGGGGCTGAAGCTTGAGGGTTTTCCTTCATTTGAAGAGGCACAGGCGTATTCTTACAGTCCATATGAACAAAAACGAGTGGCTGCCAATCGTCAAAGGATGGTTGGTGGAACACCAGCATCTGTGAAAAAGCAGCTGACCACTCTCGCCAAGGCTTATCGGACAGATGAATTGATTGCTGTGACCATCACACATCACATGCAAGACCGGCTCACATCGTATCGTTTATTAAAAGAAGCCTTTGATGCATAACGTATGTATATTTATCGTCCACGCAGCCAGTAAAAGGGGAAAAGCAGCATCAGAGTGAGGAAGAAGGCGGCTGACACCAGCA
Source organism: Bacillus sp. SRI_025 (assembly GCF_057592095.1). Classification (NCBI taxonomy): domain Bacteria; kingdom Bacillati; phylum Bacillota; class Bacilli; order Caryophanales; family Bacillaceae; genus Bacillus; species Bacillus sp. SRI_025. Next base: position 647,440 of record NZ_JBYEGB010000001.1, on the reverse strand, counting down.
GGCTGAGCGGGTAGATACAGGAAGCATAAACAGTCAGCTCGCATGCTTGATGAAAAGGACGAGGCTGCTTCGTATGTAAAAAAGTTAGTAAATAAACCAAGGTGATCGTCAGAAAAAAAGCAGTAAAAAAAGAAAAGATCCATAGCCATATCAACATGAGTTTCTCTTTCCTCCATATATGATCGAAAAGCCTTGATGAGCTTATCCGCTCATACAAGGCTTTTCTTGTGATTCACATTTATTCAGGGTAAATTTCGAAAGGTTCCTTCGTTTGTACGGTATCTGATTTTCCTTTCAAACTTGCATACGCAAGCATTGTATACTCACCAGCTTCAAGCTTCTGGCCTTGATTGATCGTACCATTCCATTTTACGCGATGCTCTCCTTTATCAACATGTTGATAAACACCAGCTTCACCTAAATACTCTCCATCTGTCGAGTAGACAAGGAATGCAAGGTTCTCAGCACCGCCAGGCAGGTAGCTGCTGATGACATAGCTTCCAGCACGGTTGTCAGGCTCTACGGAAACAGAAGTGACGCGCGGATAATCTGGCTCTTTCACAATCAATAAAGTAGGGATTTCCGTGACCTTTCTGCCATTTTCGCGAATGGTTATGCTGCCTTGGTACGTCCCTTTTTTGGTTTTTCCGTAATTCACCTGCACTGCGGAAGTAAAGGATCCAGTGGAATTCCCTTTGACGGTGATTTTTTTCGTTCCGTTTGTACTAATGCCGCTGCCATTGAATTTGTAATCAATGGTATACGTTTTCGGTGCTTTTGAAAGGTTTTCTACCTTGAATTTCTTCGTTTTGATTTGAACGCCTTTTTCCTTTAAGAAAGTGCCGTAAGAATAGCTCGCATCAGAAACGATAGAAGACGCTTGAAGTGATTCCATGATTCGAACGCTGCCTGTTCCTTGTGTGTTATGAGGGAATGGGCTGCCATTTGCGTCAAACAGTTTTTCTGCTGTATTCATCAGTAATGCTTTGATTTGTCCAGTTGAGTACGATGGTTTTGCTTGTTTGATGATCGCTGCAACTCCTGCCACATGTGGAGATGCCATACTTGTTCCTTGCTTAGAACCGTATCCGTAAGGCTGAGAAGGATCATGCGTTGGGATCGTACTCACAATGCTGACGCCGGGTGCTGATAGATCAGGCTTAATCATCCACGTATCCACAACAGGTCCGCGGGACGAGAAGTCAGCGACTTGCTCACTAAGTTCTTTGACAAATTGAATGGAGAAAGCCGTTGTATTGTTTCCAGCCTCAATGGCTTTCACAAGCGCTGTTCCTTCAGCTTTTGACAGCTTAATTGTAGGAAGTGCGAGACCTGGTACATCGACTGGGATTTCTCCATCGGTATTGTTATACATCACAACGCCGATTGCACCAGCTGCTTTTGCATTGTCGACTTTATCCACAAAAGCAATGGCACCACGTTCAATCACGGCCACCTTTCCTTTAACATCGATGTCTTCAAAGGCCTTTTCGTCACCGATTCCAGCTTGGACGAGTGTGACTTGTTTTTGGTCAAGCGCTTTTAAATCACTCTCTTGGTAGTAGCCCATGACTTTTGCAGTGGAATAGTTCGGGAATTTCACATTGTAAAGGCTGTACGGAAGCTGAGTTGCTCCGACAGAAATGGCATCTCTTGATGTGCCAGGTGAACCGACTGTCCAGTTGTTCGGACCGCTGTTTCCATTGGATGTAACAGCGACAACGTCTTCAGACATGGCCCAATCGAGAGCGATGCTCGTTGCATAATCAGGGTTATTGACACTGTTTCCAAGAGAGAGGTTCATGACATCTGCTCCGTCAGTAACCGCCCGGTCGATGCCTGCAAGAACGTTCTCAGTTGTTCCAGATCCACCTGGTCCAAGTACACGGTATGCAAGAAGTGTGGCATCCTTTGCGACACCTTTAATTTGTCCATTTGCCGCGATCGTTCCTGCGACGTGTGTGCCGTGATCTGTGGATTCACCTCTAGGATCTCCTTTAGGTGTCTCTTGCGGAGAATAATCATTATCAACAAAATCATAGCCTTTGTATAAACCGAAGTTTCCTTTTAAATCAGGGTGGGTATAGTCTACTCCAGTATCAATGACTGCGACTTTGACCCCTTTTCCAGAATAGCCGGCATCCCATGCTTTTGGTGCACCGATAAATGGAGCGCTCTTATCCATAAGCGGGGAGACATCTTCGTTTGGAAGCTGGATGCTTTCCTTTTTCACTTCATCGGTTTTATATGTAACATCCGGATAAACAGCTTTTACTCCATCAACTGCGAGCAGCTTCGGGATTTCGTTTGCAGGAAGTTTCATAGAGAAACCAGAGAAGACTTTTTCATATTCTTGACGAACACTCGCTTTATCTACCTCTTTGAGTGCTGCGTTCTTTACTTTTGTTCGAGATTTTTTGAGGGAGGCTTTTGTTTGTGCTTCGCCGTCTTGCTTAGCTTCAACTAAGGATTTTTCCTTTAATTCAACAATGACAGTGGTTTGTTTTTTCGAGTTGACATTGATTTCACCGAAGATTTCTGCTTTTTCTAGTTCCACCTTTTTGTTAGATGGAGCAGCAGCAGCCTGTTGACCGGTAAAGAATGTGGATAAAATAAAAATAGTGGAGAACAATAGAACAGAAGAACGAGATATGACCTTTTTCATTAATTTTCCCCTTTCTAGCTGTGTTTTTAGGGAGATAGCCTTTCTTTTTGTGGATAAATAGGAAAGATTCACTGCCCGTTATTAAGTATTCAATATGTTGAAAACAATTCCTTTACTAAAATGGTCTTATTTTACATAGTTACAAAGAACTATTTTGTTTATAAAGTCGCACTTATTCACAAATGTCTGTTGATAACTCGATTATTAAGATACATATATGGAAAATAAAAAATTTACATACACAAAATCTAGTGAGAGGGTGTTGATATGTGGATAAACCCTGTTGATAAGGTGTGCTTATCTTTGGGATAGCGTGTGCATAAAATTTTCAATGAAACATCTAGGCACATGATGATCTTCTGCACTTTTCAACAAAACTTCTGAAAACTAGTTTGTTTTTTCACCCAGATTGTGACAAACCTCTCTTTTTTCTCGGGATATGATAGGAGCAGTTGTTTTGATAGAGTTGCTAGATTCTAAGAAAAGCGGAGGGATGTTCAGTGAAGAAATTAAAAAGCTGGTTGAGCGTATGGTTTGGTTTCATGATGAATGTGCTTGTGAACCCTGGTGTGATGATGAAGCAGCAAGGGTTTCAGGCGGCCGCGGCGGATGCCGGATTTTTTCAAGTAGTGAAAGAGAGAGAGCTGGAAAAGCTGGCAGAAGAACATAAGAAGAAACGCAGGACAGAGAAGCGGATGACTCAAAGTCTGATGATGCTTGAAGAGAAGACGATGCGAGAGGCGCGTGCTGGTCCGCTCTTACCTTTACAGAAAAAGTGAAACAGGGTAAAATCCCACATAAGAAATGTTATCTGCTGGGAGAGGATACCCCTTGAAGATATATAAAATATTGAATAACAACGCAGTGGTTGTAAAGGAGGGCGATCAGGAGAAAATTGTGATGGGTCCCGGAATTGCTTTTCAGAAGGGGAAAAATGACGTCGTTCCTCTTCAAAAAATAGAGAAAATCTTTGTTGTGCGTGAAGAAAATGAGAAATTCAAACAAATTCTTGCCACATTGCCAGAAGCGCATATTGAAGTGGCAGAGCATATCATCAGTTATGCAGAAGGTAAACTCATGATGCCGCTCAGTGATCACATCCACATATCACTGACTGATCATTTGTCCTTCGCCATTGAACGCCTTCAAAAAGGCATTGTGTTATATAATAAATTGCTTGGTGAGATCAAAGTCTTATATAAGCAGGAATATGAGATTGGAAAGTATGCCATTCGTTATGTAAAGGAGCGGCTTGGGGTCGAACTGCCGGACGATGAGGCAGGATATGTGGCACTTCATATTCATACGGCCAAAATGAATACGGAGTCCATGAAAAAGACCGTAAAATATACAACGATGATCAAAGAAATGATCGAGCATATTGAAAGCTATTTTCAGCATTCAATTGATGAGGATAGTATTTCCTATCAGCGGCTTGTGACACATTTGAGGTATGCATTAGGCAGGTTGGAATCGAATGAGGCATTTCAAATCATGGACGATGACATGCTGATTTTTATCCAAACAAAGTATGATACGGCTTACCGATGTGCACTTGGACTCGCTGATTTGTTAAAAGATGAATATGGACTTCATCTCCCTGAATCGGAGATCGGCTACATCACGCTGCATGTCCAGCGTCTGCAGGAAGCCGAATTGGTTTAAAATGATCGTGCCTGCATGCAGGCTTTTTTTTATGCACACTACTCTTATTAGTGTATATGGGTCATTGGATTTGAAAAAGAGGTTGACGCATGTCACAGTCTTATACTATGATGAAAGCGTCATCAAAATTTGATATCGTGGGATTGTGACTGTCAGGCAGGCAAGACCTAAAATTTGCGTAACGAGGGGACGTGTATGTCCTTTGCTCGTTGGTGAATTTTAGGTCTTTTTTGTTTTAAAAAAGGAGGAGACATCATGGATTATCAAAAAACAGCCAAAGAATTAACAAGTCTGTTAGGCGGCAAGGAAAATGTCATCAGTGCCACACATTGTGCAACAAGACTCAGATTGGTGGTGAAAAACGAGGATTTGATTGACAAAGAGGCTATTGAAGAACTTGAAGGAGTGAAGGGGGCTTTCTCGAGTTCAGGGCAATTTCAGGTGATTTTTGGAACTGGATCTGTCAACAAAGTGTATGAACCATTTGCTCGTGAGACTGGTCTCGAGACTGGCGACGAGAAACAAAAGCCTGTCAGCCATGATGAAGCAGTGAAACAAAAAATGAATCCACTTGCGCGTTTTGCAAAGACGTTATCGAATATTTTTGTACCGATCATTCCAGCAATTGTGGCAAGCGGTTTATTAATGGGTCTCTTAGGAATGATGAAAGCCTTCAAATGGGCTGACCCAAGCTCTGCGGTCTTCCAAATGCTTGATATGTTCTCAAGTGCAGCCTTTATCATTTTGCCGATTTTAATTGGGGTCAGTGCAGCGAAAGAGTTTGGCGGAAATCCGTATTTAGGAGCCGTCATTGGGGGAATTATGATTCACCCGAATCTGCTTAATCCGTGGGGTTTGACGGAAGCAAAACCAGAATATATGCATTTATTCAATGTTGATATTGCTCTTCTTGGTTACCAAGGGACGGTTATTCCAGTGTTATTGACCGTATATATCATGTGTCTTGTTGAGAAGAATTTAAGAAAGGTCGTTCCGAACAGTATTGATTTACTTGTGACCCCATTTGTGACGGTGATTGTAACTGGATTTGTGACGTTTATTGCAGTTGGCCCGCTTGGAAGAATGCTTGGTACAGGAATTTCGAATGCGCTGACGTTTATTTATGACCATGCAGGGTTCTTAGCAGGACTCATTTTCGGCGGTGCATACTCTTTAATTGTGCTCACAGGGGTTCACCATAGCTTCCATGCGATTGAGGCAGGATTGCTGAATGATATTGGACGTAACTATTTGCTGCCAATTTGGGCAATGTCCAATGTCGCGCAAGGCGGGGCAGGATTGGCTGTCTTTTTCTTAGCCAAGCGTGCAAAAACAAAAGAAATTGCCCTTCCTGCTGCCTTCTCTGCTTTTTTAGGAATTACCGAGCCTGTTATATTCGGTGTAAACCTTCGCTACCGTAAACCATTTATTGCGGCGATGATCGGGGGCGCATTGGGCGGGGCATTTGTCGTTTTCACGAAGGTAGCCGCCAATGCTTATGGTTTAACAGGCATTCCGATGATTGCGATTGCAGCACCATTCGGTGTTCAAAATGTGGTCAATTATGTGATTGGTATGTTAATCGCTGTTGCTGTTTCATTTATTCTCACCATCATTTTTAAAGTAAAAGAAGTCGAAAAATAATCAAGGGGTGGTCACAGTCATGACAACAACTGACGCAGCACTTCGTCAAAAGATAGCAGAACGTATTCGAAACTATGAGCATTTGGTTAAAAAGGATGTGTACCGGCAGCAATTTCATTTAATGCCGCCAGTCGGTCTTTTAAATGATCCGAATGGACTGATTCAGTGGAAAGGAATTTATCATGTTTTTTATCAGTGGCAGCCATTCAAAACGGGACATGGTGCAAAATTCTGGGGTCATTACACATCGACAGATCTAGTGAATTGGCATCACGAAGAAGCCGCTCTTGCCCCAAGTGATTGGTTTGATCAAAACGGCTGTTATTCTGGCAGTGCATTTATAGACGATGGGCAGATGCATGTGATGTACACTGGAAACGTTCGGGATGAACAAGGGAACCGTGAGACGTATCAATGTTTAGCTGTTTCAGAGGATGGCATTCACTTTCAGAAAAAAGGTGTCGTGGCAACGCTGCCGGAAGGTTTCACTGCCCATTTTAGAGATCCAAAGGTATGGAAGAGGAATGGACAGTGGTACATGGTTCTTGGTGCACAAAGTTTAGACCTGAAAGGACACCTTGTTTTGTTTACCTCTGATACGTTAGAGAAGTGGACGTTTCAAGGCACGATTGCAGGCAGTGGAAAGAATGGTTTAGACAATTTCGGCTTTATGTGGGAATGTCCAGACCTGTTTGAGTTAGACGGCCGAGATGTATTGATTGTATCACCGCAAGGGCTCAAGCCGGATGGTTTAAAATATCACAATACCCATCAATCAGGTTATTTTGTTGGGAGATTGGATGATCATACTTATCAATATACGCATGGAGCGTTTGAGGAGCTGGATCGCGGCTTTGACTTCTACGCGCAGCAAACCTTTTTAGACGAATCAGGCAGACGTCTTTTAATCGGGTGGATGGGGGTGCCTGATCAAGGAGAAGAGCATCATCCGACGATTTCTTATCAATGGATACACTGCCTCACGATCCCGAGAGAGCTCCGTTTAGATGATGACGGACATCTCATTCAAAAACCAGTAAGTGAACTTCAATCCATGCGGACCAATGAACAAGAGCATGTTTTTCATATTAAACGTTCTGTTCATTCTATCCCTGTAGATGATATTACGAGCGCAGAGGTATTCATTGATCAAATTGACACACAGAAAGGGTTTGAATGCTGTATCCGTGCAGCTGCACGGATCATCTATGATAAAGAGGAAGGGAAGCTGACATTAGAACGGGATCGATTTGAAGATCGATCAAAAGAAGTTCGTGAAGCGGTCATAGAGGAATTACACGACCTGCATATCTTTATTGATGCATCGTCGATTGAGATTTTTGTAAACGGAGGCCGAGAAGTTTTTACTGCACGTTACTTTCCTTCCCCGGGAAATAAATCAATCTCCATCAGTGGAAGAAATGAAACAAAGCTGACATTGAAGACATGGCATTTACAAAAAGAAGCAGGTCGTTGATCCGAACCCTACAAGTGATGATCAATATGTTTTGAAATTAAAAGTAACCAAAAACAGCACGTCATATAAAAAAAGGAGATTCAGAGCCGTCTGCACGATTGATAGAAAGGTTTGATGAATACATTTCTCTATCAGATAAGCGAGGTGCGGGAAATTGGGTACCCCAATACCGCATCCTCATTTTATTCCACTGTCATAAGTGGAATTTTTATTTTCATTGTTTTTTTGCTTTTGGACCAATGGTAATCACAACGTCTATATATCCCTCGCCATCAATTCCATTATATTTTCCGGAAAACGATCGTTTCCCATTTGCTTCACTGTTCGTTTTACTTTATCTGCTGTTCTTTATAAAAAAGATTTACTTTATTAAGTATGAGTGATAACATACATTTAAATTGTTGGTAATAAACATTACTTTTATATAAAAAATAGTAATTTTTATTACATAGGATAAATCATAAAAATTTTTTTGAGGTGCGTGATAATCCTTTGGGGATTGGGGTTGCGTCATTCATTTTATTTTTGAAAGCGCTGTCTTATTGGTTTGTGTATGGAAATGAACCACTTAGTTGATTGTTCCACTTCCCAAAAAGAAGAGAAGTGTATATTGGTCAGTGATTTAGCACAGTGGTTGGATGTTATCAAGGCATGTAAAGAAGATGCTATTGTTAACAAATAAATAAACGAATCTATTATATCAATATGAAGTTAAGGGGTGTATTTGCATGGGAGTATGGAATTTTAAAGGCGGTTCTATTTGGTCAGAAAAGGGATTCATTCCAAATAAGTCTACAAGAATAACAGTTACTCATGAGGATGATAGGGAGATTCATTTATCTGAATCTAGCGTAATTGTACCAGGACTAGTCGATTTTCATTGTCATTTATGGGCACCTGGAGCGGAAATTGGTGTGAAAGATAAACAATATCTCTCCTCAGGAGTAACGACAGTTGGGGACGCAGGTACTTTTGGCTATGACGGATGGGAGGAAGCAAATCGTTATTGGGAAAAGAGCCCATTAACAGTTCGTTCTTGGTTATCAGCCTTACCAGAAGGGCTAACCAATCATCCCAACCCTAACCCAACCAAGCCAGAAAGTATTTCGTTGGATCGAATTGTTGAAGTTGCATCTTTAGCTGATGATCGTTTATTAGGAATTAAGATTCGCTTAGGTCAGGTGGATATAACGACTGACCGGTCTTTATTACGCTTAGCAAGAGAAGCAGCCGATCGAACTGATTTACGAATGATGGTTCATTTAACTGAAACTAAACTAGATATTGAAGAGGTAACACAATATTTTAATAAAGGGGACATTCTCACTCATCCATTTCAAGGAAGGGATGGAAACGTGTTAAATACTGCCGGGAAGGTAAAAAAAGAATTTCTAGATGCAGTAGAAAGAGGGATAGTATTAGATATCGGTCACGGTAGAAAACACTTTAATTGGAATGTTTTTTATAAATGCTTAGCTGAGGGAATTAAACCAGATACGATCAGTTCAGATTTAACAAGCGCGTCATGGAGAAAATACCCTGTTTATAACATGAGCTACATCATTTCTAAAATGATTGTAGGTGGACTGTCTCTAGATGAAGCTTTTAGAACCGTTCTGGTAACAGCTCCTAAATTGTTAGGAATTGACGATTTTACTTTTACTCCAAATAACCTTGTGGTTCTGGATTCTACTTCTACTGAGACTGCTTTTCCTGATGTAGATGGAGAAACCGTGTTAGGTAACATTAATTATCAACCGAAACACTTAATATTTAACGGTATACCAGATATTGAGAGCGTTTCTAGTTGGAAATAAACATTTTTGACAGATATATTTCATTTTGTTCGCTGTCTTGAGGAAACAACAGAAGGGTAAATGGAGATACTCTTAGACATCTTACAGAAGCGTAAGAGTATCTCTTTATTTTTTAGATAAATGTAAGCGTTGTCAAAATTTCTTTTTAAAAGGAGGAATTTGATTGGAAAATTCTCAATTGAATTTCGAAAAGAAGACGATTCGAAAGGTGACACGAAGAATTATCCCGTTACTATTTTTACTCTATATTATTTCTTATCTAGACAGGGCAAATGTGGGATATGCTGCATTGGAAATGAATGAAGCACTAGGACTAACAAGTAAAATGTTTGGTCTTGTGACAGGTATTTTTTTTATAGGTTATTTTCTGTTTGAAGTACCAAGTAATATTTTAATGCAAAAATTTGGGGCAAGAGTTTGGATTACTAGGATACTCTTTACTTGGGGAATTATTTCTATGGCAACTGGGTTTGCTCAGAATGCTACCCAGCTCTATATCATTAGATTCCTTCTTGGAATAGCAGAGGCAGGTCTATTTCCAGGTATTATTCTATACCTTACTTATTGGTTCCGAGCTAAAGAAAGAGCAAGTACAATTGCGATGTTTATGACAGCAATCGCCGTTTCTTATATTATAGGAGCTCCCGTTTCTACTTTAATTATTGATCATATTCATTGGATGAATGTGCCTGGATGGCGTTGGATGTTTATTATCGAAGGCGCCCCTGCTGTTATTTTAGGGTTTGTTACATATTTCTACTTAACAGACCGGCCAGAACAAGCAAAGTGGCTAACAGCTGAAGAAAAAAATTGGTTGATTTCAGAATTAAGAAAGGACGAGGAGCTAAGAGAAAAGAAAGGCCAACAAACCTCTAGTCATAAGACGGCCTTGACTGATCCTAAACTGTGGTACCTCGCCTTAATTTACTTTGTATATACTGCAGGTACACTGGGCGTTGGATATTGGATGCCCCAAATTATTAAAGGATTATCTGGCTATTTATCAAACACCCAGATCGGCTTCATTGCTACAATCCCTTACATTATTGCTTCAATCGTCATGAATTACTGGTCAAGACGCTCAGATCGCACTGGTGAAAGACGTATGCACACAGCTTTACCGTTACTCGTAGCTGGTTTAACGTTACTCAGTGTAGGAATGGTATCCAATCCATTTATTGCAATGATTTTCATCACCATATCATTGGCAGCCATGTATTGTTTTAAAGGTCCTTTTTGGTCATTACCCACTATGATATTGAGTCCAGCCACAGTAGCTGTTGGAATTGCAGTCATTAATTCAATTGGAAGTCTAGGAGGTTTTGTTGGCCCTTATGCAGTTGGATGGTTAAAAGATGCTACAGGAAAAATGCAAGCCGGTTTGATTTTCTTAAGTATTATTTTAATAATAGCTTTCATATTAGTATTAGCTATGAAATTTGAGCAAAAAAGAACTGCCTTCAAGAGTCAGAAGGAAATAGGGGAAATCCGGCTTGAAAAATAATTTGTCTACAATCTGAGCAGATCAATGATCTGTTTTTTTCTAGTGAAATCAGCCTGTATCTTAAGGTCTATATCGTGTATATACAAGGTTGGCCTAAAGCGGTTTGATGACGTTTTACATATATGATAACAGGTGGAATTATGGTATCATTTTAAAATATATACAGCTGAGGCTGACGTTTATCCAAATGCGGTAGGACAAAAAAGGGGTTGTTTACTTGAATTCAAAACAGCAGCCGACGACTAGAAAACGCTTGGAGACAATGGCAGATCATGTTGAAGATAAACGTGAAGAATATAAAGAATTGCTCATTCAAGTTCAATCTATTCTCGGTGAACCTTCTTTAGAGCAGGAAGAAGTGAAAGAGAAGCTGTCAGATACGTATAAACAAATGAAAGAATATGCTTTATTTGTTGAATCCATCGAGGCCTTTATTCGAAAAATGGCGAAAGAGTCCGATCAGCAAAAATAGGCATTCAAGTATGGATAAAAGAGTGTACTCGGCTGCGGGTATGCTTTTTTGTTTCGGTCAGATTATTCAGAAATTTAAATGAAAGCGTTGACATTTTTATTGTCATGATAAATAATAAATAAAAATTCATCTGAGCATGTACAGGAGGAACGATATGAACCATACAACCAAGAAATGCCTGATCACCTTTATGATTATCCTATTTTCTATGAGTTTTCTTTTTCCTTCCATTTCTTCTGCCCGAAATCATACGTCGTATGCTGCATCAACTGCTTCAGTCCCGTCTGGTCAATATTATCGTTCACAAGAGGTAGCTCTGCATTCTCACGTTCAAAAAGCTTCTCTTTATTACACAACAGATGGCAGCCAGCCGACAACTCAAAGTCAGTTGTACAAAAAGCCCATACATATCGAAAAAGATACGACTTTAAAAGTAAGCGTTTACAAGAAAAACCACCGCCTTTCCACGTCTACATACAATTATCGGTTTGTCACACGAGAGGACATTGCATCATCTTTTTTATCTTTCGAATACAAAGGAATGCCTTATCGGCTGTATATTCCAAAAAATCGTAAGAGGGGTAAAGCCTATCCTCTCGTCCTGTTCTTACATGGAGGCGGTGAGAGGGGAACAGACAATCAAAAGCAGTTACTTGCGAATGATGGTGCAGTTTTATGGGCTTCCCCTGAAGTCCAAAAGAAACATCCTTCGTACGTATTAGCCCCTCAGGCGCGAAATGCTGTGGATGGAGGCTTTGCATTAACAAGAAATTTGCAAAATGAAATCGATCTGACAAACGTGTTTCAATTTTCACCGGATTTACACAAAGCTTATGATGTCCTTCAGCATGTGTTAACTTCTTATCAGATTGATCAGAAAAGGATTTATGCGACGGGTTTATCACAAGGTGGATTTGGCACGTACCAGTTGAACATCACATATCCTCGTTTGTTTGCAGCGATGATTCCTATTGCGGGGGGTGCAGATCCAAGCAAGGCAGGAATTTTAGCACACAAGCCGATATGGGCATTTCATGCAGAAGATGATTCCATTATCCCTATCAGCTATGCGAGAAATACAATTCAAGCTATTCAAAAAGCAGGCGGAAATCCGCTTTATACGGAGTACGCAAGCAAGTATGGATATGACCATGCATCATGGACGCCTGCTTATGAGACGCCAGGCTTAACCGATTGGCTGTTTGCACAGAGACGCAGCTTTCGATAAACAAAAAACCGATTCACCTACTAACAAGGCGAATCGGTTTTTTTCTGTTTTATTTGTCAAAACGATGAGCAGAATGCTTTGTTGGTCCGATGTATTCGTTTAGCTGGAAAGAGCCTTTGATGGCAGCAGTGATGAATTCTTTTGCTGCATAAATGGCTTCTTTCACGTCTGATCCATTCGCTAGTTCAGCTGTGACTGCTGCTGAGAATGTGCAGCCTGCGCCGTGTGTGTATTCTGTGTCGATTTTATCTGTTTCAAGGCGTTCGAAGGTTTGTCCATCATAAAGCAAATCGATGGCTTTGTCCTCGCTTAGCTTACCGCCTCCAGTGATGACCACATATTTAGCACCAAGTTCGTGAATGCGTTTTGCTGCTTCTTCCATTTGTTCAATCGTTTTGATCTCGCCGATTCCGCTTAATTGACCTGCTTCGAAAAGGTTAGGTGTAATAACGGTTGCCAGTGGCGTGAGCTTTTCGCGCAATGCTTCCGCGTGCTCTGGGTATAGGACTTCGTTCGCACCCTTACAAACCATAACAGGATCAATGACGACATTTTTTAGGTCGTATGTTTTGATGGTGTCAGCTGCAAGCTCGATCACGTCGACGGTTGGGAGCATACCTGTTTTCAGGGCATCTACACCAATGCCTTCTACAATGGTAGAGAGTTGCGAGCGAATCGTCGCCGTATCAATTGGAAACACCTGATGATCCCAATGATTATGAGGGTCCATTGCAACGACAACGGTTAAAGCTGTCATCCCGTAGACGTTTTTTTCTTGAAACGTTTTTAAATCTGCTTGGATACCTGCACCGCCGCTTGAATCCGAACCTGCGATGGTGAGTGCTTTATTCATAGACATAGTTGCTGAACCTCCAATGTGATGTGTAACAGTTATTGTTCTATCCCTTATTATAATCAGCTTTTCCATTTATCACAATGAAACGGCATAAAAAAGCGTTCCTCTCTTCGGAACGCCTTTCTTTCTTACCTTTTACAAATCACCAATTTCCCTTTTTTCAGTTCGTCTAAAAGGGTTAAAGCTAACTTTTGATCGGCGCCAGCTGACATCATTTTGGCCATCAGTTCATCATCCCGGGTGCGAATGACATTGGCGACTTGATCCAAAATCCCTTGATCGACCGCAGTCATGCTTTTGGCGTCTGTATACTCCGTTACGGTATCAGAGCGTTCTGGGTCGTACGCAAAAACAAATACAGCGTCCTTTGTTGAACCCGATGAATGAAAGTGGTCGATGGCCTGTTTCGCTTCTTTACTATTCTCAGCCGTGATATATTCCATGATCATCACTCCTTTTCATCAAAAATTCCCATTTTCCCGTCAAATCAAACCGCCTTTTATATCATGAGAAGAAACCCAATTTATGTTTTAATGGAAAAAGACGAATCTATTAAAGGAGTAAGCTGCATATGAAGATTTCCTTATTAATTGTGACACATAACCGGCTCAGCGCATTGTGTGAGCTGCTTGAATCCATTTCAAGACAAACCGTACAGCCTTTTGAAATTGTCGTCGTCAATGATGCAGGAGAGCGAGTCGACATCATTCAGGAACTTTACCCTGAGCTTCCGATCCGCTTGATTCATTTAGATGAGAATGTTCAGCATGTGAATGCCAGAAATGTGGGGGTGCGGGAGCTGACAGGCGACGTCATCATGCTGAGTGACGACGATGATTACTTCACACCTTGTCATATCGAACGCATGAGCAAGGAGTTGGAAGATGCCGATTTTGTCTTTTCTGATGCGGAAATTGTGTCGTTTGAAGAAAAAGGCGCGACCCGTTTTCCACTGTCGAGACGTTTGTTTGCTTATACAGCGGACATTGAGGATATGCGTGTCTTTTCTACATATGTTCCTTCCGGCAGTATGTACAAACGCTCTATACACGATGAGATTGGCTATTTTGATCCAGCGATGCATCATTATTGGGACTGGGACTTCTTTTTGCGTGTATCACAGCATGCCCGAGTTAAACGAGTACCAGCTGCCAGCGTGATCTATGCGTTTTTTGACGGCGGTGGAAATCAGTCTAGTGATCTTGGTGAAACAAGGAAGAACTACCTAGATGATTTAAGTGAAAAGCATGATTTAGGCGACCTGCCAACAGCGAACTTTGCTATATTATTAGAAGAACCAGCGATGAAAAAGCGAGAATCAGAGAGTGAGATTGTGTGGGATGGAAAACCGATGATCTCCAGACTAGCGCAGCAAGTAGAAGGAGGAAAACCACAATGAAGCCATTTTTAAATGATAGCTGGTGGGCTGTGATGAAAAGTGAATTTGAACAGCCATATTATCAGGAATTACGAGAATGGATGAAGGAAGAATATCGCACGCAGACCGTTTTTCCAAAACCAGATGACGTGTATCGTGCCCTTCATTTGACGTCATATGAAAAGGTCAAAGTGGTGATTTTAGGACAAGACCCTTATCATGGCCCAGGGCAGGCACATGGATTAAGCTTTTCTGTTCAGCCAGGCGTCAAACACCCGCCATCTTTGAGAAATATTTTTCAAGAGCTAAAGGATGATCTTGGCTGTCCTGTTCCAAACCACGGCTCACTTGTCAGCTGGGCAGAGCAGGGTGTGCTGCTCTTAAACACTGTGCTGACTGTGAGGAAGGGAGAGGCGAATTCGCATAAAGGCAAGGGCTGGGAACGTGTGACAGACCGCGTGATTGATGTGCTGAATGAACGTGATCAGCCCGTCGTTTTTGTGTTATGGGGAAGACATGCTCAAAATAAGAAAGAACGCATTGATCAAAACAAGCATTACATCATTGAGTCACCTCATCCAAGTCCTTTTTCTGCAAGAAACGGCTTTTTTGGCAGCCGGCCGTTTTCAAAGGTAAACACGTATTTAAAGCAAATGGGATTCGAAGAAATCAATTGGTGTATCAAGGATATTGAATGAAAATAGGACGAGGGGAGAGCCCCTTCGTCCTGTTTATTTTAAAAATTTGCGGACCAAGTCGAGTCCGTTTTTCGCATTTGGATAACGGAAGGAAAAATCGAAGCGGTTCGTTTGACGCAGGACGCTTTTTTCATGCGTAAAAGTAAAGAAGCTTTCCTTACCGTGATATCGTCCCATGCCGCTTTCGCCGACGCCTCCGAATGGCAGGTAAGGTGTAGCGACATGCATAAGCGTGTCATTGATACATCCTCCGCCAAATGAGAGGTTTTCTAGAATATACGATTCTGTGTCTTTATTTGTTGTAAATAAGTAAAGCGCCAGCGGCTTTGGCCTTGCTTTGATCATATGCGCTGCCTCATGCAGAGAATCAAAGGTCATGACAGGCAGGATCGGCCCGAAAATTTCCTCCTGCATGACGGGATCCTCCCAAGTGATGTCGTCTAAAATGGTCGGAGCGATTTTAAGCTCCTGTTCATTGCGCTGTCCACCTGTGACGATCATTCCATTTGAGAGAAATTGTGAAAGCCTGTCAAAATGACGCTGACTGACATTTTTTCCGAAGTGCGGATGTGTTTCGGGATGTTCACCATAAAAGTCACGGATACAGGCCGTCATTTCTCGCAAAAGTTTCTCTTTGATGGATTCATGAACGAGCAAATAGTCTGGTGCAATGCAGGTTTGCCCTGCATTAGTGAATTTTCCAAAGGTGATCCGCTTCGCTGCCAGCTTGATGTCGGCATCAGGCATGACGATGCAAGGGCTTTTTCCGCCAAGCTCAAGTGTGACAGGGGTCAAATGCTTTGCGGCGGCTTCCATGACGACTTTGCCGACTGCCACACTACCAGTAAAGAAGATATAATCAAAGGGCAGCTTCAGCAGCTCTGTACTGACATCGACACCGCCCTCTACGACAGCCGCATGGTCTTCTTGAAATACACGTTTGATGATAGTGCTGATCACTTGTGAGACTGCCGGGGTCAGCTCAGACGGTTTTAAGATCACGGCATTTCCCGCAGAAATCGCGCCGACTAATGGAGAAAGGGCCAATTGGAAAGGATAGTTCCAAGGAGCAATGATGAGCACACTTCCATAGGGCTCCTTGATGATCATGCTTTTCGATCCGATATGAGTCAGCGGTGTTTTCGCGCGTGTTGGCTTCGCCCATTTGTGAAGGTGCTTGATGGTATGATTGATTTCTTCATACACCATCCCGATCTCCGTTGTATAGGCTTCCTGTTCGGATTTATGTAAATCATGGGCTAAGGCCTGTAAAATATCCTTCTCATACTGTTTGATTGCTGCTTTTAAGTCTTGAAGAATGCGGATGCGTTCTTTAACTGCCGGCTTCTGAAAGACTTTTTGTTTCTGAAATAGAGCTGTGAGCTTGTTCATTATTTAATCCTTTCATAGACGATTTTGTTTCTTTTATTATGTGTGAATAAAGGTGACGGGTCAATTAAGAGAGGCGTGAGCGCACTGCTTTGAAAAAATGAACCCATTTGGTTTGTTCATTTGGTAAAATAATGTTGAAAAGAGATTTTTTTAGATTGGAGGGTCTACCCTTGAATATTCATATATCAAGCCTGCTTCAAAAAATGGAGGAAGCGGTTCAAAAAGCAAAACAAAGTGGAAATGATGAAGAGGTGAAACGTCAAGTGGCGGCCATTTCTTCACTATGTGATGTCATTCTCGACGCACCATCACAGGTGCAAATGCCGCAGTCGCCAGTCATCTCACCACCTCCATCGATACATACACCATCAGCGCCATCTGTGTCTACAGATCAAGCCATGCTGGAGAAACTCATGGGCACAAGCGGCGCGAAGAAATTTCAGCAAAATGATGAGGGTCAAAAAGAGAAGGACGGGAACGGCGACTCTATTTTTGATTTTTAATGGTCTTGTCACGACAAAGGGAAGGTGATCAGTTTGAAACTATTTTTGGGCGCCATTCAGTGGATGGCATTTTTTATCGCAGCTTCTATTGCCGTACCAATTGCGATTGCACAAGCATTTGAATTGAACCAAGTACAATCGGCAGAGCTGATTCAAAGTACTTTCTTTTCACTTGGTCTTGTGGCGATGGTGCAGTGTTTATGCGGCCATATGCTGCCAATCAATGAAAGTCCAGCAGGGCTTTGGTGGGGTGTGTATACGCTTTATGCCGGCATGACAGGAACAATCTTTGCGACGTATCCTGAAACCTTGCAAGCATTACAAGGGGCTTTAATTTTTAGTGCTATTTTCTTTTTTATTTTTAGTCTATTTAAAATCATCAATTGGCTCGCGTCTTTATTTACGCCAGTCGTCACAGGCATTTACCTGCTGCTGCTTGTTGTGCAGCTAAGTCAGCCAATCATGAAAGGGCTGATGGGGATCGGGTATCGAGGAAATCAAGTAGACGGGCTTGTCTTTTGCTTATCGATCTTGATTATTATCCTCACCTTCATGATCAGCCGCTCAAAATGGCATTACTTGAGGCAGTTTTCTGTGTTATTCGCACTTGCAGGCGGATGGCTGTTATTCGCTCTACTCGGATTGGCGAAGCCAGTTCGAATTCCAGAGCAAATCATCGAGTTTCCGAAGCTGTTTCCATTCGGTATGCCGGTCTTTGACAGTGGATTGCTTGTCACGTCCTTTTTTATAACGATTTTACTCATTGTGAACATGCTGGCAAGTATCCGAATTGTGGAAAGCTCAGTGAAGGCATTTGGTGAACTGCGTGAGCGGAAGAGAGCACGTCCTGCCGGTTTTGTCGCAGCATTTGGTCATTTACTAAGCGGGCTGATCGGTGCGATTGCGCCTGTACCTATTTCGGGGGCAGCAGGATTTATCCAGACAACCAAAATTCCTTCGAGAAAGCCTTTTTTCATAGGAAGTCTGCTTGTTGTTCTCATTAGTTTGTTTCCGCTGCTCATGAGCTTTTTCTCTGCATTGCCATCACCTGTGGGGCTTGCTGTAAACTTTGTGGTCTTCTCTTCTATGATTGGGATTGCGATGTCAGAGTTTGATCAATATGAGAAAGAAGAAATTCCGCGGATTCGCTTTGTCCTTGGGATTGCCGTTTTAGCAGGCGTAGGGGCGATGTTTGTGCCTCAGGGGGCCTTGAAAGGCATGCATCCTGTGCTCATTTCATTATTAAGCAACGGTCTTGTTCTAGGCACGCTCATTGCGATTGTTGTCGATCAGGTCTTGTTACGAAAGAAAAAGAAATCTGACAATCTCGTGTCAACGTAAAGGGAAAGTTGAATGTCGCCCTTCACCCGCGCTATGATAAACATAATTGACGAGATAAGGAGAATGACGAATGAAACTATTTTTCATTTTAGGTGCCATTAACGCCATGCTTGCTGTAGGCCTTGGAGCCTTCGGTGCGCACGGTCTAGAAGGGAAAATCCCTGAAAAATATATAGAAATATGGAATAAAGGTGTTCAATATCAGATGTTCCATGCCATTGGCTTATTTGTTGTCGCTTTTCTTGCAGATAAGCTGTCAGGTGTCTCCTTGGTTCCTGCCGCTGGCTGGGTGATGCTTGCAGGCATCCTTTTCTTCTCAGGAAGCCTTTATGTGCTGGCATTGACTCAGGTGAAGATTCTAGGTGCCATTACCCCAATTGGCGGAGTAGCATTTATCGCCTCTTGGATCATGCTTGTCATTGCAGCAGCAAAAAATTTATAAGGTAAAAAACCGATGCTCTCATAGGGGCATCGGTTTTTTTCTTAACTCCAGTAAGGAGTATAATTGGGTGGTGCTTGATAATAAGGGACGTAATGAGAAGGAGGGACAGGGTGCGTTTGAGCCTCCTCCTCCCGGTGGCAAAATGGTCCGATAAACACGCTTGGTTTCACAGGCTTTGTCGCCTGCTTCCATTGTGTTTCGTTCATGCAATAAGTATGGGCCATGATGTGAGAAGGGGTGAGGGTGAGAAGGTCTGAGCCTAGGATCACTTCAGGTGTAGATGCGTTAAAAATGGCTAACAAATGAGTTCTGTCTTGGAGAGCGACTTCATAGTGCCACCAGCCTTGAGGCACGTTTGCCACCTGTCCAGGTGTAATAGTATAGGTGTGCAGTTTTTTTGTAAATGGATTCAGCATCGATACGGCAGCAGAACCGGCTATACAATAAACAAGCTCTGCGGCATTTTGATGATAATGAGGCTCTACGACTTTGCTTTTACTCAAATATATATCCAGCAGGGACACTTGATCCAATGAGTTTAATTGTTTTTTTCCTAACACATTAATCAGGTTATGCTGATCGTATTTCACAAGGGGGCTTTGATTCAGGTCGTATGAAAATTTCACATTTGGTGATGTATAATCCAGTTCAACAGTCATTGATGTCACCTCTAGGCTTTTGATAAAAACTACTAGGCATCTTATGAGCCGCGCCCCAGAGGTGTGACAAAAACCTAGACAAAAGAAAAAAGCAAGGGCACCTGAGCCTTGCTTTTGCCATGTATGTCGTTATCTCGGAGAATATGTTGACATTGAATATGGATAGTCGTACTGAATTTCTCCATCAAACGTAATGTAATCAAGATAGATTGTTAATAGTAAGTATCGTGTTCCTGTTTTGTTATCACTAATGATAATGTGGTCACGTCCTGCAGCTTCAATGACGCCTCTAAAAATCTTCGAATTCCATTCTTTACTCGCCTCAAACGTCATATAAATCGTGGCTACCTTGCCGCGGTTCAATCGTAAAATATTTTCAATATAGGACTGCTCAATAGGCAGCTGTCCGGTGACATTTTGCTGATAAATCGGTCCAGAAGGAATTTGATATGGCTGACCGCCGCCTTGCGTTCCTTGGCCTCCTTGTGAAGTGCCGGTAGACGGCATTGGTGAAAACCCCTGTTGCATTTGTCCTTGCATTTGACCCTGCGTTTGGGGAGGGACTGAATAACCCATCTGCTGCGCAGGATACGGATTTGCTCCATATTGTTGCTGGCGGAAATCTTGACCTTCGAAACCCGAACCTTGCCCAAATTGATTTTTCAATTTCATAACGTTCCTCCTCTTTCCTCATGGTGTTCTAAACAGAAGGCGTTTAGGCGCCTGTTGTTTCCATAGCATTCTTTCTCTCTTTCACACTATGAGACAGGAGGGGAGAATATGTACATTGAACGAAAAAAAGGAACTGCTACGCAATTCCTCAGTGTGTAGACAAACCTTCGCCTTCTATCGGTACTCGTCCTTTTTACATGATCCAGTTTACAGCGTGCTGAACATCAAATAAAAGTGTCACGATGAGAAAAAACGCGGCAAGCGGTGTGATCACAATGATGAAGGCTTGCCATAATCTGAGCTTCATCACAGCGACAATGCCTAAAACAGCCATTCCAAATATCCACGTCTTTGCATATACATCCGTAAGAGTTAAAAGATCGATATAATACCATACTTCATAATGCTGATCTAAATATGGTGTGATTTTAACAAACGTATACGGACCGAGCATCCCAACAGTGGAAATCCAAGTAAGTGCAAATAAAGCAGAAGGGAAAAAGACCGTCAGTGTGCAGGCCTTGAGTATATCTCGATACGCCGTTTGACAGCCGAAAAAGAGACGCCCTAACCACTTGATGATGAGGGCACCGAAAAATAGAATCATATTGCCTGCCAAAATACCATAACCCGCTCCTTGTAACAGAATAAAAGGGAATGGAATATGATTGCCCATATACTCGCTAAAATACCCTTCGTAGATCCAGCCCGTACCGGCGATACTTGCAAGGAGCATCATCAGCCAAATTGGTATATTGGAATGTCGATATGAGCGAATAATCGTTTTTGTCGCGACGAAAATTTTAAAAAATCGAAAAAATCCTTTTACTTCCTCTTCTTGGGAGTGATCATTCTTCATAGCTTCCAATGTTCTTTACTCCTTTAATACACATAAATGATTACTTATATTACCAAAAACTTCACGTTTTTCAAAGAAAGATCAATAAAAAAATACAATTTTATAAAAAATAGGTCACTCTACAGTCTCTTTAAGAGGAGACACATATGATAAACATAGTTTGAAAGAGACCGAGGTGATAATTTTGACAAAAGTAACTGTCATTATGACGAGCTACAACAAGGCGGCTTACGTCGGCAGATCGATTGAAGCGGTCCTGCAGCAGACGCTGTCAGACTTTGAACTTTTTATCATGGATGATGGATCAAACGAAAAAACCCTTGCTGCTATTGAACCGTTTCGCAAAGATCCACGCGTTCACTTTATCCAAAGCGGTGTCAAAACATTGGAAGAGAGAACAGCGAAAACTCGCTATGCCGTGCTGATTAATCAAGCATTAGAACTGGCAAAGGGCGAGTATATTTCCTATGCCACTGATGACAATGTCTATGCCCCGGACCGTTTAGAGAAGCTCACTCATTATCTAGATGCCCATCCAGATAAAGATATTGTCTATTCTAGTTCTAAAGTTATCTATTTAAATAGCAAAAAAGAGCCAGTGAAGGAAATGATTCGGCCGGCGCAAACAGTGCAATGGAATGCTCCCTGCGCCATAGATCATTGCTCTGTCGTGCATCGTGCATCCATCTTATCAAAAATTCATGATGAATTTGGGTCCTACTGGGACGAGAGTCCGCATTTTTATCGAATAGGGGATGCCCGCTTCTTTTTTCGATTAAATCATTTTTATCCGTTTTATCCCTTTGATGAAATATTAGATACAAATTACATCACAGAACAGTCGATTCATTATCAGTTGGCAGCAGAAGAGAAAAGTGCCTTTATTCATGCACTTCCCGAGCAGTCTACCTGCTGGGATCTCCGCAGTATATTAAAACAAAAATATGGGAGGTGATCTGAAATGTCGCACTATATTCATCATTATTGGCAGGTGTACTTTGAGTATGTGAATCTGATGAAAGATTTGTCCTACAAGGAAATTCCTCTTGGGTTGATCAGCAATTTTTATCAATATATCAGTCCTGAAGTGATGGAACGCATGGAAGATGAAGCATTTGGTCAAGAACTGACAACCGATTGTCCATTACCGGAAGAGATTCAGCCATTTTTTGATCAGCATAAGCAGCAGATCAAGCGTATCGCTTATCGTCCGGCGAATGGAAAGGTATTGCTGCACTTTGAACACCTGCGTTTTACTGAACAAAATTACAAGCGGTTCCATCCAAACCAAACGGTGGTGCTTGCTCGCTGGAAGAAAGCAGATTATTTCGGATTACCAGTTATCAGTAAGCCGGAATTAACCGGAGAGGTTAATAAAGAAGCCCACGCTGAATATATTGAAAAAGCAAATGCTCTCCTTAAACCTTACGCTCACCACCCTGTCTTTGGCAATGTCTTTTTTAGAGAAAAACTGCGGAAGGACATTGTGCAATTTATTGATGTCATTGACCAGATAGAAGTGCTGTTTCAAATGCAGCCGATTGCAGCTGTTATTGTTGGAACGACGGAGGATGCTTACAGCCGCGTACTCGCTTTGCAAACAGTGAAACGCCAGCTGACGAGTATCTGTCTTCAGCACGGCGCGCTTATGGGAGACGAAGCCTTTTTACCGATTTTCACGACTTGCCATGGGGTGTTTGGAAAGTATGAAAAGGACTGGTATGTAGACAAAGGCTGTCAGCCGGAACAGGTGGAAATCACAGGTCATCCGAGGTTTGATTTGGTGAAGGAGCGAACACCGCTTCAACAGGATCTCATTTTTCGTAAATTGAACTTCAGTCCGGCTAAAAAGACCGTGCTTGTGGCAACGCAGCCGTTTTCTGAAGCCTTCTATGGTGATGTTCTTAAAAAGATTGCCAAACGGAAAGACATTCAGCTGATCATGAAGCCGCATCCTTGGGAAATTGCTCGAAATCGATTAAACGACTATGTGTCTATTGAACGAGCGGGAAATCATGTGAAATTGATTAAAAAAGAAATTGACCTGTATGACCTGCTGCCATATGTGGATATCGTGATTACGCTCACATCAACAGTTGGTCTTGAAGCCATGCTTTTTGAAAAGAGTGTGCTGATCGGGAAAATGACAGAAGGCAGAAGATACCCATATTACGAGTCGCTTGGCAGCTATCATATGGAAAACCCTGTTGAACTAGCTGAGAAAGCCATTCGTATTTTGTCGGATGAACAAGAGATGAAGCTGGCAAAGCAGCAAGGAGCTCAGTTCATTAAACAACACTATCCGCATGCGCGATCTACCGATGTTCTGCTTTCTCTGCTCAAAACAAAAACTGGTGTGGATTTTCAGAGATGAAGATAGGGGTGTGCAAGCGATATGGGAAAAAAGAGAGCACAATTTCTTCCTTATGCTCTGCCTTTCATTGAACAGGAAGAAATCGATGAAGTCATCGGAACATTAAAGTCCGGCTGGCTGTCAACTGGACCAAAAGTAAGACAGTTTGAAGAAGAATTTCAGCAGCTGACCGGTGCAAAACATGCGATCGCAGTCAATTCATGTACGGCTGCTTTATTTTTAGCGTTAAAGGCAAGAGGGATTGGGGCTGGGGATGAGGTGATTACAACACCTCTGACATTCTGCGCAACAGCAAATACAATCATCCATACGGGAGCAGCGCCTGTATTTGTCGATATTGATCCAGCAACACTCAATCTGGATGCAGAGAAAATAGAAGCGGCCATAACACCACATACAAAAGCAATTGTCCCTGTTCACTTTGCTGGTCAATCGTGCGATATGGACCGGATTTTAGCGATTGCCAAAAAGTATGATCTATTTGTACTTGAAGATGCTGCCCATGCTCTTTACACAACGTACCACGGTCAGCCCGTTGGATCGATTGGGGATGCGACCGCTTTTAGCTTTTATGCAACGAAAAACCTAGCGACTGGTGAAGGCGGCATGCTGACAACAAATGATGATGCGCTTGCGGCTCGAATTAGACGACTAGCGCTCCATGGGATGAGCAAGGGAGCGTGGAATCGTTATGGAGAAAAAGGAACGTGGTATTACGAGGTCGAGGAACCTGGTTATAAAATGAATATGTTTGACGTGCAGGCATCGTTAGGACTTGTTCAGCTAAGCCGACTAGATGACATGCAGGCACGGAGAGAACAGATTGCAAAAGAATACAATCAGGCTTTTCAAAAAGAAGCGAGCCTGATCCTGCCGCCTGTGCATCAAGAAGGAAGACATGCATGGCATTTGTATGTACTGCAAGTAAATCCAAAAGAAGCATTCATCACGCGTGATGAACTGATTGATCAACTGCAAAAGGAATATAAAATCGGCACGAGTGTTCACTTTATCCCTGTTCACCTGCACCCATACTATCAACAAACGTATCACTATTCACCAGAGGATTTCCCTGAGTCACTCGCATACTACAAGCAGACGATCTCACTGCCGCTCTATCCAAGTATGACAGATGAAGATGTGCAGGATGTTATCACAGCGGTGCTGTCTATTTTAAAAGAACAGAAGGCATCATCATGAAGGTCGTTCATTCCATCGATGATCAGGTGCTGGCGGCTTGGCTGGAGAAATACGGCCAACAAGCGGAACAAATGAACGCCTTCAAGCAGTTTGCTCTTGTTAATGGCGCCCAGCTCAAAGCGGTCCTGTTATATGAATGGTCAAAATGGGAAAGTGGCATTTTTGATCAGCATATTTTTCATGTGAAGTTCATAGAAGCGGAGTCAGCGTCAGCTTTTCAAGAATTGATGGAGCGTTTCATCAATTGGATGAGAACAGAAAAATGCGATTTTTTCTTTTTACGTCTTGAAGCGTCTGATCTTGCAAAAAACCGCATCGTCCAAAGGCTGTCACATGTGTACTATGTAGGCGGTCTCACTCGTCTTGAGGCGTCGCCTGTTCAAATGGAAATGCCATCAACAGGTGAAGATGTGGTCATCAGTCTGCCGGATGAAAAGGAATACGATGAGGCGGTGTCACTTGCTCATCAAGCTTTTGGGAAAAGCCGGTATGCACTTGATCCTTTTCTAGATCAGAATGTCGTCCAGCATTTCTTTCAGGAATGGATGAGAAATAATTTACTCGGACGTGCAGAGATCAATCTCGCAGCAAAGGTGAACGGTGAAGTCATTGGATTGATTCAAGGTGTAACAAAGGGCGAAGAACTGATCCTTGATTTATTGTCCATTAGACCAGATGTACAAGGAAAAGGGATCGGAAAAAAGCTGGTTATGGCGATGATAAAAGCCTCGTATGAGAGAGGGCACCGGTTTATGTCTGCCGGTACTCAGATGCATAACACAACCGCGATTCAGCTGTACGAAAAGCTGGGCTTTAGAACAAAAAATGCCTTCTTGTATTACCATGTGTGGCCGAAAAAAGGAGAGAGGTAAGATGGCGCATTTCTATATCGGAGATCGCAAAGTGGGGGATGGTGCGCCTGTCTTTATCATTGCAGAGGCAGGCATTAACCATGATGGAAAGCTGGATCAGGCACTTGCTTTAATTGATGTGGCAAAAGAAGCAGGTGCCGATGCGGTGAAGTTTCAAATGTTTCAAGCTGGTCGGATGTATCAAAAGGAACCGGGTTTGTATGAAACAGCCAAGGGAGAAGAGGTGTCCATTTTTTCTTTAGTAGAACAAATGGAGCTGCCGCCAGAATGGCTTCCGGTGTTATTGTCACGCTGCGCGGAAAAAGGGCTGATTTTTTTAAGCACAGTGTGTGACGAAGAATCTGCGGATCTATTGAATCAGACTGATCCGCCGGCTTTCAAACTGGCATCCTATGAAATCAATCATTTGCCGCTTATGCGTCACACGGCATCTTTTCAAAAGCCCATTATTTTCTCAACAGCCGGGGCAACCATTTCAGATGTCCATGAAGCATATGAGGCGATTACAAGCGAACAAAATCAGCAGGTCGCTATCATGCATTGCGTAGCAAAGTATCCAGCACCTAGAGCTTACACGAATCTGCGAGTGCTTCAAACATTAGCTGCGGCATTTCCCGATGCAGTTATTGGCTTTTCTGATCATAGTGAGCATCCGACTGAAGCGCCAGTGGCCGCTGTGAAGCTTGGGGCAGCAATTATTGAAAAGCATTTTACAGTAGATAAAACGTTACCTGGGGCGGATCATTCCTTTGCTCTTGATCCTGATGAATTGAAGGAAATGGTTCAGCATATTCGAGCGGCAGAAAAGCAGTTGAATCTAAAAGAAGCTGACACTCATTCAGTGCCAGAAGAGCTCCTTGGCAGTTCTTATAAAACGACAACAGCTATTGAAGGCAAGATTCGTGAATTTGCGTATCGAGGCATTTTTACGACAAAAGGCATTGTGAAGGGCGAGACATTGACCGCAGAAAATCTAGCTGTGTTACGTCCAGGACAAAAAAGCCAAGGTCTGCATCCGCGGTATATGGCGATTTTACTTGGCGCAAAGGCTGTCAGAGATATCCCAGCCCATACAGGGGTTTCGTGGAAAGATGTACTCACGCAGGAGACGCCAAATGATTAATGATGTGCTCTTTGTCATACAGGCGAGAATGGGCTCAACAAGGCTGCCCAAAAAGGTGATGAAACCGATCGGTGGTATGGCGCTGATCGACCTGATTGTTGAACGGGTAAAGCAATCAGATCATTACAATCGCAAAACGCAGAACCTCATGATCGCCACAACAGTTGAGGCAGAAGATGATCTGCTAGCTCATTATTGTCTCTCAAAGGGATATAAAGTATTTCGTGGCAGTGAGACAGATGTATTGCAGCGATTTGCGCAGATTGTCCGTCATTTTGAACCGAAAATCATTGTGCGTTTAACAGGAGATAACCCATTTATAGATCCGGCCCTTTTGTCGAAAATGCTTGAAAAACATAGACAAGAGAAGGCTGATTACACGTATACGACTGGCACACCACTCGGTATTTCCGGGGAAATGATCGACGCACAGATTTTAAGTAAAATCGACAATTTTCCCCTTACGCAGCCAGAGCGTGAGCATGTCACGCTCTATATCAGAAAGCATCCTGAGCAATTTCATCTGCAATTATTCACACCGCCCAAAGAACTTGCATATCCTGCTTATCGATTCACGATTGATACAGAAGAAGATTATGAGTTTGCGACCCGTTTACTAGAGAAAGCTGGCGGCTCCATTGATGTACCTACGGCTGAACTCATCACCATTTGCGAACAAGATCCCGATATTGTTCGATTGAATCAATTTGTGAAACAGAAGGATGCTGAATGAACAAGAAAATCATGATTGTTGTGTATGGCGGGTTTTTAAGAGGAATGGGGCATGTTGTCAGAATGAAACGGCTGGCAAATCAACTGCTTCAAGAAGGAAACGACTTATATTTCTATACAAATGAACAGATCTGTGTAGAAATGCTCTCAGGTCCAAATTGGCACGTTCATTTAGTGCAGGAGTCGAAGGCATTCCTTCAGATGGAAAAGGATATAAAAGAGCTGAATCCTGATCTTTTGCTGATTGATGTACTTGAATGTGACCTCCAATTTCTTCGATTGATCAAAGCGTGCTCCGGCTCTGCAAGGCTGGTTTTATTCGAAGAAAATAGAGCAGAAGCGTGTCAGCTTGCCGATGCTGTCGTGAACGGCATTTATGGCGGTCTGGACGAAAAGCACATGCAAGTAGATGGGACAGCATATTTTGATGGAACACCTTATTTATTGTTAGATCAAGAGATAAGCCGATTAAAAGACACATATGAGGTTCGAAAAGAATGCAAAAAGGTGGTCATCAGCCTTGGGGGCAGTGACCCGCGTGGATTGTTATCAAAGGCTGTATCAGCACTTCTCGAAGCTGACCACCTACACATTTTAGCGGTTACAGGAAAAGCCTCCCGCATTGAAGAACAAATAGAGGCTGAGCATATACAATTCATTCGTCATACAGATCAATTACTTGCGCGTCTCTCGGAAGCCGATCTGGCAATAGTGGCTGGCGGGATGACATTATACGAGGCAGTTTGTATCGGAGTGCCCAGTATTGTCCTTTCACAAGTAGACCACCAAACAGTGACAGCCGCTCGTTTTGCGCAAAAGGGAGCCTGTCACCATCTTGGATTAGGTGAACTTGTGGATGAAAAAGATATTCGGCGTGCTGTGGAAAGACTGTCCGGCAGCTATTTTCTCCGCAGAAGCATTCATCTCAATGGACGGACACTCATAGATGGAAAAGGAACTGAACGAGTGAAAAACATTCTTATACACCTCATGAATCATCACCAAAAAGAACATAAGGATGTGTAGATGTGAAGGGAGTTATTTTAGCAGGAGGAAAGGGATCACGACTGGCGCCTTTAACGAAGATTTTCAATAAACATTTATTACCGGTTGGTCCATATCCAATGATTTATTGGTCATTGTTCAAATTGAAGGAAGCA
Source organism: Bacillus sp. SRI_025 (assembly GCF_057592095.1). NCBI lineage: Bacteria > Bacillati > Bacillota > Bacilli > Caryophanales > Bacillaceae > Bacillus > Bacillus sp. SRI_025. Next base: position 618,707 of record NZ_JBYEGB010000001.1, on the reverse strand, counting down.
GGGATTTTAGATGTGATGGTCATATCACAAGAAGAACAAATCCCGCTGTTTCAAAAGCTGCTTGAAAGCGATCAGGAACTGGGGATGAACATCGTATATCAGGTACAGCCTGAAGCGTCTGGAATATCAGACGGTTTATCCTATGCAAAGCCCTTTGTAGAAGGGGAGAAGTTTGTGCTGATGCTTGGTGATAATGTATTTGAGGATTCACTAAACCCTTTTGTTGAAGCCTTTCAGCAGCAAGAAAGAGGAGCCAAGGTTTTGTTGAAAGAAGTGGCAGATCCAAAGCGGTTTGGCATTGCAGAAATTGATGCCTCGCGCCAACGAATTTTATCAATAGAGGAAAAGCCGGAGTATCCGCGCTCATCTTACTGCGTCACGGGCATCTATTTTTATGACCAGGAAGTCTTTCAATATATTGAGAGAATCTCACCGTCAGATCGAGGCGAATTAGAGATTACAGATGTGAACAATCTCTATATCTCAAATAGTCAGCTGACCTATGATATGTTAAAAGGGTGGTGGATTGATGCAGGAACACATGAATCTCTCCACCAAGCATCTGCGAAAATGTTTGAAACGATGAAGAAAAAAGAGGGATCCGAATGACGAAGTCTTATTTAATTACAGGCGGAGCGGGTTTTATCGGACTGAATTTTGTGAAGCTGCTGCTTCAGGATACAGATGTCCGGCTCACCGTTTTTGATAAATTAACGTATGCCAGCCATCCAGAGGAGATGGATGAATTATTAAAGTTGTCTCATTTTCGTTTTATTCAAGGGGATATCACCCTTCAGCATGAGCTGGACCAAGCATTTGACGAAGTCTATGATGCCATCATTCATTTTGCGGCAGAATCGCATGTTGATCGCAGCATTGAATCAGCAGAGCCTTTTATTCAAACAAATGTCCTCGGAACGTATCGTATGCTTGAAGCGGTCTTAAAAGGAAAGGCGAAAAAGCTCATTCATATTTCAACAGACGAAGTATATGGAGATTTGGAGCCAGATGATCCTGCTTTCACAGAACAAACACCACTTTCACCGAATAATCCTTATTCAGCAAGCAAGGCGAGTTCAGACCTGCTTGTGAAATCCTATATCCACACTCACCAATTACCCGCGATGATTACACGATGCAGCAACAATTACGGACCGTATCAGCATGAGGAAAAATTAATCCCGACCATTATTAGAAAAGCAGTCAATGGAGAGAAAATCCCGATTTATGGAGACGGCCAGCAAATTCGCGATTGGCTGTATGTAGAGGATCATGCGAGAGCTGTGAAGCAGGTGCTCGAAAATGGCACAGCGGGGCAAGTATACAATATTGGCGGCGGCAATGAGAAAACAAATCTCGATTTGACCAAAACAATTTTATCGCAGCTCGGGATCAGTCATGATCAAATTGCGTTTATTCAAGATCGAAAAGGACATGACAGACGGTATGCCATTGATGCTAGCAAGCTAAAAGGCGAGCTCGGCTGGACGCAGGAGACGTCATTTGAAGAGGGTATCGAAAAAACGATCAATTGGTATCGAGCCAAATACGATCAGAGCGAAGAAGGGTGACGGATGAAAGTTTTAATCACCGGTGCAGGCGGCCAATTAGGGAAAGAATTGAGCAGGCAGCTCAAGGAAAAAGACATGACCGTCATTGCCTTAACGAGGAACATGCTCAATATCGCAGACCAGCAAGCGGTCAGGCATGCGATGAGACACTATCAGCCTGATATTGTTGTCAGTGCAGCAGCCTATACATCTGTTGATCAATGTGAAACAGAAACCGAAAAGGCGTATCTTGTGAATGGTATTGGCGCCTACTATACAGCATTAGAAGCAAAGCGCGCAGGGGCTGATGTGTTACATGTCAGTACAGATTATGTGTTTGACGGGCAGGCGGACACCCCTTACCAAGTCGATGCACAAGCAGATCCTCAAACCATTTATGGAAAGAGTAAAAAGCTTGGTGAGGAATTGATTCAGCTTGTATCAGACGAAGTGAAAATCATTCGTACCTCGTGGCTTTACGGACATGAGGGGCATAATTTTGTGAATACCATTCTTCGGCTTGCTGAAACGAAGGATCATTTACGCATTGTGAACGATCAGATAGGGTCTCCTACTTATACAAAGGATGTAGCCGAGGCTCTGATTCATTTGTTTGATCAGAAGGCAGGCGTGTACCATGTCAGTAACCGAGAAAGCTGTTCCTGGTTTGATTTTGCGTCAGAAATTGTGATGAAAAGCGGCTTGTCCGCCACAATTGAGCCGATTTCCACGGAAGAGTATGGCTTCCAAACGCCACGCCCGGCCTATTCTGTCTTAGATCTTCAAGCGATTGAAGCCACAGGCTGGCAGCCGAGGCATTGGAAGGATGCACTTCACGAATACTTGCAGAAAGAAGGGAGATGGCATCAGCATGATTGATGGTGTTCAAACGAAAAAACTCATGAAACATTGTGATGACCGCGGCTTTTTTGCAGAGCTCATTCGAGATGATGAACCGATGCTGAAACGCTTTGGTCAGGCGTCATGGTCGAAAAGCTTTCCAGGCGTGATCAAAGCCTTTCATTATCATGAAAAACAAGACGACGTTTGGTTCTTCCCCGCAGGTCATGCACAGGTCGTGTTATATGATTTGCGTGAGGACTCTCCCACAAAGGGGCAAACCGATGTGTATTATATGGGGGAAGACAATCCGATGCTGCTTCTTATCCCAAAGGGTGTCGCGCATGGCTACCGTGTATTAGGTGAGACGCCACTGCAAATTGTGTATTTCACAACAGAATCGTATGACCCGAAAAACCCAGATGAAAAGCGAATCGCCTGGAATGACGAAATGATCGGGTTTGATTGGGAAACGACATTTAAATAGAGAACGAGGGGCCTTTCGCAGGAGAAAGGTCTTTTTTTGTTGAAATACATTCTATATGTGTCATTTTATGTATATGTACGAAGCTGATAAGAAAAGGGATGTGGATGAGTTTGTCTAAAAGAATTGCATTTGTAACAGGAGCAAGTACAGGGATTGGAAAGGCCATCGCCATTAAGCTTGCCGCTCAAGACAATGTAAAGGTCATCATCAATTCTAGAAATCAATCCTCACTAGAAGAAGCGCAGCAGGACATTGGGCGTATGGCAGAAACAAAGGAGCCGGTGGCTCTTTTCTGTGGCGACATGTCAGATGAAGGGGTGCGGGCTGAGGCTTTTGAGGAAATAGAAAAAGAGTTTGGCAGACTGGATGTGTTGATTAATAACATTCCGGGGGGAAAGCCAGATACCTTTGATTCATGTGAGAGCGAGCAGATGATGGCAGCATTTTCTCAAAAAGCCATTGCGTACATTGATACGATGAAGCGTGCAGCAGCGATGATGAAACGACATGAATATGGCCGGATCATTCAAATTGTCGGGAACCTATGGAAGGAACCTGGTGACCAAATGTTTACGAACAGCATGATGAATGCAGCGATTATCAATGCTAGTAAAAATGCTGCCACACAGCTTGCACCTTCAGGGATCACAGTGAATTGTTTAAACCCGGGATTTATTGCTACAGATCGGTATGAACAATTTATCGGAAACATGATACGTAAACAGGCATTATCGCGGGAAGAAGCTGTACAGGCTGTAGCGTCAGGAATTCCAATGCAACGAGTGGGCTCAGCGAGTGAAATGGCTTCATTGGCCGCTTTTATCGCATCAGAGGAAGCCTCCTATCTTACAGGACAACAAATATCTGTCGATGGTGGAGCGATGAAAAGTATATAGCATCAAAAAAACCGCTAGATGCGGTTTTTTGATCCAGCGTGTAGATAAACCCTCGCATTCGGTGTCAGGTCTGCGTGCCGGTGCTCACGAATGTCAAATTCGCTCCGCTCCGGTACTCGTCCTTCCTAGGGCTGCAAAGGTTTTCTATCACGCTGAAAAGAAGACAAATGGCTAAAATCAAGACCCATTTTAGCCATTTGTCAAAAAAACCCGCTAGATGCGGGTTTTTTGATTAAAGCGAATCGGAAGGATGCGAAGCCGGTCGATAAACAGGGCAAGCTGTTCAATTGGAGCAACCATTGAGATGCGGACATGACGTTTTCCATGTGCTCCAAACACCCCCCCGGGCGTGACAACGACATCGGTATGTTCGAGTAAATAGTCTGCAAATGCATGAGAATGTTCAAACTCATCAGGGATTGGAGCCCATAAATAAAAGGCGCCAGCTGGACGTTCGATGGACCATCCTAGCTGCTTTTCTGCCTGACGGATGAAGAAGTGAATTCGTTCAAGGTAGACCTCTTTTAATGATTGAATGTGACGGTCATCACTTTGCAAGGCGACGGTTGCGGCTTGTTGAAATCCGCCATACATACTAACAAACACATGATCTTGGAAGGCGTTAATGGCTTGGATGATGTCCTCATTACCTACAGCAAAAGCGACTCTCCACCCTGCCATATTAAATGTTTTGGATAGAGAATATAATTCTACTCCTACACTTTTTCCAAGAGGAGCATTCAGAAAGCTTACTGGTTTTTGCTCATAATGAAATGAACCATAGGCAAAATCATGAATGACATGCAGTCCGTGAGCTGATGCAAAATCAGCAGCCTCTTCAAAAAATGCATCATTTGCCACAGCACCTGTTGGGTTATTCGGATAATTTAAGAAAAGAACCTTTGCCTTTTTGAGCACCTCCGGATCAATTGAAGAGAGATTCGGCAAATAGCCATTTTTCGTTTCAAGTTTGATGCAGTAGGGCTTTGCGTCTGCCATCAAGATCCCAGAATGATATTCTGGGTATCCTGGATCGGGGACGAGGGCAATGTCCCCTGGGTCAAGCAGACACTGACTCATGACATAAAGGCCTGTTTTCCCCCCATTGAAAAGGGCCACTTCTTTCTGTGGGTCTATCTCAGTCTCGAATTCTTTTTTGTAGAAATCTGCAATGGCTTGCTTGAAAAAGTCGAAGCCTCTAAAAGGTGCATACTGCTGAAACTCTAAAGTGCCTGCTGCCTCTTGAAGCGCGCTTACGATATGTGCAGGAGTCGGAAGATCAGGATTTCCCTGCCCAAGGTTGATGATGTTCGCCCCGTTTTGTGCTTTATGCGCAATTTTCTCAAAGACGGTTCCAAATTTCTGTTCTGGCAGCCGTTCAATCACGTTAGATGGTAAGATCTTCACCACATTACCCTCTCTTTCTATCCCTTCACTAATTCATCCATTAACTGAATGGCAGCTTGCTTCTGTAAGTTGCGGATGGATGCGGCAACATCCTGTGAGGATGACCCTTTTAATTCAAGCGACACGATGCCATTAAAGGCTTCAAATAAAGAGAGATCCACAAAGGTGCCTTTAGATGGGACGGATTCACTGACGATCACAGTATCTCCAACTAAAGCATCCTGCGGAATATGGACATGATCAATGGTGATATGTGTGGCCTCTGCCGGTATGTGTCCGCTTTCTTTGAAATGCTGAGGGTATAAATGGCAGTCTGCTATATAATGCGTATGTCCAGAAAGCAGCTCTTTTGGCAGATTCGCTTTTTTTCCATCGACTAATACATCGATCAGCAGCTTGGCCATATCCACACCAAACACTTTTTTGATATTCGGAATCATATTCCAGCCAGCAAATCTAGCTGCGGATTCGATCAGTCCTGTTTCTCGATTTTTCATGAGCTTGATCTCTGTATGGGTCGCACAGTTTTCAAGTCCCAGCCCTTCATTTGCCTTCTTAGCTGCCTCAATGATGATTTGCTGTGCTTCATTGTCTAGGATCGAGGGAGTAATATGAGCCGTTTCTGTAAAACCGATTTGAGGGGTCTTGTCATGTATGACAAAAGGGATATATTCTCCCTCCACGACGAACCCTTCTACACTGACATAATCAGAATAGCCACCCTCTTGATACCAATCCTCGTAAGCCCCCTCTAAGTACGTTTCAGCGACAAATGGTGCTTCATATGTCACAGCGTTTGGGACGGGAATGGTTTGCAAATAGGACTGTACGTTTAAAAAGAGATCATCACTGCCGGCTCTGTCATGAAAAAGGGTCACGCCAATCGAGCTTGCTAAATATGTAGGCTTTAAAATAAGCGGTGTCCCGATATGTTCAATAGCTTGCTGGAAATCAGCTAAAGTGGTGACAGGCTGAGTTTTCACCGCTTTGACACCAGCAGCGTTGAATGCAGCTCTCATTTGGCTTTTATCACGCGCCATTTCAGCTGCTTTTACCCCAGCGCCGCGCAGCCCCAGCCGTTCGGCGGCTTTTGCCATTGGTGCAATGAATAATTCATTATTGGTGGTGATGGCATCAGCTTTGAAAAAGGAAGCCACACGGACTAGGTCATCCACCACCTCTTCCTCTGATTTCAAATAATCATCATGTGCCCAGTAAATAGAATCAGGGTGCTCAAAAGAAGGGTGTGTCTCAAAATAATCACGGTCTTTGATGACGGCAATGGAGTATTTTTCTATTAGTTCAGCGTGTCCCTTTGTAATGGCAAAGGGTCTCGGGATGTAAGAAACGATATGATAAGATGCCGCCACGCTTTCATAAAACATATGGGGCGGGCATCCCCCTAAGTCAGCAATGACAAGTACGGTTTTTTTACTCAATGAAAGGACTCCTTTTTATCTAGCGGTGTAACCGCCATCTGCTGTGACAACACTTCCAGTCATATAGCTGGATAGATCAGAGGCGAGAAACAGCATCACGCCCGCAATTTCTTCAGGTTTTCCGAGACGAAGCAAGGGATTCACCTTTGCTTTTTCCTTTTTGACAACCTCAAGACTTTCTGAATGATTGTCTAAAAAGGATTTTTCATTTAATGGCGTATCAATGATGCCTGGGGCGATACAATTCACCTTGATTTGATGAGCGGCATAGTCAATCGCCATCGATTTGGTGAGCTGGATGACACCGCCCTTTGTTGCGTTGTATGCAGGAATGTCAGGCCAGCCAACGAGACCTCCGACAGATCCAGTATTAATAATACTTCCGCTTTTCTTCTCAAGCATATGCGGCAATGTATGCTTACTCATGAGAAATACACCCGTCAGGTTGACCTGTAGAATGTGGTTCCAATCCTCCAATGTCATCTCGTGAATAGGTGAGACAATTTCGATGCCTGCATTGTTAATCAACACATCAATTGTCCCGAATTGGTTCAGCACGGATTGAACGGTTTTTTGACAGTCAGCCTCATTTGTAATATCTGTTTTGAAAAACGCAGCATGTTCATGAGGCAATGATTCAACAAGTTGTTTACCGCTATCTTCATTGATATCAGCCACAGCTACTTTTGCTCCGTGTTCAAGGAAAAGCTTGACGGCGGCAAGCCCAATCCCAGACGCACCTCCTGTAATCAGGACGACTTTTCCGGCAATGTTCATTTCTTCACCTTAGACGCTTTTGGCTTTAAGCGGTTATAGCGTGGAGGGAAGAAGAGATTAATAGACTTTGATGCTTCTGGCTTTGGATTAATGGCGCCGTGATCTTCTTTTGGATCACAGAAGTAGGTCGTGCCAAATTCCATCTTCTCTGTAAAGCCTTCAATCGTCATATCGTATCCACCGCTAATGCAAATCCCAATTTGTTCATTACGGTGCTTATGAAAAGGCATTTCCCCGCCATTCCCCGGAATGTTGGCAATCATAAGCTCCATCCAGTCCTCCACAAAAAAGGTCACTTCCATGCCAGGAAGCAAATCACGCGTTTTGAAAATGTCTAAGAAATAAGTAGGAGGAGCCGTATATTCCTCGCCATCTTTTAATCTCTTAATATCAATAGCGATCACTTCTTCATCTGTCAGATTCGATGCGCCGTGAGGAACGAATGGTGGTGCAATATAGGCTGATTCTAATGGGGTGAGCACTTGGGTCGATTGGCCGACCGTCATTTGAAGCTCGCCTTTTAATACGATGCCGATTTGCGCTTCTGGATGCTCGTGAGGTTCGATGATCGTGTGAGGAGGGACGTATGAAATTAACACTTCCGTATCGCCTCTGACAGTAGAATATTGGATGACACCATTATCCCATTCTCGTTTTTTCGCTTGAGGAAAATATAATTCTTGCACCTTTTGTTCAGTCGTCATGTTACATCTCTCCTTTTCCGAATATAGACCAGCTCATAGGAATGCTTTTAAATGTTCGAATGAAGGTGAGGCCGTATGTAGCTCTAGCCACCTCATTGGTTAAAGCGAAATCAAATTCGCCGTCTCTTACTTTTTGTGCGGCTGTACTTGTGGAATTGACAAGCTCAAATTCAGCATTTTGATGAATAAAATATTGAATCAAATTCACAGGTGCAGGATGAGAAACAATTTTTAAATGGTGAAGCATTTGTTCTTGAAAGGGGAAATCTGGCCTGACAGCCAAACCATACATGGGCGTGTCACATCTGAATATTTGTAAAAGCTGCAGGTCAGGTCTCATGTAGAAATGTTTGATTCCTTCGTATGCGTGTGGAACGAGAGTGTATTGGAGTGCGTTAGAGAGAGTATGTTCAATGCAAGTTTCGAATGTGTCGTAAAGGGATAGTTTCGTATGAGTGCCGAGTGTAGTGGTGGAATGAGAGATGAAATGTTTTGCTGCATATTCACTGCTTGTCCCCTTAGGGCCTAATGTATTGACTGTAAACATCTTAGGTGAAACGATGGGCTCTTCTTTGAAATGAAAAACATCATTCTTTAAGATCATGTTTACCATCCAATCTTTTTCAAATTTTTACTAGATTATAAAAAATAAAATTGGTAATTGTCAACAAAATTTATAAAAAATGTATTTTATGATGATATTAAAAATTGATCTAAAAAACTGCACATATCGAGATGTGCAGTGAAATGAGCTCACGTTTCAAAGGTATTTTTATGTTTCTGCTGTAAGGTTTTTTCACGTTTATAGCTGATGAAGCTGATGAGAAAACCAACGAGCGTAATGAGTGCACATACAAGTCCTACCGTATGATAGCCGAAATGGACATAAACAGGTCCCATCAAAGCGGACCCAAGCATAACGGCTAGATTGGAAGCAAGGCTGTAAAAAGCCATCACTTTGCCTCGGTGGGTTTGGGAGCAGTCGCTCAGGACGGTGCTCAAAAGCGTGACGGATAAACTTTGCATGGCACCCCAAATAAATAAAGCGAAAATGAGCAATGTCCATGAGAACGGTGCATAAGGAAGTAAGGCAAGAACGAGCGCAATCCCGCCCAGCACAAAGAAAAGAGACCGTGTTTTGCCAAACCAATCTGCTAATTTCCCGGTAAATATACTCATGGAAAAACCAACGCCATAAGCCATGATCAGAAGTCCAGCTGTTGATTGCCCTCCGGAAAACAAACTTTGCAGGTAAGCTCCTAAAAATGAGTACATGCCATAAAATCCAAGCATGTTACAAAATGTCACGGTCAAATAGGCAGGGACACGGTCGATTTTCAAAGCCCCCCATAAAGAGCCTGATTTCTCCCTAGCTTGAGGTGCCTTCGGATGAGCTGTGGCGACTTGTTTTCGAGATTCAAGGATGACGAGCAGCAGGACAACGAGACTCATCATGGCGAAAATCCAAAATGTCCAGCGCCAGTTCAAACTTTGACCGATAAAAGCGCCAATGGGCACACCAAGGACAAGAGAAAGAGACCAGCTCGAGACAATGAGTCCCATCACTTTGCCGCGATATTCATATGGAACCCGGTCCCCCACAAGAGCATAGGCTGTTGGCACAAATACACCAGTCGCCAGCCCAGAAATAGCACGGCCGGTAAAAAACACGGCCAAATTTGGGGCAGCAGCACACATCACTGTTCCAATCAAAAAGAAAGACAGCCCAATTATCAAACACAGCTCTCTTGAATACCGGTCCCCTAAAGGAACGAGAAGCGGAGCTCCAACCAGCACAGCTAACCCATAAATGCTGATGGAAAGAGCGAGAACATCAAGAGAGTGCTGAAATGAGTTTGATAAATCAGGCAGCAGTGGTGAAATCACCAGTTCCTCCGATCCCGCCGCAAAAACGCCAAGTGTGAGTGCGATGGCAAGTGTGATGGGAAATGTTTTAGAAGCCTGGCTGTCTAAAGATTCTTTCATCAAGTGATCCCTCCATACTTGCTTTTTCATTCAATTCCGTTAAAATAAATTCTACCATTATTTAGTTTTATTTTACATTTCGCATCATAAGTATTATCATCAAATACTTTTCAAATGGAACGATTTTTGGATAGGAGAGGTACGAATGAAAATCACCGATGTTGATGTGCATATTTTAAATGAATTGAGAGAAGATGCCCGCTTATCCATGAGGGAATTGTCCAAACGAGTGAATTTATCAGCACCTGCGGTAGCAGAAAGAGTGCGTAAATTAGAGGACGCAGGGATTATCGAAGGGTATTCTGTTCAGGTCAATTATAAAAAATTAGGGCTTCTGATTGACTGCCTGCTGGAAGTTACGGTGTTAAATGGGGAGTATCAGCGTTTTGTGGCTTTTATGAACGAGCACCCACGCGCTTTTTTTGCTTATCGAGTGGCAGGACAGTCTTGCTTTTTCATTAAGCTGTCAGTTTCGTCTCTTGAAGAAATTGAAGCCTTTATTCAAGAAGTATCTGGATTTACAAAAACCGTCTCCCATATTGTCTTGTCAGAGCACTCTTTTTCTCACCCTATTCAGGAACGCTTGAAACAAATAGAAGAGCCAAAAATGACCGTGGTGAAATAAAAAAGGACCTATGTCAGGTCCTTTTTATTCGTTTATCTGACTGATAACTCATAAACGTAATGATAAGGCCAATAAATGTCACAGCTGCAGCAAATAACGGAACAAGCTGTAAATGTGTGATGTCGATAGCAAGACCGCCAAGCGCTGCACCGCCGGCATTCCCAATATTAAAGGCAGAATGGCTGAGCGTCGATGCGAGTGTCGGTGCTTCATGTGCCATGTTCATCGTGCGGTATTGCAAGGTAGGAACAAGAATAAATGAAATGATTCCCCAAACAAAAATGGTCAGCACGGCAGGCACTTTGAATTCGGAAGTGACTGTAAACAATAACAGGACAGCAATGAGTAGGATCAGTGTCACCATAATACTCGGCATCAGCTTCCAGTCAGCAAGCTTTCCGCCAACTAAATTCCCGATGGTGACCCCAAGTCCAAATAGGACAAGGATGAGCGTTACCCCATTTTCCTGAAAGCCAGTGACTTGCAGCAGGATTGGGCTGATATACGTAAATGCTGTAAAAACACCAGCAAAACCAAAGATGGTCATCGCAAAGGAAACGAGTACCTGTGGTTTTTTCAAGACGGATACTTCATTTCGAATATCCAATACTTCTTCCTTTGATTGATTCGGAACTAAGCTGATGATACCGATTAAGGAAATGAGACCAATGACGGCAATGACTAGAAAAGACATACGCCAGCCGAATTGATTTCCGATAAAGGTACCGAACGGCACACCGAGTACATTGGCTACCGTCAGTCCTGTAAACATGAAGCTGATCGCACTTGCACTTTTCTCTTTAGGCACAAGCCGTGCAGCCATAATGGCTCCGACGCCAAAGAACGTTCCATGAGCAAATGACGTTAAAATACGGGCGGCCATTAATAGACCATAAGAGGTCGAGACAGCGGCAGCAGCATTTCCCGCCACGAAAAGAATCATTAACAGAATGAGGAGACGTTTTCTCGACATTTTCCCAGTCGATAACGTTAATATAGGTCCGCCAACTGCGACACCAAGTGCGTATCCAGTAATCAGCTGTCCTGAAGCAGAAATTGATACATGAAGATCGTTTGCGACATTTGGCAAAAGTCCCATGATGACAAATTCAGTCATGCCAATCGAAAACGCACCGAGCGTTAATGCAAAAATAGCGATGGGGAAGTTTCTCATGATGTGATCACCTTTCTAAACAAATACATAAAAAAGCTTCGGAAAGATCCGAAGCCTTAAGAGTTTATCATACATGGAAATAAGACGCCAGCTGCTCGTTTGCTAAACGGTTTCCAACAAAGAAGGAACCGAATTCGCCGTAGCGTGCACTGACTTCATCAAAGCGCATTTCATAAACCAATTTTTTAAATTGGAGCACATCATCAGAGAAAAGGGTAACGCCCCACTCATAATCATCAAAACCAACAGAACCTGTAATGATCTGTTTTACTTTTCCAGCATAGCTTCGGCCAATTAAGCCATGGCTTCTCATAAGAGATTTACGCTCATCCATGGAAAGCATATACCAGTTGTCATTGCCAGAACGTCTTTTATCCATTGGATAGAAGCAAACGTATTGAGAAGAAGGAAGTTCTGGATATAGGCGCGCACGTACATGCGGGTTCTCGTAAGGATCTCCGCCATCGCCGCCTCCTGCTAAGTAGTTGCTGAGCTCAACAACTGAAACATACGAATAAGCTGGAATCGTAAACTCTGCTAGTCGTGTTTTGTTGAATTCAAGTTCAATTTCACCTAGTTCTTCCATTGTCGGACGTAAAATCATGAGCATAATATCTGCTTTTTGGCCGACAATACTATAGATTGTTTGGCTTCCAGCTTTATCTTGCTCAGCTGTTTTCCATTTTTCCAATAGACCTGTGAACTCATGAATAATCGCTTGGCGCTCATCACTTGTCAGCAGCTTCCAAGCTGTCCAGTCGATCGTTCTAAAATCATGCAGCGCATACCAGCCATCTAGTGTTTGAGCTGCTTCATTTGTTGTATGTTGTTCGCTCATTTCTTTCACTCCTATTAACAGTTTTCCATCTGTTCCAACTATAACATAGTTTGTCCAAATGGAGATGTGATCAAAACTTGAACGAAGAAAACAGCTTTTATCAAAATTGATTAAATTAGTTTGAAAAATAAGAATTTAATTTGTAAGCGCTATAATATAAGTTGGTAGTTTGAATTTAGGTAGAAGAAGAGTATGCTTAAAAGAGAACGCTTTTTTTGTAAAATCAAGGAGGGTATTGTAGTGGCAGATATTTTTTCAACAGTTCAGGAAAAGGTTGCAGGTAAAGGAGTAAAGATTGTTTTTCCTGAGGGAATGGACGAACGCATTCTAACAGCCGTTCAAAAACTAGCAGATGGCAAAGTATTACAGCCAATTGTGGTAGGTAAAAAACAAGAAGTCGAAGCAAAAGCAAAAGAATTAGGTCTTACACTTGCTGGTGTTGACGTGTATGATCCTCATACATATGAAGGTTTTGAAGAGCTTGTACAAGCTTTCGTCGAAAGACGTAAAGGCAAAGCAACAGAAGAGCAAGCAAGAAAAGCATTACTAGATGAAAACTACTTCGGTACAATGCTTGTATATAAAGGTCTTGCAGACGGACTTGTGAGCGGTGCGGCACATTCAACTGCTGACACAGTGCGTCCAGCACTTCAAATCATTAAAACAAAAGAAGGCGTAAAGAAAACATCTGGCGTCTTCATTATGGCTCGCGGCGAAGAGCAGTATGTGTTTGCTGATTGTGCAATCAACATTGCTCCAGACAGCCAAGATCTAGCTGAAATTGCGATCGAAAGTGCAAACACAGCAAAAATGTTTGATATCGAACCACGTGTGGCAATGCTTAGCTTCTCTACAAAAGGCTCAGCAAAATCAGACGAAACAGAAAAAGTATCTGAAGCAGTTCGCATTGCAAAAGAAAAGGCACCTGAGCTTGTACTTGATGGAGAATTCCAATTTGATGCAGCTTTCGTTCCTTCAGTAGCAGCGAAAAAAGCGCCAGATTCCGTGATCAAAGGCGACGCTAGCGTATTTGTTTTCCCTAGCCTCGAAGCTGGAAACATTGGCTACAAAATTGCACAGCGTTTAGGTAACTTTGAAGCTGTAGGTCCAATCCTGCAAGGCTTAAACCAGCCAGTAAACGATCTTTCAAGAGGCTGTAATGCCGAAGACGTTTACAACCTTGCGCTGATCACAGCAGCTCAAGCATTATAATGATCTCGACAAAGGCAGCCAGTACGATAGATTCGTGCTGGCTGTTTTTTTGATGACAAATGTGTACAATATAGGGGGAAAAGAAAAAATTTGATCGTAGATAAAGCCGATAGAATGGGCAGGTGCAATAATGGACGATTTCATACATAAGCTTCAGCATAAGGTCGCGGGATTAACAGAGGCACAAAGGAGAATTGCAGATTATATCGTGCACAATCCGATGGAGGTCGCGTTTTTAACCGTAGATAAATTGGCTTCAAAAGTTGGGACGAGTACAGCTACCATCATGAGATTCTCTGCTGCTGTAGGGTATTCCGGTTTCTCTGAGCTTCAAAAAGAGCTTCAATCAAATATGAAGCATAAAGCCGCCCCTCAAACGAGACTTGAAGCGAACCTCAAGCATTCAAATAAAAGTAAGCTTTTGCATAATCATGTAGACCTGCAATTTCAAAATATCCAGTACGCTTTAGACAATATCACGGAAGAAACCTTTCAGCATATTGTTGAAAAAATAGCCAGCTCCCGCCATGTTCTGTGTACAAGTGTCCGAAGTGGAAGACCTGTTGGCGAGTATCTGTCATTTGGAATCAATCGGCTATTGGGGAACTGTCAATATATTGATGCGGACAAAAGCGACTGGGTGGATGATCTCGTTCATTTTCAATCTAATGATTTCATTATAGCGGTCAGCTATCCTCGCTATGCAAAGCGTATAAAGGACTTGCTGGAGGCAGCGAAGTCATATGGGGTGGAAGTGCTTTTAATTACAGACAGCTACAGCTCCCCATTAACTAAGTATGCACAATATGTATTACCATGTTCCTCAGCAAGTGTGGGCTCTCATAACTCTGTCGTATCTGCTATCTTTATCGTAGATTATATTTTAAGTGCCTTAGCCATTAATGACCCTGAAAGGACAAAACCTCGTTTAGATCAAATCAATCATATGTTAACGAAAATGAGTTATCACACAACACATTAGTCGTGTGGTGACTCATTTTTTTCATTTAATTTTTATGAAAGCGCTTTACTAAATAAAATCGAGATGGTATGATCGTGTCACGAAAGTAATATATATTACTTTAATAAAGTTTAATGTAACGAATATAACTCAAAGGGGATGATGGAAACAATGAGTACTGTTCAATTCGTGTCAAATGATCTAATAGATCGGGCAAGAAAGCTTAACTCAACCTTGCTGTCAGACGTGATGGGATGCACCGGAGCGATGGATCATCAAATTAAACCTGTTGCAAGAGGCATGAATATAGTAGGGACAGCTTTTACCGTTAGCTTACGGCCAGGGGATAATTTATTTCTTCATCAAGCGATCTACTCTGCTAAAGAAGGAGATGTACTGATTGTTGATGGAAAAGACCATAAAGGTCATGCATATTTAGGGGAATTGATGGCACATTCAGCAAAGGCTGTAGGTATAGAAGGGATCGTGATAGACGGGCTTGTTCGCGACAAACTCTCTTTAGAGGAGCTGGCATTTCCGATATACAGTAAGGGGTTTATGCCAAACGGACCTTTTAAAGATGGTCCTGGGGAATTGAATCAAACCATCTCGTGCGGCGGTGTTAAAGTAGCACCAGGTGATTTAGTCATTGCTGACGATGATGGAGTCGTCATCGTTCCACAGGAAAAGGCGGAACACCTGCTCACACTAGCGGAAGAGAAACAAGCGTATGAAAATCAGAGATTAAAAACGATTCAACAGTATGTGGACGAAGGAAAGCAAGACATCAGTCTCTTAGCACCAGCATGGCTGGAAGGCAGAATGAAAAAATTTCAGGGATAGGGGAGAATCGGTGATGAAGATAGGCTTTATCGGTTATGGAGAAGCAGCATATGAGCTATCAACGGGATTGAAAACAGAAGGATTAGATCAATTTTACGCGTATGATGTACTATTACAAAATGAGAAATTAGCTGGCGCGTTGAAAGAGAAAGCATCGCAGACAGGAGTTCAATTAACCAGCAGTATCAGCGAAGTCATTGAGAAATCTGATATTGTCATTGCTGCTGTGCCAGCAAATAAAACTTTAGAAGTGGCCCAATCTGTATCGGGAAGTTTGAAAAAGAATCAACTATATGTAGATGTGTCAGCATCAACACCAGACATCAAAAAGCAAGTGGCCAATGAAATTGAAAAGCAAAAAGCTCTATTCGTAGATGCTGCCATGCTAGGGCCTCTTCCAGTCAACAAACACAAGGTTCCGATCACGGCAAGCGGAAGTGGAACTGACCAATTCATGAAAGTAATGAATGCTTATGGCATGAATATCACAAAAATCAGTGACCAGCCAGGAGATGCTTCTGCCTTAAAGCTGATCAGAAGTGTTTATATGAAGGGGATCGTTGGTCTCATGATTGAATTTTTGGAAATTTCCAAAAAATATAATGTGGAACAACAAGTGATTTCTTCATTAAGCGATACAATGGATAGCAAAAGTTTTGAAGAGACCATGAACCGTCTTGTGACAGGGAGTGCATTACATGCAAAACGACGAGCGATCGAGCTTCTTGGCTCTATTGAAATGTTAGATGAAGCAGAGGTTGATGCCAGCATGTCTCGGGCAGCGCAACAGAAGCTAGAGAGATTAGCAGACTTTCAATTCGTTGAACGGTTTAATGGGAAAAAGCCGGACAGCTGGGAAGAAGTTATTGACGTGATGCAGCAGGGGTAATAAATTGTAAGCGTTTTATTTAACAAAGGGGAGGCGAAAAACGATATGGGTTTTATTGCGTTGATTGTATTCATAGCTGTCATTATTATATGGAATGTCGTCGTGAAACGGAATATGGGAGAAGCCATGCTATTAGGCTTTATTGCAACCACATTATTTGGCGGATTGGATGCATTAAGACTTTTCTGGGATGGATTAAAATTCGCATCCACATATGAGGTGCTCTATGCAGCTGTCGCATTTGTATTCATGGCTTATTTAATTGAAAAGCTGGAATTAATTCATGCACTCTTGCGAATCTTAAATTCGGTTGTAGGTAAACTTCCTGGTGGAGCGGCTTATATGAGTACGTTAGGCTCAGCAGTCTTAGGTGCTCTTTCAGGTTCAAATTCTGCAAACACAGCTGCCACTGGCTCTATCACGGCATCTTGGATGATTAAATCAGGCTGGAGCCGAACCCATACAGCGACCATTTTAGCAGGGAATGGCGGACTTGGAGCAGCACTGCCTCCGAACTCTTCCATGTTTATCATGCTGGGGTTTGCACCAATTGCAGCCCTTGTATCGGAGGGAGATTTATATATTGCGCTTCTCATAGGAGGACTATATCAAGTCGTATACCGATTTATTTTGGTGTATATTCTGGTGAAAAAGAATAAAATTCAGGCCATGCCGCCAGATGATATTCTTCCTTTTAGGGAAGCTGTGAAACAAGGGTGGAAGTCGATCTTTATTTTTTTCGGTGCCTTGATTCCTATCATTATCACAATAGGTCCGCTGGCAAACTACTTAAAAAGTAATCCAAACATTGGACCAGAGGCAATGGATCAAATTTCTTTAATTACGTGGATTCCGATTCTCATGATGTTGATTAGTTTAACGATCGGGAGAAAAAAGGCATCTGCACTAGATTGGTCTCAGTTTTTCAAGTCTGCTATTCCTAAGTTTACAACGATTGGTGCCTTGATGCTGTTTGCTGTTGCGGCAAGTCAGGTGCTTGCTGAATTAGGATTGGCAGAAGATTTGACGCAAATCACATCAGTACTTACCATTCCGAAGTGGCTTATGGTGCTCATTGTGGGAATTCTTGTCACGCTGGTGGCTGGGCCATTATCTTCAACAGCTACATTAACAGCTGTTGGACTTGTCTCGTTTTCAGCTTTAGTCTCAGTCGGAGTTGATCCAGTTGTGGCTGTTGTCGCCATTCTTGCTTTTTCATCGACAGAAGGCGCTTCCCCGCCGGCATCAGGATCGATTTTCATTGCTTCAGGTCTTGCAGGAGCCAAACCTGAGAAAACCTTTATACCACTGATTCTCTACTATATGCTGCCGATCGTGGGAATTGGCTGGCTCATCGGAATGGGATTACTTCCAGTATAGAAAGGAGAAACACATGAGAGCATTAATGGAATTATTATTTAAAGTGCTGCTTGTCCTGTTCTTAACGTCAGGAGCCCTGTTGGTATTCGGTCAAATACTAGGGATTGTCTTGCAAAAGGGAGATATGATTATTGCGAGTACGAATCTATTCAAAAACCCAACACTGGTGTTAAGTGCCTTTTTTAGTCTTGTTGGTTTCTCTCTCAATTATATTCCTGAAAAGAAAGACACCTCATTTAGCGATCATCCATCAGCATCAGCGAGTGATTCGCTCAAATAAGCAATAAACAGCTGGATTCAGAAAATGAATTCAGCTTTTTTGTGCGCGAGAAATAGGTATTAAAACCCAATACGTACGATTCATTTTTTGGTAAATTCACTTTCAATCATATGCCTCTTGTGCTAGTAAATGGTAACATAACGGAGGACTATTTAAGGGATAGAGGTGTTTGACGATATCTGGAGCAATCATCGGTTATAAAACAGCCTTGTATTCATTAAAGGCAGATATATCTATAAAAAAAGAACAAATCATCGAACTCAACATGTGCCGCAAAGAAATTAAAGAGGCAAAATCAACCCTGTCAGATGCCAGCAAGAAAATCACTCATCCAGATCTGACATCACATACATGGTTTGGCCATTTGGCAGACACGTTTGATGACATTCGAGACGAAATGGCTTCCGCCAGTCAAGAGATAAAAAGTGTACAGCTAACCAATTTATTAAATCGAATTGATGAGAAAATCAATGACCTAACATCAGAGATCCAATCGTTAGAACATGAAATTCATTCGGTTGAAAGAAAAATAGAGAAAGAAAAGCAGAAACAACTGGAAGAAAAAAGAGGGTAGTCACATGACGAGGGAAATTAAAATAGATGCCAGTCAGGTCAAACGAGTATTACAGCAAGCAAAACAATCAGGCGCTCAAATGAATGCAGCCCTTCCAACAACCATCAAAGGAAAAAATCAGCTCCTGACGGCAGACTCATTAGAAAAGATCAATCAACAGTTGAACGAATTAAGTAATTCCTATATAGGCATCCTTCAGAAACAGCTTGTACAAACAGAACAAGCGGTGAACACCATGATTGAAACGGACAAGGCGCTTGCTTCTAGCAGTAAAAGAAAATAAAGGAGAACGCAATGAAAACCCTTGACGCCTTTGCGCTAATAAACGGAATAAATCAAACGCTGAATACGTTAAAGCAGCAGTCACAGCAAATCAGCTCCTTAGAAAAACAAATCTATCACATCATCTCACTCGATGGCGCACTAAAGGGAGAGGCAGGACAAGCCATCCGCGCCTTCTATACAGAATGCCATATTCCCTTCCTGCAATTCTTTCAGGTCGTCATTGAGGAATATAGCGCTGCATTAAAAAACACAAAGCAGGCTCTTCATGCACTAGAATCAAACGAGCACGGCTTTATCTCACAAGCGTTTATCGAAGATGATCTTGATCAAGGCTTAAAAAAAGCTGAACGTACGATTTCTGAAATCGTATCAGAGGTAAACCACGCCATCGGCAGAGTTGGTCATATTGTTCACTTGCCAAGAGTAGACGAATCAGCTTTTCAGCAAAATTATCAAAAGGCATGGCTTGAGACATCAAGAACCATTGGTCTGCTTCATGCATTTGACAGGGAGCAGACAAGTGCTTTACATGAAACCAAAAGCTCCCTTCAAACAATGAAGCAATACATAGATACCTTAAGTACCATGTTCACCGGCCCAAGAATCGACATCACGAGCTATCAAAAGGGATCTATTTTCAAAGATGGAAAAAAAGAAAAAGTAAGCCGCACTATCAGTGGATTGAACGACAAAATAGACAACCCAAAAGACAATCCAATGATCATCATGCTGAAGAAACTGAAAGAGAAACAACAAGCGAATGTGGAGACGGTTGTTCGGAATGACACCCATAAAAACATCAGTAAACAAATCACAGCAAACGATCCGTCGCTTACGACATTGCAAAGGGAAGCCGTGAACGGGAAAAACAAGATTCATAGAGACATCAGGGTCATAAATGGTAAACTATTCAACGTAAAAGGCATTAAAAAGTTAAAAGAATTCGACATCGCAGATGAAGTCGTCACAGACCCATCGGATATTGATTTTATTGGCGGAAGATACACCGTTTACGCCAATAAACAAATCATCCGAACTTATATCGCAAACGGCGAAATAAGAATAGAAGAAGTCGACAAAATTCCAGAAAGCCGCAGCCGTGGCAACGCTAAACGCATATTAGACGGTGAAGTTGTCTTAACTACCGAAAACATCATCTTAGAATACAGCGGCATCTACGACGGCTACCGAGCCGTTACTGGCAAAGACCCAGAAACCAGCCAAAACATCAGTAGCACAGACCGAGCCTTATCCGCAGCCTCTACCATCCCAATCACGAAAATAGTGAAGGTTGGGAAATATGTTTTTAGGTTGGATCAAGGGAAGAATGTGAAGAGGGTTAAAACACCTGCTTACGGAAAACAATCCGTACCTAAAGGACCTTACCGTGAAGTAAATGGTTTCCCAGCAAAAGTAAAATCAGGAGCTCAAGAAAAACATATTCCAGAAACACCAAATTACAAGCAAGAAGTAGCAAATGGAAAAAAGAAAAGCATTTTTTACGGAGATAATAAAAAGGCACAAGAATTGCTGGATAAATATGCTGGTAAAGGCGAATTTCTAAAAAATGGAAGAGAAGTTATAGATTTTGGTCAAAAGATAGGAAAAACATATGATATGAAAACTGATAAATATATAGAGACAACCAGAGGCACAATACATTATTCAAAAGATGGTGCTCATATAGTCCCTGCAAAACCATTAGAATAGAAAAAAGGTGAATTTTATGGAATATAACTCTTTAATAAAAACATTAGATGAACATGGTGGGGAAGAACTGAGATTAGAATGGGAAAGTGGACTAAAGATTATAGGTAAACCAGAAACGCTTTACGAAACAGATAATGGTTTAGATGATGATGATATCAATTACTATGAATATTATGCCGTTGCTTTTAGAGTTCAGAACATAATGTCATTTCCAAATAAAGATAGCAGAGTATATGATTGGTTGAAACAAGAAGGAAGATCTTTAGTGGAAATATCCCTTTATGATGATCCACCCAATGTAGTGTATTTAGCAAACGGTCATAAATTATGGGGTTCAGCCCTAGACGAAAAACAATAGACATTTTTAAATTAAAACCAAAGCCTTTTGTAAGAGGGGCTTTTCTATATTCACATTATAAAGATTGGAGCTTCAGCTTTGTTTGTGAACAAAACACCGAAAAAAGGAGCGTTCAATGAACAAAAAACAACACCTAACGAAACAAATCCAATCGGTCATCAACATTCTAGAAAAAGAATATTCACAAGAGATCAATCAAGGTGTTCTCCAATTAATATACAAAAGATATAAGGATGCACAAAGGATCATTCAGAACAATGAAGATCTCCAAAAGATGTTGATCATTGGCGGGGTGAGAGCTTATTTGGATAGTTACAATGATTATTTAAACCCCTTTCTAGATGAATTACATAAAGCAGAGAGCTTGCTAAAAGAAATGCTGTAATAGATAAAATGGCTGTCTATAGTTCTAGATGAGGCTATTTTCTTTTAAAGATGTATAAAAGGGTCATGAAAAAATCAGCTGCTTAACATAGAGGAGGCTTTAAAATGCTCAATTTACCTCAAATTCCAAATCTGCACGTGAACAAACCAGCAAGTGACATACATATCAAAGAGGCAGAATCCCAGCTAAACATGCAACTGCCCCATGCTTATAAGGAATTGTTGAAACAGACAAATGGATGTTCTGTTGGAGGTGACGTTCTACTATACGGAACTGAGGACATAGTGGAACGCAATGCAACGTGGGAAGTCCATCATTATGCGAGCGGCTATGTAGCCATTGGCGATGATGGCGGCGGGCGAGTACTTCTCATGCGGCAGGCAGAAGAGGAGAAAAAAGTGTGGATCGTCGGTGCTGGTGTGATGGACCCTCAGCATGCGGAATTGGTGGCTGAAGACTTGTTGAGCTGGGTAAATGAGGGCTGTTTCATAGAAGTTTAGTCTATTAAGGAGATGATCAATTTGCCGTGGAATACATTGATCGCTGCATGCCTCGTGGTTGGGGTTCCTGTCGTTTTAATTGCAGCTTTTTATTTCATCTCGAAAAGGAAGAATAAGAAAACAAAATCATCTAACTGAAACGCTCTGTGACGCCAAATGTTATGGAGCTTTTTTGCATTCTCCCTCCATTCCTCCCATGTTATAATAAACACAGTTTATGAACGAGAGGATATGCAGGACATGAAAAATGAACCTATTGAGTTATTGACACAGCCGACATGGCGTATCATCGATCAGTCGAGTCTCGGTCTCTATGTAGACCCGAAGCAATCCTTTGCGATGGATGATACGCTTTGCGCGTCGGTGGGGAAGGGTCTCTCACCAGCGACAGCCCGTTCTTGGGTGCATCACAATACGATTGTGCTTGGGATTCAGGATACAAGACTTCCATTTCTCCAAGATGGCGTAAAGCTGCTTGAGGAAGAGGGCTATCGCGTAATTGTGCGCAACTCAGGCGGTCTTGCTGTGGTACTGGATGAAGGCGTACTGAATGTGTCTTTAATCTTTGCTGAACAAAAGAAGGGCATTGATATTGACCGCGGGTATGATGCGATGGTGGAATTGATCCGCCGGATGCTGTCAATGTACGAGGTGGACATTGAAGCCTATGAAATTGTCGGCTCTTACTGTCCAGGCAGCTACGATTTGAGTATCAATGGAAAGAAATTTGCCGGCATTTCTCAGCGTAGATTACGCGGAGGGGTCGCTGTGCAAATCTATTTGTGTGCAGATGGAAGCGGGCGTGAACGTGCCGATTTGATCCGCCGTTTTTATGACGCCGCCTTAAAGCATAAACGGCAAGAAGTGAAGGCAGTATTTCCTGATATACAGCCGGATACGATGGCATCCTTATCAGAATTAATCGGTGAACCGATTGATTGTACGCTTCTCATGCGTTTATTACTAGAGGAGCTTCAAAAGCTCAGTGATCAGCTTACAGCGTCAGGATTGAACGCAGAAGAACAGCTGGAATTTGAGAAAAACATGACGCGGATGATTGAGAGGAATGAAAAGGTGTTTTCGTGAAGGAGAAGTAAATTTTTTAAATATATTTTAGATCGACAAAACAATCGAGTCATTTTGTCGATCTATCTCTATTATTTTAATTCAACTTTATAGCCAATATAAATGTTAGGATCAAAAGTGTATATTCCAGGTTGATTAAATGTTAATGCAGAGATTCGGAAAGCATACTTCTGTTTAACAGGATTCCATGATCCATTTGGATAATAAGCTGGGTAAACTTTGAAATTAGGGTACGTTGTGTTAATCCAGGTCATACTAGAATTTGGACGTATACTTCGTTTCAATGTATATAAACTTAATGAATTTCGACCGCTGTCAGGACCATCAGTTCTAACTTCTATTATGTAGCTATTATTCGGAATTGAACTGTCATTGGATAGGTCGAAATATTGTAGCGAGCTAGTTTTATTAAATGACGTAATCGAAGCTTGATTAAGCGTAATCCTTTTTTCCATAACCGAGGAGGCCGGAATAGGGTATAAAACAGGCATACCTACAGTAACATTTAATTCATAGGGAAATTGATTTTTTTTATCATCAGAAGGTTCAATGTAAATTAAATAATCTCCTACTGTATCCGTTGGGAATTCAACTTGAGCTGTTCCTTCTTCATTAATCGTGCTTCTTCCTATTCCTCTACTTTCTGAAATGATTTCACTATTAGGATTAGTAATTTTGACATCAAATGTTTTAGAAGAGCGCAGGGTTAGTTTTTCTGTCTTATTCATGCCAAGGGAGACTTTATACAATCGTCGATCCTCTGCATGTGTAATAATTGTCATAGCTTCATCTGGTGAATAAAAAGCATTACTTCTTTTTAATTCAATTGAATTACTTGGCTCATCTGCTGCTTGTGCGTTAAAGGAGATAGTACTTAAAAAAATAATGGTCACTAACCCAAATAATATTTTCCTCAATATTTAACAACTCCCTTTTAATTATTAATATGTATATCGGTATTCTTTATTATAAATTAACATTATTTCAAATAAATTCATTTTTAGTTTATTAGTTACAGATGATTAAAAAGGAGAAGTTGTGATGAAATCCCAAAAAATCAGTTACCTTTATTTACTATGACTTCCTGTCCTCATGGGAGCCGGCAAGGCCAATGCCGGTATTTATCTTTTTATGTTCGAAATTTTTGTTAAAGTGTGATGCTATTTATGGACACATTCACCTGCAAATTTAAAGCTGTTTTCGAAAAAAATTATTCGATATAATAGAAATATAAAAAAGAGAGAAGA
The DNA here is from genome assembly GCF_057592095.1 of Bacillus sp. SRI_025. Taxonomy (NCBI): domain Bacteria; kingdom Bacillati; phylum Bacillota; class Bacilli; order Caryophanales; family Bacillaceae; genus Bacillus; species Bacillus sp. SRI_025. The sequence continues at coordinate 594,274 of NZ_JBYEGB010000001.1, read as the reverse complement.
AACGATGGGTAATCCAAAAATTTGAAATAGTCTAAGGAAAAAGTATTTAAAGATCCAGTACGCCGTTATTTTCATGCGAGACATATATAATATTGGATTTAATAGGATTTTAGCTCCTTCGATCAATTAAACAGCTAGGAGAAGAACTAGAAGACGCTTTACTAGGGTTAGGAAGTACATACAGAACCTTAGGGGAATATGAAAAGTCAAAACAGATATTCCTACATGCGATGGAAACTTATCCGGATAATAAAGCCATTCAAACGTTTTATGCCATGACTTTGTATAATTTGAAGGAACATAGCAAAGCGATGGAAATATTACTGAACTGTTTAACTGAAACGACAAAAGATCCTGCTATTTTAAGTTATCGAAAGGCGATTGATTTTTATTCAAATCAGTTAGATAGATTGTGGAAATGATTTATGTAGAAATGGAGGGGCAATGTAATGGAAGAATCCCCTCCTTTGTTATGAAATTTTATATATGTGATAGTCCTTTATGACATAAGAAAGAAGGAAAATGTATTGTCATTCATCACCACGTATTACCCGCTGTTTATGCTTTGTGTTTTGTCTTTGTTGTATGTGATGTATCGTATTCAGCCGATAGCCTCTGCGATTAAAAAAATCATCATTGTGCTCTGTGTGTTAACAAATGCTGCATATATTTGCTGGCGTCTCTTCTTTACACTGCCGCATGAAGGTACATTTAATATGATAATGGGCATCTTGCTTGTGGCCTGTGAATGTATTGGATTTTTACAGCTGCTTGTGTTTTATACACTTGTTTGGAAGCCTTCAAATCGGAAACAAGTCATGATCAGTGATCTTGAAAGGCTGCCAACAGTTGATATTTTCATAGCTACATATAATGAACCAATTGAAGTGCTAAGACGCACGGTTGCAGGTTGTTTGAATCTGTCTTATCCAAAAGGCAGCGTCCATATTTATTTATGTGATGATGGCAAGAGGGAGTCTGTAGAGCAGCTTGCTTCTGAGTTTGGTGTTCATTATCTGACTAGAACAGATAACAAGTTTGCTAAGGCGGGGAATTTAAACCATGCGATGTCTCAAACGAATGGGGAGTTGATTCTCACACTTGATGCTGATATGGTCCCGCTTCCTGCCTTTTTAGAAAAGACAGTGCCTTACTTTCATGATGGAGCGACTGCATTTGTTCAAGTTCCACAGGCGTTTTATAACGAAGATCCTTTCCAATATAATATGTTCTCGAAGGATCGAATTCCAAATGAGCAGGACTTCTTCATGCAAACCCTCCAAGCTGGTAAAGATCGATTCAATGCGGTCATGTATGTCGGGAGTAATACGGTATTTAGAAGAACAGCATTAGAGGAAATTGGCGGATTTGCTACTGGAGTGATTACAGAAGACATGGCGACAGGAATGCTTCTCCAAGGGAAGTTCAAATCTGTGTCTGTCGGAGAGGTATTAGCTGTCGGTCTGGCACCTGAAAGCTGGCTTGATCTGTTAAAGCAGCGAGACCGCTGGTCGAGAGGGAACATTCAGTGCGCCCGTAAGTTTAATCCATTGAAGGTTCGCGGCTTAACGCTTATGCAGCGCGTTCTTTATTTAGATGGCATTGTGTATTGGTTTAACGGTTTGTTTAAAATGATTTACATTCTTACACCGATATTGTTTTTATTATTTGGTATTCAAAGTTTCTGGGCAGATTTTCAGTCCATTTTCATGTTTTGGCTGCCGGCGTTCTTTAGTTCGTACTTAGCGTTTAAACTGGTGTCGAATCAAAAAAGAAGTATGTTTTGGAGTCATATTTACGAAAGCTCTATGGCATTCCACCTGGCTGGTGTGGCTTTAAGTGAGCTGTTTTTGAAGAAGAGGGTTGAATTTCTTGTCACACCGAAGGGAATTCAAACGGACAAGAGACATTTTCATTTGAAAACGATGATTCCTCATTTGATCTTCTTGCTCCTCTCATTGCTAGTCCTTGTGAAAATAGGATACGATATGAAGGTAAATGGGACGATGAATGCTGATCTCACGTTGATTAATATTTTTTGGGTACTTTATAACGGTGCAGGGCTGTTCATGGCACTTATTGTGGCGTTTGATCGTCCGCGTTATCGAAAATCAGAGCGGTTTGTCATTGAAAAAGAGGGGCATCTTCGTTCCGATCATCAAGATGAGTCGATTGCTTGTTTTCTACTAGATATGAGTGATTCAGGTGCGCGTCTATCCATTCCATTGGATCAAGCTTCTTCTCTAAATCAAGGACAAATGCAATTATTCTTTTCAGAGAATGAAAGTGTGGCATGTGATGTGGTCTGGAGTCATCCGGAGGGAGACAAGCTGATGGTTGGTGTGGCTTTTACTGACACAGAAAAATCACAGTACCTATCACTGATCCGCTTCTTATTCACACGAGAGCACGTATCGATAACGGATCGTGAGAAAAAATCCTATGCTGTTCGGACATTTCTCCGCTTTGTAAGAGAAACGGAGAAAGTACCAAAGGCTATTCGGCGCAAATGGATGAGAAGACCATTGCAAGGTGTGGCAGGCACGCTAGTCTATGAGGACCGGTTAGAAGAGAAGGTGCTGGTGAACATACATGATATTAGTTTATCTGGGTGTAAAATCGAGTCTGAAGCTTCAATTGAATTACATGACAAAGTGCTAATCACCATTGATACAGAATCTCTGACAGAGCAGCCGGCGATTGTGGTTTGGACATCACAAAAACGCGGCCGCACAATAGCCGGACTCAAGTTTGTTCAGCCTGAAATCAAGCAGATAGAAGAAAGAGAGGGAGTGGTTTCTTGAAATCCAAAAATGGCGGTTACCTCTATTTACTATGGCTTCCTGTCATCATGGGAGCCGGCTACGGCATTTCGCTTTTAGTGCCATTTCTTCAGCCTGTACTGACACTTGGCATCGCAGGTCTTTATATTTTTATGTTTGGTGATTTTCAAGTAAGGCAGGTCAGGTATATTTTTATGTTCGTGTTTTTGATCAATGTCCTTTTTAGTGTGATGCTATTTTTGGGCATTTAAAAAAGTGCTTCCCGAGGCGGGGAGCACTTTTTGTTATTCTGCCATTTTTTCGAGGTTGCCGTTCCGATCCATTTTAAAGGTTGGTGCGGCACTATCGTCTTCTTCAAACAAAACTAGTTTTCTTGCACGGTTCATGATTTTGACGAGTGTTTCATAATCTTCTTGAATCGTGAGCTGATCCTTTTCAAGCTTTTTTACTTCAGCTTCTAGCTGCGAGACTTTATGAGAAAGCTCATTGTTTTCTCTTTTTAAGCGGCTGTTTTCCATACGTAAGGCAGTGGATTGCTGACCATCGCCTTCATAACGGCGTAAGAAATCAATGATATCGTCGATGGTTAATTCTTGATGCTGCCTAAATGGATTCGCTTCCGGCTTTTTCTCTGCGGTATTTGGGGCAGGAGAAGCCTGTGACAATAAATGTGATAAACTAGCTAACTCTTCATTGTAGCTTTGATCCACAAACTGAAGCTGTTCGGCAGTTTCAGCAGCTGGTGCAAATGTTTCTTCCTTTGCTGGCTCCAATTCCTGTGAGAATTCCTCCTGAGTGACCGTTTCTTCTACTTGCGGCTGATAAAGTAATCGTTTTTTCGCAGGCTGGCCATTGCCAAGTGCACGCATCCGTTGTTTTCGTTGTTTTTTGGCTAGTGCCAACGCTTTTTCATATTGATGCCTCACGACAGCGTTCCATCTAAATCCGCATGCTGCGGAGGTGCGGTTCAGCTTGTCTCCTACTTCTTCAAACGCATTTAGCTGTGTACTGCCCTCTCTGACGTGACGTAAGACGGTTTCTGCCAGGAGGAGATCATTTTCCTCTGACCAAGCATCTTGTCTTTGTTTTGACATGTGTTTAAACCCCCATATGATTTGATGGTATTAGATTAGCCAAGTTCAAGAAGGTTTATACAAGTTTGCTAAAAGGATAGTGGAAAATACTAGCTTTTATGTAAGCGCGTCATTGGGGCGGCAAAGCGTCTTGCAAGTCCAGCCGCTTCGATGTACAATGTTGGGTGGTATATTATTCACGATTGGCTGTCCAACTGTTTCATATAGAATGAAGTATCATCATTGAAAGGAAGCGTAAGACCATGGCTAATGAGTTTCGCGTATGTGACGATTGTGATGCGACGAACCTAAAGACGTTATTGCCTCGACTCAAATCGGTTGACCCTGATGCAAAAATTGAGATTGGCTGTCAATCCTATTGTGGTCCAGGACGAAAAAAGGCTTTTGCGTTTGTGAACAATCGCCCATTATCCGCACCAACAGAAGATGAATTACTCGAAAAGGTTCAAAAAAAAGTCAAATAAATGTCACTGAATGTGTTCAGTCGACCTAAAAAGAGGTCCGTCCCTGTCAGGTCGGGCTTTTTACGTCCGTGCAATCTTTGAGAACACATTCACCAGCAAATTCAAGGATGTTTTCGGAAAAAGTTACCCGATATAATAGAAACACGTCTTAAAAAAAGAGGGACGAAACGATGGCGTATCCAAAAGGTAAATTATCTGAGGAAAAGGTATTTAAAGATCCTGTGCACCGTTATGTTCACGTAAGGGACGCATTAATATGGGATTTAATAGGAACAAGAGAATTTCAGCGCCTGAGACGGATTAAACAGCTAGGAACCACGTATTTGACGTTTCATGGTGCAGAACACAGCCGATTCAATCATTCACTCGGTGTATACGAGATTGTGAGACGAATTGTGGATGATGTGTTTAAAGGGCGGCCTGAATGGGATGAAGGAGAGCGCGAGCTTGTACTTAGTGCAGCCTTGCTTCATGACCTCGGACATGGTCCATTTTCTCATTCCTTTGAAAAGGTCTTCCACTTAGACCATGAATCGTTTACAAGAGATATTATTTTAGGGCAGACGGAAGTCAATGAAGTGCTCCGCCGGGTGAGTGATGATTTCCCGAAGCATGTGGCTGAAGTCATTGCCAAAACGTATCAAAACAAACAGGTGGTTAGTTTGATCTCAAGTCAAATCGATGCCGACCGAATGGACTATTTGCAGCGTGATGCCTACTATACAGGCGTCAGCTACGGCCACTTTGATATGGAACGTATTTTACGTGTGATGCGTCCGAGAGAAGATCAGATTGTGATGAAGCAGAGCGGGATGCATGCGGTAGAAGATTATATTATGAGCCGCTATCAAATGTACTGGCAAGTCTATTTCCACCCAGTGACACGCAGTGCTGAAGTCATTTTAACGAAAATCCTTCATCGTGCAAAAGAGCTGCATGAAACGGGTTATATTTTTACACATGCCCCAGTTCATTTTTACTCAATTTTTGAGGGAAATGTCACCACAGAGGACTATATTAAGCTGGATGAATCCATTGTTTTATTTTATTTTCAGGCGTGGGAAGACGAAGAAGATCACGTGCTGGCCGATTTGTGCCGCCGTTTTATGAACCGCCGATTGTTCCAATATACAGAGTTTAATCCAAATGAAGAAATGACGAAATATTTCAAGCTGACCGCCTTGTTTAAGGAGGCAGGAATTGATCCTGACTACTATTTAGTGGTCGACTCGTCTTCTGACTTGCCCTATGACTTTTATAGACCAGGAGAGGAAGAAGAGAGGCTGCCAATTCACCTTTTGACGCAAAGTGGTCATATTAAAGAACTGTCGAGACAGTCAGATATTGTTGACGCCATTTCCGGTAAACGAAGAACCGATCATAAACTTTATTTCCCGATGGACTTAATTGTAGATATGTCGGAAAAAGCTGAAGAAAAGAAGGCGATCATGAAGCTGCTTGGTTTGGGATAAAGAAGTACTGAAAAAGGAGATGTCGGGAATTTGTTGAAAGAGCATGCAAAGTTGATGAAGGTATTCTCTGAATCAGGGGAAATCGTTGGACGGAAGAAGCTGCAAAAGATGATTTACATAGCAAAAAAGCTAAATTTGCCTTTTTACGAGAAATACGATTTTCATTTTTATGGCCCCTATTCAGAGGAGTTGACGCTCAGAATTGAAGAGCTGTGCAACCTTGGATTCTTGGACGAAATGAAGGAAAAAAAGGGCGGATACTATCAATATCGCTATTCGCTGACGGACAATGGGAAAGAGTTTCTCGATCAATGTGAAGTGGACATGCCTGACCTCAAAGCGCTGACGCACCAGATGAACGAGCAATCGTCCCGTTTCCTAGAGCTTGTCTCAACGATTTTATATTTTGATGACCTGCCAGAAGATGAGATAAAGGAAAAGGTCTTCACCATTAAAAGCAAGCAGCGTTATACGGACGAAGAATTTGAGGCTGCCCTTGCTTATATTGATCAGTTGAAGGAATTGAACTAACGAGAAGAACCAGTATGTGATGGCTGATGGCTAGAACAGACTGGTTTTTATTTTTGTACAGAAACAAGCCGACCGCATGGATCGACTTGTATTTTATGAATGGTGATAAGAGAATCTTGCTAAAAATTGTTTTGTACGTTCTTCTTTCGTCTGTTCAAAGACTTCTTCCGGCGTACCTGATTCGACGATGACTCCATCCTCCATGAAAATCACCCTGTCAGCAATATCATAGGCAAAGCTCATCTCGTGGGTGACGATGATCATGGTGACCCCGGTTTGTGCTACCTGTTTAATGACATCAAGCGTTTCTCCTACAAGTTCTGGATCTAATGCAGAGGTCGGTTCGTCGAATAAAATGACTTCTGGATTCAAAGCCAGTGCCCGTGCAATGCCGACTCGCTGCTGCTGTCCGCCAGATAATTGATGTGGATAGGCATCCTTTTTCTCTAGTAATCCGACCTTTGTGAGTAATTGGAGAGCTGTGTCATAGGCTTGATCTTTTGGTTGTTTACGGGCAATGACTAAACCTTCCATGACGTTTTCAAGTGCTGTTTTATGAAGAAATAGATCGTATTGCTGAAAGACCATGGCGGTTTTTCTGCGAAGTGCGAGAATGTCTTTAGGCCTTGCTTGATTGAACTTGACGGTCGTGTGATCAATGCTGATTTCTCCTTGATCTGCACGCTCAAGAAAATTCAAGCATCGCAGAAAGGTTGATTTTCCAGAACCGCTCGGACCTAAAATGACGACCACTTCGCCTCTTTCTACCGTTAAATCAATTCCTCTCAGAATCTGATTTTTACCGAACGCTTTATGCACCTGTTTGATAGCAATCATGCCAATCGTCTCCTTTTGTTTTTGTGTCCATATTTCTCATATCCGGCTGTAATGGCTTCGATAGAGGCACACAGGGCCCAGTAAATCAGGGCAACGGCGATGTATGCTTCAAGATAACGATAGTTCACATTGGCTTTAATTAAAGCGCCGTTTAAAATATCGACCACAGACACCATAGAAACGAGAGAAGAGGCTTTGATTAAACTGATCAGCATGTTGTTCAGCATTGGAAGGGAGATGGGAAAGACTTGCGGTATGATGACCCTTCTTAAAACCTGTCTGCTGGTGAAACCAACGGATAGAGCAGCATCGAATTGTCCCTTTGGAATAGATGCGAGAGAGCTTCGAAATATTTCAGATAACCCGCTTACGGCATATAAAGTAAGGGCGAAAATGGCAATCCATCGTCTGTCCAAATCACTGAAACGAATCTGAAGAGAAAGAGATGCAGCCAAATGGTCCAGTGAATCGGAAAAAAGCAGATAAGATACGAGCAAAATCAGGACAACCGGAATTGCTTTAAAAATAGCCACAAACCATTTGAACAAGGGAGACAATACAGGCACCTGATAAAAACGGATAAGGGCAATACCAAATCCAAAGACAGAGCCAAATAATAGCGGGAGAAAGCCTAATAGCAATGTCGTTGGCAAATAATGAAGTGCGGCTATAAAGGCCTGCAGCATAAAGGCAACATCAAAATCCACTCAGATCGCTCCTTTCTTATGATGTAGTAAAGTCTCCGCCCAATATTTTCTTAGACAAGTCAGCGAGCTTGCCGTTATCGATTAGTTTTTGTAATGCTTGATCAATGTCTTTTTGAAGTTTCGTATTGTTTTTTTGATAAAGATAATACGTTTTAGATACGTTTACAGGCTTTCCAGAGGTGACTAGATTGGCATTAAATTGTTTGTTTAGCTTGTTGACGTCATACTTTGTGAGCAGGGCCGCATCTACTGTGCCATTTTGAAGATTTTTGACGAGAATCTCGTTCCCGCCATCTCCGTAGACAATGTCAATTTTCCGATCATGCTTTTTGTTATATTGCTCAAGAAGATAAGCGAAATTACTACCTGTAGAGGTGTGCACTTTGTGTCCAGCCAAATCGTCAAGGCTTTGAAAATCATGACCGGAGGCTTTATCAACAACCACATAGCTTGTATAATCTGTGTAGCCAACTTTTCCAAATAGATATTTCTTCTGGCGCTCATCATTGATTTCATATTGATGGGCAGCGAGATCTACTTTACCAGCATCTAAAGCGGGCAGAATATTTTTGAATTCGAAGGATTCATATTTAAACTTATATTGTGGAAGCAGCTGATCCACTTCATCTAATACAGCCTTCTCATAGCCAGTTAATTTGCCGTTTTCATCTAAGTAAACGAAAGGCTGGTAAGCATTCCCTGTGCCAACGATGATTTCCTTCGCATCTGGATCATTATTCGCTGATTCTGCTTTGACTTCATTCGATTGTTCCGTATTTCCGCAGGCAGCAAGCAGCAGTGAGCCGAGTGTAAGCAGACCGATGATGTAATGTTTTTTGAATTGTTTGTTATTTTTCATGTGAAATCCTCCTCGTTTTACTTCGCACGCTTTTCGACTGTGAAAGCCGTTTCGGGTCTTTTTAAGGAAACGAATGTCGTCTGACGCTGTTTTCTTGTTTTCGGTGTATTGATCTGTTTTTCCAATAGGTCAAACGCTTTTTCCAGCAGCAGACTTAACAAAATAAAAATGACGGCAGCAATAAAGTATCCTTCTAATACGCGATAGTATAAAGCCCCTAATGTTTGAACCTTTCCTATAATATCCATCACGCCCAATGTGAAGGCGAGGGAGGTATTTTGTAATAAGTTGACAATGGCTACGCCAATATTCGGGAGCGCGATTCTACCTGCTTGAGGAATGAGTGTCCTTCTATAAATCTGCCATTTCGTCAGCCCGATTGAGGCAGCCGCTTCATATTGAGATGCTGGGACACTTGATAAGGCTGATCGGAATATTTCTGAAAAGTAGGCAGCTGTATTGAGTCCATATGTAATATAAAGAAAGATCAATTTGTTCCACATGGAGATATCAAGGCCAATTGCTGCGAGCACACCTGGCAGACCATAAAAGACAATAAACATTTGAACCAGGATAGGCGTTCCGCGAATAAAAGAGACATAGACTGCACTGAGTTGGTGCAGAACAGGAATGCGCTCAATTCGAAAATAAGCAAGGATGAATCCAAGAAAGCTGCCAATCAAAGTGGCAAATAAAACAATCAGCAAGGTCGTTGGAAGGGCTGATAATACTTTAGGAAAGAGTGTGACCACGTACTCCCATTTGAAAAACTCACCCACGTTGAATCACCTCCTATGTAGAAGTCGTTTCGACTTTTTCTTCTGCGGGTGGTGTCCCTAGAATGTCTGGATCAAAGCGTTCAGGGATAAGCACTTTATACATCAAAACACCTAAATCTCCATTTTCAGCCTCGCGTTCAATATATTTTGTATATCCTTTTCGTTCGTACATCTCTAAAAGCCAAGGGTGTTTCCGGCCAGAAGTGCCCAGTGTATATGCAGGCGCTTTATATGTCTGCCTAAGCAAGGTGTTTTCTACATAATCGAGCAGCTTATTTCCAATCCCTTGACCGGCTAAATCAGGAGCTGTCGCAAACCACCAAACAAATGGATAGCCTGAGACCGGCTCAGTGCTCTCCCAAGGAAAACGTATGGTGATGGTAGATATGAGCCGGCCGTCTCGTTCTAATACAACGGCAGCGGACTGTTTAATGTTTTCTGTGACCATTTCAAGCGTGGCGTTCGTGGAGGGCCAATCGATGCCCATTTCACCAAGTGGTTTAAATGCACTGGACAGCAATTCCAAAAAAGCTGGTGCATCTTCTTCGGTAGCGATGCGAAAAATATCTCGACTCATGACAAACCTCCATTCAAAATGTAATGTCAGATTAACGCTTTTTTTAAAGTCTCGATATCTGGATTCAGCAATGCTTGATACACGTGGGATTCATGGCTGATCTCAACTACAGGCACATAGCGGACACCGTATTTTGCTTCTAAAATGTTTCTGTAATCGTCATGCTCTGTGACATCAATCGTTGAAAAAGGAATCTGCTGTTCGTTGAAGTAGGATTGAATGTCCTTGCAATAACTGCATCCATTTTTGCTCCATAAAATGATTTTTTGACTGTTTGACATTAGACGTTCACCTCTTGATTGATTGGTTTTTGGTTTGTTTGTTCTTGATCAAATGCTTCTTTTAATAAAGTAATAGACGTGATCCTTTTATCAATATCTACGATTGGCGACAGCACGATGAATTCATTGATATCGTATGACTCGGATAGCTCAGTCAGCCTGTGATGAACGGTTTCTTTTGTGCCAGCGGTGTAGCCGGTTTTTTGTACGTGAATGTTGTAGTGTTCCTTCTCCGTTTCTTTCACCAGTTTTTCTGCATCCTCGAACGATGTGACATTCAGCTTTCTTCCATCGGAAAAGGAGACCTTTACTGTTTCCTTTTGTTTGATGTGCGAGAGTGCCTGTTCGTGATCTTCAGCTACAGAAACGGTGATGGCAAGAAGGAACTGCTGGCGGGCGCCCGCTTTCTGATATGTTTGGAAGGTCTCTCTTGCTTCTTTTAATAAAGCTTCATCTCCATTAATAAAGAAGGCAAACACAAAGGAGATACCAAGTTTTGCTGCGAATTCAGCGCTCTCCGTACTTCCCCCTAAAAGGAAGATGTCGGGTGATATACGCGGGATGGGCTGAGCATTCAAGTCATTTGTGTGTTCCGTCAGATAGGTGTTGAGATCCACTAATTTTTGAGAAAAATCCTTTCGTGACGCCTGATAATCTTCCTGGAGAGCTTGTGTCGATAGGTTCAGTCCTCCCGGTGCTTTCCCAACACCTAAATCGACCCTTCCAGGCGCTAATGATGCCAGGACGTGAAATGTTTCAGCCACCTTAAACGGACTGTAATGCTGAAGCATCACACCGCCAGACCCAATGCGTATGTTGTTTGTTTTTGCTAAGAGATAGCCGGCGAGAGCTTCAGGGGAAGAACCTGCTACTTGAGGGTTATTGTGATGTTCAGACACCCAAAACCTGTGATAGCCAAGCTGATCCGCTGCTTCAGCCAATCTGACAGTATGCTGAATGCCCGTCTCTGCGTTCTCGTTTTCACCGACAAGGCTTTGATCAAGAATACTAAGGGTGAACGACATTGGCTGTTCCTCCTATCAGACTTTGATATTGAGATAATGCGAGGTTTAACCTGTTTGCGGCATCTGAATCAAGTAAATAATCACCTGATTCCTGCTTTGTGACCTGTTGATCCACGACATACACGCCAGATTGAACAACCGTTGCACCAAGTTGATGAATAATCGGTTTAAGAGCATATTCAATGACGAGCAGGTGACCGTAGGTTCCTCCTAAAACGAACGGAAGGACGGGTTTTCCTTGCAACACTTTCTGTGGAAGTAAATCTAAAAACGTTTTTAAAATACCGGAAAATGAAGCTTTGTAGACAGGCGTTAACACAATGACACCGTCACTCTCATTCACAAGTTCAATGGCCTTGACAATCTCTTCGTTTGAAAAGTCCGCACGTATTAGTGCGCTGCTAGGCAGCTGGTGAACTTGAATGATATGTACATCGATTCCATTGATCGTTAAATGCTGCTGAACATGCTGCAGTACACCGGTTAATCGAGATTGGACGGAATGTCCGCCTGCTATAATCGTTACTTTCGTCAATTCGTCTCCTCCATTTCACATAATTCCTTCTAAACAACTTGGAATAGTTGATAATATAAATTATAATAAGGCAAACCAATTGAAAAGTATAATTAGTAATCATAAATACACGATTCAGTTATTTAAAATATAGAGAAAAGAGGGGTTTTTATGGAGATTCGTGCGATCCGCACCTTTGCCACCATCGTGAAATATGGGAATTTTTTAAAAGCAGCAGAAGCACTGAATTATTCTCAGCCAACCATTACCTTGCACATCAAACATTTAGAAGAGGAAATTGGAGAGAAGCTTCTAGAGAGAGGGAAGACCTTAAAGTTAACAGCATCAGGACAGCTTTTTTATGAAAGAGCCAATTCTTTACTCAATGAATATGAGAAACTGACGAAAACGCTCCAAGATTTAGAAGTGGGCATTGCGGGATTAATTCGCATCGGTGTTTCTGAGCCTACTGCCAGTTTAGAATTCCCGGCGCTCCTTGCAGAATTCAAGGAAAGGTTTCCGAATGTAGAATTTTCTGTGCAAGTAGCAGATGCAAATACACTGAGTTCCATGCTTTCCCATGATGAGATTGATTTTGCGATTTGCGGCGCACCAGAAGCTTCGATGGAAAATAGCTATAAGCCGCTTTTTCAAGATGATATCGTCCTGCTGGTCCCGTCTTCCCATCGATTGGCGGAAAAAGAGGCAGTGGAGGTAACTGATTTAGAAAATGAGACTATACTATTCACACCTCACAATTGCCCCATTCGCATACAAATTGAACAACAAATCGTCGATGGCATTGGGACAAATTATAAGAAATTAGAGATTACTAGCAGCATGTCCCATAAACATTATGTTCAGGCGGGCTTAGGAGTTTCTCTGTTTACACGAACGGCTCATTCTTTTACACTCCCCGGTACGAAGGTATTAGAAATAAAGGGCATTCAAGTTTCCCCGCCAGTTGGTCTATTGAGGAAAACAAATGATACGCCTGGAAGAGCTGTGCTCCAGTTTATTGATCTCATTGAAAATCGATTGCACCAGCACCAACCATCATAAAAAGAGGGGTTAGCCTTTATGCTAGCCCCTCTTTCAAGTTTATTTCACTGTTTGTTTCAGAAACTGATTCTTCTTAATGGGCAGACCCAAGTTTTCGCGAAGGGTATGAGCTGGATAATTTGGGTCGTAATATCCTCTTTCGACTAATATCGGAATGACGTGCTCCGTCCATTCGGATAAACCACTAGCTAAAATCGGAGCGCCAAAAATAAATCCATCTGCGGCATCCTCTTCGATCCATTGAATTAATTTGTCAGCTACTTGTTCATAAGTGCCGAAAAAGGCACTTTTAGGCGTGGTCACTTGTAAAGCGACTTCTCTTAAGGTCAGGTTTTGTTCTTTGGCCATTTTCTTAATGGAATCTGTTGTGGATTGGAAGCTGTTTGACCCAGCGTCACCTATATCCGGAAAAGGTCCATCAAGCGGGAATTGACTGAAGTCCAAGTGGTCAAAGAATCGGCCCAGATAATGCAGAGCTTCTTCAATAGAGACTAGATGTTTAATGGCTTCATATTTTTCTTCTGCTTCTTCGACTGTTTTCCCTGTAATCGGGTGGATGCCAGGGAATATTTTAATATCAGATGGTTTTCGACCAAACGCCTCGGCTCTATTTTTCACGTCGCGGTAATAGGCTTTTGCCTTTTCGAGTGAATCGGCATTTGTAAATACAGCGTCTGCTTCTTTTGCGGCTAGATCTTTTCCAGCCTCTGAAGCGCCTGCCTGGAAAATCACGGGCTGCCCTTGTTCAGAGCGTTCAATATTTAAAGGACCTTTGACAGAAAAGTGTTTTCCATGATGGTTTAAAGTGTGCAATTTATCTCGATCGAAGAAAACCCCCGTTGAACGATCCCTTACAAAAGCATCTTCTTCCCATGAGCTCCAAAGCCCGTTCACTACATGTAAGTACTCTTCTGCAATTTCATATCGAAGTGAGTGGCTTGGGTGCGAACGGATGATGTGATTTTCAGCAGAGCCCTCTAATGGGGAAGTCACAACATTCCAGCCTGCCCGGCCTTTACTTAATTTGTCCAAGGAAGCAAATTGTCTGGCAATGGTAAAGGGCTCACTGTATGAAGTGGATACAGTACCCACAAGTCCAATCTGTTTGGTGACTGTGGCAAGCGCAGATAAGATGGTTAATGGTTCAAATCGATTCAAGAAATGAGGAATTGAATGTTCGTGGATATATAAACCATCTGCAACAAAAACAAAACGGAAACCCGCTGATTCTGCCTTTTTTGTCATCGCTTGATAATAATCAATGTTAACACTTGCATCTGCTGGAACCGATTCATCCTTCCATGCATTCATGTGACCCCCTGGGCCATGTAACATTAATCCAAATTGTATGTGCTTTTTTCCAGTCATGCCGATCATCCCTTCTGTTTGAGGTAGCAATGTTTTATGTCCTTCATCATAAGGCAGAACCGCAGAGAAGTATAATTGGTATCAGTAAAGTGTGACTTTATCTTTTCTAATATCATTTTTTGTTTCTTTTAGATGTGTCGTTAGGTCCATGATATGATTTCTTGAAAAACATGGATGTTTACTAAGTAAATGACCCAGACCAAAAGCGCTATTTTTCGATGAAATGTGTGTCAAAATATCTGAAAAATTAGTGAAAATGACGTAATTCGACTTTTTTCCTGTGCATCTAATTCCCTGTTTTTGACTGAAGAGAAGGAAAATGGTGAATTTTCAGTGAATATATAACTTTGTGAAAAACAAAGGAGGGATAGGAATGAAAAAGCGTTCAGTCTTTTTGTCATTTTTATTGGTAGGTAGTTTGTTACCGGGAGTAAGTTCAGCTTCAGCACCAGTAGCGAGTGCTGGTCATGGTCATGATCATGGTCATGCGCCGTTCGAAACCCATATTGGTGAGGGGTTGCCAAAAGCAAACAGTTTTAAAGATTTGACGGCAGCACCTCCAATTGAACGAGATGTAACAACAAAGGTATTAGATGAGTCTGGTAAGCAGGTAGGCTCGAGAACCTTTAAGGCCAATACAGGAGATTCAATTTCAACAAAAGCAAGTACAGGCAGTCAGAAGGTCACTGTCTATGCGGTTGCTGATGCGCAGTATCGTGCGAAATATAGTGACTGGCAAACACGGATTGTCAACATCATCGAGCAAGCAGATGTCACGTTTAACCGTGATCATGATGTGGACTTTGTCGTACAAGCAGTAGGATCTTGGACTTCTTCGGGATCAAATTCATCACAAATTCTTTCCAACCTTGCGCGCAGCTTTGATGGCAGAGGATACGACTTTGTCACTGGATTTACAGCAAATCCAAACTTTGATGCTGGCGGAATCGCTTATGTCTACAATAGTGCACCAAGCGGAAGTGCATTCGCCGTGAACCTTGACCAAGGAACAGCGAATACAGCAAAAGCGGCTACACATGAATACGGCCATAACTTTGGCTTACCGCATGACCCTCAAGGAAGCGGCATTGTCTGCTTAATGAATTATGATTATTCCTACACAGTTGACTACTTTGATGCGGCTCATAAAAATCAAGTGAACCGTAATAAAGCTTGGTACAGATAAGAAAGAAGACAAAAGGACAAACACCTTATGGGTTTGTCCTTTTTATATGCTTACAGGTCGCTCATTCGCTTTCCTGCTACGGCATAGTGTTCTTTTTTCATTTCTTCAATAATAACAGAGACTTTTTCTGCACCTGCGCCTGTTGTTTCAACAACAGCATCAGTGACTTTCTCCACAAGCGCTCTTTTTTGCTCGTCTGTTCTTCCTTCAAGCATTTGTACGGTGACAATCGGCATGGCGAAAACCTCCTTTTTCCTTTAATGCTACGCTTCCCTTTAGTTTAAGGGACTTCTTATAGTATACTGAATGAAGTAAATCATTGTATAGAAAGAAAGAGGGATTCATGCCTTTGAACCAATTTCTTGTTTATCCATTAGAACTTATTCCATATGTCGCCATTACGCTTGTTGTTGCATTTACGATGCACGAGCTGGCACATGCATATGTTGCGTACCGTTTCGGAGACCCGACGGCTAAGAATCAAGGGAGACTGACGTTAAATCCACTGAAGCATCTCGATATTTTCGGGACGATTTTGATCTTTGTGGCGGGGTTTGGCTGGGCGAGACCTGTACCAGTGAATCGTTACCATTTTAAAAAACCGCGTTTAGCAGGGATTTGTGTATCTATTGCTGGACCATTAAGTAACTTAGTGCTGGCGTTTTTGGGCTTTCTTGTGTATGTGCTTCTTCAGAAGTTTGGCGGGGAATGGATCATGCGTTTTGAGCCGGGAGTCGATTATTTCTTCCAGATCTTTATTAACTTAAACGTCATCTTGTTCCTATTTAACTTATTGCCGCTTCCACCGCTTGATGGATATCGTATCATTGAGGACGTCGTCAGTCCTAGTATTCGTGCGAAAATGACGCAATTTGAACAATATGGGATCATTATTTTTCTCATATTCGTGATCACACCGCTGGGTCAGTTTGTGTTTGGTCCATTGATCGGAATGCGGGATCAAATCATATACTGGTTTAATCTTATTTTGAAGCCGCTGCTTTAGGAGGTTTAATGAATGGAAGGTAAAAAGAAGAAACCAATTGGTTTTAACATCATTAAAAAAACAGATGCAACCGACGGACATGGAGGCTTTGGGGCAGGTGCACTCAGCCTTGATAATATCTCGCCAGTCATCATTGATGTAGAGGAAAAAGAAGCTGTCATTGATATTGGTGCCATGCATGCAAGAAGTGCCGTCGAAAAAGGAATTAAATTTTTGAAAACAAAAGAAGAGGTACCGAACGGAAAGCCTTATTGGCTCGTATGGGTGACGATTGACCGCAGAGAAGAAGGGCCTTATTATGCAGGTGTGACGGCTTGTGAAATGACCGTTGACCGTTCGATTCGCCGCGGGTATAAGTCACTTCCAGAGCATGTGAATTTAATGGATAAATCGATGAAGCGAAAAATCGTCGTGAGTCATATGGATGACGTATCCAAAAAGGTGCTGGCTGATTTCTTAAAGGGTCACAATGAAGCGCTATGGGATGCATCGACAGATGAATTAAAAGAAGGATTGGCTGTCCCTGAATAATTGTGAAATTTTTGTGAAGAATGGCGGATCACTACCAAATCCATCCGTTTTTTGAGTAAACTGGTGTTAAAGCTAGGACATGGAGAATCCCGAGATGCAGATCTCGGGGTTTTTCATGTCTTTTTTTAACGTTTCAGCCACTTTTCCCACCATTTCTTTGGCTTTTGATCTTGAACTGGTTCCTGCTCAGAGGCTTTGTCCTCAGCGCCATAGCAGACACCTGTCGGCTCTGTTCCTTCTATAAAATAAGTAAACACCTTTGATTCACAACCTGGCCCTGCTAGGTCGCCAGTTTTTGGATTGATATATACCCCTTTGACACCGTCTGGAGGCATGAAGGAGGAGGCTGGCTGCTTCGAGAGGGCTGATTCCATAAAGGAAGCCCATATTTTTTTAGCATAGGCCGTTTCTTCGACTGAATCAATGGTGCGGCCTTTATCATAGCCTGTCCATACACCTGTGACGAGCTGGGGAGAGAAGCCGATCATCCAGCTGTCGGCTCCTGTTGTCCCGGATTTTCCTCCGTATGTTCGTGTAAGGTCCTTTATAATGGTGCGGCCAGTGACACTTGTATAGCCGTTTAATTGATTGTTGAACATTCCTGACATCATATCGGTGGTGACAAAGGCTGCTTTTTCATCGAGGATTTGTTCTCGTTTTTGTTTCTCTTCAAAAAGCACATTGCCTTTTGCGTCGGTTACTTTCGTAATAAAGGTTGGTTTGACGCGTTTTCCGCCATTGACGAGCATGGCGTAAGCGTTGGTCATTTCAATGGGTTTCACAGGAGACGTGCCTAGAGCAAGAGATGGTACTTGATCTAGTTTCTCCTTGATTCCAAATGTCTTGCCAGCACGTACAAGCTGCTCCATTCCTAAAAATAGATGGGTCTTTACAGCGTAAATATTATCAGACAGCGCTAAAGCTTGTAGCATTGTAATGCCGTCATTGGCGTAATAGCCGTGATAATTGCTTGGTGAATAAGCCGCACCGCTGCCTTGATCATCCAGTTCAAACACCGTTTCCTCACTGCGCATGACGGTTGCGGGTGTAAACCCGTTTTGCAAGGCAATGTAATAAAGAAGGGGTTTCATGGTTGAACCGGGCTGCCTTTTTGCTTGTGTCACCCGGTTGAATGGACTTTTCTCATAATCTCTCCCACCTATGAGGGCAAGTACATGGCCTGTTTGAGGATGGATGGCGGCAAAGCCAATTTGGATATCTGATTTGGAATCCATCGTGTTTTTTAACGTCTTTTCTGCGATTTTCTGTAATTTTGGATTAAGGGTCGTTTGGATATGAAGTCCATAGGTTTCGATCTGTTCCTCTGTTAACCCCAAGCTTTGTTTCAACTCTCGAATCACATCGTCATAAAAATATGGGGCTTGCTTTGCTTGCAGCTGCTTCTTCTGCAAAGGGCGATAGGACAGCTTTTCTTTCGCAGCGTCATTGGCTGCTTTTTTCGTAATCATGCCATCCTCTTGCATTTGTCTCAAAATCATATTCTTTCTTGCGCCGGCTTTCTCCTCATTCACATAAGGGGAATAGAGAGAAGGCCCCTTTGGGATACCGGCAAGAAGGGCAGATTCAGCGAGGGTTAAGTTCTTTGCTTTTTTTCCGAAATACAGACGTGACGCTGCTTCCACACCGTACGCTCCGTGACCATAATAAATGGTGTTCAAGTATCCTTCTAAAATCTCATCTTTTGTATAGTTTTGCTCTAAACGAATCGTGTAAAAGGCTTCATTCCACTTCCGCTTCCACGTTTTATCATGATCTAAATACAGATTTCGTGCATATTGCTGGGTGATCGTGCTGGCACCTTGTACCTTAGCCATGGCACGAATATCGGCCACCGCAGCACCTGCCATCCGTTTCACATCAAAGCCATGATGCTCATAAAAGGTTTTATCCTCAACAGCCACAACAGCCTGTCTCATATGAGGAGACATATTCTTTAATGGCACCCAATATCTCTTTTCTCCAAAACTGGATTCTCCAAGCTTTGACCCATCAGCTGCATAAATGGTCGTGGATTGGGGAACTTGAACAGAAGGGGCACCTTGCCATTTAGCTATTAATAGAATCGTCAAAAAGACAGTGCCTGCAAATAGAAAAGCGAGCAAGCCGATAAAAAAACAGGCTCGAATCGTTTTCACGGTCATGCGGATTTTTTTATTACTCATGATTGTGTCCATGCAAAGCCCCCATTTTGACGGTTTTTTATCAGTATGGAACAAAGAAAACCGTTTTAAACAAGCGATTGCAGGAGCACTTTAAAAAATGAAGAGAACTCAAGCGGTTCTTTACAATTTGATATGAATCCACTATACTTTTTTCTTGGACAATCGATATAGTCAAAGCCGATAAAAGGCGCTAACAATAGATGTTTGTTTATTATTGGATGAGAGGAAGATGAACAATGAGCGAACTTTGGTATACAGAGAAGCAAACGAAGAATTTTGGTATTACATTGAAGGTGAACAAAACCCTTCACACAGAACAAACAGACTTTCAGCATTTAGAAATGGTGGAAACAGAAGAGTTTGGCAATATGCTGTTTTTAGACGGCATGGTGATGACATCTGAGAAAGATGAGTTTGTATACCACGAAATGGTGGCTCATGTTCCTCTTTTCACTCATCCAAACCCGGAAAATGTTCTTGTCGTAGGCGGAGGAGACGGCGGTGTTATTCGTGAAATCCTCAAACACCCAAGTGTGAAAAAAGCGACACTTGTTGATATTGACGGAAAGGTTATCGAATACTCGAAAAAATTCCTTCCTTCTATTGCTGGGAAATTAGACGATCCTCGTGTAGATGTCAAAGTCGGAGACGGTTTTATGCACATTGCTGAAGCTGACAACGAGTATGATGTGATCATGGTGGACTCAACTGAGCCGGTTGGACCAGCTGTGAACCTATTCTCTAAAGGATTTTACGCAGGAATCTCAAAGGCACTCAAAGAAGACGGTATTTTTGTTGCACAAACGGACAACCCTTGGTTCACACCGGAGCTGATTACAAATGTACAGCGTGATGTAAAAGAAATTTTCCCAATTACGAAGCTTTACACAGCGAATATTCCAACGTATCCAAGCGGTCTTTGGACATTCACCATCGGTTCTAAAAAATATGATCCACTTGCTGTAGAAGACAGCCGTTTCTTTGATATTGATACGAAATATTACACAAAAGAATTGCACAAAGCGGCATTCGTTCTGCCGAAATTTGTGAGCGACTTAATCAAATAAATCAAGCGAAATGGGAATGCGCAAATGACAGTTTGCGCATTTTTTGAAGCGTAAAAGGAGGAATCTTGCATGAGATTCGACGAGGCTTATTCAGGAAAAGTGTTTATTGGAAGTCATCCGACATGGGAAGATGCAAAGGTCATTTTATACGGCTTGCCGATGGACTGGACAGTCAGCTACCGCCCAGGTTCACGTTTCGGTCCGAACCGCATTCGTGAAGTATCGATCGGTTTAGAGGAATACAGCCCTTATTTAGATCGTGAGCTGCACGAGGTGCCATTCTTCGATGCGGGTGACATCCCACTTCCTTTTGGGAATGCACAAAAGAGCTTAGATTTAATTGAAGAGTATGTCGACAGTATTTTAGAAAAAGGAAAGTTTCCATTAGGAATGGGCGGCGAGCATCTTGTGTCTTGGCCGGTTTTCCGTGCGATGTATAAGAAATACCCTGATTTGGCGATCATCCATATGGACGCACATACAGATCTTCGTGAGGAATATGAGGGTGAGCCACTTTCACATTCAACACCAATTCGTAAAGTTGCAGGACTTATTGGAGCTGAAAATGTATTTTCTTTCGGCATCCGTTCTGGAATGAAAGAAGAATTTGAATGGGCAAAAGAAGCGGGTATGCACATTTCTAAATTTGAAGTGCTGGAGCCATTGAAGCAAGTATTGCCAAAGCTAAAAGGGCGTCCAGTATATGTGACGATCGATATTGATGTACTTGACCCAGCCCATGCACCTGGTACAGGAACGGTAGATGCTGGCGGTATTACATCAAAAGAGCTGCTTGCATCCATTCATGCGATTGCAGGATCTGACGTCAAAGTCGTTGGGGCAGACCTAGTCGAGGTAGCACCTGTATATGATCACTCTGACCAAACAGCGAATACAGCGAGTAAGCTTTTACGCGAAATGCTGCTTGGGTTTGTGAAATAATCAGTTGATAGAGGAGCTTGTCATCTCATGTGGACAAGCTCTTTTTTTACATTGATCAAACTTAAAGGAGGCAGCTCATGTTTTCTTCAATATTGATGGTGTCCCTCGCTTTATGCGTATTAGCGGCAGGCTTTCTCACACTGAAACGAGAGCTCGCAGCTGATCCGCCTGTCTTTGCTTCTAAAAAGGAAGCAAAGGAGGAGTTAGTTGGTTTATTTCAGGATCGGGGCTTTTTCTATCTGACGGCCATAGCGTTATTCATGCAGGTGGTATTTAAGAAGAATCAAATCGCACCAATTGATTTTTTTCAGGCATTTTTGGCAAGTTCAGGCATACAGGCTCTTTTTTATTTACTGAAAAGAAAAGACTTAGGCGTAAAGGCTGGACTTGTCGTATTGGTCAGTTGCATTTTTCTTTTTTTCTAAAGGGATGGCTGAAGATGAAAAACGAAGTTTAATCACCGTGAAGAAGAGAAATGATGGTATGATAGGCGATCATGAATATGGTATACTATTTTAGTTAAACGGGTCTTAGCAAAGGAAGTGCAAAATGACACAAAACCAAATTTCAATTCATGTAAAGTCAGTGATGAAACCAGAGACGGAGCCGGCTGAAACGATCGAATTCCGCACGACTGGAACGTATCAAGAGAAGAATGACAAAACGTATCTCACTTACCATGAAGAACATGAAATGGGTCAAGTAAAAACCGTTGTGAAAATGAGTGAAAAAGAAATTTTTGTCATGAGATCAGGGGCTATTCAAATGAAGCAGCGCTTTCTCATTGGAGAAACGACCGTCACACATTACACGATGCCATTCGGTACACTTCAGTTAGATGTGCACACACATGGCATTGATCTCGATGTGGACAAGGGGCTGCTGCACATTACGTACGATATGCTGACAGGAGAAGATCAAAAGCATTTACATACATTATCGATTTCGTATAAGGAGGATTTACGTTCATGAATATCGCAGAACAGGTCAAAGATGCGTTAAAAGAAGAAATCATTGCGGCAGTCGTCAAAGCAGGACTTGCCGATGAAAGCCAGGTGCCAGATGTCCTTTTAGAAGTGCCGAAAGACAAAACTCACGGTGATTACTCTACCAACATGGCGATGCAGCTTGCCCGCATTGCGAAAAAAGCACCTCGTCAAATCGCAGAAGACATCGTCAATGCGTTTGATAAAGGGAAAGCTTCCATTGAAAAACTGGATATCGCAGGTCCAGGATTCATTAACTTTTATATGAACAATCAGTATTTAACAAAGCTGATTCCAGCTGTCCTTGAAGCAAAAGAAGCGTATGGCGAAACGAATACAGGCGGCGGTCAAAAGGTGCAAGTCGAATTCGTCTCAGCCAACCCAACAGGTGATCTTCACCTTGGACATGCCCGCGGAGCAGCTGTAGGAGATTCCCTTTGCAACATCCTTGATAAAGCAGGGTTCGATGTGAGCCGTGAATACTATATCAACGATGCAGGGAATCAAATCAATAACCTCGCTTTATCTGTCGAAGCACGTTATTTTGAGGCACTCGGTCTTGAAAAAGAAATGCCTGAAGACGGCTACAGAGGGGAAGACATCAAAGGCATCGGACAAAAGCTTGCGGATGAATTTGGTGACCGTTTCGTTCATGAATCGGAAGAAGAGCGGATGAAGTTCTTCCGTGAATACGGATTGAAATACGAATTAGAGAAATTACGTGTAGACCTTGAGAATTTCCGTGTACCATTTGATGTATGGTATTCAGAAACCTCTTTATATGAAAACGGAAAAATCGAACTAGCGCTGGAAACACTTCGTGAAAAAGGCTATGTCTTTGAAGAAGACGGCGCAACATGGCTGCGTTCAACTGATTTTGGCGATGATAAGGACCGTGTGCTGATTAAAAAAGATGGCAGCTTCACTTACCTGCTTCCAGACATCGCATATCATAAAGACAAATTGGACAGAGGCTTTGACCAGCTTATTAACATTTGGGGAGCGGACCATCACGGCTATATCCCTCGAATGAAAGCGGCGATCCAAGCACTTGGATATCCAGCTGGCAAGCTTGAAGTAGAAATCATCCAGCTTGTGCATCTTTACAAAAACGGTGAAAAGATGAAGATGAGTAAGCGTACAGGAAAAGCTGTCACAATGCGTGATCTCATTGAAGAAGTCGGCTTAGATGCGACTCGTTATTTCTTTGCGATGAGAAGTGCGGCGACACATATGGACTTTGACCTAGACCTAGCCATTTCTACGTCTAACGAAAACCCTGTGTACTATGCACAATATGCGCATGCGAGAATTTGCAGCATGCTGCGTCAAGGAGAAGAAAAAGGCTACGAACCAAACCTTGAAAAAGCCGATTTCTCTCACATTCAATCGGAAAAAGAATACGATCTTCTCAAAATCATTGGCAGCTTCCCAGAAGTTGTAGCAGAAGCAGCTGAAAAGCGTATTCCGCACCGCGTGACGAACTATATTTATGACCTTGCATCAGCCCTTCACAGCTTCTACAATGCCGAGAAGGTCATCGATGTAGAAAACGAAACAAAAACAACAGCACGTCTTTCACTCATGAAAGCAACACAAATCACGCTCACTAATGCATTAAAACTAATTGGTGTATCGGCTCCGGAAAAGATGTAATGAAATGAAAGAAAGCCCCACTCTATTGGATGAGTGGGGCTTTTTCATATAAAAAACCCGCTATCTTCAAGCGGGCTTTGAAAATTATCCAAGCGTATTAATTATGTTAGAAATAGAATCAAATAATTGGCTAAGTACATCAGAGAACATAGAGTGTGCCTCCCTTCGGTAAGCATGTAGTATGTGTGCGTCAAATGGAATTATCCAAGTGTGTTAATAATGTTAGAGATAGAATCGAATAATTGGCTAAGTACATCAGAAAACATATTTTTGCCTCCTCTCTTTTCTTTTTACATCTACTTAACGAAGGGAATGAAGGGTTGGATCACTTTTTCTAAAAAAATTTTAAAAAAGATGGTGGCATAGAAAAAAGCACCGGCTATTCGGGTGCTTTTTTGCCTTTAGTTATGAATGAATGCGTAGCTTTATGTCTCCATTTGTACACGCTAGCTGAACGTTTCCACCAATCGGGAAGGTGAAGACGGGCTGTGTATGTCCGATATCGACATCGTAAATCACTGGGATGTGTTTGAGCATTGGGTGCTTATCTAGAATGAACCTCAAATGTTCCTCTGTCATCTTGGATTTCTTCTGAAATCGTCCGATGATCAATCCTTTGATTGATTGTGCATGCTGCAAGAGGGAGGTAAGGTCTCTGGCGAACATTTCAGGGAATACCAGCTCATCATCCTCGACAAATAAGATCGCATCCTTTACATTCGGCATAAACGATGTCCCTTGCAGTAAGTTCAGTGTACAAAGGTTTCCGCCATACAAGGTGCCTTCAGCTGTTCCTTCCTGATAAATCCCCCATGTTGTCGGATGAAACTGCCTGTTCGCTTGATCGAGATACCAAGCATCATCACTCCATTTTGTCGAAGGAATCACATCAAACGGTTCGCCGCCGTTCATCAAGCAAGCTTGAAACATGGCAGTCTGCTCCTCCTGCCCCTGCTCCATGTAAAATCTGGAAAAATGGGGGCCGGAATATGTCACCATATCACATTTCGCTGTAATGGCGTTTGCAAGTGCAGTGATGTCACTATAGCCGCAGAGGACTTTAGGGTGCTGACGGATCAAGTCGTAATCAATATAAGGCAAAAGTTCATTGCAGTTGAAGCCTCCGATGGCTGTCAAAATACCATCGACATCATGATCTCTGAACGCCTCATGCAGATCAGACAAGCGGTGTTCAATAGACGATGAGGAATGAAGGTCACATTCAAACACATGCTGTCCCAAAGAGACAGTGAAGCCTAATGCCTCTAAACGTTTTTTCGCTTGAGAAATTCCTTCTTCTGATAAAATGCTGGCACTTCGGCTTGGGGCAATAACACGTATATGGCTCCCTTTTTTAAGAGGTGAGGGGGTATGCATAAACAGATCTTCCTTTCCATCACATATTTCTCTATTATATCGGATCAAATAGCGAAAGTCTGTAAAGGCTAGGAGAAAGGAATGGGTCGTGCGTTTCATACAAGCTGTGCAAAGGGTATGGAAGAGAAAAAGACAGAATGAGGGCGGAGAATGTGAAAAAGAGAAGACTGGAATTTTTATTTTTATATTTTATGATATTTGGGGCATATGTGGTGTATTGGTGGACTGTGCCGGCGTGGAGCGTTCAGCTGTACGCAGCGATTTATATCGCCATTATTTTATTTAGTATCGTCTCACTCATGCTGGAGAATCGTACATCACAGCACACGTTATTATGGATATATGTGCTGATTTTTTTCCCGATCATTGGCTATATGTTCTATCTGTTCTCAGGACAGCTCTATGTAAAAGGTCATTTATTCAAATCAAAGAGAATGTATAACCGTGAAAAATTAAGAAGAATATCTGAGCTTGAGAGCAAGCCGGATGAATCACGTTTAACTGATAATCAGCGTGGTTTTTTTCAATACACAGAAAAAGCTACAGGCATGCATGTGAATACAAATAGTGATATGGACATTTTAAAAAATGGAGAGGAGACGTTTCCCCGAATTTTTGAAGAGTTAAAAAAAGCACAATCATTCATTCATATTGAATATTACATGTTTAAATCTGATTTCCTCGGCCACCGGATGATGGAGATTTTGATTGAAAAAGTGAAAGAAGGGGTAGAGGTTCGCTTCATATATGATGCGGCGGGCAGCATTCGTTTCTCACGAAAAGATATTAAACGCTTGAAGCAGGCAGGGGTAAAGGTCGCTCCTTTTCTACCTTTAAAATATGGATTTTTTAACCAAAAATTCAATTTCCGAAATCACCGAAAAATCGTCATTATTGATGGAGAAACAGGGTTCGTCGGCGGATTAAATGTTGGCAAGGAATACGTAGGACGGGATGAAAAGATCGGCTTTTGGCGTGATACGCATGCCATGTTAAAGGGTGAGGCTGTTCAGACCCTTCACTCCGTTTTTATGCTCGACTGGGAATATGTATCAGATGAAGTATTAATTGATGATCCGAAGTATCATACGCCGCATCCTGTGACAGGAGAGGATGTCATTCAGGTTGTACCAACTGGACCTGATATGAAAGAAAGTATGAGTGATTTATATGATGCTCTCATTTCTAATGCGAAACAATTTGTCTGGATTGCCACACCTTATTTTGTACCAAACGAATCGATTCGCACTGCGCTCAAAATCGCTGCCACAAGAGGGGTGGATGTGCGGGTGATGGTACCGGAGATCAATGACGGATTTCTCACGCAATATGCCACACGTTCCTACTTTTCTGAGCTTCTAAAAGAGGGCATCAAGGTATATCACTATCAAAAAGGGTTCATGCATCAAAAGGTGATGATCGCAGATGGAGAACTCGCCTCTGTCGGCACCGCAAATGTTGATATGAGAAGCTTTCAGCTTAATTTTGAGGTCAATGTCTTTACAGCAGCGAAAAAGCCAATTGATCAATTGATGGCCCACTATGAGGAAGATATGAAGGAATGTGAGCAAATGGGTCCTGTTCATTTTTATAAAAGAGGCTTAAAAGAGCGGTTGAAGGAATCATTTGCCCGATTGTTTTCTGGCGTATTATGAGGGTTTCCAGTCAAAGAAATCATTTCCTGATCTAGTATTTTGCAGAGGATTCCTCTATAATTGAAAATGATTATCAATTATAGAGGAAATGAGGTCCTTTTACATATGCTAAAACGCTTTTTCGCCTATTACAGGCCCTATCGCGGTCTGTTCTTTTTAGATTTCTTTTGCGCTGTCGCAGTTGGATTAATGGAACTTGGTTTCCCGCTGATCGTGAACTACTTCATTGATACGTTATTACCAACAGGGAACTGGACAGTCATTGCCTGGACCGCACTTGCTCTGTTTATCATTTATGCCCTCAGCTCAGTGATGCAATTTATTGTGTCGTACTGGGGACACATGCTTGGCATTAATATTGAAACAGATATGAGGAAGAAGCTGTTTGATCATTTTCAGCGTCTCTCATTTAAGTTTTTTGATAACAACAAAACGGGTAAGCTTATGTCTCGGATGACAAATGACCTCATGTACATTGGGGAGGTGGCTCATCACGGACCTGAGGATTTGTTTATTGCGATTATGACGATTCTTGGCGCCTTTGCTGTCATGCTAATGATTAACTGGCAGCTTGCTATTTTAACCTTCTTGATCATGCCCGTCATCATTTGGCTTGCCCTTCATTTTAATAAAAAGATGACACAGGCGATTACACAGCTGAACAATGACATTGGAGACTTTCATGCAAGGGTTGAAAACAATATCGGCGGTATTCGTCTTGTTCAAGCCTTTGCCAACGAACATTTTGAGAAAAAGCGTTTTGCTGAAAACAACAACCGCTTTCGGAAAGCGAAGCTTCTTTCATATAAAATCATGTCGGTTAACGGCTCAATCAGTTACATTCTGACACGTCTTGTGACACTGTTTGTCCTTCTAGCAGGGACATGGTTTGTTCTGCAGGGTCAATTAACGGCAGGTGGATTTATCGCGTTTGTTCTGATTACAAACGTCTTATTCAGACCGATTGATAAGATTAACACAGTGATTGAAATGTATCCAAAAGGCATTGCGGGCTTTAAAAGTTATGTCGACTTACTTGAAACAGAGCCAGATGTGAAGGATACAGAAGGAGCTCGTGATGTATTCGGGCTGAAAGGTGAAATTGAATATCGAAACGTGACATTTGGCTACGATGAGCACAGTCATGTGTTAAAGGATATCGATTTGAAGATCAAACAAGGAGAAACCGTTGCGTTTGTCGGGCCCTCAGGAGCCGGGAAATCGACGATCTGCAGTTTGCTGCCACGTTTTTATGATGTGGATGAAGGGGAGATTACGATTGATGGCGTGAGTACAAAATCGATGACCCTCTCTTCTTTAAGACAGCAGATTGGCATTGTGCAGCAGGATGTCTTTTTATTCTCAGGCACCATTCGAGAAAACATTGCGTACGGCAACCTAGAAGCCAGTGATGCAGAGATTTGGGAGGCTGTACGTCGTGCGCATTTAGAGGAACTCGTTCAGCGTTTCCCAGAAGGATTAAATACTGTCATAGGCGAGCGCGGCGTCAAATTGTCAGGCGGTCAAAAGCAGCGCCTGTCCATTGCGCGGATGTTCCTAAAAAATCCTTCAATTCTAATTTTAGATGAAGCCACATCAGCACTTGATACAGAAACAGAAAAAGCTATACAGGATGCACTAAGCGAACTGGCTGTCGGCAGGACGACACTCGTTATTGCCCACCGCCTCGCTACAATTAAGCACGCCGATCGTATCATCGTCGTAACAGAAGAAGGCATTCAAGAACAAGGCCGCCACCAAGAACTCATCCAAATGGGCGGCGTGTACAGCAGACTGCATGAAGCGCAGTTTGGTCATTGATAGTAAGGCGTAAATGAGTTCAGCTATTGAGTTGGACTCATTTTTTTACATGTGATAATAAAAAGTGGTTCGTCCTGCAAATATTTAAATCACCATTTAAATGGAATTCTGATATAATTTAAGGAAATTAGATCCAAAAGGAGAGGGTTGTTTGAGCGAAACAGCAAAAACATTCATGCTGAAAAGCATTCACTACGTGACTCTTGTTGGTTTATTTATATTGATCATTCCAGCTGGAATCAACCCAGTATTTTTTTATATCGGGATTATTTTATTTGGCATTCACCTTTTTGTAAACGTTATAGACAGTTCTTTAAGCAAAGTCAAAATATCGATAGCATTGATTATTAGTTTTACGCTCATATTACTTGGCCTTTTTAAAATATTTTTTTGAAAAGATTTTCATTCGTTCAGTAGCCCTTTTGATAAAGGGCTTTTTTTGTTAGGATAGAAAAAATGCGTGTAGGAAGGATCTGATGGAATGAAGGGGCTTCGGCGATTACAAAAGGGCGATAAGATCGGTATTTTTTCACCTTCTAGTCCTGCATCAGCGACCTCGCCTCTTAGGTATGAGCGGGCGAAGAAGTGGCTTGAGCAAAAAGGTTTCATTGTGATCCCAGGATCATTAACTGGGAAAGAGGATCACTACCGTTCCGGTACAATTCAAGAACGAGCTGATGAGCTGAATGAGCTGATGGCTAGAGAGGACTTGGCGTGCATCATGTCAATGATTGGCGGTACGAATTCAAATAGTTTGCTGCCTTATCTTGATTTTGAGCTGCTGAATCAACATCCGAAAATCATGATCGGTTATTCAGATGCGACAGCGATTCTACTAGCGGCGTACGAAAAAACGGGACTGCCTGTTTTCTACGGGCCGGCGCTTGTCCCTTCTTTTGGCGAGTTTGAACCGTTTGTCAATTTTACATATCAGTCATTTGAGGACATCTTGATGTCTCCTCAAAGCATTCCTTATCAGATTGAAAAACCGCCTTTTTGGACAGATGAACGAATCAATTGGGAAGAAAAGACGGGTGATAAAAAGCAGCGTCCGAATGATTGGCTGTGCGTCATAGAGGGACAGGCAGAAGGCAGATTGATCGGCGGGAACCTGAATGCGATGTACGGCATTTGGGGAAGTGAGTTCATGCCAGCCATCCAAAACGGAGACATCCTCCTCATTGAAGATTGCATGAAAACCGCTTCTGTTGTAGAAAAGAATTTCTCTTTATTGAAAGTAAATGGAGTGTTTGAACGGGTGTCAGGGATTCTTTTAGGAAAACATGAGCTGTTTGATGATGAAGGGACGGGCAAAGAGCCTTACGAGATTTTACTTGAGGTGCTCGGAGAGACAAAAAGACCACTCATCGCTGATTTTGACTGTGCCCATACGCACCCAATGCTTACGATGCCAATTGGGGCACAAGTGAAAATAGATGCAGCTTCTAAACAAGTTTGGCTGACAGAAGAGTGGATATAAAAAAGAGCGGCCCGAGGCTGCTCTTTTTTATGAAACCTTTTCTTTCTCAAACGGCTGTAGAAGGTCTTGCGCTTTTTTCCCCTCTACGACAATTAAATAATCAGATTCTAAATGAGTGAGCCTGAAGGTTTCAAGCTCTACGATGTTCTTAATGCTGCACATTGTTTTTTTAGAATACACATATATACGATGCTGAGCCTGCTGGCACTTTTCATAAAGAGAAATAAGCTTATGTAAATTCAACGCTTTTGCAGCGATTCGGATTGAATAGATTTGAGACATCTTCATATCCTCCTGTTAATTACTTTTTCACAATAGCTTTGTTACCCCCATTTGCACAAAGGTAAACCTTTCTCTATGATTTCCACTCAATGGTTCCTCCGCCCGTCCGCTTATTGCCCCTTATCGCAGACAGCTCTTCGACTAGACGGAGCAGAGCCTGATCCTTTAATTTTGCTTCAATCATAAAATCTACATCACGGCCATACGGTTTTAATGCTTGAAAAAGCGGTAAGACAAAGGCCATATCTACACCATCTGCATGACTACGTATGGCTTTTTCTGATTTAGGTGAAGACAAGTGGATTTTGGGTGGAATGCCAGTCTTTGTCCAAGTGTCGAACATTCTTGGAAGGATGTCATCGAGTGCGGCATCGTCATCTTTATTTGCCACATGATGATGGTAATCAAAAACAAATGGAATGTCATGCTTTTCACATACGCCAAGCGTTTCGAGCGACGTATATGTTTTGTCATCGTTCTCAAGTGTCATCCTTGCTTTGATATGAGCCGGAAGCTGTTTGATATTTTCATCAAAGCGTTGAAGAGCCGATTCTTTATCGCCGTACGCTCCGCCTATATGAATATTCATGTAACCTTCCTTTTCGAGCTTCATTGCCTCAAGCATCTGATAATGGTACGTCATATCGATGACGGCATTGTCTGTAATTGAAGGTTTTGGGCTGGTAAACAAGGTGAATTGATTGGGGTGAAAGCTTACCCGTAAGTTGTGCCGTTTCACCAACTTGCCAATCTCAAGAAATTCTTTGTGAAAAGGGGTCACGAAGTCCCAGCGCACCTCGGGATGGGTAGCGAGCGGGACGATCGAGCTTGAAAAACGGTACAGCGGGATATCATGAGCAATGGCGAAATAAAGTGTTCTTAATGTATTCACGAGATTGGCTTTCGTTGTTCGCAATAAAGCCTCTTTTCTTTCTTCCTTAGAGAGCTTGCTGTATCTTGCAAAGGTCAGCGACTTGGCAGGAGAAGCTTCCCACAAGGTGACGGCATTCGATACATAACCAAATCGATAACGCATAGGTCATCTCCTTTATAAAAAATACGATAACATGGCGGCAACCCACTCAAGCGGCCGTGTGATAAGAGGGCGCTTTGACAATGTTTCTTCTGTCAGGATCTCAGATACTTCCATATGCTCCCGAATTTTTTCCTCTACGTGTGCAGTAAAGTCGGGATCATCAATGGCTACATCTACTTCTTCGTTTAAAAACAAGCTTCGTTTATCAAAATTCGCGGTACTGATCATACAGCGGCTGTGATCAATCAATATGGCTTTCGAATGATAAAATCCTTTATAAAAACGATAAACAAGACATCCAGAGGCAATGAGATCCTTTAAATAATGAAAACCAGCCTCTTTGACAAGTGGATGATCCGCTTTCATTGGAATGATAATTTCAACTGTGACGCCCCGTTTTCGTGCATCCATCAGCGCCTTCAGAAGAGGAGCTGATGGAATAAAATACGGCGTACAGATGATGATTTGTTTCTTCGCCTGCTCAATATCTTGGAGAAATAAAGCTTCTAAAGAAAAACCGGCAGTCGCGCGTGTTGTGCATTGTAATGTTCCCGGTTCCAATGCAGGGAAAACCTCATATTGCAGCTGATGAATGCCAGACGACCGGTACAAATCATTCAGAAACACATGCTGGAGATCTGCGACAACCTGTCCAGTCATCCGCAAATGATAATCTTTCCAAATGCCAAAGCGGCCTTTTTTCCCAACATATTCATCACCTATATTAAATCCGCCAATATAGCCAATCTTCCCATCAATCACCGTAATTTTACGGTGATTTCTCATGTTTAACCGGTAAATCAAAAAAGGAAAACGAGGCTTATTTAAAAAGTAAAATTGAATGCCGCTTCTTTCTAGCATGTCAATCGACTTTTGATCAAACGGATAGGAGCCTAATCGGTCGGTCAGCAAAAAGACGGAAACGCCTTGCTCCGCTTTGGCTTTCAATGCTTGGAACACCCTTTGACCAATCTTGTCGTTCTTTACAATAAAGAACATCATATGAATAGAAGAAGAGGCCTGCTGTATATCCGTAAGCAGCTGATCGAAAAATGGTTCGCCATCATGATAAAAGGTGGCATCGCCGCTTGTTTGGTCAAAAGACCGTTCAAATGCGTGCGTAGAAAAATATTTCTTTCCCATATAAAGGTCTAACATGACGAGCAAAACGATGGCAATGAGTACGAGTAGGATGATCAATGCGATCATGAAACTTCCTCCTTTTTTGCATATTTCAATAGTGTACCCAAACGCACAAAAAATATTGACTGAATACTCATTCATTATTTATGATAGAGGTACAACATGGAAACGGAACAAAGTGGGTTTTGGGGAATGAAAGGGGGAGCAAGATGAATAGCCTTTTAATCATCAACTTGATCGCATTTGCGGCGGTGACCGCTTACGCTCTGTATTTGTTTGTTTATCTCATTCGAACACGAGCGGCGTATATTCGTCTTGGTAAAAAAGAAGAGTTTCAACAAGACATGAAGAAACGCTTAGAGCGTGTTTGGGTCAATGTATTTGGGCAAAAGAAGTTGTTAAAGGACAAGAAGAGCGGCATCATTCATGTGCTGTTTTTCTACGGTTTTATCCTTGTACAGTTCGGAGCCCTTGATTTTATTTTGAAGGGGCTTATTCCAGACAGCGGGCTTCCTTTAGGTCCGGTGTACGGCGTCTTTACGTTTTTCCAAGAGGTGGTCACACTTCTCATTTTAGTGGCCGTTGTATGGGCTTTCCATAGAAGATATGTGGAAAAACTTGTCCGTTTAAAACGAGGTTTTAAATCGGGTCTAGTGCTTTTATTTATTGGCGGATTAATGCTGACAGTCTTACTAGGGAACGGCATGAACATCATCTGGCATGGACACTCTCTATCATTAACTGAGCCAATCGCTTCTGGTATTGCTTTCTTGCTGGGCGGAATTTCACCTCTTGCGGCTGCGATTGTTTTTTATGCCGCATGGTGGATGCATCTGCTCATTTTGCTGACATTTTTAGTATATGTTCCTCAGTCAAAGCACGCCCATTTGATTGCAGGGCCTGTCAACGTATTTGTCAGCAGATTAGACCCGCCAGGCAAGCTGCAAAAAATCGATTTTGAAGATGAGACACAAGAGACCTTCGGTGTGGGAAAAATTGAAGACTTCCGTCAGTCTCAGCTGATTGATCTTTACGCCTGTGTGGAATGCGGGCGCTGCACGAATATGTGCCCGGCAACAGGGACAGGAAAGATGCTGTCTCCAATGGATTTGATTTTAAGGTTAAGAGATCATTTAACCAATAAAGGGGCCGCTATTACATCGAAAACACCTTGGGTCCCGCAGCTTGCCTTCAAGCAGACAACAGGAAACCAGTTGGCACTGCAGGCGAGAGGAGCAGGTGCGGAAGAGTCGGCTGCCAGCTCTATATACCATCCTTCTCTTATTGGAGAGGTCATTACAGAAGAAGAGATCTGGGCATGTACGACATGCCGAAACTGTGAAGACCAATGCCCTGTCATGAATGAACATGTCGACAAGATTATTGATATGCGCAGATATCTTGTGCTGACCGAAGGAAAAATGGACGCGGATGCACAGCGTGCCATGACAAGCATTGAGCGCCAAGGAAACCCGTGGGGATTGAACCGGAAAGAAAGAGAAAATTGGCGTGAACTGAGAGAAGATGTGCATGTGCCGACAGTGAAAGAGCTGAAAAAAGCAGAGCAAACCTTTGATTATTTATTCTGGGTTGGTTCAATGGGGGCATATGACAATCGAAGCCAAAAGATTGCACTTGCCTTTGCAAAACTCCTCAATGAAGCGGGGGTATCCTTTGCGATCCTAGGCAATAAAGAGAAAAACTCAGGCGATACACCAAGAAGACTCGGAAACGAATTTTTATTCCAAGAGCTTGCTGCAAAAAATATTGAAGAATTTCAGAAAAACGGCGTCACAAAGATCGTCACGATTGATCCACACGCCTACAACTTATTTAAAAATGAATATCCAGACTTTGGACTTGAGGCAGAAGTGTACCATCATACAGAATTATTGGCAGAGTTAGTGAAAGAAGGGAAAATAACGCCTGTACATGAAGTGAACGAGGTAATTACCTTCCACGACTCATGCTACTTAGGCAGATATAACGAAGTGTACGACCCGCCAAGAGACATTTTAAAAGCCATTCCAGGTGTGACGCTGAAAGAAATGGAACGCAACCGTGAAACTGGTATGTGCTGCGGTGCAGGCGGGGGCTTAATGTGGATGGAAGAAGAGACGGGTACCCGGATTAACACTGCACGAACGGAGCAGGCGTTACAGGTTCAGCCGTCCATCATCAGCTCAGGGTGTCCTTATTGCTTAACGATGCTGGGAGATGGGACGAAGGCGAAGGAAGTAGAGGAGCAAGTAGGCACATTTGATGTCGCCGAACTTCTTGAAAAATCAGTGTTTGGTGAGCCTGGAAAACAGGTGTCGTAAAGATGACAGGCCGATGAATAGGATGTTCATCGGCTTATCCATGGCGCTGTTTCATTAGCTGTCTAAATGATATGTAAGCGTTAACAAATGGGGAGGGGCATACATGAGTACGACGGTCATTGTATCTGGTGCAAGAACACCATTTGGAAAACTAGGCGGTGCTCTCAGTGGTTTGACTGCCGCAGAACTAGGCGGTATAGCGATCAAGGCTGCACTGGAAAGAGTTTCGGGTTCTCATGAAATAGATGAGGTCATTATGGGAAGTGTTTTACAAGGAGGGCAAGGGCAGATTCCTTCAAGGCAAGCAGCAAGATATGCTGATCTTCCTTGGTCTGTTCCAACACAAACCATCAATAAAGTCTGTGCATCGGGCATGCGCAGTGTGAGCACGGCAGATCAAATCATTCGAGCCGGTGATGCTGAGGTCATCGCGGCGGGCGGTATGGAATCCATGTCTCACGCTCCTTATCTGCTAAAAAAAGCGCGATGGGGCTACAAAATGGGAGATGGTGCAGTACAAGATGCGATGATTTTAGATGGCTTAACCTGTTCGTTTACAGGCGTTCATATGGGTGAGTATGGAAGTATGGCTGCAAAGGAGCTTGGCATCACGCGGGAAGAGCAGGATCTGTGGGCACTCAGAAGTCATGAACGGGCCATCGAAGCGCAAAAAAGTGGCTTTTTTCAATATGAAATCACCCCCGTCACCGTCAAAACAAAAACGGGAGAAAGGCTTATCACAGAAGATGAATCTCCGCGGCGTGATACCTCATATGAACGGCTGTCAAAGCTCATGCCTGTTTTTGATCAGAAGGGTACCATCACCGCTGGAAATGCACCAGGTGTCAATGATGGTGCAAGTGCACTTCTTCTAATGAAAGACACGTATGCTGCACGGCATGGTGTAAAGCCAATGGCAGTCATTCTCGGTCATACTCAGGTTGCTGTAGAGGCGAAGGATTTCCCGAAAACACCAGCCCTTGCCATCGAGAAGCTTTTAAAGAAAACAGGAAAGCGCCTAGAGGATATCGAATTGTTTGAAATCAATGAGGCCTTCTCAGCTGTGGCTCTGGCATGTGAAAAAACGACCGGGATCGACCGGCGGAAAATGAATATCAACGGAGGGGCTGTCGCACTCGGTCATCCGATTGGGGCAAGCGGAACACGTATCATATTGACATTGATACATGCATTAAGACAAAGAGGCGGTGGCATTGGCATTGCGGCGATTTGCAGTGGAGGCGGTCAAGGAGATGCGTTCATGATAAAGGTAGATGAAAAGGGGGGCGTTTTTTGATGAGCATAGAAGAGACCGTTCTGGTCGTTGGAGCCGGTCAAATGGGATCAGGCATTGCCCAAGTGTTTGCACAGTCAGGCTATACAGTCCTGCTCCATGATGCATCAGAAAAGCAGATTCATCGAGCGATTTCCTCCATGACCAAACAACTGACAAAGCAGGCAGAAAAAGGAAAGCTGGCACATCAGGCCGTCCGAGATATCACGCAGCGGCTTGCCGTATCCACAGATTTAAAAGACGTCCAGCAGGCTCATTTAGTGATTGAAGCTGCTTCTGAACAAATGAGTGTGAAAAAACAAATCTTTGAAACACTTGATCAATTTGCAGAGGCGGAGGCCATATTTGCGACAAACACGTCTTCCTTGTCGATCACAGAATTAGCAGCTGTGACGAGCAGACCGGAGAAAGTGATTGGCATGCATTTTATGAATCCCGTCCCTGTCATGAAACTCGTTGAAGTCATTCGCGCGCTGCAAACGAGTGATGACACATATCAATTTGTTTATGAAACAGCGAAGACATTAAACAAAACCCCAATTGAAGTGGAAGACTTCCCAGGGTTCGTCTCAAATCGCATATTGATGCCAATGATCAATGAAGCCATTTACACCCTATATGAAGGCGTGGCAGATGCAGAAAGCATTGATGGCGTGATGACACTTGGGATGAATCATCCAATGGGGCCGCTTCGTCTAGCTGATTTCATTGGACTGGATACATGTTTATTTATTATGAATACCCTTCACGAAGGACTTGGAGACAGCAAATATCGACCTTGTCCTCTTTTAAAAAAATACGTGAATGCAGGCTGGCTGGGCAAAAAGACAAAGAGAGGTTTTTACACATACCACGACCACTCATAGGGGGAGTCAAGATGGATGTTTTGCTTACGGATAAACAGCGTCTCTGGAGAGAACAGACAGCAGAATTTGCACGCCAGCGTATATTCCCTGAAGTAGAAGCCATGGAACAAGGCCGGTTTCCAAAAACCCTTTTAAGTGAAATGGGAAGGCAAGGCTATCTAGGGATTCCAATACCAGCTTCGTATCAAGGCTTAGGAGCAGATTTTACAACGTATATCATCGCAATCCATGAATTATCGAAAGTGAGTGCGACCATCGGTGTCATTGTGTCCGTTCATACATCTGTTGTGACGATGCCTATTTTGACTTTTGGAACGAAGGAACAAAAAGAATCCTATGTCCCGCTGCTTGCATCAGGAGAGAAGCTAGGCGCCTTTTGTCTGACTGAACCAAAGGCTGGATCAGATGCCTCCAGTATTCAATTAAGAGCAGAGCGGATGGGCGGCGATTATGTATTAAATGGAACGAAAATCTTTATCACAAGCGGCGGAGAAGCAGAGCTATATCTTGTCTTTGCGGTGACCGATCCGGCTTCTGCGAGAAAAAATATATCGGCGTTCATTGTCGAGAAAGATACGCCGGGATTTACGATTGGAAAAGATGAGAAAAAGATGGGACTGCACGGTTCAAAAACAGTCACGCTTCATTTTGATGGCGTGCGGATTCCAAAAGATCAGCTGCTTGGTGCAGAAGGAGAAGGCTTTCAAATTGCCATGTCTAGCTTAAATGCAGGGAGAATCGGAATTGCGGCTCAAAGCCTTGGCATTGGAGAAGCTGCTTTAACCGAGGCAGTCAGCTATTTAAAGCGACATCCAGCAGGTCTTGAAACGACCATTCGACTGGGCGATTTGGCGGCGAAGCTTGAGGCGGCCAAACTGCTCGTCTATCAAGCTGCTTCTTTCAAAGAGGCCAATCGTCCCGTCACAAAGGAAGCATCAATGGCAAAGCTATTTGCGTCAAAAACGGCGGTGGAGATCAGTACAGAAGTGATCCATTTGCTAGGCATGGATGGTTATACGAATCGCTATCAAGCAGAACGTTACTTTCGTGATGCAAAAATTTGTGAAATCTATGAAGGAACAAGTGAAATTCAAAGGCTGGTCATCTGTAAACAGCTAATATGAAACGAGGTGGCTCACGATGCAGTTCCAATTAAGTGACGAACATGAAATGATTCAAAAAATGGTGAGAGACTTTGCGAAAAATGAAGTGGAGCCAACAGCAGCAGAGCGAGACGAAACAGAGACATATGATCCATCTATTTTTCGCAAAATGGCGGAACTCGGTTTAACGGGTATCCCTTGGCCGGAAGACGTGGGCGGAATCGGCAGTGACTATTTAGCCTACGTTATAGCAGTTGAGGAGCTTTCAAGAGTATGCGCCTCTACAGGCGTCACCCTGTCTGCCCATACCTCTCTTGCTTCATGGCCAATCTATACATTTGGAACAGATGAACAAAAAGAGACCTATTTAAAGCCGCTTGCAGAAGGGCAGAAGATAGGAGCATATGCGCTCACAGAGAGTGGTTCAGGCTCAGATGCTGGCGGAATGAAGACAACGGCTGTCAAGGCAGGCAGTGAATATGTTCTGAACGGGGCGAAAATCTTTATTACAAATGGAGGCATTGCAGATTATTATATTGTGTTTGCCGTAACAGACCAAGGAGCTTCATCTCGAAATACAACTGCTTTTATTGTAGAAAAAGAGACACCTGGTTTTTCCGTTGGCAAAAAGGAAAGCAAACTGGGCATACGCTCATCGCCAACAACTGAAATTCGATTTGAAGATTGCCGAATCCATGAAAGGAACCGGCTCGGTCAAGAAGGAGAAGGATTCAAAATAGCCATGATGACGCTCGATGGCGGCAGAAACGGCATTGCTGCACAGGCAGTTGGGATTGCTCAAGGCGCTCTTGATGCGGCGGTTGATTATGCCAAGGAGCGTAAACAATTTGGCAAACTGATTATTCAGCAGCAAGGGATCGCCTTTAAGCTGGCTGATATGGCCACCGCGATTGAAGCATCAAGGCTGCTTACTTACCAGGCGGCATGGCTCGAAACGAAAGGCCTCCCGTATGGAAAGGAATCAGCCATGTCCAAGCTCTTTGCCGGTGATACAGCGATGAAGGTGACAACAGAAGCGGTTCAAATCTTCGGCGGGTACGGCTACACAAAGGATTACCCAGTCGAACGATACATGCGTGATGCGAAAATCACTCAAATATATGAAGGAACACAGGAAATCCAGCGTCTGGTCATCTCAAGGAAACTGCTAGATATGTAGAAACGAAGCAAAGACCACCTGAATGTGAGGTGGTCTGTTTTGGTGGGTCATGCAGTTAGTATGTAATGTAATTTCCAATCATAATCCATAAGCATGTGGTATTATGTTAAAAATAGGAATAATATGGGGGTGTGATATTGAACTCAACATTTATGGGCATTACAGCAATCGTCACAATGGTTATCTGGATTATGGTTTCCGCAGAGCTTACAAAGTCTACAAAAAAGAAGGAAGAAAAAAACAACAGCCGCAGAAAACTAATCGTACTCATGTCAGCGGGAATGTTATTCACGATTTTTCTCGTTCTCTCATCCATTCAGAATATCCAGTTTTAAAATAGACGTGATCAACTGAAAGACAAAAAGTATGCCGTATACAAGAACCGGTCCATTTTCATACAGATGATGGACCTCTTGGCGCTACTCGTGATAAAAATCAAAAATTAACAACAATAAAGGTGGCATAAACTCCCCTAATTTGTTTATAATGAGAGGTATGGTTTGTCGTAAGAATAAGGTATAAATACTTATTATTTCACTGATAAATGGATACATACATGTAATAGAAAGGGAGTGTCTGACCTTGAGTTTGAAAGAATACTCACAGGAACAGCTCAAACAAATGTCTTTAGTTGAACTTGCTTATGAAATTTTCAGAGACAGCAAAACACCAATTACGTTTTCCGAGTTAATAGATGAAATCGTCCGTTTGCAAGGAATACAAAAATCCGATCTAGATGATCGACTTGCTCAATTTTATACAGACTTAAATATAGATGGCCGCTTTATTTCGTTAGGTGATCAGAGATGGGGACTTCGCAGCTGGTATCCAGTTGATCAAATCGAAGAAGAAGTTCAGCCAGCTGTGAAAACAAAAGCGAAAAAGAAAAAAACAAAAGCAGCTGTCGTTGAAGACGACTTCGATGAAATCGAAGAGGAAGAAGAAATCGACGAGCTTGAAGAAGACCTTGATCTTGTTGAAGACGACGATGATCTCGACCTAGACGATGATGAAGAAATCGATGAAGATCTTGAAGACTTCGACGAAGATGATGATGAAGATGATGACGGCTTAACGGAGATTGATGAAGACGATTTAGACGATGAAGAGGAAGAGAAATAACCCTCTCAAACCGGTCCTCAAAACAGGACAAAACCGTCTTGACTTTCCTGAGCGAACTATGTAGTATGTATTTTGGGCTCTCTAAAAAAGAGTACGTAAAGATACGTTCATTTACGCTCCCTTTCATTTATTTGAAAGGGAGCTTTCTTATTTTTCAAGAGATTTAGGGATACACTCTAAAAAGGATGAAGCTGTGCATGC
The DNA here is from genome assembly GCF_057592095.1 of Bacillus sp. SRI_025. Classification (NCBI taxonomy): domain Bacteria; kingdom Bacillati; phylum Bacillota; class Bacilli; order Caryophanales; family Bacillaceae; genus Bacillus; species Bacillus sp. SRI_025. The sequence goes on along the minus strand of NZ_JBYEGB010000001.1, from coordinate 553,483 downwards.
GTAGACATGCAAGGGTAAAAAAGAGAGGAGCATACGAAATGACAAAGTATATTTTTGTAACAGGAGGAGTTGTTTCCTCACTTGGAAAAGGAATCACGGCTGCTTCGTTAGGCCGCCTTCTGAAAAATAGAGGGATGGATGTCACCATTCAAAAATTCGATCCATACATCAACGTAGACCCAGGGACAATGAGTCCATACCAGCACGGTGAGGTTTTTGTCACAGATGATGGTGCTGAAACAGACCTTGACTTAGGTCACTACGAGCGTTTCATTGATATTAACTTAAATAAGTACAGCAACGTCACAACTGGTAAAATCTACTCTACTGTTCTGAAGAAAGAGCGCCGCGGTGACTACTTAGGTGGAACAGTACAGGTCATTCCCCACATTACAAATGAAATCAAAGACCGCGTGTACCGTGCCGGAAAAGAAACGGGTGCAGATGTGGTTATTACAGAAATCGGCGGAACAGTAGGAGATATCGAATCCCTTCCATTCCTTGAAGCCATTCGTCAAATGAAGAGTGACATCGGCCGCGAAAACGTGATGTACATTCATTGTACCCTCGTTCCTTACATCCGTGCAGCGGGTGAATTGAAAACAAAACCAACACAGCATAGTGTAAAAGAACTTCGCAGTCTTGGTATTCAGCCAAATGTCATCGTGGTCAGAACGGAAATGCCATTGGCACAAGATATGAAGGACAAAATTGCACTGTTTTGTGATATTGATACAAAAGCTGTTATCGAATGTCAGGATGCAGACACGCTTTACTCTATTCCGCTTGATTTACAAAAACAAGGGCTGGACAAGCTAGTATGTGAACATATGAAACTTGACTGCCAAGATGCGGACATGACAGAGTGGACAGCACTTGTTGATAAAGTGCAAAACCTTTCAAAACAAGTCACAATTGGTCTTGTAGGGAAATATGTTGAGCTGCAAGATGCTTATATTTCTGTCGTTGAATCACTTCGTCATGCTGGTTATGCGTTTGATGCAGATGTTCAAATTAAATGGATCAATGCAGAAGAAGTGACAGCAGAGAATATCGCTGATTTCGTACAAGATGTTGACGGCATCATTGTTCCTGGAGGCTTCGGAGACCGCGGAGTAGAAGGGAAAATCATTGCTACACAATTTGCCCGTGAAAACAAAGTGCCATTCTTCGGAATCTGCTTAGGAATGCAAGTGGCATCTATCGAATACGCAAGAAACGTATTAGGCCTTGAAGGAGCTCATTCAGCGGAAATTGATCCTGAAACAGCATTCCCAATCATTGACCTTCTTCCAGAACAGAAGGATGTAGATGATCTAGGCGGAACACTTCGTCTCGGTCTATATCCTTGTAAATTAAATGAAGACTCAAAAGCATTTGCTGCATACAATGACGAAGTGGTCTACGAACGCCACCGTCATCGTTACGAATTTAATAACGAATACAGACAGCAAATGGAAGCAGCAGGCTTCGTCTTCTCTGGTACAAGCCCAGACGGACGTCTTGTTGAAATTATCGAGCTCAAGGATCACCCTTGGTTCCTTGCTTCTCAGTTCCACCCAGAATTCGTTTCAAGACCGACAAGACCACAGCCATTATTTAGAGATTTCGTTGGTGCTTCACTACAAGCATCTGAATCAAAATAAAACAAAAAACTGCCGAGAATATCACTTCTCGGCAGTTTTTTTATTCATATTCCTCCACGATCTCCTTCACAGTAAACGATAGGGCGTGGTAGACGTATAAGCAGGTCATTAAAGCAGGAAAACCAAACCTTGTCCCATCTTCAGCGGGCACAAGCGGTTTCTTGAGCTGGAAATCAATGTGGACATCACAATGCTCTTCAATCGTGGACGGCTCCTTTTGTGCCGGCCCTACACCAACAACGGGCGTACCTTGTTCGTGCAATTCTTTAACAAGAGATTGAATTTCCTGATCTTCTGGGTCTGAATAAAATAGCAGCACCCTGTCACTTGGTTGAAGTAAGCTGCGCTCCTTTTGATCGAGCGGCAGCACTTTCGCACCGGGAAACGGCTCATTGCTTTCAGATGCCTCTAGGGCGACAGCAGCCAGTTCATTCTTTCCGTGAAAATAAACGGCATGTCCACTGACAACAGCCTGTGCAAGAAGGCGTGCACCGTCCTCAATCGCTTCAGTCTGCTTTTCTCCAATACGTGAAAAAATACCTGATAACTGGGTCGTAAAAATTTTTAACAAGACTCATTTCCTCCTTCGGTCAGATCATTTTATAATAGAATATAAAGAGAATATTAGGAAAAATGCTCAGAAAATGTCGTAAAGTAAACTATTATAATTAAAGGAAATGTGAAAATCAAACAGAATTATTTAACAACAGCTCTTTTTATGGCGAAAAATGAAAGCAATGGGGTGTAACAGATGAATGAGAAAATTTTAATTGTCGATGATCAGTACGGTATTAGAATATTATTGAATGAAGTGTTTCATAAAGAAGGCTATCAAACCTTCCAAGCTGCCAATGGACTACAGGCATTAGATATTGTGAAAAACCATAGACCGAACCTTGTCCTGCTTGATATGAAAATCCCCGGGATGGATGGTATCGAAATTTTAAAACGGATGAAATTAATTGATGAAGATATCCGTGTCATCATTATGACAGCCTATGGCGAATTAGATATGATCCAAGAATCCAAAGAACTAGGTGCATTGACGCACTTCGCTAAGCCGTTTGATATTGATGAAATCCGAGATGCTGTCAAAGAATACTTGCCGCTTGAAACAAATGGCTAGATGGAAATGATTGAATCGAGTCATTCTGTTGCCGATTTGTCGAATAATTGGTATCCTATAAAGGAAGAAGAAAGCGATCTGACTTTGAAAGTTTACATATGGCGAGAAATTCTGGTCATGCTAGGGTGGAGAGCTTTTTTTAGCAAGCAAATTAGCTACATAGGGAGGATTTTTCATCATGCCTTTAGTTTCAATGACAGAAATGTTGAAAGACGCAAAGGAAAAAGGTTACGCTGTTGGACAGTTTAACTTAAATAACTTAGAATTCACGCAAGCGATTTTACAAGCTGCTGAAGAAGAGAAATCTCCTGTTATCTTAGGAGTATCTGAAGGAGCAGGACGCTACATGGGCGGCTTCAAAACAGTTGTCGCAATGGTTAAAGCGTTAATCGAAGAATATAATGTAACAGTTCCTGTTGCGATTCATTTAGATCACGGTTCAAGCTTTGAATCATGTGCAAAAGCGATTCATGCAGGATTTACTTCTGTCATGATCGATGCTTCTCACCACCCATTTGATGAGAATGTGGAAACAACTGCGAAAGTTGTTGAACTTGCACATTTCCATGGTGTGTCTGTTGAAGCTGAACTTGGAACTGTTGGTGGGCAAGAAGATGACGTCATCGCTGAGGGCGTTATTTATGCTGATCCAAAAGAGTGCCAAGAGCTTGTAGAACGCACTGGTATTGACTGCCTTGCACCTGCATTAGGTTCAGTACATGGTCCATACAAAGGTGAACCAAACCTTGGTTTCGCTGAAATGGAAGAAATCGGTAAAACAACTGGTCTTCCACTTGTTCTTCACGGCGGAACAGGTATCCCAACTGCTGACATCAAGCGTGCAATTTCACTTGGTACAGCAAAAATCAATGTAAACACTGAAAACCAAATTGCTTCTGCGAAAGCAGTACGCGAAACACTTGCTGCAAAAACAGAAGAGTATGATCCACGTAAATATCTTGGACCAGCTCGTGACGCAATTAAAGCGACTGTTATCGGCAAAATGCGCGAATTTGGTTCTTCTAACCAAGCATAATTTGATGAGAACCGAAAGCCGCCTGAGTCACAGGCGGTTTTCTCCATATCTCGAGAAAGCGCAATCAAATTTACATTTCAGACAATTTATTGATAGGAGAGTGGCACAGTTATGTTATTTTTCGTAGATACAGCGAATATTGAAGACATCAAAGAGGCGCACGAGCTTGGCATTTTAGCAGGCGTCACAACAAACCCTAGTTTAGTAGCGAAAGAAAAGAACGTATCATTCCACGACCGCCTTCGCGAAATCACTGACGTGGTATCAGGCTCTGTCAGTGCAGAAGTGATTTCCCTAAAAGCAGAGGAAATGATTGAAGAAGGAAAAGAGCTTGCTGCTATCGCACCAAATATCACGGTCAAAATTCCAATGACTACAGATGGCCTTAAAGCTGTTAAAGCATTAACGGACCTTGGAATTAAAACAAACGTCACATTGATTTTTAGTGCAAACCAGGCACTTCTTGCAGCTAGAGCTGGTGCGACGTATGTTTCTCCATTCCTTGGCCGCCTAGATGATATTGGCCAAAATGGTCTTGATCTCATCAGCGAAGTGAAAACTATTTTTGATGTTCATGGATTAGATACACAAATCATTGCTGCATCCATTCGTCACCCGCAGCATGTGACAGAAGCTGCGCTTAGAGGTGCTCATATCGGCACAATGCCGCTGAAAGTCATCAAGCAGCTGACGAAACACCCATTAACGGATGCAGGCATTGAGCAATTTTTAGCAGACTGGAATAAATAAATGATTGTGGCAGGCGGGGTCGTCTCTCGTTTGCCGCAGTTTTCCTTATAAACGCTAAGAAATGTTTTGTGCAAAGAAGAGAACATCACAGCCTCGCAAAGCTTCGATTATTTTTCTTCCGACAAATTTCGTTTAACCTGTATTCTTTCTCTTGATATTGGCTAAATTTTGGACAAGACCTTTTAAAGCGCGACATCCACAAACAGTATAACTCCAACAGTGATCTTCTTTAAGAAGGGAGACAAATATGGAAAAGTTAAACATTGCCGGCGGTGATCCCTTGCGCGGGACCGTACATATTAGTGGTGCGAAAAATAGTGCTGTGGCACTGATTCCTGCCACGATTCTCGCTGATTCTCCAGTAACCATTGAAGGCCTTCCGCATATATCAGATATCGACACATTGCGAGATCTGTTAGAAGAAATTGGCGGAAAGGTCACTTTTGAAAAAGGTGAAATGGTTGTTAATCCTGTTTCCATGATCAGTATGCCGCTTCCTAATGGAAAAGTGAAGAAACTGCGTGCATCCTATTATTTAATGGGAGCCATGCTGGGAAGATTCAAGCAGGCTGTCATCGGACTGCCAGGAGGATGTCACTTAGGACCTAGACCGATTGATCAGCATATCAAAGGCTTTGAAGCACTCGGAGCCGAGGTGACAAACGAGCAGGGTGCGATTTATTTGCGCGCTGAAAAATTAGTCGGAGCCCGGATTTATCTTGATGTTGTCAGTGTAGGTGCGACAATCAACATCATGCTGGCAGCCGTACTGGCTGAAGGAAAAACCGTGATTGAAAATGCTGCAAAGGAACCCGAAATTATTGATGTAGCGACACTGCTTGCAAGCATGGGTGCCAAAATCAAAGGTGCGGGGACCGATGTCATTCGAATCGAAGGTGTAGAATCCCTTCATGGCTGTAAGCATTCAATCATCCCTGACCGCATCGAAGCAGGAACATTTTTAATAGCTGGTGCAGCGATGGGAGATGAAGTTGTACTTGATAATGTGATCCCAACTCATTTAGAATCAATTACGGCGAAACTTAGAGAAATGGGGTTCACCATTGAAACGAGCAACGATCAGATGCTGATCGTTGGCAGAAACGAAGGACTCAAGCCTGTCGATATCAAAACCCTTGTGTATCCGGGCTTTCCGACTGACCTTCAACAGCCGATGACGGCGCTGTTAACAAAAGCGAAAGGCACGAGTGTGGTCACAGATACGATCTACTCAGCTCGCTTTAAGCACATTGACGAATTGCGCCGAATGGGTGCAAACATGAAGGTCGAAGGAAGATCCGCTATTATTACCGGACAAACGCAGCTTCAAGGAGCAAAGGTCAAAGCAAGTGATCTGCGTGCAGGAGCTTGTCTTGTTGTCGCAGGGCTAATGGCAGACGGTGTGACCGAAATCACAGGGCTTGAACATATAGACAGAGGATATAGTTTGCTTGAGAAGAAGCTTGAAGGCTTGGGTGCAACCATCTGGCGTGAAAAGCTGAATGACCAAGAAATAGAAGAACTTCAAAATTCATAAGGCTTTGACTGTGAGAGGAGATTTGGACAAAAATGGAAAGAAGTTTATCGATGGAACTAGTACGGGTGACAGAAGCAGCTGCATTAAAATCTGCCCGTTGGATGGGAAGAGGATTAAAAGACGAAGCGGATGATGCTGCAACAAGTGCAATGCGTGATGTATTTGACACCATTCCGATGAAGGGAACAGTGGTGATTGGCGAAGGGGAAATGGACGAAGCACCAATGCTTTATATTGGGGAAAAGCTTGGGAACGGATATGGACCTCGCGTGGATGTCGCTGTTGATCCATTAGAAGGAACAAACATTGTGGCAAGCGGCGGCTGGAATGCCTTAGCTGTCATTGCAGTTGCAGATCATGGCAACCTGCTGAATGCACCTGATATGTACATGGATAAGATCGCAGTAGGTCCAGAAGCGGTAGGCTGCATCGATATTGAAGCGCCTGTCATTGATAATCTTCGCGCTGTTGCAAAAGCGAAAAACAAAGATATTGAAGATGTGGTTGCAACGATTTTAAACAGAGATCGACATGAAAAAATTATTGCTGAACTGAGAGAAGCAGGAGCAAGAATTAAACTGATCGATGATGGTGACGTTGCAGGAGCCATTAATACAGCATTTGATCACACAGGTGTTGATATTCTATTTGGTTCAGGCGGAGCGCCTGAGGGTGTCCTTTCTGCTGTTGCATTAAAGGCACTTGGTGGTGAAATTCATGGTAAGCTTCTTCCTCAAAGTGAAGAAGAATTAAGACGCTGTGAGAAAATGGGGCTGGATGTTGGTAAAGTCCTCAGAATGGAAGATCTCGTAAAAGGAGATGACGCCATTTTTGCAGCGACAGGTGTAACAGACGGGGAATTACTTAAAGGTGTTCAATTCAAAGGCTCTGTTGGAACAACGCATAGTGTTGTCATGCGTGCGAAATCGGGTACAGTTCGTTTCGTAGACGGCAGACACAGCTTAAAGAAAAAACCGAATCTTGTCATTCGTCCGTAATCTGAAAGCGGGTATTCATTACCCGCTTTTCATATAGGTGTCAAATGTATATCATTTTCTTTTTAAAGTTGAATATTCTCTGCAAATGAGGTAAAACTAAAGAGTGCTGCGAAATTTTCTGCGAATTTACTTCTTTTAAGCTTCAACAAGTTTAAATACTGCCGCATCATGACGATATACTCATTATCCTTCTCTATGTTAAAAAAGCTCTATTTCACATTGTTCCTATCTTTCACGATAAAACGAGTGGGAGCGTTACCATCAGAGCGAGGTCATTCCAACAACAACGGAATTAAAAAGCTAATCAAATACAATGGTCATGCATTTGTAAAGAAATACATTGACTAGAAAAGTGTGGTGTCCATATTGAAAGATGTTTCGATTTCATCTTTGGAAAATATGAAATTAAAAGAGCTGTATGAGTTAGCAAAACGATACAAAATCTCTTATTACAGCAAACTAACAAAAAAAGAATTAATTTTTGCCATCTTAAAGGCGAATGCTGAGCAAGAGGATCTCTTATTTATGGAAGGGGTTCTTGAAATTATTCAATCTGAGGGATTTGGTTTCTTAAGACCGATTAACTATTCCCCAAGCTCAGAAGACATTTATATTTCTGCTTCACAAATCAGACGCTTTGATTTACGAAATGGAGATAAAGTGTCTGGAAAGGTACGACCTCCAAAAGAGAATGAACGCTACTATGGCCTCCTTCATGTAGAAGCGGTAAATGGGGACGACCCAGAATCAGCAAAGGAACGTGTTCACTTTCCTGCACTCACACCGCTATTTCCTGACCGCCAAATGATTCTTGAAACACAGCCTAATCACCTGTCTACTAGAATTATGGACATGATGGCGCCAGTTGGATTTGGTCAGCGTGGTTTAATCGTTGCACCGCCTAAGGCTGGGAAAACCATTTTGCTTAAAGAAATTGCCAACAGCATTTCTGAAAATCACCCAGAGGCAGAGCTGATTGTCCTTTTAATTGACGAGCGTCCAGAGGAAGTAACAGATATCGAACGTTCTGTTGCAGGGGATGTTGTTAGTTCAACCTTTGACGAAGTACCGGAAAACCACATTAAAGTAGCAGAGCTTGTCTTAGAGCGTGCGATGCGTCTTGTTGAACATAAAAAAGATGTCATCATCTTAATGGACAGCATCACAAGGCTTGCTCGTGCATACAATCTTGTGATTCCGCCAAGCGGCCGAACGCTTTCAGGTGGTATTGATCCTGCGGCTTTCCATCGTCCAAAACGCTTCTTTGGTGCTGCGCGTAACATTGAAGAAGGCGGAAGCTTGACGATTTTAGCCACTGCACTTGTTGATACAGGATCACGTATGGATGACGTGATTTATGAAGAGTTTAAAGGAACTGGAAACATGGAGCTTCATTTGGACCGTTCTTTGGCCGAAAGAAGAATTTTCCCTGCGATCGACATTCGCCGTTCTGGTACGAGAAAAGAAGAACTGCTTGTGCCAAAAGAGCATCTTGATCGTCTATGGGCGATGAGAAAATCGATGTCAGATACACCTGACTTCGCTGAGAAGTTCATGCGTAAAATGAGAAAAACAAAGACAAACCAAGAGTTTTTCGATATTTTAACGCAAGAATGGAAACAAGCGAATATGTCTGCATCAAGAAGATAGCTTCTTAAAAAATACATTTGCAATCATAGACTTACACTGTTATAATTTTATCATGTGCGTTTCAGAATTTATTTCTGAGATATTAACTCTGTTTCCGAATTGGATTCAGGGCGGAAGGAGATGACAGTAGATGAAAACAGGAATTCATCCTAACTACAAAAAAGCTACAGTCAAATGCGCTTGTGGAAATGAGTTTGAAACTGGATCAGTAAAAGAAGAGGTACGCATCGAGATTTGCTCTGAGTGCCATCCTTTCTATACAGGCCGTCAAAAATTCGCTTCTGCTGATGGACGTGTTGACCGCTTTAACAAAAAATACGGTCTTAAGTAATAATAGATACAATAAACAGGCAGGAATCCGTTCTTGCCTGTTTTTTTACGTGGATTGATGGAACTTTAAAACGGGGGAGAAGACCTTATGTATGTGATGAAACAAAGCGGTTGGCTTGAAGTCATCTGCGGTAGTATGTTTTCTGGAAAGTCGGAAGAATTGATTCGGAGAGCCAAAAGGGCCACCTTTGCCAAACAAGAAGTAAAAATATTCAAACCATCGATTGATAACCGATATAGTACAAGCTCAGTTGTGTCACATAACGGTTCATCATTAGATGGGATTGCAGTAGCCTCACCAAAAGACATAATAACGCACATATCAGAAAGAACCGATGTCATTGGCATTGATGAGGTGCAATTTTTTGATGAGACAATCATTGACATTGTCACTCAATTGGCTGACCAAGGCTACCGAGTCATTGTTGCAGGCCTGGATCAAGACTTCAGAGGAGAGCCATTTGGTGTTGTTCCGCATTTAATGGCATGTGCAGAGCTTGTAACAAAACTTCAAGCAGTTTGTTCGGTATGCGGCTCCCCAGCGAGTAGAACACAACGCTTGATCGACGGTAAACCCGCATCCTATGATGATCCTATTATTTTAGTAGGTGCGCAGGAATCATACGAAGCACGATGCAGACATCACCATGAAGTACCAAGACTTGATGTTGGTACAACACTTGACAAATAAAAAAATAGCAAATGCCGCTGTGTTTCGTTTTTCGAGATTTTGGCTGAACACCCATCATTTGTACTTAAATAAATTAAATAACACTACGATTAAATTATCTAATTTTCAACGCTTGCGTTTTGTTATAAGCAGGCATAAAATGACTAACTGTAGTGTAAAGCATTTAAACGAAAAGTTCGATTTCTTGTCATAATTTTTTTGATTAAGGATTTTTCTCCTTAATCGTTCTTTGGATTAATAGTTCACTTTATTTATATTTTAGAAAGAGGGTAGTTTTTGATGAACAACGTGAAGAAAACAAAAGAAGGGTACCTCGAAACCACTTTGACAGGTAAAGATGTATTATCGATTCCAACGTTGAACAAAGGCGTTGCTTTCTCTGAAGAAGAAAGACAAGAGCTTGGACTAGAAGGCTTACTTCCTCCAACGGTTCTCACTTTAGAACAGCAAGCAGAAAGAGCGTACAAGCAATTTCTAGCTCAGCCGGATCGTCTTCGTCAAAACGTATACTTAAGTGATTTACAAAACCGTAACGAAGTATTGTTCTACAAGCTTTTAACAGAAAAGCTTCGTGAAATGCTTCCTGTTGTCTACACACCAACTGTTGGTGAAGCGATTCAAGAATACAGCCATGAATACAGAAGACCTCATGGTGTCTATCTTTCAATCGACGACATTGACGGCATCGAGAAAGCATTTGAAAACTTGCACGCAACTGCTGGAGATATTGACCTCATCGTTGCAACTGACTCTGAGAGTATTCTTGGAATTGGTGACTGGGGTGTTGGTGGTATCAACATCGCAATCGGTAAATTAGCTGTTTACACGGCTGCAGCAGGTATTGATCCTAGCCGCGTGATTCCAGTTGTATTAGATGTTGGAACAAACAATGAAAAATTATTGAATGATCCATTATACATCGGGAACCATCACAAACGTGTACAAGGTGAAAAATACGAAGAATTCATTGATGCTTATGTAAAAGCAGCACTTAAATTCTTCCCGAAAGCATTGCTACACTGGGAAGACCTTGGAAACAAAAATGCGCGTAACATCATGAAAAAATACAATGATAACATCTTAACGTTCAACGATGATATTCAAGGTACTGGTGCCATTACTTTAGCGGGTGTTCTTGCAGCTGTCAAGAAAACTGGTACTCAATTGAAAGATCACCGTGTTGTCATCTTCGGAGCTGGATCAGCTGGTATCGGAATCGCAGATCAAATGCGTGACACAATGGTTCTTGAAGGTCTAACAGAAGAAGAAGCAAACAATGCATTCTGGACTTTAGACTACAGAGGATTGCTAACAGACCAATTTGAAGATGAAGTGCTTGATTTCCAAAAACCATACCTTCGTTCTTCTGATGAAGTAGAAGGCTGGGCACGAGATGAAAAAGGACAAATCTCATTTGCTGAAACGGTTCGCCAAGCGAAGCCAACAATTCTTATTGGTACTTCAGGTCAAGGCGGCGCATTCACTGAAGAAATCATTAAAGAAATGGCAGCTCATACAGAGCGTCCAGTGATCATGCCAATGTCTAACCCAACACCGCTTGCTGAAGCAGTGCCAGAAGATCTATTTAAATGGACTGACGGCCGTGCACTTGTTGCAACAGGAAGCCCGTTCGAAAATGTTGAGTATAACGGAATCGAACATGAAATCGGACAATCAAACAATGCGTTCGTTTTCCCTGGACTTGGTCTTGGTTCAATCGTAACAGAATCAAAAATCATCACAAAAGGCATGTTCGTTGCTTCTGCGAATGCAATTGCTGAAATGGTTGATCATGAGAAACCAGGTGCTGGTCTTCTTCCAAGTATTGATAAATTGCAAGAAGTGTCAATTCATGTGGCTGTTGAAGTAGCGAAAGCAGCAATTGAAGATGGTGTCGCAAGAAAAACGCCGGATAACATCGAACAAGCTGTGAAAGACGCAATGTGGATTCCTGAATATAAAAAAATTGTAAGAGCATAATAAAATGTGTAACGCGGCATTGCTTCGGGTAATCTAAGCAATGCCGCAATAAATAAGAAACATGTAAAGGATTTAAGGAGGAATAGTAAGATGGACTTTTTAAATATTTTGATCCTCCTAGCACCGATTTTTTTCGTTATCGCGCTGGGTTGGTTCGCAGGACACTTCGGCAGCTATGACGCTAAATCTGCAAAAGGTGTAAGTACACTTGTAACAAAGTATGCTTTACCAGCGCACTTTATCGCCAGTATTCTGTCAACACCAAAAGATAAATTCTATAGTCAAATTCCATTTTTCGTTGCATTGATTTTCGGAATCGTTGGTTTTTATATCATTATCCTTTTAGTTACGAAATTTGCTTTTAAATATGATTTAACAGACTCATCTGTTTTCTCATTAAACTCAGCACAACCGACCTTTGCATTTATGGGGATTCCGGTCTTGGGCAGTTTATTTGGGGCTCAAGAAGTTGCAATTCCGATTGCGATTACCGGAATAGTTGTAAATGCAATGCTTGATCCAATTGCAATTATTGTATCAACTGTCGGTGAAAAAACAAAAGGGAAAACCAAAGACGGCGAAAGCTTCCTGAAAATGACGACAAAAGCAATTTTGCACGGTTTATCAGAGCCGCTTGCACTTGCACCGTTAGCCAGTATCATTCTTGTTCTTTTAGGATTTAAACTTCCTGCAATTGGACACGAAATGTTAGAGGAAATTGGCAGCGTTACATCAGGGGTTGCGCTATTCGCAGTCGGTGTCACTGTTGGTATCCGCAAAATTAAATTAAGCTTGCCAGCCTTCAGTATTGCATTGCTAAAAGTAGCTGTACAACCAATACTTATGTATCTTATTGCGGTTCTTATGGGTCTTTCGGCTGATGAAATTACAAAAGCTGTATTACTTGTAGCCTTCCCAGGTTCAGCTGTTGCAGCAATGATCGCAACACGATTTGAAAAACAAGAGGCGGAAACTGCATCCGCATTTGTCATCAGTGCCATCATGTCACTTATCACATTACCGATCATTATTGCTCTTACCGTATAATATATCCGTATAATATAGTAGAAAGGCTGCCTATTGAGGCAGCCTTTCTTAGCGAAATGAATGAAACAGAGGGAATAGTACACGCTTTTTTTTGAGGTCAGGGGGTGCGATTTCCTTTTTTTCTTCTGCTTGTGACGGTTGTTTCAAGGTTGCGGCGAGGCGGTCAAATTTTGTGGATAAATCTTCAATTTCTCTGCGGTGCTGAAGCAGCTGATACGATACACCTTCATCTGCTTTTTTAGCCAATTTCCGTTCAAGTTCTTGCAGGCGGTCTTCTACATCGGTGACGTGTAATTGCTGCTGAATGAGCGCTTTCACTTGTTTTTCTAATGCTTCAATCCGCTGTATAGAGACATCAGCTTCGACAGCAGGTGCTGATTGACGAACGGTTTCCTTATGGATTGGCAGTTGAATGTCTTGGAGGATCACACCTTCACTCATCTGGTGTTTGACCTCTTTGAGCAGCTGTACAATATCTTCATGAAATTCATAATGTCCAAGTTCATTCCGGGCGACAGGGATGTTGAGTTGTTTGACCCAACGCTGAATCGTCTTTGAAGAAACACCAATTTCCTTTGCAACCTCATTTGTATTCAAACCAAATGCCCTCCCTTTTTTCAATTACAAGTACCATTCTCTTTAAGGAGGACCTGTTCCTTCACGTTAGACAAAACAAGTAACCAATCGCCAAAGATCGTGTTTTCTAGCGAAAAATTGCAGAAAATCAATTGTTTTGGAAATTTTTTTGACTGTCATACCCCGCTATACTATAATTAGACTGTTACGCACAAAACAGAGGTGAAGACCATGTTAGACCGTTTAAAATCAATTGAAGAACGTTATGAAAAACTAAATGAATATTTAAGTGACCCTGAAGTGGTGAACGACACTACGAAGCTTCGTGAATATTCGAAAGAACAATCCGATATTCAAGAAACTGTTGAGGTATATAGACAATATCGTGCGGCATACGACCAGCTGAATGATGCGAAAGCAATGCTCGAAGAGAAGCTGGATGCTGAGATGCGCGACATGGTCAAAGAAGAAATTTCAGAGCTCACTGAGGAAACGGAACGTTTAGAAGACGAGCTGAAAATCTTGCTGATCCCGAAAGATCCGAATGACAATAAAAACGTTATTGTGGAGGTTCGTGGTGCAGCGGGTGGAGAAGAAGCTGCTCTTTTTGCAGGAAACCTTTACCGCATGTACAGCCGTTATGCTGAAATGCAAGGCTGGAAAACAGAAGTCATGGAAGCAAGTGTCACTGGCACAGGCGGTTATAAAGAAATCATCTTTATGATCAGTGGGAAAGGCGCATACTCCAAACTAAAGTTTGAGAATGGCGCACACCGCGTGCAGCGTGTTCCAGAAACGGAATCAGGCGGACGGATTCATACATCAACTGCGACAGTCGCTGTATTACCTGAGGCTGAGGAAGTTGAAATTGATATCCATGAAAAAGACATCCGTGTCGATACTTTTACATCTAGCGGACCTGGCGGACAAAGTGTCAATACAACCATGTCTGCTGTTCGATTAACTCACCTTCCAACAGGTGTTGTTGTATCCTGTCAGGATGAGAAATCACAAATTAAAAACAAAGAAAAAGCCATGAAAGTACTGCGTGCGAGAATTTATGATAAATTCCAGCGTGAAGCACAGGCTGAATACGATCAAACACGTAAATCTGCGGTTGGAACAGGGGATCGTTCAGAGCGTATCCGTACGTACAACTTCCCGCAAAACCGTGTAACAGACCACCGCATCGGATTGACGATTCAAAAGCTTGATCAAATTTTAGAAGGAAAACTTGACGAGGTCATTGATGCACTAATTATGGAAGACCAAGCAAGAAAGCTTCAAGATGCAAAATAAAGAGCGAACAATCTTCGAAGCCCTTAAATGGGCTTCTTCTTTGTTAACGGAAGCTGGCAGAGACCAAAATGCAGCAGAACTCCTGTTGATGCATGTGCTCGGCTGGAGCAGAAGTGAGCTTCTTGCACGATTTCATGATGCGCTGCCTGAGGAGCAAGATCAACTGTTCAGCAAATTTGTGACGCAGCATAAGGCAGGTGTTCCTGTTCAGCATTTAACGGGTGTTGAATTCTTTTACGGACGTCCTTTCGAGGTGAATAAGCATGTTCTTATTCCTCGTCCTGAAACGGAAGAAGTTGTGTTGGCGGCGCTCAATTTGGTAGGTGACGTTTTCCCGCCCGATCAGCCGCTCAAAGCAGTTGACGTTGGCACAGGAAGCGGCGCCATTGCGATTACGCTCGCTCTTGAAAAAAAATCACTATCTGTCACAGCGACTGATATCTCACAAGAAGCACTTGCGGTAGCAAAGCGGAATCAACAAGCGCTCGGTGCAGACGTTCATTTTTTACATGGAGATTTACTTGAACCGGTTATAGCTCAAGGTATTAAAGTAGATGTATTTATTTCCAATCCACCTTATATTGCGGCGGAAGAAATGGACAGTCTGTCTGAGGTTGTGACGAAGCATGAGCCGGTGAATGCGCTGACGGACGGACGTGATGGCTTGTGGTTTTATAAACGTCTTGTTCGTGATCTTCACAGCGTGCTGAGTGAACAGGCAGTTGTTGTCTTTGAAATTGGACATACGCAAGGTCAAGATGTCACAGCGCTTCTCGTGCAGGCTTTTCCTAAAGCGCATGTCTACACCGTCAAAGATATTAATGGAAAAGATCGAGCTGTTTGCGCACACATTCAAAACGGAAAGTCCGGCTGAATATAGCCGGACTATTTTATTATGTAAAGATGAAACTTATGGTAAAAGAGAAACGTATATATAGAAGAATGAACATTCTGATCATGATTTTTTACATAAATTTGTTTTGAAGGAGCGAATGGTGTGAACAAAAGGTATGCGATGGTGTTGGTCATCGTCAGTGTACTATTGATTGTGAGTGCTTGTGGTAAACCGAGCTTTAAAAAAGAGGCAGCAGCATTTGGAGAAAGCTATAAAAAAGCACAATACACAGTGAATCGAACGGATGACCTATCTGATATGAAAGAGAAGCTGAAGGTTTATTTAACCGAACATGAATATCAAGAATATACACAAGACAGCATGTTCCCGAGCATATTAGAAGCGGCGAAGGATCAAGATTGTCAAATTAAGCTGAAGAAAATTATGTTTACGCCTTCAGATGAAAGCGATGACAGAATTGAATTTAACTATGAAATGGTGATCCAATTTATCGATCAAAAAGGAAAAGTCAAAAAAGAAATCGAGAAAAAAGGGGCCATGACTGTTATTAAAACAGAATCTGGTTTAAAAATCAGCCGAGATTGGGATGGGAGACTGTACCCTTCTGACTACCAATCCTCACTCAAAAGTCGTTCTTAAAGAGAACGGCTTTTTTGTTTTGACTCATAATCTATTAAAAAAATCATATTGACTGTTTATGAAATGAGTTTCCTGGACACAATGTTTGTAGCGAAGAGAAAAAGTGGGGGGAACACACAATGTTGAAAAGTAAAACGATGATTTGTCTTTATATGTTTCTATTATTATGCGGTGCTTTTGCAAACCTTGGCAGAGAGGAGACGGCGGCTGCTTCTGCAAATCAGCCTGTTGTTATACCAGATGAAGCGATTCGATTACGCATTTTAGCAAATAGTGATCGTTCAGCGGATCAGGATGTGAAAAGAAGTATTCGTGACGAGGTCAATGCGAATATGACGGAG
This sequence comes from Bacillus sp. SRI_025, assembly GCF_057592095.1. Taxonomy (NCBI): domain Bacteria; kingdom Bacillati; phylum Bacillota; class Bacilli; order Caryophanales; family Bacillaceae; genus Bacillus; species Bacillus sp. SRI_025. The sequence continues at coordinate 536,981 of NZ_JBYEGB010000001.1, read as the reverse complement.
TGGGTCAAAGACCTCAGATCCATTGAAGAAGCAAGACGTGTCATTCGATCAAAGCTGCCAGAAATCAATCGTATCGCCAAAGCGAAATTGAAGGAACAGCATATTGATCAATCTGTATCGGTCAGTTTTCAAAAAGCTTCATTTCCAACAAAACTCTATGGAAATTTCGTCTATCCTGCTGGGAAATATGAAGCCATTTTAATTACGCTTGGAGAAGGGAACGGAGCCAACTGGTGGTGTGTGTTATTCCCGCCGCTCTGTTTTATCGATTTTTCAAACGGAGAAGCCATCGCCTCACCAGAAGGCGATGATGATAAACAAGTGACAGCGCAGCAAACGAAAGAGTCTGTCAATGAAGTGGTGAAAGAAGAGGAAGAAGAGACAGGTGAAGTGAAGTTCTTTTTGTTCGAATGGGTCTCTAGTCTTTTCTCTTAAAAAAGGTATAAATCGGTTTTTGCCTCATAGAGTTGAAGTAAGAGATCAAAAAAGAGGTGAAAGCATGTATTATCAATTAAGAATAGCCACAGAGGAAGATGTCCCGTCGATCAATGCTTTTCTTGAAAAGGGACAAGCAAAAGGCGGAGTAACGCTTGCAGAGCGAACAACATTTGTCGTGATGGAAGATGCGGATGGTCAGCTGGCAGGCTGCTTAGGTCTTGAACAGCTCAATGAACAAGAGGGATTGCTGCGGTCGCTTGTCATATCAGATAAGCTCGGTCAGGGGCACATTGTCTCCTTGTTCCAAAGCGTTCAAACGCTCGGAGAAAAAATAGGTGTGGATACTTTTTATGTCGTTGCAAACCATTCCTCTTCTCATGATTTTTTGGCATTGATGGGCTTTGCGCCTTTAGAGGAAATCCCAGAAAGCATATGGAGCTCTGCACATGCAAAAGAGACATTGGGGAAAGAACAGGCTGTGATCCTGCAAAAAAAAGGCAGTTAATCACAAAATGATGGACTTATACACATACTTATCCACTACAAAACAAGCGTTATCCACAAATTGTGGACAACGCTTGTTTTATTGATCATCATCTTTTATACTTTCAAAAGGATAATTGAGATATATCAACAGTTTTATCTTTTTTAAAAGGAGTTTGTAGGATGTTAAATACAAAAAGGTGGTCTGTGGATTTAGAAAAGGATTTATCCACATACTATCCACAAATTAAACAGGCGGCCGATCTGCTGCAGCAAAATGAAGTGGTTGCTTTCCCGACAGAAACCGTTTACGGACTCGGGGCAAATGCGAAAGAGACAGAAGCCGTGATGAAAATTTATGAAGCGAAAGGACGTCCGAGTGATAATCCGTTGATTGTTCACATTGCGGAAGTTCAGCAGCTTCACGAATTTGCACAAATAGAAAGCGAAAAAGCGAAGGCGCTGATGGATGCCTTTTGGCCGGGCGCCTTAACCATCGTTCTTCCGTGTAAGCCGGACACTTTATCCAAGCAGGTTACAGCAGGTTTATCCACAGTAGGTGTGAGAATGCCTGACCATCCCATTGCGCTTGAGCTCATCCGAGCAGCTGGTCTGCCAATTGCTGCACCAAGTGCGAACCGTTCAGGGAAACCTTCACCAACACAAGCCGACCATGTAGCGAGTGATCTCGAAGGAAGAATCGCTGGAATTGTGGATGGAGGTAAAACTGGAATTGGGGTTGAGTCAACGGTTGTATCCTGTGTCGGTGAGACCCCAGTGATTTTAAGACCGGGCGGAATTACAAAAGAAGCATTAGAAGAGGTTGTGGGGACGGTGAGTGTGGATCCGGGGCTGACAAAAAAGGACGAGGCGCCAGTATCGCCAGGTATGAAATACACACACTATGCACCTGAAGCCCAGATGTATATCTTTCATGGAAGTGATGAAGACATGCAGCGGCACATTCAGAAATACAAAGCTGAAGGTCTAAAAGTCGGAGTACTGACAACAGAAGAAAAGAAATCGCTGTTTGCGGCAGATGTTGTGTACAGCTGTGGATGGAGAGAAAAACCTGAAACAGTTGCTGCAAACCTCTATCGTGTACTGAGACAATTTGATGAAACGGATGTAGACTTGATTATTTCAGAAGCCTTTCCAGAGAAAGGAGTTGGTTCTGCTATTATGAACCGTCTGCAAAAAGCCGCAGGAGGGCGTACACTCCCTTCGTTCCAATAGTTCTAACCTTTCTTGGACAAACATAGGTTAAAGGAGAATGTGTGTCCAAGGGGGATTTACATGAACGAACTAGCTGGCGAATTGCTGACGCTCAGCATCATGGCTTTTGCACTTGGAATGGATGCTTTTTCGGTTGGACTTGGTATGGGGATGATTCAGCTGAGGTTCCGCCAGATCATTTATATTGGACTTGTTATTGGGATATTTCATATGTTTATGCCGCTTTTTGGTATGCTGACAGGTCAGCTCTTATCCGGATGGCTCGGTCTTCTTGCCACCTATATTGGCGGGGCGCTGCTTTTGGTGCTGGGACTGCAAATGATCGTTGCTTCTATCCGCAAAGAGGATAAGCCCTTTATCGCACCTGTTGGGACTGGTCTCGTTCTTTTTGCTACAAGTGTCAGCCTAGACAGCTTCTCTGTTGGTTTAAGCCTCGGGATTTACGGTTCCCAGGTGTGGATGACTATATTATTGTTTGGTTTTTTTAGTATGCTTCTCACATGGCTCGGATTATTACTCGGTAAACAGGTTCGGTCATGGGTGGGTTCATATAGCGGCGCGCTTGGCGGAATCATTTTACTAGCCTTTGGTATCAAATTATTATTTCCGCTCTAGCCAGTCTCCTTACATAACATGTAGAATGAAATGCTATATAATAGAAGAAAAGGAGGGCGAAAGATGAAAATCTTATTTGTTTGTACGGGAAATACATGCAGAAGTCCAATGGCTCAAGCCCTTTTTGCTTCCATTGCAGATGAAAAAGGTTTAGAGGTCACTGTAAAATCAGCGGGCATTTTTGCCTCCGATGAAGGGAAGGCGTCTCCTCAAGCGATCGAAGCATTATTTGAGAAAAGCATTCCACTGAATCACTCATCATCAAAATTGACAGAGGAGCTTCTGCGCGAAGCTCATTACGTCTTCACGATGACTATGCAGCATAAACAGTTGATTACTGAGCAGTATGCGCATGCAAAAGGCAAGGTCTTCACTTTAAAGGAATTTGCGACAGGAACAGAAGGTGATGTTTCCGACCCGTTTGGCGGAAGTCTTTCTGTTTATCAGGAAACTCGTGATGAACTTGAAGCTTTACTGTATCAGCTCGCTGAGAAATTGAAAAAAGATCATCATCATAGATAACCTGTAAAACCGTTGCGTCAACGGTTTTTCTGCTTTTGTTTGCAAATCACTAGGCAGAGGTTAAAATATAACTGTAAATAAAGAATGAATGTAAGATATAACAGATCAACTCACCCTTAGGAGGAATTGCCCGATGAAAGTAGCCATTGCATCCGATCACGGCGGAACGAATATTCGTGAAGAAATCAAACAACTGATGGATGAATTGAAGATTGAATACATTGATATGGGTTGTGAATGCGGATCAGGTTCTGTAGACTACCCAGATTATGCATTCCCTGTAGCCAATATGGTGGCAAACGGAGAAGTCGACCGCGGCATTTTAATTTGCGGGACAGGCATCGGCATGAGCATCTCGGCAAATAAAGTAAAAGGAATTCGCTGTGCATTAGCACATGATACATTTAGTGCAAAAGCAACTAGAGAACACAATGATACGAACGTTCTTGCAATGGGAGAGCGAGTGATTGGACCAGGATTAGCACGTGAGATTGCGCACATTTGGCTGACAACAGAGTTTACAGCAGGACGCCATGCTGTGCGGATTGGCAAAATTGCTGATTACGAAGAAAAGCACCTATAAGGAGCGCTTAATATGAACATTGGTCAAGATTGGCTTGAAATGTTAAAAGAGTTTCATCAAACAGTTGAATTGCGTGCCGGGCAAATCTTAGTCATTGGCTGCAGTACGTCAGAAGTGGCTGGTGAGCATATTGGTACTGCAGGAAGTGAGCAAATTGCTACGTCCATCTATCAAGAATTGGATCAGTTAAGACGAGAGACCGGCATTGAGCTCGCCTTTCAATGCTGTGAGCATCTAAATCGTGCCCTAGTCGTTGAAGAAGAAGTGGCTTTCCGTTTTAACTTGGAGATTGTAGCTGCAGTACCTGTCCGTAAAGCGGGTGGTTCGATGGCGGCTCACGCGTATCAGCAAATGGAACATCCTGTATTAGTCGAATCCATTGAGGCGCATGCTGGAATTGATATCGGCGATACGTTAATTGGGATGCACTTAAAGAGAGTCGCAGTACCTGTCCGTCTCAGCCGTCATCAATTAGGACATGCACATGTGACTTTTGCGAAAACACGTCCGAAGCTGATTGGCGGAGAAAGAGCGGTTTATACAAGATCATAGCTTCGATATATTTCTAATATAATGTTGAATGATGAAGACGCTTTACCACTTGAATATTCGGGTTTTCATAAAAAAGAAGTCGATTTTCCAAAAAAAACTTTTACATTTTACTCAAAAACCGTGTACAATGAGATGGTGAAAACATCGAATGGAAATAGATTGGAGAGGATTTCGCTGATGAAACATTTACCTGAGCAAGACGCACAAGTATTCAAAGCAATTCAACTAGAGCGGAAACGCCAGCAGGACAAAATCGAATTAATTGCATCAGAAAACTTCGTAAGCGAAGCAGTCATGGAAGCACAGGGCTCTGTATTAACAAATAAATACGCTGAGGGTTATCCTGGTAAACGCTACTATGGCGGCTGTGAACATGTAGACGTTGTGGAAGATATCGCACGTGATCGCGCAAAAGAAATTTTTGGCGCTGAGTATGTGAACGTACAACCTCACTCAGGTGCTCAAGCGAACATGGCTGTTTACTTTACTATTCTTGAGCATGGCGATACAGTGCTGGGCATGAACTTATCACATGGCGGACATTTAACACACGGAAGCCCTGTAAACTTTAGTGGTGTACAGTACAACTTTGTAGAATATGGTGTAGATAAAGAAACTCAGCATATCGACTATCAAGATGTACTTGAAAAAGCACGTGAACATAAGCCGAAACTAATCGTTGCGGGTGCAAGTGCATACCCACGTCAAATTGATTTCAAAAAGTTCCGTGAGATTGCTGATGAAGTCGGTGCTTACTTTATGGTCGACATGGCTCACATTGCTGGTCTTGTTGCAGCAGGTCTTCATCCAAATCCAGTTCCTTACGCAGATTTTGTGACAACGACAACTCACAAAACATTACGCGGACCTCGCGGCGGAATGATTCTTTGCCGTGAAGAGTTTGGTAAAAAGATCGACAAATCGATCTTCCCTGGTATTCAAGGTGGACCACTCATGCATGTCATCTCTGCAAAAGCTGTTTCTTTCGGTGAAGTATTGAACGGAGATTTCAAAACATATGCACAAAACGTCATTGATAATGCAAAACAACTAGCTGAAACTCTTTTATCTGAAGATATTCAGCTTGTATCTGGCGGAACAGATAACCATCTTGTTCTCATTGACTTGCGTTCTCTTGGCATCACAGGAAAAATTGCAGAAAACGTTCTTGATGAAATCGGTATTACAGTGAACAAAAATGCAATTCCTTATGATCCAGAGAAACCATTTGTCACAAGTGGTGTACGTGTAGGGACAGCTGCAGTAACAAGCCGCGGTTTCGATCAAGAAGCGATGAAAGAAGTCGGTTCCATTATTGCACTTGCGCTAAAACATCATGAAGATGAAGCGAAATTAGAAGAGGCGAAAAAGCGTGTATCTGATCTTACGGCTCGTTTCCCTCTATATAACGAATTAGATTATTAAAAAACAGACCCATTTGCCTATTTTTGGCATGTGGGTTTTTTTTGTAGGATTTGCGAATCATATTGAAAGATGATGTCTTTTTATGTAGAATTGTAGGAAGTGTGCAAAGTTCACCGGAAGATGACAGAAAAGGAGTTGTAGCAAGCTATGGCAAAGGTTTATGTATTTGATCACCCGCTTATTCAGCACAAACTTACATATATTCGTGACGTTCATACAGGAACTAAAGAATTTAGAGAGCTAGTGGATGAAGTCGCAACATTAATGGCATTTGAAATCACAAGAGATTTACCGCTTGAAGAGGTAGATGTAGAAACACCTGTACAAGTAGCGAAATCAAACGTGATCTCAGGTAAAAAACTCGGTGTTGTGCCAATTTTAAGAGCAGGTCTTGGAATGGTAGACGGGATTTTGAAACTCATTCCAGCTGCTAAAGTGGGACATGTTGGTTTATACCGCGATCCGAAAACATTAAAGCCTGTTGAATATTATGTGAAGCTTCCATCTGATGTGGAAGAGCGTGAATTTATCGTAGTAGATCCAATGCTTGCAACTGGCGGCTCAGCAGTCGAAGCGTTAAACAGCTTGAAAAAACGCGGTGCGAAAAACATTCGCTTCATGTGTCTGATTGCTGCCCCTGAAGGTGTAGAAGAAATGCAAAAGCATCATCCAGATGTTGATATCTACATTGCAGCATTAGATGAGAAACTAAACGAAAAAGGTTACATCATTCCAGGTCTTGGTGATGCTGGTGACCGTATGTATGGAACGAAATAAGAAAGTCTTAATAAAAGCCCACATGCAAAACGTGCATGTGGGCTTTTTTGAAATATATGACAAACGGTTGATACCGTTCATAGAAAAATCATTGTATACTGAACATTGGCTGTTTTTTTCAATGAATGTCACATCTCTCCTAAAGTTTGATGAAATTGTGAACATTTTGTGTGCTCTATCACTATAGAAAAGTTTTTTAACTTTCAACCGATTGACACATCATAGACGCTATTGTATGCTAAACGAGGGTATTATGGTAAGGTTTTCATAGCCTATAGCACTCTACTAATCCTCATTGTGAACCCTTTAATAATCAGGGTTTGTATCAACGAATGAAGCAGCATCCCATAGATCTAAAGATTTCAAGTCTGATTGTGCAATTAGACCGATGGGTGATTGATTTTTTTCGAATAGGACGGCTTATCATAAGCGTCTTCTACGCAGTTTTCATCACCATTTATCACCTTTTTTACAATATTTTTCATCGGGAGTCAGATGAATGAACGATCCAAACGCGATTTTCCGCAGACAGAGTAAATACATGTTCTATCTATTGGCAATTTTTGTGTTTGGCTATGCCATGCCTGGTTTTAAACCACTGTTTCTTGGTTTCATTATCGGCACAATTTTTGCTTTCTTTAATTTATTCCTACTTATACGGAGAATGCACGCTTTTGATCGAGCGGTTAAAAAAGGAAAATCCATTCGTTCAATGGGAAGTACAGCCAGGTGGGCCAACGCGATTCTCGCAGTAGCGATTGCTTGGCGTTACCCTAATGAAGTTCATCTGGCAGGTGTTGTTATAGGATTAATGACAATATATCCTGTCATTATGATAGATTCCTTCATTCAACTTAAACGTTCTACTATGGAAGAGAGGTGAATACTCTTTGGGTCACAGTTCAAAAACTACAGAATTTTTAGGGTTAACGTTCAACTTATCCAATGTTCTCATGATTACGATTGCTAGTATCATCGTTCTTCTCATAGCGGTGCTGACTACTCGTGTTCTGTCTATTCGTCCGACTAAGGCGCAGAACTTCATGGAATGGATCGTTGATTTTGTTCGAAATATCATAGGTAGTTCGATGGACATGAAAACAGGAGCCCCATTTCTAGCGCTTGGCGTTACATTACTCATGTACATATTTGTTTCAAACATGCTTGGACTGCCATTCTCGATTACGGTCGATCACAACTTGTGGTGGAAATCACCAACTGCTGATCCTGCAATCACAATGACACTAGCAATTATGGTCATGGGACTTACACACTTCTACGGTGTCAAGGCAAAAGGAGTCAAGGAATATACGAAAGACTTCTTCAAGCCAATCCCATATTTAGTGCCGCTGAAAATCATTGAAGAATTTGCAAACACGCTAACACTTGGTTTGCGTCTTTACGGAAATATTTTCGCTGGAGAGATTCTTCTTGGGTTACTTGCAGGACTTGCGACCAATTTCTACACGCAAAACATTGCGCTTGGTATCGTTGGTACATTAGGTGCCATCGTGCCGATGATTGTATGGCAGGCATTCAGTTTGTTTGTCGGAACAATCCAGGCATTTATCTTCACCATGCTGACAATGGTGTACATTTCCCATAAAGTCAGCGACGAACACTAAAAAATTGAGAGTCCAAAAAGGACGTTATTTTAAAGGAGGAGCTTTTTAATGAATTTAATAGCAGCAGCAATTGCAATCGGTTTAGGAGCACTAGGAGCAGGTATTGGTAACGGTCTAATCGTATCTAAAACAGTTGAAGGAATCGCTCGTCAGCCAGAAGCTGGTAGAGAACTAAGAACACTTATGTTCATCGGGGTCGCTTTAGTTGAGGCACTTCCAATTATCGCTGTCGTTATCGCATTCTTGGCATTCTTTGGTTAATATGTGAGAAGCGTTCTAATATGAATTTTAATGGCGAAGATCAGATTAGTTCGAAACTTCGCCATTCCTTTATGTTTTGTTTCTTAACATATTATTTAAAGAAGGGAGTTGCCGTACTAAATGTCTCAGTTACCAGTGGTTTTAGGAGCAGGGGGCTTAAGCTTCAACGCCGGTGATATGTTATTCCAGCTTATCGCTATGCTCATTTTGCTTGCACTTTTAAAGAAATTTGCGCTTAAACCTTTATTAGGTATTATGAAGCAGCGTGAAGATTATATAGGAAATGAAATTTCAAGTGCTGAAGAAAAGCACGTTCAAGCTGAAAAGCTTCTTGAAGAACAACGTGTCTTATTGAAAGAAGCACGCGAAGAATCACATACACTCATCGAAAATGCGAAAAAGATTGGTGAAAAACAAAAAGAAGAGATCATTCAAGCAGCACGTCAAGAATCAGAGCGCTTGAAAGAGTCTGCTAGAACTGAAATCGTGAAAGAAAAAGAACAAGCTGTGGCTGCACTGCGTGAGCAGGTTGCATCACTATCTGTGCTGATTGCATCTAAAGTGATTGAAAAAGAACTTGATGAGCAGGCACAAGAGAAATTGATTCAAGAGTACCTTAAAGAGGCAGGCGAAAGCCGATGAGCGTAACTATTGTCTCTAAGCGTTACGCTTCTGCTCTTTTTGACATCGTTCTTGCTTCTTCGGCAGTAGACGAAACTGAAAAAGAGCTGAATGAGATCAAAAAAGTTCTAAAGGCTGACCAAGAACTCAATGACTTCCTTGTTCATCCAAAGATTACGGCAGACAAAAAGAAACAGTTGATTGCTGAAGCTTTCAAAGGTGTTTCTACTTATGTATTGCACACAATGTATTTACTGATTGACCGCGGACGCACGAATATTTTCTCTGAAATGACGTCTGAGTTTGTGAAACTTGCAAACCGTACGAAACAAATAGACGATGCGGTCGTGTATTCAGTGAAACCGCTGAGCGGTGCTGAAATCCAATCTTTATCTGAAGTATTTGCCAAAAAAGCCGGAGTCACATCACTGCGTGTTGAAAATGTGATTGACAAGGATCTAATAGGCGGAGTGAAAATCCGTATCGGAAACCGCATTTATGACGGCAGTGTCAGCGGAAAGCTTTCCCGCATTGAACGTCAGCTTGCAGGCGAAAATCGTTAGAAGGGGTGAAACCTTAGTGAGTATCAAAGCTGAAGAGATTAGCGCGCTGATAAAGCAGCAAATCCAAAACTATCAATCAGAAATTGAAGTAAAAGATGTCGGTACAGTCATTCAAGTAGGGGACGGTATCGCGCGTGTACATGGCCTTGACAACATTATGGCAGGAGAGCTGGTTGAGTTCTCTAACGGTGTAATGGGTATGGCTCAAAACCTTGAGGAGTCTAACGTAGGTATCGTTATTTTAGGACCTTACAAAGATATCCGCGAAGGTGACGACGTAAAACGTACAGGTCGTATCATGGAGGTTCCAGTAGGTGAAGAGTTAATCGGACGTATTGTGAACCCGCTTGGTCAGCCTGTTGATGGACTAGGTCCAATCTTAACAAGCAAAACACGTCCAATCGAAAGTGAAGCACCTGGCGTTATGGATCGTAAATCTGTACATGAGCCGCTTCAAACAGGAATTAAAGCAATTGATGCCTTGATTCCAATCGGCCGCGGACAGCGTGAATTGATCATTGGTGACCGTCAAACAGGTAAAACATCTGTTGCAATCGATACGATTCTAAACCAAAAAGATCAAGACATGATCTGTATTTATGTAGCCATCGGACAAAAAGAATCAACGGTTCGTGGTGTTGTTGAAACACTTCGTAAGCATGGTGCGCTTGACTACACAATCGTTGTCACAGCTTCTGCATCACAGCCAGCTCCACTTCTTTACCTTGCTCCTTATGCAGGTGTAACGATGGGTGAGGAATTCATGTATAACGGCAAGCACGTACTTGTTGTCTATGATGACCTTTCTAAACAAGCGGCAGCTTACCGTGAGCTTTCATTATTGCTTCGTCGTCCTCCAGGTCGTGAGGCATTCCCTGGTGATGTTTTCTATCTTCACTCTCGTTTATTAGAACGTGCAGCGAAGCTTAGTGACGAAAAGGGTGGCGGTTCTATCACAGCATTGCCTTTCGTAGAAACGCAAGCTGGCGATATTTCTGCATATATCCCAACAAACGTTATTTCCATCACAGATGGACAGATTTTCTTACAATCTGACCTCTTCTTCTCAGGCGTACGTCCAGCGGTAAACGCAGGATTGTCTGTATCTCGTGTAGGTGGTTCTGCACAAATCAAAGCGATGAAAAAGGTAGCAGGTACACTTCGTCTGGATCTTGCTTCTTATCGTGAGCTTGAAGCGTTCGCTCAGTTTGGATCTGATCTAGACCAAGCAACTCAAGCGAAATTAAACCGTGGTGCAAGAACAGTTGAAGTCTTAAAACAAGACTTAAACAAACCGCTTAAAGTTGAAAAACAAGTAGCGATTCTTTACGCACTAACAAGAGGATACTTAGACGATGTTGCCATTGCTGATGTTAAACGTTTTGAAGCTGAGTTATTCATGTACATTGAAGAAAACCATAAAGGCTTGTTTGACACAATCTCTCAAACAGGAAATATGCCTGCTGATGAAGAGTGGAAGACAGCAATCGAAGGCTTTAAACGTACGTTTGCACCAAGCAACTAATTAGTAATCTTTCCGAGAGAAAAAGATTCTCTTTTTCTCTCTTTTCACGTAAATGAACACGGATTCCTGAAAAAAGGTGGTGAAATCTTTGGCCTCATTACGCGATATAAAGTCAAGGATCACGTCAACGAAAAAATCGAGTCAGATCACAAAAGCGATGCAAATGGTATCAGCTGCGAAACTGAATCGTGCTGAAAACAATGCGAAGTCTTTTGTTCCTTACATGGAGAAAATCCAGGAAGTGGTTGCTGCAATCGCAACTGGAACAAGTGCTAAGCACCCAATGCTTCTTTCAAGACCTGTCAAGAAAACAGGGTATCTCGTCATTACATCTGATCGAGGGCTTGCAGGACCTTTTAACAGCTCGATTTTGCGTGCCGCTTACCAAACCATTCAATCTCGTCATCAATCCGCAGATGAATATGCGGTGATTGTCATTGGTAAAATCGGACGCGACTTCTTCAAAAAGCGTGGTATTCCAGTTATTTCTGAAGTAACAGGGCTTGGAGACGAAGTAGCGTTTGCTGATATTAAAGAATTAGCAAGCAGCACAGTTCAAATGTTCTCTGATGAAGCGTTTGACGAACTTTACATGTTCTACAACCACTTTGTCAGTGCGATTTCACAAGAAGTAACAGAGAAGAAATTATTGCCGCTAACGGACCTTTCGGCCGCAGCGACACCAAATAAACGTTCCGCATCTTATGAGTTTGAGCCTTCTGAAGAAGAAATTCTTGAAGTTCTCCTTCCTCAATATGCAGAGAGTTTGATTTTCGGTGCGCTTCTTGACAGCAAAGCAAGTGAACATGCTGCAAGAATGACAGCAATGAAGAGTGCAACAGACAACGCAAAAGAATTGATCGACAGCCTGACACTCTCTTACAACCGTGCTCGTCAAGCAGCGATTACACAAGAGATTACAGAAATTGTCGGCGGAGCAGCTGCCTTAGAATAGAAATAATTGTCAGGAGGGAATGCAATGAAAACAGGACGCATCAGTCAGATCATGGGACCAGTCGTAGACGTTCGTTTTGAAGACGGTCACTTGCCTGAGATTTATAATGCGATCAAAGTTTCGCATAAAGCGGAAAGCGAAAGTGAAGTTGATATCGACTTAACTTTAGAAGTAGCACTACATTTAGGTGATGATACAGTGAGAACCATCGCGATGGCATCAACAGACGGTGTGAAACGCGGTATGGAAGCTGTAGACCTTGGAAAACCAATTTCAGTACCAGTTGGTAACGTAACACTTGGACGTGTATTCAACGTACTGGGAGATAACATTGACTTAGATGAGCCACTTGGTGTGGAAGCTCAAAGAGATCCAATCCACAGACAAGCGCCTTCTTTTGATCAACTTTCTACAGAAGTTGAAATTCTTGAAACAGGTATCAAAGTTGTTGACCTGCTTGCTCCTTACATCAAAGGTGGAAAGATCGGTCTATTCGGTGGAGCCGGTGTAGGTAAAACCGTTCTGATTCAAGAATTGATCAACAACATCGCACAAGAACACGGCGGTATTTCTGTATTCGCTGGTGTTGGAGAGCGTACACGTGAAGGAAACGACCTTTACTACGAAATGAAAGATTCTGGCGTTATCGAAAAAACAGCCATGGTCTTCGGCCAAATGAACGAGCCGCCGGGTGCACGTATGCGTGTTGCCCTAACTGGTTTGACAATGGCAGAGCATTTCCGTGATGAACAAGGTCAAGACGTATTGTTCTTCATCGATAACATCTATCGTTTTACACAAGCAGGTTCTGAAGTTTCAGCCCTTCTTGGACGTATGCCTTCAGCGGTAGGTTATCAGCCGACACTTGCAACAGAAATGGGTCAGCTGCAAGAGCGTATCACGTCTACAAACGTAGGATCTGTTACATCGATTCAAGCGATCTATGTACCTGCGGATGACTATACGGATCCAGCTCCAGCAACTACGTTCGCTCACCTTGATGCAACGACAAACCTTGAGCGTAAGCTGACTGAAATGGGTATTTACCCAGCGGTTGATCCTCTTGCTTCAACATCTCGTGCACTTGCACCTGAGATCGTTGGCGAAGAGCATTATGCGATTGCGCGTGAAGTGCAGCAAACATTGCAGCGTTATAAAGAGCTACAAGATATTATTGCCATTTTAGGTATGGATGAATTATCTGAGGACGATAAGCTTGTGGTACACAGAGCGCGTCGTGTTCAATTCTTCCTATCTCAAAACTTCCACGTAGCAGAGCAGTTCACTGGCCAAAAGGGTTCTTATGTGCCATTGAAAGAAACTGTTAAAGGTTTCAAGGAAATCTTATCTGGTAAATACGATCACCTTCCAGAAGATGCATTCCGCTTAGTTGGACGCATTGAAGAAGTGGTTGAAAAAGCCAAAGAGATGGGTGTAGAGGCCTAATCTGGTCCTTAGGAGGGTAAAAGCATGAAGACCGTTCAAGTCAATATCGTTACTCCCGACGGCCCAGTGTATCAAGCGGATGTGGAAATGGTCAGTGTAAGAGCAGAAAGCGGTGAGCTTGGTATTTTAGCTGGCCACGTTCCAATGGTTGCTCCGCTAAAAATCGGTGCAGTTCGCTTAAAACATAGTGGATCAACTGAATTGGTTGCAGTAAGTGGCGGATTTGTTGAAGTCCGCCCTGAACAAGTAACGATTCTTGCTCAGGCCGCTGAAACATCAGACAAAGTTGATGTTGATCGCGCTAAATCAGCGAAACAGCGTGCTGAAGAGCATTTGAACCACCCGAATGAAAGTGATGTACGCCGGGCGGAACTCGCATTAAAACGGGCGTTAAACCGTTTAAATGTAGCAGGGAAATAAAACAGAAAATCCTTCTTATCACAGTGATAAGAAGGATTTTTTTTAGGATGACATGAGAGATTGATACATCGACACATAAGGATGAGTTGCTTGCTTTTCTAAATATAACTGCTCGCAAAATTGCGTACTGCAATGCCATGTTTTATTGTTTCTGCGTAAGCCAAGCGTATATTGGTGCGAAGAGTCCATATAAGGCCGCACTACCCAGTCAGCATCTGAATGATGACGGATGACAACCTCTCCTAAATACACACTCATCATCGCTTCTAATGCATCTATTGGCATTTTCCACTCAGCGAACAGCTGCTTGGTCAATGCATCAAAGTATAGTGATTCTAACTGATACAGGCTTTCCTCAGAGTAATCCAAAGAAATGTTATGAAAATGACACAATTGTGCTAATTCTTCTAGCTGTGTCTGTCTATAATCAAAGTAGAAAGCAATGGCCTCCCATTCATGATCAAATGAGGGAACCAATTCTCCGTACAAATCAACAAAGTCAGGAAAAGAATCTTTCAATGTGTTCAGCTCCTTCCACACGCAGTATATCATCTCCTTGGCATCAGGATAAGAGGGGATTCACACTAAATGTAGCTCTTTTTTCCAAATGATTCATCTTTCCGATTTTCGAGGATATAATGAAAGGGAGTTTTCCTTTACAGAAATTAATAAAAGGAGGATTCAATTGTATGGAAGACGTTGGACAACAAGCAATCGTGGGCATTGTGATTCACCTATTTTTTATCGCGGTTACATGGTGGGCACTGCTTGCTGTAAATATTGATCCACTCATTAAAAAAGGGAAAATCGTTCAAGCAAGGCTGCTGATGATGCTCATTACGATTGCCATCGCATCTGCGGTCAGCAATTTTTTCCTTGATTACTTAAATTTATCCAGACAAATTCCTTATATGTTCTAACATAAAAGGTTTGGTCACGGGCTTCTGCGGGAACGTAAAAAAAAGGGTCAAAAGGCTCGCCTTTTGTTGACTTTTCCACGTATGCATTGACCTCCTTGCGGCAACACTTGTAGCAAGGGGGAATGACAGGTGAGAAAGTATTTGAAAGGTTGGCCATTATTTGCGTTTATTCTTTTTTTTGTTCTGATGATTCAAGGTGCTTGTGCGGAAGAATCTTCTCCGCTCGCTCAAATAGCAGAAGGTTTGAAAAACCAGCAAATCGAAGTCGATGGATGGACCCTTCATGCCAAAACAAATGTAGATATTTCATCCGAACAATTTTCAAAAAAAGTGAAACGTTTGAAAGACGAACTACGACAGTATGAGTGGACCGAAAAAAAAGAACAACATGTCACCAAAGTCACAGGAATTTACAAAGATGAAAAAAATGATACAGAATCGAAAATTTTACTCGTAAAGACCGACACAAAATCAAATCAAAAGTCGTATTTATTATATGAGCAAAAAGGTGCTCGCCCACTGAATACCTGGGAGCATACATATGATCAGTTCGTACGTCATGCAAAAAGCATATTACAAGAGAAAATTGTAATTTTTACTTGTCTCGATGGTCATGTAAATGGTATGATGGATGTTGTTTTGCAAAAAAAAGCTGAAACGTTAGCAAATGAATTTCAAGCAAAACCAGTTGAGTATCTCGTTGAGTCTAATTTTGTGTCGCTTTCCGCTTACACAGAGAAGTGGGAACAGTTCATTATGACTTCAAATGATAAAATGAATGTTCAAATTGCCATCAGAAGTTCGGAAATGAACGAAAATCATACGATTACGGTTGGCACACCAATCGTAACGACTGAATATTAATATAGAGAATTTGGGACGCGGAGGGGAAGACCTTGGAAAAAATCATCGTCCGCGGCGGTCAAAAGTTAAACGGCACAGTTAAAGTAGAAGGCGCAAAAAATGCCGTTTTACCAGTTATCGCTGCATCTTTGTTAGCAAGTACAGAAAAAAGCGTAATTTGTGATGTACCTACGCTCTCCGATGTATATACAATCAATGAAGTGTTACGTCATTTAGGAGCAGAAGTACATTTTGAAAATAACGAAGTATCAGTTGATGCATCTCATGCACTAGAAACTGAGGCTCCGTTTGAGTATGTCCGTAAAATGAGAGCATCCGTGCTTGTCATGGGACCACTTTTAGCAAGAACAGGTCATGCAAGAGTTGCATTACCTGGAGGCTGTGCAATTGGTTCAAGACCAATTGATCAGCATTTAAAAGGCTTTGAAGCGATGGGAGCTAAAATTCAAGTAGGTAATGGTTTCATCGAGGCTGAAGTAAAAGGCCGTTTAAAAGGTGCAAAAATCTATTTGGATTTCCCAAGTGTAGGGGCAACTGAAAACATCATCATGGCAGCAGCATTAGCAGAAGGAACAACAATTTTAGAAAACGTAGCAAAAGAACCTGAAATTGTTGATTTAGCAAACTACATCAATGCCATGGGCGGTAAGGTTCGCGGTGCTGGTACTGGTACAATCAAAATCGAAGGTGTGGAAACACTTCACGGTGCAAAACACAACATCATCCCTGACAGAATTGAAGCAGGTACTTTCATGGTGGCAGCAGCCATTACAGAAGGAAATGTTCTTGTAAAAGGCGCAGTGCCAGAGCACATGACATCACTTGTTGCAAAAATGGAAGAAATGGGTATTCAGATCATTGAAGAAGAAGAAGGTTTAAGAGTCATTGGACCATCTGAGCTCAAGCCAATCGATCTAAAAACAATGCCGCATCCTGGGTTCCCAACGGATATGCAATCTCAGATGATGGCGCTATTGCTTCGTGCGAACGGAACAAGCATGATCACAGAAACGGTGTTTGAAAACCGCTTTATGCATGCTGAAGAATTCCGCCGCATGAATGGCGATATTAAAATTGAGGGTCGCTCTGTCATTATCAATGGGCCGGTTCAACTTCAAGGTGCTGAAGTGGCAGCGACTGATTTAAGAGCAGGAGCAGCACTTGTACTTGCTGGATTAGTGGCAGAAGGTCATACACGTGTCACAGAGTTGAAGCATATTGACCGTGGTTATGTGAACTTCCACCAAAAGCTTGCAGCAATCGGTGCAGATATTGAAAGAGTAAACGATGAATCAGCAGATGTGACACAAGAACAAGTTGTATCAGATCTGAACGCGTAATCATAAAGAAATCAGTGTGTCCATTGGGCATGCTGATTTTTTTAGATTCATAGAATGCCTCATTTCACGAAGCTTATCATTAGTGTATCCAACCATCTTAAATTTTATTCATACAGACGAACAGTAAAATCCATTTGAAGAACAGCCTCATACCTCGATAAAAGACTTGTCCACTAAATGAAAGAAGCTGTCATATTAGCTTGTCCCTGCCCATAGGATAAAAGAGATTCAATGACAAATGGGGGCAGCCAAATATGAAACCAATGATATGGACAATCGCAGGAATATGCATCATCATTTTAATGATTCCAACATTACTTGTGTTGCCGACATTCCAAGGGAAGCCGGCGGCCAGCCAGCACGTAGCAGCGGAACCATCAGTTAAAAAAGAAGTGAAGGGTTCAGTCAAATTGAAGCAATCACCCGTCGCTATCCCCGTCTATCGCTCTGCTCATCAGCAGGTAGAAAACATCCCCTTAGAAGAGTATGTGATTGGTGTCGTAGCATCTGAAATGCCAGCTGATTTTGAAATGGAAGCACTCAAGGCACAGGCGCTCGCAGCAAGAACGTATATCGTCAGACAAATGATCAGTGATAAGACCGTCAAATCACCTAAGGGCTCGCTTGTAGATGATACCCAAATGTTCCAGGTGTACAAAAACAAACAGGAACTCAAGAAAATTTGGGGGAAAGCGTACAATTGGAAATTAAAAAAGGTCACGGAAGCTGTCGCCAGCACACAAGGAAAAGTGCTGACTTATGACGAGAAACCAATTGATGCTTCATTCTTTTCAACAAGTAACGGAAAAACGGAAAATGCCGAAGCCTATTGGAAAAACGAAATCCCTTATTTGAAAAGTGTCTCAAGTAAATGGGACGAAAAATCGCCAAAATTTCAAAACAAGAAAACCATCTCGGTAAGTGAATTTCAGCAAAAATTAGGTGTGACGCTCACTCAGCAGGCTCAGGTCGGACAGATAGTAGAACGGACACCAGGAAACCAAGTAGCGAAAGCCGTGATCAACGGTAAAACACTGTCAGGACGAGACATTCGAGAATCACTAGGCCTTCATTCAGCGGACTTCACATGGGAACGCCAGGGCCAGCAGATTGTCATTACAACAAAAGGATATGGTCATGGTGTAGGCATGAGTCAATATGGTGCGCATTATATGGCGCAGGCTGGCAAAAAAGTAGATGCCATCGTGAAACATTATTATAAAGGAATTCAAATCGAATCAGCCGATCGTTTTCTCAACACGTATATGGCTAAAAAATAAAGCAAAGGTGCCTCAGAAATGGGGCATTTTTTTGTGTGGTCAAAGAGGTTTGAACAGAATGTGACAAATTGCGACTTAAGACGCACCGAAGGAAAACTTAAACATTTATGTCCCGATAAGAACTGATGGCCGATACAAAGCCCCTCAAAAGGAGGAGAAATCGAGAGGATAAAGGGTCTGTTAGGTGAAAATATCTAGACATCTGACAGAATTTTAGTGATTTTGATGAAAGAGAAAAAGGGACCGAGTCCTATACCATTCCAAGACAGAATATTTTACGATTAAGATGTTTCAATTAAATACATAAGGAGGAAGGAAAATTATGTTGAAAAAAGTATTCTCACTCGTAACCTTAGCTGTATTGACATTATCTATGTCAATCTCTTCACCAGTATTTGCAGAAGCATCTACAGTCAAAAAACATAATAAAGATGTAAGAGTCACAATCTTACTTGATGCAAGTGGAAGTATGGCAAGAAAAGTTGAGGGAGAGCGCAAATTTGATCTCGCCAAACAAGAGGTATTTAAATTTGCTCAATCACTTCCAAAAGACGCTAAAATTCGTATGAGCTTGTTTGGTTCTGAAGGAAACAACAAAAATTCAGGTAAAGCTCAATCATGTGAAGTCATTAGAGGCGTTTACGGCGTACAGCCTTATGAAAAAGACAGCTTTGAAAATTCTTTAAACGGACTTGGACCAAATGGCTGGACACCAATTGCACGTGCACTTGAAAATGCAAAGCAAGCGGATGAGCAGCTTACTGAAGGAACAAAGCATATTGTGTACTTAATCACTGATGGTGAAGAAACTTGTGGCGGAGATCCAGTAAAAGTAGCAAAAGAATTGCATAACTCAAAAGGATCAACTGTTGTAAATGTGATCGGGTTAGACTTTAACGATGGCTATGAAGGTCAATTGAAGCAAGTAGCCAAAGCTGGTAAAGGCCATTACTACCAAGCAAGCACTGGTAAAGAAATGGGTTCTATCTTATCAGCAGAATCATTAAAACTACACGAATAACTTGCTGAACAAAAGGGAAACGATTGATTCATGCTTTCGTTTCTCTTTTTCTGTACAAAAGTAAAAAATGGAGGTTTTTATTGATGAAAAGAAATATCATATTAACCATTTTGGCTAGTCTTGTCCTGCTTCTTTCTTCACCAGCTCATGCTGTAACAAAACAAGAGCCGCCTGCTCATGTAGTGATATTACTCGATTTAAGCGGTAGCATGGCACAATCAGTTGAAGGTGAAAAGAAAATCGATATCGCCAAACGGTCTATTCAAAGCTTTGCGGGCATTTTATCAGAAGATACACAAGTTTTGCTTCGTGTGTTTGGTCATGAAGGAACCAATAAAAATGCAGGGAAAGCCGTTTCTTGTTCAAGTTCTGAAGCTGTTTACGGATTTGGATCATATGAGCCATCAACATTTCAGCAAGCACTAAATGTGTATAAGCCAACCGGCTGGACACCACTTGCAAAAGCATTAACTGATACGAAACAAGATTTTGAAGATCACCAGGCTGAAGGGAAAAATATTGTTTATGTTGTCAGTGATGGTGAAGAAACTTGTGGTGGAAGCCCTTCACAAGCAGCAAAGGAATTACATGAAGAAGGAATAGATACAATCGTCAATATCATTGGCTTCGACGTAAATGAAAAAGAAGCAAAAAGTTTGAAATCTGTTGCAAAAGCGGGTGGAGGACATTATCAACCGGCTGCAAATGCCGAAGAATTGAACCGCATTCTTCAACAAGAAGCGAGCGCTTTTGGTCAGTAGAGAGTGAATGGCAGCTGGGGAAACAACCCCAGCTGTTTTTAAGTTGACGATTAATTCAAGGTCGTTTCTAATTCATCAATTCGTTTCTCCACGTAATGCTGATCCTTTCTTGCATGGAAGGTTTCGGCTTTTTCTAATATGGCAGCCGTATTATACTCGGGAATCTGTGAGTAACTCTCATACACACCTTTAGGAATTAAAACGTTCCCTTCCGGCCAATAAACTGCGATATTGCCACGTCTTAACTCTCCGAATTGAGCCACTCCTTGATAGGATCCATATTGATTAAAGAGAACAACTGGATCACCTTCTTGGACATAAAGCTCTTTTGCATCTTCTTCATTCATCAGGATAGAATGACGTTTTCCACCATTAAAGGCATCCTTTTCACTGTAAATCATGGAGTTGAATTGCTTTCCTCTTCTTGTCGTGATATTGAAATGTCCTTCAGTTTTTCGATATTGAGGCAGCTGAGCAGGAAGCAGATGCCCCTTTCCGTCTGGTGTTGGACATACGCCATCTTCACAAAGCCAAGCGCCTCCCCATTGAAAAACGTCTCCCTTATGACGTAAATGCTGGATGCCATCATAGTTTCGATTGGCGATCGCTATCTCACGACGAATGTCTTCAGGTGTTTCAAAATGAATCAGCTCGGCATCTTCTGGCCGGACCCTTTTCGCAAGATCAACATAAATGTCCCATTCAGCTCTGGCTTCCTCAATACGAGGTCCTTCAATTTCTGGACTGAAATATACCATGCGTTCTGTACTGGTTGATGTGCCGCCGCCTGGTTGTTCATATCTTGTCATAGCAGGCAGCACAATTACCGCCTCTTCAGCGTCTACCAGCGTAGAGGTATTCAAAATGATATCTTGGTGGACACGGAGTTCAAGTTCAGATAATGCTTTTTCAATCGCTTCTGGGTTTGGCATCGTTTCTAAAAAGTTTCCACCACTCGTAAACAGCATTTTGAGTTTTTGTGGATGATCTTTTGGGAGAGCCATCTTCTCAAAGGATTGCCCAATGGTGTCACCATGCCATTTAGGAATGTCAAATCCCCATATATGTTCGATTCTTTCAATATTCTCTTCATCAAAATCACTACCCGGCAAAACGAATGGATCAGCGCCCATTTCACCGGAACCTTGGACGCCGCTATGTCCCCGAATTGGCATGACACCACAATGTTTTCTGCCAATGAATCCTCGCAGCATGGCAAGGTTGGCAACCTGTGATATATTATCAGTTGCAAAGCGGTGCTGAGTAAGGCCCATACTCCAAATAAAAACACCTGAATTAGCATTGGCAAGCAGTGTTGCAAAATCCTTCATTCTTTCTTTTGATAAACCTGATGATGCTTCTAGGTCCTCCCACTTCAACTGTGCGACATGCTGCTTTAAATCCTGTATGCCTGTTGTATGGTTTTGAATAAATTCGTGATCAAGAGCTGAATGGGGAGCATGCTGCTCCATGTCAAACCAATGCTTGATGACGCCGTTCATAAACGCAATATCTCCGCCTATATTGACTTGGTAAAAATCATCCGCAATTTTTGTCCCGAATAAAGCACTCTCTGGAATAGAAGGAACCCAGTACTTTTCCATGGCAGGCTCTTTATATGGATTGATGACGATAATTTTTGTCCCTTTCTTTTTAGCAGCGTACATATATTTAGTGGAAACAGGCTGATTGTTTGCTGCGACAGATCCCCAAAAAATTAATACATCAGTTCCAATCCAATCACTGTAATTACAGCTGGAAGCGCCGATGCCAAGGGACCGTTTAAGAGCGGTTTTACTTGGTGAATGGCAAATGCGAGAAGCATTATCAATATGATTCGTCCCTATAAATCGAGCTGCCTTTGCAGCGGTATAATAAACTTCATTTGTAATTCCTCTGGCGGTTAAATAGAAAGCAAGCTGCCGTTTATCAATTGATTGAATTTTAGCTGCGATTTGATCTAGTGCATTATCCCAAGAAATACGTGTAAAGGCATTGTCACCTTTTTTTCGGAGCAATGGATAAGGAATTCGCCCAAGCTTGCGAAGAGAGGTGCTGTCCATTTGCTTTAGCTGATGAATATCTTCAAACCATTTTGGATCAATAGCTGGCATTGTGTTAAGACGAAGTACATTTAGTCTTGTAGTGCATATATGGGGTCCTGTGAGCGTTTGATCATACAGTCCTGAGACGCCAAGGGCACAGCCGTCACAAACGCCCTGCGTTAAAATACGGTACGCGTAGGGAAGGTTATCTTTGTTCTCCCATGCCACTTTCATCGTATCTCGAATGTGTTTCGGTTTCACTTTGCCAAGCCCCATTGGTGCAAAAGAGGCCCATAGCTTTGGTGAGGGTTTTTTATTGAGTTTAACAGGCCCCTTATGTTTAGTTTTCCCCATGAGATCATCACCCTCCTATTACTTTGTAAAGCGTTTTCATATCTAAAAATTACCTTTAGATTGTGATTCTGTCAAATTCAAATTAAGGTCGGGCTGAGACAGAGGAAGCAGCAGGTGGGCTTGTTTCTCTCAGCTGCTGAATATCCTTCCGAATAAGAAGTGATATGATAAAAGCGATGAAAAATAAGCCAGAGAACACCATAAGACTCTGTGTGTAATTACCTGTTATATCTCGGATGAAGGATGAAAATAGGGGTCCTGCTAAACCCGCAGCGGCCCAAGCCGTCAGAATATAACCGTGTATGGCACCAAGCTGCTTTGTACCAAACAAATCCCCAATATAGGCTGGAATTGAAGCAAATCCTCCTCCATAGCACGTATAAATGATCGCCATGACGATTGAAAAGATGAGCGGTTCTTTTAAATAGGGGAGTAAAGGAAAAGCAATGAGCTGGATACTGAAAAAAATCGTGTACGTATTCGGTCTTCCTATATAATCTGAGAACGATGCCCAGCCAATTCGTCCTAACCCATTAAAAGCACCTAAAATGCCCACAAGAGTAGCTGCAGCACCTGCAGTGAACCCAACACTTTCTTGAGCAAGAGGTGACGCTACTGAAATAATAGCAATTCCGCATGTGATATTAATAAAAAGCATAAGCCACAAATAATAAAAACGTCTTGTCTTGATCGCTTCATTTGCAGTAAGCTGTGATAAATCTTGAGGAATTTTTCCTTGCTTTGTTTTGAATGCGTCAAATTGCTTGACGTCATCAGGTGTTGGTGGTGATAAATAAAGAGATGAGATCACCATGATGATAAAATAGGAGATTCCAAGAATATAAAAAGTATTTGCGATATTCACTTTTTCAATGAGAAATTGAATAATTGGGCTGCAAATAAGAGAAGCAAATCCAAACCCCATAATGGCTAATCCGGTTGCAAGCCCTCTTCGATCCGGAAACCATTTGACTAGAGTTGATACAGGTGCAATATAGCCTACACCTAAACCTATTCCAGCGAGTACACCATAAAATAAATAGAGGAGAGGCAGTGAGGACATGTGGACAGCGAATCCTGATCCAGTCATTCCGATGCCGAAGAAAATAGCTGAGAAGAGCCCCGATGCCTTTGGACCATACCTTTCAACGAAATGTCCCATGAAAGCAGCAGATAAACCTAAAAATAAAATAGCAATACTGAAGGTGAGACTGATTTCTGTTAATGACCACTGAAAGGCTTCATGTAAAGGATTCGTAAAAACACTCCAAGCATAAACAGACCCAATAGATAAATGAATTCCTACAGCACTTGTTGCAATGAGCCAGCGATTTTTCGATTTGTTCATTTTGTTCCCCCCATATAAAGCAATCAAGAAGTTTGATAAGATAGAAATATGTTACATTTTCATGACTTTTTAAAATAATATCACAATTTGATTGGATCATATAACTAAATTTGCATTGAAAGGAAGATCATACAATGAATCCTTCTGTTAAAAAGAAACGAGTCATACACCAATACCGTGAAGGCCAGTTTACATGCAAATCTGATGAAATTGTAGAAGAATTTCCTTTAACTGTGATGGTGAATGGAGAAGAATTTGTGACACTTGTTTGTTCACCAGAGCACCTGAAAGAATTGGTTATCGGTTTTTTGG
This sequence comes from Bacillus sp. SRI_025, assembly GCF_057592095.1. Classification (NCBI taxonomy): domain Bacteria; kingdom Bacillati; phylum Bacillota; class Bacilli; order Caryophanales; family Bacillaceae; genus Bacillus; species Bacillus sp. SRI_025. The sequence continues at coordinate 512,689 of NZ_JBYEGB010000001.1, read as the reverse complement.
CTTCAGAAGGGGTCATTCGATTTGAAAATGAGATTAAAAGGTTTACAATAGATGAAAGTCTGGGTTTTGCCTATGTTGATTTAGTTCACTCAAGTGGATTTGATTCATCAGATTTTACAAAACGAGTGATTGGTTCATGCTGCGGGAAAGGAAGACACTTTTATTTTCTTCAAGATGTGAAGACGGCAAAAACAGCCATTGATCGAATTAGTATTTCTGCTGAAACCTGTATGCATCTCATGAAATGTTTGCAAGAAGAAAGTCAATTATTTCAACATACTGGCGGAGTGCATAATGCTGGACTGTGTGACACAGAGAAGCTATTCATCACTAGAACTGATATAGGAAGACATAATGCTTTAGATAAAATTTATGGATATTGTTTACTCCAGCGAATCCCACTTAGAGATAAAATTCTTGTGTTTAGCGGCCGGATATCGTCAGAAGTTCTATTGAAGGCAGCAAAACTAGGAGTCTCTATCGTCATTTCAAAATCGGCACCTACTGAGCTAGCGCTTCAAATGGCAGAAGAATTAAATATTACGACAGTTGGATTCGTCAGAGGGAAATCCTTTAATATTTACACTCATCCTCAGCGTATTACAGAATAGGAGGCAAAGTATGGACAGTATTTTAGATAAAAGACATCGACCATTGCGCGATTTAAGAATATCAGTAACTGATCGCTGTAACTTTAGATGTACGTACTGTATGCCTGCTGAAATTTTTGGACCAGATTATCCTTTCTTGAAAAAAGAAGAACTGCTTAGTTTCGAAGAAATTGAACGACTTGCTACCCTTTTTGTAAAGAATCTAGGTGTGGTAAAAATACGCATCACGGGCGGGGAACCTTTAATGCGGAAGGATTTGCCTGTCTTAATAGAAAAGCTCGCAAAAATTCCAGGGATTGAAGACATTGCGATGACAACCAATGGAACGCTTTTACCTTTATATGCTGATCAGTTAAAGAGAGCTGGTCTTAATAGAGTCACCATTAGTTTAGATTCATTAAATCCCGATCGTTTTAAGCAAATGAACGGAAGGCACATTTCTATCCAAAAAGTGTTTGATGGCATTGAGGCGGCAAGAAAGGCTGGACTTGCTATCAAGATTAATATGGTTGTTCAAAAAGGTGTGAATGATCAGGATGTCTTACCAATGGCGGCTTACTTTAAAAAAGAAGGACACGTTCTCAGGTTTATCGAGTTTATGGATGTCGGTAATACGAATAAATGGAATCTAGAACATGTCATGACAAAGAATGAAATAATTGAATTAATTAATTCAACATATCCTATCAAACCAGAACCTCCTCAATATACAGGTGAAGTAGCCAACCGATTTTTTTACAAAGATGGTTCAGGAGAGATAGGCATTATTTCTTCCGTTTCAGATGCTTTTTGCGGAACATGTAACAGAGCAAGGCTATCTGCACGCGGGGAATTGTTTACATGTCTGTTTGCATCATCGGGTTTTGATCTGAAACGGATGATTCGTACGACAAAAGATAATGAAGAGTTAGCAAACTTGTTAAAGGAACTATGGTCGAATAGACTTGATCAATATTCAGCTGAGAGAGAGCAGAAAAAAGATCAGAAAAAGGTTGAAATGTCATACATCGGTGGATAATGACAACAAAGTATCATGATCAGGTATTTTTGAAAAGAAGGAAAAATGGCGTAATCATTGTTGAAAATCCTTTTTTGCGAACAGGTTATTTTATCTTATGAACTCATTCATTATAAAAAACCAGCAGAGATTCTGCTGGTTTTTAAATGCCTATTTTGAACTTCAAAAAGCATGAGATAAGACTTGAAAATAGATTTTTCATCGTTTTGTGCCGCTTTACTTTTCCGAGTGCTGTGATAAGATCAAATCATTCTTTACCAGCTCGATTTTTTCACCCCAGGGATATGACCCTTATAGGCAAGCTCACGAAAAGCAATCCTAGACATTTTGAATTTCCTTAAGTAACCTCTTGGACGGCCGGTTAATTCACAACGGTTTTTTAAGCGGGTAGGGGAAGAGTCTCTAGGTAATTTCCGTAAAGCTTCATAGTCACCTTTTTCTTTTAACTCTTTCCTTAATTCTGCATATTTCAATACAAGCTGCTGCCGTTTTTTTTCTTTAGCAATCTTAGATTTCTTTGCCAATTAAAACCCTCCTGGCCTAATTTTGTATTTTCCATTGAAAGGGGTCCTCAAATGTAGTCCAATCTTGATCAAATTCCTCAGGTGTGAGCAAGCATTGATCAAGAGTGCGAATAATTTCTGCTTTAGGCAAATCCACACCGATAAACACAAGTTTTGTATGACGATCACCAAACTCTGCGTCCCACTCATCTAGAAGCTCTGGTTCCTGATTTAATATCCGTGTTTTTTCTTGCTCAGACAGAGCAGCAATCCAGTATGCAATTGGTTCAATCGCAACAGATTTCCCAGCTTGTGAAATTAAAATGGTTAAATCATGATGTGTGGCAAGCCAAGTAAAACCTTTCGCACGAACGATCTGCTCAGGCATTTGATCTAACCAATTATTCAGCCTGCCTGTATGAAAAGGGAGTCTTCTTTCGTAAACAAAGGATGAAATTTGGTATTCTTCTGTTTCCGGCGTATGCTGAGCATGTCCTGCGTTGATCTCTTTGATCCATCCAGCAGAAGCACTTGATTTTTCAAAGTCAAATAAACCAGTATTCAATATGTCATCTGGCTGTACTTTACCTTGTGAGGTTCTGATGATAGATGCTTCTGGTTGTAGTTTGTTCAGCACATGCTCAAGTCGATCTAACTCTGAGGATGATACTAGATCACATTTATTGATAATGAGCACGTCACAAAATTCAATTTGATCAATGAGTAAATCTGAAATTTCTCGTTCGTCGTCATCGGAAACCGCTTCTTTACGATCTAATAAACTCTCTCCTGACTGGAAATCAGTCCAGAAGCGATTTGCATCTACTACTGTGACCATCGTATCTAGACGGCAAAAGCGGGTCAAATCTATGCCCATTTCTTCATCAATATAAGAAAACGTTTGAGCGACGGGAATTGGTTCACTAATTCCAGTTGATTCAATGACAATATAATCGATATTACCTGCCTTACAAAGGCGTTCTACTTCGATTAACAAGTCTTCTCTCAAAGTGCAGCAAATACAACCGTTAGATAATTCAACTAGTTTCTCATCTGATCGAGAAAGCTCACCGCCTTGTTTGACTAGTTCTGCATCAATATTAATTTCGCTCATGTCATTGACGATCACAGCCACTTTTAATCCTTTGCGATTTTGAAGAACATGATTTAATATCGTTGTTTTTCCTGCTCCTAAAAAGCCGCTTAATACTGTAACAGGTATACGCTTATTCATTTGTTTTTGTCCTTTTGAAAACGATCATTTTGTTTTCCGCCTCACTTAAAAAGTAATCATTACGATTTATAATCTAAAAAATTATTTTGTTTCTCTATGAAGGGTGTATTTCTTTAATCGAGGAGAATATTTTTTTAACTCCAATCGGTCGGGATTCGTTCTTTTATTTTTTGTTGTGATGTAGTTTCTGTCACCTGTTTCAGTACAGGCCAACGTAATTTTCACGCGCATAAGTTATAGGGTCCTCCTTTAATTCGTAATAGTTACGATTTGTATTTTAAAATGAATAAAACTGAATGTCAAGCATAGGAGGATAATCCAATCCAAATGATAAAAACAAAAGGGGTATCGAACGACCATTGATACCCCACTCGATTAATAAAAGTCACCGAGTTCTTGTTCGTAATCACCTTCATACTGCTGGACATCATAAGGTATTTCTTGGAGGAAGGCTAACCCGCCTAGTATAAGCATCAAAACAATGGCAATGAATGAAAGAATAACTGCGGCAATACTTGAAATGGCAAACAGTGTCTGCATTTTCATCATCTTAGCGTATTGTTCTAATAATTCTTCGTAAGAAGTATCAGGAGCCTGAATCAATTGTTCAGCTGCTTTTACAGATTTTTGTACATGGATTCCCATCATAATGAGGAAGACGCCAAGGGCTGCAGGAAGAACAAGCCAAAAACCAATAAGAATAGCCAGACCGCCTGAAATATAGAGAAAGATACTACCAACCTTTCCCCACTTTACGATTGAATGAAGAGATTGAATGATTTTCTCAGTTTGTTGCATTGGTGATCACTCCTTTATGTATTCACTCTTTATCATACTTGAGTAAGTAGTGCTTTAGGAAGAGTGAATGTTGATTAATGAAAATGTTTCTATCTTCAATTCACTATTTATGGATAAATAAATTATTTTCAAATAAGAAAAAAGTAACATTTACTATCAAAATTATCGACAAATTATGTCATAAACAAGATTGATAGTAAAAAACAATTAGTAAATTTATCAAAATATGTTGTTAGTTGTCTTGTAATTGGTTATTATTGTGTTGTACTACCATAAAAATTGGAAGGTGGAATTCATATGTTAGATCGTTTCTTAAACAAAATGACCAATGTTCAACCTGCAGCTGCAAGATGTATTTTGCAAAAATTAGTCACTTCATGCAAATCAGCACCGACTTGTTTCCTTCAAGGTGTTGGAACTTTCCGTTACTACGTGGATCGCGACACAGGTGAGATTTGTACTAGTCAAGAACGCGTTAGATGTGGCTGCTAAATTTAAGGATCTTATTTAATAGGATGTGAACGCATGAGCATATCTTCAATTTCATTCTTAACAAATGCTATGCAGACGTCAAATAGGCGTCAAGCGGGTCAATCATCAAATTCTTTTTTAACTCAAGCGGCTCAAATTGTTCAAGGTGATCATTCTCCAGAAGAGAGAAAGGCATTATTTCAACAACTTACTTTAGTTCAGCAAGGTAAAGATTTGGAACTTCATGTTTCTAAATTAAAGGAACTAGAGAAAGAGGCTCAAAAAGAGACGTCTTCTTCGTCTGTTACTGTGAATCAGTATGGTGACCAAGTAGACATTTCAAATGAGGCACGGAGTGAGTTTGAACAAGCCGAGGAACAGGCATCAGATGAAGCAAGTGAAGCTGCTGCAGTGGAAAAAGATATAGATGTTCACTCAGATCCACAATAAAAAAATGAGGCATGTGTTTGATATTCTTCACATGCCTCATTTATCTTTATTTTGCAGATATCCTTGAATAAAGACCATCCGGAAAAGGTGCTGCATATGAGATGATTTCATCTTCTTCTACCATGATGTAATACGGAAATTCTTCAATTTGGAATGTGTCTATCATTTGTTCGTCCACTGGGATAATTCGCATGTTGGTTTTATTATCACGATATAATTCTTGATCCTCTTTTTGCCCATTCTTTAGCAAAATACTAAATGAAACGTCTAATTTACGCTGCTTAATCGTTTCTAGGAATTGTTCAAGTGATGGAATGCAATGCGGACATGATGTATCAGTGAAAATAAGCAGCTGCTGCTTACTGTTGGTTTGCAGTAAATCATTCACTGGAATAGGTGATGGTTTATCAAGCAGCGGATGCACTAGTTTTTGTCCAACATGCTGTATCGGTAAAATGATCAGTTCCATTTGTTGTTTTAAATAGATGATGACTCCGATCGTTAATAATAGGCTGCAAAGAATAAGAGTGAGCTGTAAAAGTAAGATTGAATTCATCGTATATCGTCCTCTCAGAGTGAAGTTACGCAAAGCTATCATAATACAAATATCAAAAATATGTCAATTATACTAAATGGTGTAAGGTGGAGCATTTGATGAGTACAGTGAACCATTGTCTATATGCAATCTCCTATACTTGGAAAAGAAGTCGATCTTATCTTCTTCTGACCTTATTGATCCAAGTAATCGTTGGTTTTATGCCTTTGGCTAGTGTTTGGATTATTCAAACTTTGATTAATGAAATTATTTTATTCATGACGTCTTCAGGAGACATTCAAAAGGTTTTGTGGTTATTTGGACTGCAAATGGTCATTGTGGTTTTAGGATATGGGCTTCAATTCGTTCTTCAGCTTAGCCAGCAGAAAGCGACAAATTTGATTGGTCTGCATTTGAAGGGTGAATTACTTCAAAAGGCGATTAGGCTGCCGTTTATTACATTTGAACACCCTTCTTTTTACAATGAAAGTCAACGTGTGATGAACAGTCATCAGCATGTTCTGAGTATGGTTAGAAGTATCTTTACAATCATGAGCGCATTGATTACTGTTGTATCACTTCTTATCTATATGATCGGTATCCATTGGGGCTTGGCGGTCATTCTGATCATGTTTACCCTCCCTGTCTTGTGGATTGAGCTTTTCTTTGGAGGAGCGCGTTATCAATTAAACCGCATGTTAATTGCCAATGACCGCAGAGAAATGTATGTGTCCGATCTTGTTGCGCAACGAGATTCATTGAAGGAAATCCGTTTATATGGAATCGGTGATTATCTTCTTCAGAAATGGAAAGGTCATTATGTAAAAAGTGCAGATGAAAAATATAAACTGCTTAAGCGGCAAGTTCGCTGGGAGATGGCGGGCGGATTGCTTATGACATTTGCCTATGTATGCTGCGGTCTTTTTATTGTCTTTCTTATTTTTCAAAAAAAATTAGCTGCCGGGACATTTGTCGCTGTGCTGCAAGCGGTGCAAAACATCCAAAGTGGTTTTCAGGACTTAACAAGAGAATGTTCTAGTTTATATGAAACAAGTCTTTATGTTGATGAAATGAGAGCTTTTCAAAAGAGAGAAGAAGAAATTCATGAGCAGATAGAAGAAGGGGCATCGCTTCGGAAGATCGAGTCTATTCAGTCCATTACACTTGAAAATCTCTCATTTACTTATCCGAATATGAAAACACCTGCCATTGAGCATATACATTTTCATATCAATAAAGGTGAACGTATTGCATTGGTGGGGGATAACGGATCAGGTAAAACCACCTTGATCAAATGTTTGACCGGTTTATATGATCCAGATCAGCCGAATATGCAAAAAGTCAACGGTGAGTCTATTTCTACCATTCATAAAAAGTCATACCATGCGAGAATGGCTGTTCTTTTTCAAGATTTTATGAAGTACGAGTTCACTGTGAAAGAAAACATCGGGTTTGGCCGTATTGATGATATGGACGAGGAAGAGAAGATGATCTCAGCTGCACGGCAAGCAGGCATAGAGAAAAGAATTCATCAAATGGAAGAAATGTATGATGCACAGCTTGGACGGTTTTTTGAAGAAGGACATGAACTGTCTGGCGGACAATGGCAAAAGCTCGCGATGGCTAGAACCTTCTTTAGAGAGAGTGATTTTATCATTTTAGATGAACCGACTTCTGCTCTTGATCCACTATCGGAAATTTCACTCATTCGAAAGCTATTCGATCACACGCAGGATCAGGGTGTCTTGTTTATCACACATCGAATGGGAGCGGCCCGTTTAGCAGACCGTATAATCGTAATGAAAGATGGTGCTTTCGTTGAAGAGGGGAACCATAATGAACTGATGGTGTTGAACGGAGAGTACAAAAGGCTTTACGAGGCACAATCTCAATTATTTCAACAAAAGGAGATGGCGTAAGGTGAGTGTCTTTTATTATATAGGTGTCTATTTACTAGGGATCATTTTTGCGGGTGCATGGTTTGATAAAGTGAAAAAACAGACGGCACATATGCAGCAGATGGATGCTTATCGGCTGCTGCCTCCTTCTTTCACGGCACCCATGTTTTATTTGTTTTTAACTGCTGAATTGGTTTGTACTGGTTATCTGTTCATATGGCACATGACTCTTGTACCTGCGATTGGTCTTACAGCACTTTTATGTATTTATACTGGAGCGGTGACCTTCAATTTATTGAGAGGACATCGTGATATTTCTTGCGGCTGTGGTGGACTGCTTGATAATGAACGCCTTCACTGGGGAATTGTGATTCGCAATGTGTCGATGCTGTCTCTTGTGATCGGGTTGTTTTATGTGCATTCCTATGTAGAAACCATTCCATGGCAATATAACATTATTTGTTTTCTCATTGCCGTGGCTGTCTCTTTCATGATAGCGGTGAGTCAAGAAGTCTTAATGTTCAAAAGAAAATGGATCAATCAATTTGAATTATTTATAGAAGGAGACGATGTGAAATGACAGATATACTATTGATTATTGTGTTATTCATTGTCATTGCTCAGCTGGCTGTGATATTTTTGCTCGCCCGTTTTATCGGAAAATTTATGAATAAAATTAAAACACTTGATGGAATTGAATTAAAGGAAGCGGATGTGGGGGATCCTGCACCGTTATTTCGAAGCTATTCCCATTTAGGGGAGAAGGTCATTTTGAAGGAATATTTTCAAAGTGGGAGTGCTGTGATGCTGTTATTTGTAAATTCTACTTGTATGACGTGCAAAAGTATTTTGGCAGATCTGCAGCAGCAAATCGCTGGCGATGATACTCAATTCATTATTATTAATGGAGATGAGCAGGCGGATGATACGCCGATCCTTGAATTGCTTCCGTCCCAGACTGTGTATACTCGTTCTTCACAAATTATGGAGCTGTATGGGGTAACGGTTGTTCCACAAGCAATTCTCATTGATGAACATGGTATCATTCTGCAAAGAAAATCTCTTCAAAATGCGAAACAGTTTGAACAGCTGTTACATGCGTCATAAAAAAGCGTCTCTTTGTCAGGGAGACGCTCGTTTTATAATTCTTTTCCTAGGATATCTAAATCGTATCTGCTGCCGTCCATTTCTGCGATGCGTGGCAGGTGGCCCCATGTCTCAAAGCCGTGCTTTTTAAATAGTCGAATGCTGGCTTCGTTGTGCCCGAAAATAAAGGCAAGTAACGTTCGAATGCCTAATGACGGTGCTAACTCAATGGCTTCTTGTAAGAAAAGTGAGCCTAAGCCTTTTCCTCGATAGTCTTGGTTCAAATAGATACTCATTTCAACGGTCCCGTTGTATGCAGGTCTACCGTAAAATGTTTCAAAGCTCAGCCAGCCGTAGATAATTCCATCCTCATCTGTTTTCACATAGAGAGGTCTTTTTTCGGAATGATTCAAAAACCATTGCCGGCGGTCCTCGACAGAAACTGGTTCTGTATCAGCGGTCACTTCTCTTGAAGCAATGGTTGAATTATAGATATCAACGATCGCTTTGAGGTCATCTTCTGTTGCTATGCGGTTGAAAGTTTTCACAATTAAGTCCCCCATCTTTTTTTCATTTATCATACATATTATTGATGCGATTGCGCAAAATAAAAAGAAAAATGATTTCGTGTGTATATATTTTTTGAAAAGTGTTCAGAATGTTGCTGAGGTGATGAAAAATGAGAGAGGAAGAAAAGAAACGTACTTCCAAAATCACAAAAGTTCAGCAATTTTTCCGTAAGCGCTGGGTATTCCCTGCTATTTACTTGGTCAGCGCAGCGGTCGTGTTAACAGCCGTTCTTTGGTATCAAGCTGTATCAAAAGATGTGAAAGACCAACTATCTGATGGAAATCAAACAGGGCAAGAACAGCGCGATGATGCTGTTGAAGTTGGAAAGCCAATTGAAAATGTCGCAATGCCGGTCCAGAATTCTGATAATGTTTCTGTCGTGAAAAAGTTCTATGAAGCAGATGCTGACCAAAAAGAAAAAGAAGCAGCACTTGTAAACTATAATAACACCTATACCTTGAGCAAAGGTATTGATCTTGCAGATAAAGATGGCAAAGTGTTTGATGTCACAGCTGCTCTTAGTGGAACAGTGGTTCAAGCGAAAAAAGATCCAGTTCTTGGTCATGTCGTTGAAATTGAACATGAAGATGGATTATCAACTGTCTATCAATCGTTGTCACAAGTGAGTGTCAAAGAAGGCGATGAAGTGAAGCAGAATGATGTCATTGGTGCTTCTGGTAAAAACCTATATGGCGCTGAAAGCGGCAACCATGTGCATTTTGAAATTCGTATGGAAGGTTTAGCGCTTAATCCGCTTAGCTTCATTGACAAGCCTGTTTCTACGATTGAAAAAGCAGCGCAAGAAGTGACGGAACAAGCAAAAGAACCTGCTCAGCCAAAGACTGAGGAAAAAACGAAGGAACCTGCTGCTGAAGATAAAGCCAAAGAGCCAGCTGGAGAAAAATCAGAAGAAAAGTCTGATGAGAAGGGGAAATCCTCTGATCAAGAAAAGTCTTCTGATTCCTCTAAAGACAGCAGTCAGTCAGAAGAAACAAAACAATCTTAATGTCTTACAAGGTCCTCTGTGTATATAAAAATATGCAGAGGTTTTTTTCTGCTTAAAAAGATCCTCCGCCACTCGGCGGAGGATAAACTATAGGGCGGCAGGTCCTTCTTCACCTGTCCGAATGTTGATTGTATTCGCTATCTCATATATAAAAATTTTCCCATCCCCTGGTTCGCCTGTACGAAGTACCTTTTGAGCTGTTTCAACGACCTGTTCGACAGGTACTTTGCTTAGGACGATTTCGATCTTTAATCGTTCGTACACGTTGCTTTCTCTTTTGACACCGCGGTATAGCTCTGTATGTCCCTTTTGTAAGCCGCAGCCGTGTACATTTGAAAAGGTAATCGAGGTGACACCAATCTTTCCAAGCTCCACCTTTAATGTTTCAAAATTAGCTGGACGTGTGACAATCTCCACTTTATACATTTTGCTCATAGAGACACCCCTTTTTCTTTAATCTTGATAAGCTTTTTCACCGTGCATGGTTAAATCAAGACCCACGGATTCTTCTTCTTCGGTTGCACGAATTTTGAAGAAGACATTGACCAACTTGATGATCACGTATGTCACAACGGCAACAAAAGCGTACGTGGCAACAATCGCGACCACTTGTTTCCAAAGTAAGCTGGGATCTCCGTAAAATAAGCCATTGGCTCCACCGTCATTGACAGAAGTTGTGGCGAAAAGTCCTGTTGCAATTCCTCCCCAAGTACCGCCAATTCCGTGAAGGCCGAATGCGTCTAGTGCGTCATCATAGCCAAATTTGGCTTTGAGAGAAAAGACGCCCCAGAAACAGACGATCCCGCCAATGAATCCTATTATAATAGAAGCAAACGGTGTAACAAAGCCTGCGGCAGGTGTAATGGCGACAAGACCTGCGATGGCTCCAGAGATCGCGCCGAGCATGGTTGGTTTTTTGTTGATCATCCACTCTACTAACAGCCAGCCGATGATTCCTGCAGCAGCGGCTGTATTGGTGTTAATAAAGGCAAACATGGCCACGCTGTCTAATGTAAGAGCACTCCCCACGTTAAAACCAAACCAGCCAAACCAGATGACAGCTCCGCCGAGAAGTGTGTAGATCAAGTTATGCGGAGAAGAGCTTGCTGCGTCTTTACGCTTCCCGAGCACAATCGCCACGACAAGACCTGCAACACCGGATGAGATGTGAACCACGTTTCCGCCTGCGAAGTCAAGCGCACCCATCTCGCCAATCCAACCGCCGCCCCATACCCAGTGTGCGACTGGAGCGTATACAAATGTGACCCAAAGAAGTGTAAATACAACGACTGCTGAGTAGCGAATCCGTTCAGCAAAGGCACCTGAGATGATGGCTGTTGTTAAGACGGCAAAGGTCATTTGGAACATCATGAACAATGAATGTGGAATGGTCTCGCTATAGGAACCGGGCTCAAAGCCTACGCCTTTTAGGCCAACCCACTCTAATCCTCCGATCCATGCATTGCCTGGTGCAAAAGCTAAGGAATAACCGAATACGATCCATACGATTGAAACGATCGCTAGTGACGTTAAGCTGTGCATGGTTGTGCTTAACACGTTTTTACTTCTCACGAGTCCTCCGTAGAATAAAGCTAAACCCGGTGTCATTAACCACACGAGTAGTGCGCAGAAGAACATAAATACTGTATCACCCATTTGCATGCTGCATTCCCCCGAATCATTCAGAATTATTGTTTTCTTAATTCTTCATTATAGAGAGAAAAGTCATATATAACATATACATGTAAGTTTATCTAACATGGTTTTTTGGTTAAGTTCAATATAAATGGATGAAAAGTTCGTAAAAAATGAGCAAAAACGTCAGTTAAGCACTAAAAATGAAGGGCGTTTGACCTATAAAATGGAGCTGAGAAACAGTTTTGTACGTTCCTCCCTAGGAGAATCAAACAATTCCGAAGGGACGCCTTCTTCGACGATGCGGCCCTCGTGCATGTAGACGACACGATCAGCAACTTCTTTCGCAAAGCCCATTTCATGTGTGACAATGACCATGGTCATGCCTTCTTTTGCGAGGCTTTTCATCGTTTGCAGCACCTCGCCTACAAGCTCTGGATCAAGGGCAGACGTAGGTTCGTCAAATAACATGACATCAGGCTTCATAGCGAGAGATCTGGCGATGGCTACACGCTGTTTTTGGCCGCCTGATAGTTTAGAAGGATATACGTTGGCTTTATCTGCAAGTCCGACTTTTTCTAACAAGGCGCTGGCTTCGGCGATGGCTTGCGCTTTCTTTGTTCTTTTCACCATAATAGGTGCTTCAATGATATTTTCAAGAACAGTTTTGTGCGGAAAAAGATTAAAATGCTGAAACACCATTCCTATTTTTTGTCTCATTTCGTTTAATTGGTCGCGCTTTGGATGAACAGGGCTGCCATCGATGATGATATCTCCGTCATTTTTTATTTCTAAAAAGTTCATACAGCGGAGCAAGGTGCTTTTTCCAGAACCGCTTGCGCCAATTAAGACGACTACATCATTTTCATAAACGGTGAGATCGATATCTTTTAAAACATGAAGCTCTCCAAAGTATTTATTGAGTTTTTCAACACGAATGACTTCCTTTGATTCTGTCATACTACTCCTCCTATTGGTCACTGGCTGATAATTTCTTCTCAAAGGTTTGGACAGCGAATGTTAACAGCAGGACAAGAACTAAGTAATAGACGGCTACAACAAGTAAATACGTCATATTATCAAAGTTGTTGGAGCCTTGCGTAGTGGCGACGTTAAATAGTTCATTCACACTAATAAAGGCGGCGAGTGATGAATCTTTTAAACCGATAATGAACTGGTTGCCAAGAGGGGGTAGGGCGCGCCGCATCGCTTGCGGGAGAATGATGCGCCTCATGGTTAAAAAACGACCCATGCCAAGAGAGCGTCCTGCCTCTTTTTGCCCTTGATCGATGGATTGGATGGCGCCTCTAAATATTTCGGCTATATAGGCGCCATTATGAAAGGCGAGCGCAATGGATGCAGCCCAGAAGTCGGGTATATTCAATTCTGTGAGACCGAAATATAGGATGAAAATTTGAACAACAAGTGGTGTTCCGCGTACAAGAAAGATATAAGCATTGGCGATATAACCGAAAACGGCTATGCGGGATATTTTCAATAAAGCAAAGAAAAGCCCGATGAACATACCGATGAAGATGCTAATCACCGTGAGCTGTAAGGTGATCAGCATTCCTTCTAAGAAAATGCCTCTAGAATCAATGAGTGTCTGAAAAAAGTGTGCTAAGGTAGGCAAAACAATCATCTCCATTTGAAGAAAGTGCGCCTATAAAAAGGCGCACAATCGTGGTTTTAATCTTGTTTGACCGTGATGTCTTCATCAAAGTACTTTTCGCTAATTTGTTTTAATGTTCCGTCTTTTTTTAATGCATCAATCGCATCGTTGATCTCTTCTATGAGCTGTTCATTTTCTTTTGATACAGCAATTGCCTGCTCGCTTTGTCCGAGTCTTTCCTGCGCTTCGATTTTCAATTTTTTCTTCATCGCTTCTGCACCTGTGGCGAAATCTGTCACGACTGCATCGTGTTTTCCGTTGGCTAGTGCTTCTAAGGCGACGACATCACTATCATAATATTTTGGTTCTTTCCCGCTATGTTCCTTTGCAATATCAGCGTAGGACGATCCTTTTGATACAGCGATTTCTTTGTTTTTTAAGTCATCAGCATGTTGAATGTCTGATCCAGGTCTTGTGAAAATTTGTGGACCAGAGTAGTAATAGGGCTTAGAAAAAAGGACGTGTTTTTTTCGTTCCTCATTGATGGTATGACTGGCAACTGCCGCATCAAATTTACCTGCTTTCACACCTTCGACGATGCCTGCGAATTTATATTTTTTCTGTATAGGTTCGAGACCTAGTTTGTCACTAATCGCATTGCCTACGTCGATATCAAAGCCGGACATCTGATTTCCATCCATGTAACTAAACGGATGAAATTCCCCTGATGCTGCAAAAATAAATTTTCCATCCTCCAAAATTGGCGACCCTTTCGCTGTAGAATTACGTTTATCTCCGTTCCCATTTGTTTCGTTTGAACCACACGAAGACAGAAGTAATACTGCAACCGAGAAAAGGGCTGGGACCCAAAACCGTCTTTTTTTAATAATAAGCTTCTCCTCCTTTTCAGCCGTTCTCCCTGTAAGGAGAAAGTAGGCTTTTAAATATGAAATGAATATTACCATCTCTTCCTCATATTCTCAATTTTATATGTGCTTTTCCAAAAGCCGCCCTTTTTAAAATGTATGTCTAGCTTTTCCGAGAGAGAACTCGATTTGATCAGGGTAAAAAAGGGAATTGAATCTCATAATAACGGGAGGATGGGCAAAGAACATGCCAGAAAGAGGAGTAGTGTATGCACAAGTGGACAGACAATCGAAAAGTTTTTTTAACCGCTATTGCCTTTGGAACGATGTTGAATCCGCTGAATTCATCAATGATTGCTTTAGCCTTGCATCAAATTCAGCATGAATTCGGTTTGTCGTTTACGACTGTATCTTGGCTTATTTCTTCTTTTTATTTAGCCAGTGCAGTGACGCAGCCAGTGAGCGGCCGGATTGGGGATCATGTCATGAGCCGGAGAACCTTATTTTTATTCGGTCTCGTTCTTGTCGCAGTCTCAGCCATCTGCGCGCCGTTTGCCCCGACGTTTGCGGTGCTGATTGTGATCCGTCTGTTACAGGCGATTGGAAGCAGTGCCATTTATCCCTCTGGGGTCGGACTCATTCGGGATCATATTCAAGAAAGACAGGCTTCTGCGTTAGCGGTATTATCCATTTTTGCTTCAGCGATGACGGCACTTGGGCCGACGCTTGGCGGATTTTTGATGACCATTGGCGGCTGGCCGGCTATCTTTTTAGTGAATCTGCCGTTTATTTTGATCAGTTTCTTTCTCGGTCTATTGTTGTTTCCGAAGGAGCAGAAGAAGAGAAAGCTGCGCATAGGCGAAACCGTGCGAACACTCGATTTGCCAGGGATGCTTCTTTTTACTGTTTGCATTGTTCTCCTGCTTTCATTTTTATTATCACTCGGTAATGGCATTCAATATGTTCAAGGCATTCTTTGTCTCCTGAGTGCAGGCGCTTTTATTTGGTGGGAGTATCAGGTGGATGAACCGTTTATTCAAATACGGATGTTCAGAGAAGAGCAGCGGCTGTCACTTGTGTATGTGCAATTTATCATCTTAAATATCTTTTTCTATTGTCTCTTTTTTGGTTTGCCGAGTTATTTTCAGGATGAGTTAGGCTGGCGTGTGGAAATGACGGGTCTTTTTATGCTGTGTATGTCAGGGGTGAGCATTATTGTGTCGCCTCTGACAGGAAAGTGGGTAGATCGCGGGGATGAACGCCATCCAGTTTTAGCGAGTGCAGTATTGATGCTGGCTGGAGCGTCTGCAATGACTTTCTTTTTTATTCCTGCGCCATTATGGGGGAAAGGATTGGTTCTAGCGCTGCTTGGACTCAGTTATGGAATTGGGAATGTTGCGCTTCAAGCTGCGATGCTCAAAGTAAGTCCTCAGCAAATGATTGGCACGTCCTCTGGACTTTTTCAAACATGCCGCTACCTTGGTTCCATTCTGTCATCTGCTGTGCTTGGCATGCTCTTTGGGGATGAAATTGCTGGTTCTCATTTTGCGCAATTAGGCTGGACGTTGATCATCATTTCTCTTATTGGCATTGGTGTCAGTCTTTATTTTTCAAGTATGGTTAGAGGGAGACAGCCAATAAAAAAAGCGGCACGATAAGTGAGAGAAGAATCTTCATCACGTTATCGCAAAACCGCTTAAGAGTTGGACAGGTCTGAGCCCTGATCCTTTGTCTTCCTTCTGAAAATTTTCCCCACAATTGTCTCGTAAAATGTCACGATACGATCAATAGGAGAGTCAAAGAACTTCCATAATTTATTCATGATAAAGACAACCACAATCGATACGACCAAGCTGCCTAAAACATCAAATGGATAATGGTGGCCAACCCAGATGCGGGAGAATCCTGTGAGTAATCCAAAGACGAGCAAGATGTTGCCGAGCTTTTTATTACGGGATCGAATGGCTAATGAAAGAGCCAGTGCACCTGTTGTATGGTCACTTGGGAAGGAAGCGTCTGCTGAGTGCGGGATGAGTGTGTCGACTTTATGCGCCACAAACGGCCGCTCTTCATAATGAAACAATGTAATGGCAAAGTTGACGATAAGTGCTGCAATGCCTGTTACACCGGAAAAGAAGACATGCTTCTTAAATTTGTGATTCCCTAAAAACCAGCAAATCAATAAGACAAGGGCATACACAAGAATGGCCTTTTTCGTAATGAATATCATGGCCTGATCTAAAAACTCAGAATGGTGAGCCATCCCGTGTATGACTTTAAACAATTCGTAATTCAAAACATCACCTATACTTTCGCTTAATGCCAACTATTTTTCAAAAAAGCCTGTATGCTCTATTTGAAATATCCTATATTTTAGCATGTTTCCGGTGAAGTTTAAAATAGTATCCTTTTATTCTGAAAGGGAGACCTTTTGTGCTTTTGCTTCTTGGGGTTTTCGTTCGCTCCAATAAAAAACGCCCATACTCAGTAAGACCACAATACCCGCAATGAGGTACACATTTGAAAAGTCTGTGAAGCTGACAAGGAGTCCAAAGACAAATGAGCCAGCAGCAATACCCGTATCATACAGGGTGAAGAAAGTGGCCGTCGCATATCCTGTACGGTGAGCTGGTGAGTGCTGAATCGCAAGAGTTTGTAAACATGGCACGAGTGATCCGTAGCCAAGCCCAATCACAGCGCCTGATAGAAGAAGCATTGTGGCTGAATGTGTCGCTGTCAGCATCCATAAACCAATGGCAAAAAGAGCAATCGAAGGATAGATCACAACGTGAGCTCCAACTCGGTCAAAAAGTCTGCCTGTAAATGGACGTGATCCAAGCATTGCAGCCGCAAACACAATAAAGAAATAACTGCTTGCACCCATCAAATGGAGTGAATTTGCATAAACTGAAATAAATGAAATAATCGGCGAATAACAGAAGGAAATAATGATGCCGACGGCCGCTGTTTTTAATGCGCCTTTTTCAAACAGGTGAGAAAACGTGAATCGGAAGACGATGCTTCCTCCGTTTTCCGGCTCTGGCTGTCTAATCAGCATCGTAAAAGCGGCTCCGATCGTTACGATAATGGAAAAGAGAAGAAATAAGGAATGAAATCCTATTTTTCCTACTTGATTCAGTGCGATAAATGGACCGATGACAACAGCGAGGTTCATGGACATCACAAAGTATCCGAGTCCTTCCCCGCGTTTATGTTTCGGGATCATATCAGCCGCAATGGCACTGGCTACTGTCGTCAAAATACTAAAAAAGATCCCTTGTACGAAACGCAGTATAAGAAGCGTTTGGAATTGATCAATCGGGATGTATAAATAAGTGAGTAAGGCAAAGGCCGTAGAAGAGAAAATCGCCATCTGTTTTTTGCCGAATTTCTCAATAATGGCGCCCGAGAAAGGTCTTGTCACAATTGCAGACAATAAGAAGACCGTCACAAGGAGGCCGCCCTGTGATTCTGTTCCATTTAGTTCATCCATTGTGTAAATGGGCAGTAATGTCAAAAGGGCATAAAAAGAGGTGAACGTAAATAAATTCACCAGGACAATCATAATAAAGTCTTTTGTCCAAATACGTTCGTTCATGATGTATGTCACTTCCTATTCAGTTGATAATTTGTGTAAAAGTGTATGGAGGAGTTGTTTTTCTTCGTAGGTAAAATCTGAAAGACATTCTTCTTCAAATTGTTCCATCGTGCGTTTGATTTCTTCAAATCGGGCTTTTGCATCATCTGTCATCACGATCAGATTCTCACGTTTGTCTTTTCCTTGTACACGTTTCACCCAGCCGTTTGCTTCTAAACGGGTGACGGTTCTGGTGATCGTAGGTGCTTCGACGTTCAAATATGTCCAGATATCTTTTTGGGTTTTCGGGCCGAATGTATCCAAACAAAAAAGCACAGTCCACTGGGACATGTACAAGTCATAAGCAGCAAGCGCTTCGTTCGCCTTTTTAGACAGCAGTCGTGCGCCTTGATGTATTTGATGTAAACACTCTCTATTTAACGTATCCATATGCTCACCTTTTTTAAATATTTAGCTAGGTAAATAAATTCACCTTTTCTATTTTACGTGCTGAATCCTTTCTTGTAAAGTGAAAATTTTCGCGCCCCGAAATGATTTTTTGTTTTGCCTTTTCTGATAAATCCCTTGTCCCATCTTCATTTTTAGCATATTCCCTATTCAATGCTAATACACTGTTACAAACCTGACAAAGAGAGTGTTTGAGGTGAGGGATCGTGTTTGGCATTTACTACCTATTGGATGAGAAATTACGACGAACAAGCGCCGCTGAAAATGGATAATCTTCATACGGATCTCATTTCACACTTCTCACATCCATTTTAGGGAGGTCGAGTGGTGTGCACGATTACATCAAAGAGCGAACAATCAAGATAGGAAAGTATATCGTGGAGACAAAGAAAACCGTTCGTGTTATTGCGAAAGAATTTGGAGTCTCTAAAAGTACTGTACACAAGGATCTAACAGAAAGGCTGCCAGAAATTAATCCAGATCTGGCTAATGAAGTGAAGGAGATACTGGATTATCATAAATCAATCCGCCACTTGCGAGGAGGAGAAGCCACCAAGTTAAAGTATAAAAAAGAAGAAATTTTAGAAGGCGAGCCTGTGAAACAGTAAGCTTAGTTCTTTGTTCATAAACATGATATATATATCTTCCTCATATCGGTAGTTTCTAACCACAAATTTTGTAAAGACTTTTGTAAAGAAATATCTTTTTTTCTGCAAATTATGATAGAATATATAATTAGGGCAGAATGTGGTATTTGCTATGGAAACAGATTTTCAAGGAGGATATATATAGATGTTTGCTAGGGATATTGGAATTGATCTTGGTACTGCCAATGTACTGATTCATGTCAAAGGAAAAGGAATTGTGTTAAATGAACCATCTGTGGTAGCTCTTGACAAAAACAGCGGGAAAGTTTTGGCTGTTGGAGAAGAGGCTAGACGTATGGTTGGACGTACGCCTGGGAATATTGTTGCGATTCGTCCATTAAAAGATGGCGTAATTGCTGATTTTGAAGTAACTGAAGCGATGCTCAAGCATTTTATTAACAAATTAAATGTGAAAGGGCTATTCTCTAAGCCGCGTATGCTCATCTGCTGCCCGACAAACATTACATCTGTTGAGCAGAAGGCGATCAAAGAAGCTGCTGAAAAAAGCGGTGGTAAGCATGTATTTCTTGAAGAAGAGCCAAAAGTAGCAGCCATTGGTGCTGGTATGGATATTTTTCAGCCAAGTGGAAACATGGTCGTAGATATTGGAGGCGGAACGACAGATATCGCTGTCATCTCAATGGGTGACATTGTAACCGCCTCTTCTATTAAAATGGCTGGAGACAAATTTGATCTGGAAATTCTAAACTACATTAAAAAAGAGTACAAGCTGTTGATCGGTGAGCGCACGGCTGAGGATATTAAGATCCAAGTTGCAACGGTATTCCCAGACGCACGTCACGAAGAGATTTCAATTCGTGGACGAGACATGGTGACAGGATTACCAAGAACGATTACCGTCACAAGCAAAGAGGTAGAAGAAGCATTGCGTGAATCTGTATCTGCGATTGTTCAGGCTGCGAAACAAGTTCTTGAGAGAACACCGCCTGAATTATCAGCTGATATTATCGATCGCGGCGTCATCATTACAGGTGGCGGAGCTCTTCTAAATGGGCTTGATCAATTGCTTGCAGAAGAGCTGAAAGTACCGGTTTTCGTTGCTGAAAATCCAATGGACTGTGTAGCAGTTGGTACTGGCGTGATGCTTGATAATATGGACAAGCTGCCAAAGCGTAAACTCAGCTAATGATTTCCCTCATTCTTTTTAGAAAGAATGGGGGATTTTTATTAAAGAACCCTGCTAATTAGCCGATATATTTCATAGAAGATTGTGTTTAGGTCATGTGAAAGAATTTGAATGAGGTGAGCACGTGTTAAAAGGACTATACACCGCAACATCTGCCATGATTGCTCAAGAGCGGCGGACAGAAATGCTTTCAAATAATATCGCAAATGCGAATACGCCAGGTTATAAAGCAGATGAAGGGGCAATGCGTGCATTTCCAGAAATGCTGCTGAGCCGAATGGAATCAGGACGTTTCCAAACATCCTCGGGCAAAGGCTTTAGTGTTCCACTGCAATCGCCGATTGGTGGAATCAATACTGGGACATATATGCAGGAATTAATCCCTCAATTTACACAGGGAACTTTAAAAACAACAGATCAAACAACAGACGTAGCACTAGTTGAAAATAATGTGCCGATCAATCCGGAGACCAATCAGAAATCAGCGCTATTTTATGCGGTCAACACACCAGAAGGCGTTCGTTATACGAAAAGCAGCTCCATTACATTGAACGCACAAAATCAGTTGACCATTAATGGACGTGCTCTTCTTTCCGTGACCGGCCAGCCGATTACGGTTCAGAGTGAGAATTTCAAAGTGAATGCAGATGGTACTGTCACTGAAAATGGCCAAAATCTTGGTCAAATTGATGTACGAGTTGCGATGGATACAAGAAATCTAGCGCGTGAAGGAAATGATTTATATCGTACAGCTGATAATCAGCCCCTCCCAAGTGCAGTCAATAACGGTCAAATGTCCTATACGTTAAGCCAAGGGGTATCGGAGCTGTCGAACGTCGATGTGACAAAATCATATACAGATATGACAACAGCCTACCGAGCATTTGAAACAAACCAAAAAGTGGTTCAGGCATATGATAAAAGCTTAGAAAAAGCAGTGAATGAAATTGGAAGAGTGTACTAATCAAGAAATAAAAAGAAAGGAGGATACTTATGCTTAGAACGATGATAAACGCAGCTGTCTCGATGAATGAAGTGCAAAAGCAGCTTGACATCATCAGCAACAACATCGCGAACAGTGAGACAACAGGGTACCGCGCGAAAAACACCCGTTTCTCAGAGCTGATCAGACAGCAGTTTAATCAGGTAGATGAAAAAAATGATCAGGTGGCAAACAGTCGTCTGACACCTGCTGGGTTAAGGCTTGGTACGGGGACAATGGTCAATGCGTCCATTAACTCGCTGCAAGGCTCAATTAAAGAAACTGGACGTGATCTTGATGTTGCATTCGGAGCGCCGTCGCAGTATTTGCAGGTCAACGCCGGCGGTAATATCCGTTATACAAGAGATGGTTCACTTTACTTACAGCCGGGCAATAACCGTAACCAAGTACAGCTTGTCACGAGCGAAGGCTATCCGATTCTTGATGAAAATGGGAATGCAATCGTCTTAAATGCGAATTTCCGTGATATTTCAATCGATAAAAATGGACGGCTTACGGCGATTTCAAGAGATAATCAACCGAATCAGCAAGTGAATCTAGGCGTTGTACAAGTCAACAATTCGTCAGCACTTGTCTCTGAAGGAGATAATTTGTTCTCAGTCGACGGAACCTATCAAGGCGCACTAACAGCACTAAATGGAGCAAACCGAGAGGCGATTCAGCTTCAGCAAGGTGCGCTGGAAACGTCAAATGTGGACATGTCGAAAGAATTAACAGACCTCATGACAACGCAGCGTTCCTATCAGTTGAACTCAAGATCTATTACGATGGGCGATCAGATGCTGGGATTAATTAATACAATTCGATAATCAGCAGGCTCGTATCAGCCTCTCATGATAAAAAAGGCGGCTCGCTCAAAGTCGCCCTTTTTTTTATAAAAATCTGAGACATCAGCAAGCAGATCCTCAAGATCAATCCAGGCTTCTTTTCGTTCAAGACATGTGACGAGCGTGGCGATCTGCTCATCTGCCTTTGGCGTTTGGCTGTAGAGAAGAGATAAGATTTGAAACTTCATTCTTAATATATCAAACTGCGAAGCAACGGCTTCTTTCAGCCCTTTTTGAATATACTTCATCCCTTCATCGGTTAAATTTTCTTTAAAGCAGGAACGCACAGTTTCGTATAGGCACGATACATAGGAGTGTGCTGACTTTCGGTATGCTGGGAGACGAAGCGCTTTTTTAAAGTAGTCCAGTGCTTCTTTGTGACGATTTTGTCTCGACTGAATAAAGCCAGCGTCATAATAAACGATACCGAGCAGCTCTTGATCATCAATCTTTTTCACGTAATCAATAATCTCAATGAAAATAGCTTCTGCTTCCTCATATTTTTTTTGGTCGCTATAGTTAAGAGCGAGTACAATTTTACACCGATAGATGCTGTGGATGTCTTCGTGCTTTGCAAAAATATCCATGGCTTTTTGAATATGACGAATCGATAACAACGAGTAACGGTTGTTATAATAAACACCGCTTGTACGGAAATGGAACTCTGCTTCTTCCAGCTCATCGTTAAGCAATGGCAGTCGTTCCTCTGCCTTTTCGAGATAATGAATCGCATCATTTTGGTCACTTTTTAAAGATTCATATAATCCGAGAAAGAAGTAAAAATAATATTGTAGTTCTTCGTTCATTTCATCTTTGTGTGGCAGCAGTTCGTGTTTGAGTTTTTCTAAGTCCTCTGTTTGATTCATCCAGAGCTGATGACGAAAAAGCACCAGCTGATAATGGAAATAGAGCTCCTGTTTTTTTGATAATTTACGTTTATATTTTAGTAGTGTTTTTTTGATTTCTTCAGCCTTCGAAAAATGTCGATGCTTCAGCATTGTATACCAGGAATGGAGAAGTTTTTTTATGGATTTATCGCTCATAAAATTCATTTTTACCCTCTTATTTATTCAATGATGTAATATATATTACCATATTTGTGAAAAAACAATGAGTGTAGTGTGGATTATATTTGATGACAATTGGTAATGGTAGATTCTATTTTTTACCATATACGCGAGGGGAATATTGAAAAATGCCAGCATTCATAATATACTTCTATAGGAATCACATGAAGATCAGCGATATAGAAAAGAAGGAGAGATCAAGATATGCTTGATGCTCAGCAAATTCAAGACATTATTCCACACCGTTATCCATTCTTATTGGTCGACCGTATTTTAGAGGTTGAGGGAGAAAAAAGAGCGGTTGGGATTAAAAATGTCACAGTAAATGAAGAATTTTTTAATGGCCATTTCCCAGGATACCCAGTCATGCCGGGTGTGCTTATTGTAGAAGCACTCGCACAGGTTTTTGGTGTGATTATGTTAGGCAAGGAAGAAAACAAAGGGAAAATTGGTTTGTTTGCAGGGATTGACGGCTGCCGCTTTAAAAGACAGGTCAAGCCTGGAGACCAGCTTCGTTTAGAGGTTGAAGTGACGCGCCTCCGCGGACCGGTTGCAAAAGGAAAAGCAGTAGCGACAGTAGATGGCGAAGTTGCATGTGAAGCAGAACTGACATTTTCTATCGGTCCTAAAGTATCATGATTTTCCTGGCGGTTCATCAAGCATGAATCGCTTTTTTATTTAGAAACGTTCAGTTAGAACGGATAAGGACTTGCAATTTAGACAAAAAAACGTCATATTAGACAAAAAAAGATGAAGGTGATAAAGGATGCTGAAAGAATTTAGAGAGTTTGCCGTCAAGGGCAATGTCATTGACTTGGCTGTAGGTGTCATCATTGGGGGAGCATTTGGCAAAATTGTCACTTCTCTTGTGAATGATTTAATCATGCCGCTTGTCGGTATTATTATTGGAGGGCATGATTTTAGCGGTTTATCCATTAAAATCGGAGCTGCTCAAATTTTATATGGAAACTTTATTCAAACAGTGGTTGATTTCTTAATTATCTCGTTTTCCATTTTTATCTTTATTCGTTATTTGAATAAGTTAAAACGGAAAAAGGTCGAGGAAGAAGAGGTTGTGGAAACGCCGGATCAAACGGAAGTTTTGCTAACTGAAATTAGAGATCTATTGAAAAATCAAAGCCAGTCTAAAGATGTGCAATAAAAAAGAGCGGCTGACCCCGCTCTTTTTTATGTGTTTTGTTTAAAAGCATCCAGTAGTTTTTCTCCTGAAAGCCCCTCTTTGACGAGGTCTTTTAATACTTCTTCAGTTTCTGTTCTGTAACGATTTGTAATCATTTTACCATCGAGTAATACAGAAATGTTTTCTTCTAAGGCAACGATGTTTTTGACTTGGACAGATAGGTGAACAGGGCGGTTGTTTTCTTTAGTGATCGTTACAAGAATCTTCACTTCTGTGTGCTGCTGAAAGAGTACCTCAAACACCTGTCTATGTTTCTTTGGAATGAGTGCCTCGATCATCCAGTGATTTTCACCGTCTTCTTTATTAATGATTAAACCGTCACGAAGGGGAATGCTGGACATTTTATCTTGCTGTGGATCAAGTTCAATTTTTAAATCAATCAGCCTAAAGGTTTTCATATTTATCACCTCACAAGCGTTCATTATTCGTAAGTATTATTATAGCATACAACATCTGTATAAATGAAACCGCTGCCTGCTTAGAACTAGCTGCACATGAGTGAAAGGAGATGTTTTATGGAGTCCTATCAATTGAGAAATATTCATATTGGCGAGGAGAAGGCAAAGAGTGATATACGTGTTTATTCGTGGGGAGACATTCTTTCATTTTGTGATGTCTATATGGAAGAAGGAGAGTCACTCACGTTTCAATATGTCACTGAGGATCAAATGGACTGCTTTGAGTTTCAGCTGTCGGTTCATGATGGACGGCTTTGTTTTTATTGGTTTGCGTGGGACGGATCTGATTATATTCACATGCCTTCTAGTAATTGGATTCATTCAGATATTTTTTATCAATTTATGAAAAATAAGTATTTCATCAAACAAAACAAGATGATGTTTTATACGCAAGCGGTAAAAAACAGAAATTAATGAGGATATAGAGAATTTGAAGGCCTATTTTGCTATTTTCACGTTTTGTCACATCAGGCCTTTCTCCGTAGACTAGGGGTAGCTGAAAGGAAAGGAGGCAAGTCCCGATCAAAAGGTAACGTCTATCATCTGACAGCCCCCCTCTAGCTAAAGCTGATAGATGCTGCCTTGTGCATATGAACACTGCGTAATAGAACCAATGCTTCTTTGTATAGGTCATGTGTCCCCTTATGAATCCCCTTTGTGTGTATCCGGTCATAATGCGTGGCCGGATACCCTTTTATTCACTGTTTAACCGATCAGCTCTTGCAAATAGTGGATACTCATTACATAATGATGATGGATTTTGTTAACGGTATATCGGTTGAAAATAAAGACAAAAAGGAGAGAATGATGACAAACATTCAATTAATCGCAACGGATTTAGATGGCACTTTATTGAACAGTGAACACAAAGTGAGTCAGGAAAACGAGCAGGCATTAAAGGAAGCAGCTGCGAATGGAATTGAGGTTGTCGTTTCAACAGGGAGAGCGTATTTTGATGTGAAGTCTATTTTTGACCAGCTTGGTATGAATACATGGGTGATTAGTGCCAATGGAGCTGTGATTCATGATCCAACTGGACAAGTGTACCATTCAGCTGCTTTACAAGAAGAAAAGGCTAAACACATATTGTCATGGCTGGAAGAACGTGATTATTATTATGAAGTCTTTACAAACGAAGCCATTTTCACACCGAATCGCGGCAGAGAGCTTCTTGCGATTGAAATGGACCGTTTAAAAAGTGCAAATCCAGAAACGGATCAAAATGTCTTAAAGCAAGCGGCAGAAGTTCAATACAGCCAGTCTGGTTTTTCTTATATTGATACATATAAAGAATTGTTTCGTGAGGATCGAAAGCTTTCATTTTACAACATTTTAGGTTTTTCTTTCTTTCAGGACAGATTGAAAGCCGGATGGGATATGTTTGGTGATGATTTAGATTTAACATTGGTCAGTTCGGCTGATCATAATTTTGAAATTGGTTCAAAGCACGCGTCTAAAGGGCAGGCATTAACAAGGCTGGCAGAAAGACTAGGTATTCCTTTAAGTAGGGCAGCGGCTGTAGGAGACAGTTTAAATGATGAATCAATGCTTCGAGCTGCTGGTGTTGGGGTTGCGATGGGGAATGCGAGGCAGGATATAAAAGAAATCGCTGATCACGTCACGTTATCAAACGATGAACATGGAGTGGCGCATATGATCCGGCACCTTTTGAAATAGATGAATCAGATGTCGCGGTATAAATCACATAGGATGAAGCGCATTCTACAAAAGAGGAATTCAGAACCACTTCTATTTACACATGATGTGGAACATCATATAATTTAATTAAGAATATAACCCGCTTGTAAGGAAAATAAGGAGAGTAAACGAATGGCGCTGGAATCTTATAAGTCCGAAAATCTGCATTTAATCAAGGAAGCCTTGGACTATACTCAGGTTGGCCTGACGGTGACGGACCCGTCTTTACCTGATAATCCTTTAATATATGTGAACAAGGGCTTTTTAGATATGACAGGCTATCAAGAAATCGAAGTATTGGGGAGGAATTGTCGTTTCCTTCAGGGAGATGAAACTGAACAAATCGCTCTCAAACAAATTAGAACAGCCATTGAGAACAAAGAGGCTGTCACTGTTCAGCTGAAAAATTATAAAAAATCTGGACAAATGTTTTGGAACGAGTTAAGTGTCGCTCCTCTTTGGATTGACGAAAATGAAGGGAAACGTCTTTATTTCGTTGGTCTGCAAAAGGATGTCACGAAAGAGAAGGAACAGCAAGAGCTTCTTGAGCAATCAATTGATGAAGTGCTGAATATTTCTGTCCCAATCGTTCCGGTGAAAGATGGGATCTCTGTGTTACCTATCATTGGTACATTAACAGCGCCAAGATTTGATAAGATCATTTCAACGGTCTCCACCTATATCTCTCAATCCAAGGATGATTATTTTATTGTCGATCTGTCCGGATTATTAGAAGTGGATTCATTTGTGGCAGATGCGATCTTTAAGCTGAACGATTTGATTTTAATGACGGGTACTGAACTCATTGTGACAGGAATTAAACCGAATCTTGCCATGAAAATGGGAGAAATGAGAGAGGACTTCCGTGAATTAAATACGTATATGAATGTGAAATCTGCATTGAAAAAACTGAACATTTAACTTACGTTTATATCAAATGAAAAAGAGGACTTTTCATGAAACTTGAGAAAAGTCCTCTTTTTGCTGTGATTAAGATGATTGAGCGGCAGCACTTAAGGTAAATAAATCTTCTAGTTCGTTTGTCGATAGCTCTGTAATCCAGCTCTCGCTTTGGATAATTTGATCATTTAATGTTTGTTTTGTTTCGAGCATTTGATCGATTTTTTCCTCGATTGTGCCCGTTGTGATCATCTTATGGACGTGAACAAATCGTTTTTGTCCAATCCGATAAGCTCGGTCTGTCGCTTGGTTTTCCACAGCAGGATTCCACCATCTATCGTAGTGAATGACATGGTTTGCGGCGGTTAGGTTGAGTCCTGTTCCTCCTGCTTTTAAAGAAAGAATTAAAATGTTGAATTCTTTCTTCTGGAAGCGGTCCACCATTTTGTCCCGCTCCTGTTTTGAGAGGCTGCCATTTAAAAATTGGACCGGTTCTCCAAACATCTTTTCTGCCAGCTGCTTGATCATGTTGCCCATTTCAATATACTGCGTAAAGATGAGGCAGCTTTCTCCTTGCTCATGTATCGCTTTTAACAGCTCTGCGAGTTTATCCATTTTTAACGAACGTTTCAGCAGTTTCACATCTGTTCCACTCTCTTTTAAATAGAGAGCAGGGTGATCACAAATCTGTTTGAGTCTGCCAAGCATACTTAAAATAATGGCTTTTCGCTGCATCCCTGTTAATGATGCCATATGTTCAAATGTATCCTTCACGAGCTGCTCATATAAAGACGCCTGCTCAGCGGATAGCGGGATGAATTCTTTTTCTTCGAGTTTCTCAGGCAGGTTCAGAGCAACTTCTTCATCTTGTTTTGTTCGTCTTAATAAAAATGGTTTGATCAGCTGCTGCAGCTGTTCAATTCTTTTTTCTTCACGGTCTTTTTCAATCGGAAGGACGAACTTCTTATGGAAGCCGGTCAGGCTGCCGAGATATCCTTTGTTGACGAAGTCGAATATGGACCAAAGCTCTGTCAAACGGTTTTCCATTGGTGTCCCGCTGAGGGCAATGTGATGTTGCCCTTTAAGCTGTCTAATCGCTCTCGATTGTTTCGTATGGGCGTTCTTGATGTTTTGGGCTTCGTCTAAGCAAATGGTATTCCACTTTGCTGCCGTTAATTCATCACGATCAGAATGTGAGAGTCCATAAGACGTCAGAACAATATCTGTTGACTCGTATGCTTTTGTGAAGTCCTCTCCCTGTGGACGCGATGGGCCATAATGCAGGGCAACCTTCAAATGTGGTGCGAATGTTTCGAGCTCTCGCTGCCAGTTTCCTAAAACAGAGGTCGGCGCAATGATGAGAGAGGGAGTGGCATTTTGCTCCTGCTCCTTCAAATACGTGAAATATGCGATCATTTGAATCGTTTTTCCAAGGCCCATATCATCTGCTAAACAAGCCCCAAATCCATGCGATCTTAAAAATAAAAGCCAGTTCACGCCATGCTGCTGATACGGACGCAGTATGCCTTTAAAGGACTCACTCATTTCGTAGGAAGGCAGCTCGTGCGTATCATTTAATTGGTGGACAAGCCCTCTTAATTGCGATGAAAGTTCAAATTGAATATGGGCAAATGCTGAACTGTCCAATAGCTCTGGAATCGATTCAGAGGAAGCTTCTTGATCTGCCAGTTCACGTGACAAAATATCAGACATGTGAAGTCCTTCGTTTTCGGCACGCTCCATCCACTTTTTCATTTGCTGGATGAAGGTAGGATCTATTTTGATCCATTGTCCTCGAATGTTGACAAGGCGTCGTTTGCTTTGGACAAGCTCGTTGAACTCATCTTCTGTCAGTTCAATGCCGTTTGTAGCAAAGCGCCAATTAAAGTCCATTAATGCGTCCATACCGACATGCGATTCGCCTCGCGGTGTAGAAGAGATCCTTGCTTTTAACATCATCGTGCTGTCTTTAACAATTTGCCACCACGATGGGAGCAGAATCTCAATACCCATATTAACAAGGGTTTCACTCGCTTCAGATAGGAAGAGCCACGCCTCTTCTTCTGACATGAGTGTGGTGCCAGATGTGAAAGAAAGCCAAGGGACAATTTGACTGAATCGTTCCAGCTCTCTTGAAATTTTATCTTGATACGGATGCCAAGACCTTTTCAATGAACGGATGCCTTCAAAAAAGTGAAGGTCACTGTTTTTCTTATCTCGCAAAAACAATTCGATTTTCCAATCATCTCCGTCAAAATCCGGCTCATTTAAGCGCAAGCCGACAGTGAACGGCGTCTCATCATCTATCCAGCCAATCGTCTCCAAGAAATCCTGCTCATCTAGAAAATGTCCTTGGAAGGTTGAGAGTGCAGGCGATTGTGCGTTCATGCGTTCCCACTTGTGCTGCAAGGCATCATCATACTGAATATAATCCTGTACAGCAAAGGAGAACCAATCAGCCGTATAACCATCTAATAGGCCTTCTTTGTCTTTAAACCGAAGCTCGCCTTTTGTCCATGCCTCGTAATCGGGAACGAAATCTTCGTCCTCGATAAATTCGTAAATGGTGGAGGCTGTTTTCATCAGGGGCTCCGTTTCATCCGTTAATGTCACATGACTAAACGTATTAAATGAATTTTTTCCTAGCAATTCAACGGTCATCCAAGGGCTTAACAGGAAGGCAGGTGTTCCAATAAAGCTGACATCTTCTAAGAATGTTCCGTAGAAAGAAGATTCGTGCCATTGGAAAAGCTGCCTCTTCATTTCATTAAGCGGAACAGGGTGTCCGTCCTCTGCTTGCGCTGAAATGGTGAAAGAGAAATCTTCTGTTTGTTCTGCATGAATGACAATTTGTTTATGGCGTGTCATCAATCAATTTTCCTTTCTTCATTTCCTCTTGGAACGCACGCAGCCGTTTTGTTGAATCTTGCAGCTGCTTTACATACCTTTCCCAAATCGTGGTTTTTTTTGTTTTATGATAAAGCGTGCGCAGTTTCTTCAGCATTTTCACAGACTCTCGATAAGCACTTCGATTCTTTTGATCGAGAAGCAGTGAGATTTCACGGTGGTACGATGGAATGAGGGCTTCTGGCTCCTCTTTTGCAATCTGTTTGATCAGATCCTTCTCCAGTTCACTAATGGAGAAACCAACAAGGCTGTGAATCTCAATCCATTCCGCATAACGCTGCTGTGCATACAATAGCTGACTGTATTCTGTAAACGCATAGGGCATACAGATTTGGAGATAGCGTTCATATAAATGATGATCCTTCGTCTGCTTAAAATATGCATCTAAATAAAAGAAGAAATCACTGACGGCTCCCCGCAGTTCTCTGTATGAAAGGTCGAGCTGGCAATATTCCTCTAATATATAGGTGATTTCGTGATACCAGAGCTTGAGCCGCTTCCAGTCCTTTCGGTTTGTGAGATCCTTCAGCCAATTGAGCACATTTGGCAGCATGTCGGCATTGAGCAGCTGTAATTGCTGAAAGAGGCTTTCATCTTCTTTCAGTAAATAATCCATGTGCATCAGCCCGATGGTACGTTCAACCGTTTGTTCTTTTTTCTGGGCGTTCTTTAGTAATTCTGTTTCTTTTTTGACCCATTTCCCTCTATTTAATATGGTGCCCCAAATCTCCATAAAGACCGCTACTCGTTCATGCTGGAAAGGTCCATTGATTTGAAGAAGTATGCGAACGGCAGTTGGTGTGTTTTCAAGAAACGGATCGAGGGAAAAGGAAAGGGCGTATGTCTTCAAATGATCCACTGAATCAAAAATAGTGTTCATGAGCTGTTCTACATATGGATTCATGGAATAAAAGTCTTTTTCGGCATCAAGGCGGCCGAGGTCGACGAGTTCATGAAGCCTCAGCCATACATCGATCGACGTATGAATCGCATACAAGCTCTTGAATTCAGGTGAAGCAGGTGCGTGTTTTTTTAGGATCGATAAATAGCCGTAATACAAATGCTGCGGTGTTTGCTGGTGCTTCGGTGTCCGTTTCAGCCAGAGGTTAAATTCCTCTTGGAAAAAAGTCAGCCAGCTTTGGAGTGATTGTTCGTCTGGGCGCTTCACTTGGAAGTGCTGGCGAATCAGTTCTTTGCTGCGCTGTAATTCATCCTTTTCTGACCAATTTTCTGTAAATCCGGTTACACTCTCTACTTGAGCGTATAGCGAAAAGAAGACAGCGAGAATGTGTTTACAAAGTCCATCTGCTGGACATGAGCAGCTGCTTCTCACAGGAAACAGCACATGAAGGTGGACTCTTGCTGCCACGACATCATGTACATAAGCTGACCATTCAGTATCAGACTCTTGCTTGAGCCGATATACGCTGTCCTGTCTATAAGTAATCAATGCTTTTTTGATGAGTTGTTTGTTTTCATCTGTTGCAGGAAGAAGTTCTTTGATCTGTTCGGCTGTTTGTTTGATTTCTTCTTCGTTGATGTTGTGCTGAAGCATTTGATCCGCTCCTAACCAAGTAAAAGATTCCAATTCTTTTATTATAGCTCAATGGGGATTTATAAAAAAGTTTTTCATGAAAATGGTCATAAATTTCAAAAGCTGTCGAATGATGTAATAGAGTATTGCATAAACCAACCTTACAGCATATAATAATGAAATTAGTGGAATCGAAAGGATACAGACATGGATAATAAGGGTTTAAATCAAGAGGAATTTTTAAAGATTTTGATGTACGCTCATGATATTGGTGAAAATTCAAATGATGTCACAACAAAAGAAATGCTTGAAAATCTGATTGCTCATATTCGAAATGGTCTTGTTTCATAAAAGTGACCCCCTGCTAGTGATGGCAGGGGGTTTTTGTATGCTTTTAAGAATGGAATGAAAGCTCCCGGCATACGATGTCATTACAAGCATAAGGAGTATGGGGAGCTGATGGTGTCATGAATATTGCGATTGCAGGCTGTGGGTATGTGGGGCTTGTGACAGGTGTGTGTTTAGCGGAGGCAGGTCATGATGTGGCGTGTATTGATATTGACCGCCGAAAGGTCATGCAGCTGAAACAGGGAACTCCCCCAATGTATGAGCCTGGGTTAAAAGAGCTATTGAAACGCAATCTTGAGCAGGGACGAATTCATTTTCACATAAATGGAGCGGAAGCCTACACGAAGGCAGATGTATTAATGATCGCGGTCGGCACCCCGCAGCAGGCAGATGGCCAAGCTGATTTACAGTTTGTGTTTCAAGCTGCGAAAGAGATGGGGATAAAAGCAAAATCAGGTGCGATTCTTGTGGTGAAAAGTACGGTGCCTGTCGGAACGGGGGATCAAATCGATCAGCTCATCAATCAAGAATTAGGACGGAAGGAACCATTAGCGATTGCATCTAACCCAGAATTTTTACGGGAAGGCTCTGCCATTTCAGATACATTGCGGGCGGACCGGCTTGTGATTGGCGCTGAAACAAAAGCCGTATTAGACCAGTTAGAGGAGATGTATGCTGATTTCCACCTTCCATTAGTGAAAACAGACCGTAAAAGTGCTGAAATGATCAAGTATGCATCAAATGCATTTCTTGCGACAAAAATCAGTTTTATGAATGAGATTGCCTCCATTTGTGAAAAAACAGGTGCTGATGTTGAATGGGTGGCGAAGGGAATGGGGCTTGATCAGCGGATCGGTTCTTCCTTTCTAAGAGCGGGCATTGGCTACGGAGGTTCTTGTTTTCCAAAGGATACAAATGCACTTGTCCAAATTGCAGGGCATGTGTCCCATGATTTTGAGCTATTAAAGGCTGTCATCAAAGTAAATAATGAGCAGCGGGCAGGTTTTACCCGAAATATTCAGGAGCGGCTGGGAGCAGCGCTTGAAGGGAAGCGAATTGCGCTTCTTGGTCTGTCCTTTAAACCGAATACAGACGATATGAGGGAGGCACCATCTATTCCGATCGCTCATGAGCTCCATCAATTAGGTGCGGAGCTTGTGGCGTATGATCCTGTTGCTGCCCGGCGTGCAGCTCGTGAACTGCCGGATCAAGTCTTATTCGCTCAGACGATTGAAGAAGCGATCAAGGATGCCGATGCGGTCTGTCTATTAACAGAGTGGGCGGATATTCAGTCGTTTCCACTCGCGTCCTACAAAAAATGGATGAAGCAGCCGCTTATTTTCGATGGACGAAACTGTCATACACTTGAAGCGGCAGAAGAAGCAGGGGTCGAGTATCATTCGATTGGGCGCAGATCAGTTTCTCCAATTTATATGTAAAAGAAAACCGATAACAGTGAATGTTATCGGTTTTTATGAATGCGGCAGAATGAATCCACCATATAAGAAAGCAGCCACAATAAGAAAGGCAGGGTGCAGCTTGAATTTGGTCATCAAGAAAAAGGAGATCGCGGCAATAGCGAGCGATTGCGTCCAGCCGATGGCTTTCACTGCATCTCCGCCGATTTCCCATGTTAATAAAAGCATCATCATCGCAATGACAGGCTGTACGGATAAGGTCATGCCTTTTACGACGAGAGATTGGCGAAAACGGTCAATGAGCTTGAGCAATAAAATGAGTCCGGCAGCGGAAGGCAGGACAGTTGCAAGCAATGCCACGATAAAACCTGGCCAGCCCATGACGTCATAGCCGACATATGCTGCAATCTTCGTAGCGATTGGCCCCGGCAGTGCATTGGCTAAAGCCAGCATATTGGAAAATCCTTCGTTCGTCATCCAATGAAAATGATTGACGATTTCTTCATAATTGAGCGGGATGGATGCAGGGCCTCCGCCATATCCTAATAAATTAGATAAAAAGAATGCCCAGAATAAAAAGAGAATCAGTATCATGAAGACACTCCTTTCTCTTTATTTGTCCGATGCCAGCGATTTTTCAGCTTAAAATGAAAAGCGCCATAAAATAAAAAGATCATCACAATGATTCCTGGATGAATGGCCAGCACTTGCAGTCCGACAAAGGCAAGAAGGAATAGAGTGATCCCGAAGATCATGCCGAAGCCTTTCAGCGTTTTTTGTCCAAACTCATATGCCATGATGCCTAACAGAACGGCAATGACAGGGGTGACAGCACCAATCATATTTTGAATGATTTGTGAGGAGCTTAAGACGCTGACAAGTGTGACAAGGGCTACCATGGCGAGACATGTCGGTAAAATATGAGCAGCTGTTGCGACAATTGCGCCAGATACGCCCTTTAATCGATAGCCGAGGTATGCTGACATTTTGGTTGCGATCGGGCCTGGTAATGCATTGGCGATGGCGAGTGTTTCTCCGAATTCGTCATCGTTGACCCAATGATATTTCACCACCGCTTCATGGCGAATAAGCGGTATCACGGAAGGGCCTCCGCCAAAACCGAGAATCCCGGTTCGCACCATAGCGATAATGAGTTCGATATATGATTGCAAGTGGTTCAACTCCTGTCTACAATTTCATACCCATACGGCTTTTGTAACGTTTAATGAGCATTTGGCAGTCCACACTGACAACGCCTTCTAGCGGGTATAGTTTTTTTGTCAGAAATGTCTCCATTTCCTGTTCATCTTGAAAAATGCCATGCATATGCAGCTTGCTTGGTCCTGTCATATGATAAAGACTCGTGACAGCTGTTTCCTGTTCAAGCTGAAGGGCAACCGCTTCTAAAAATTTTGGCTCTACCTCTACATTAAAGAAGACAGAGACATGAATGCCGACCTTCGCGGGGTTAATCACAGCGGTGAAACGTTCAATGACTCCTGCTTCAATGAGCTGCTGAATGCGGGCTTGTACGGCAACACGTGACAGACCGACCTGTTTGCCGAGATCTGTATAAGACATGCGCCCGTCCTCGTGTAATAGGGATAAAATTTGTTTATCTCTTTCGTCTAATGTTAGGTTCGGAATGCTATAGTCTTTTGACACCATATAACCACCTTTCTTCTGTTGATATTCTATCATATTTCATTACGTATAGAATGATTGATTTCTCATTTACTATCGAAACGAAAACGTTACGGATGAAAAAACATCTTTATGCATTAAAAAACACCCCGAGCTCATCGGGGTGTCTTCATTTATTGATCCGGGCTGCTTTCTGCACTGGCAATTTGCTGTGCAAGGTCAGCTCGATCAATGTCGGCTTGAAAGAATTCCTGCGTATTCGGCAGGTGTAAATTCATATGACGTTTTTGAGATATGCGGATGGTGACTTGATCAACGGTGTAATCAAATACGTGTCCGCCAACACTTCGATCTTCATCAATAAAATGAAGGTGATATCCACTTACCGCAATGCCGTGTGCGTACTGCGGTGTACGGAAGCCTGCGATCGTACCTTGAATATCCTCGAAGTCGAAAATAGGCTGAGACTTGACTGCTTCTACCATCGGAACGTAAGGTTTTTCCTGTTTTTCAACCGTACGTGTTTGAACCTTTTTGAATGATCCATCAATGCGGACTGCATAAAAGATATTTTTACTTGGTAAAATGCGGTCAATTTCTTCTTCCAGTTCTTTGGACGTCATTGGTGCATCAATTCGATGAACAATATCTGTTTCAAAGAAAGCTAGAGAGCAGAATGGTGAATAATCTTGATCGGTGACTGGTGTCGCTGTTCCATCCGAGCGCAGCCGGTAGAATGCACCGTCAAAGCCGATCAGCTCCCCATCTAATTGATTAAATGTACCGATGCCGAAATCACCGTGTTCAGGAATATGCGCGAGGGAGAAATCTCCATCATATACGGCTTCAAGCAAGGATGTCATCGTCGATACTTGATAGACCTCTTGCTGTTTGTCATGCTGTCTTGTGTCATTCTGTTGATTCATTGGGTGCATCATACCCATATCCGCTCACTCCTTTAATGTAATGTATCGAAGTCTTATCTGACGTTCGCTGTGTGTTTTTTGCGATAGACTTCTGGCCATTTTTGACTGGCGAGGTCAGGGTTATCTTGATAGTCAATCGGAATATCAATGATCACGGGTCCTTCTATGTTTATACCCTTTTGAAGGACGGTTGAAAGCTCCTCAGGTGAGTTGACCCGTAATCCAGTTGCTCCAAAGCTTTCCGCATATTTCACTAAATCGATCTGACCGAATTCAACGCATGATGTACGGTCATATTTCATTTCCTGCTGGAACGCAACCATGTCGTATGTGCTGTCGTTCCAAACAAGGTGAACGAGGTTTGTCTTTTTGCGGACAGCTGTTTCTAACTCCATTGCGGAGAAGAGAAAACCGCCATCACCCGAAACCGAAATAATCTTTTCATCTGGATTCAATATAGAAGCCGCAATTGCCCATGGTAATGCGACGCCTAATGTTTGCATGCCGTTACTCACCAAGAATGAGTTCGGTTCATAGACGCGGAAGTGACGGGACATCCAAATCGCGTGGGATCCGATATCACATGTGACCTTTGTGTCATCAGGAATCAGGCGTCTCAATGTATGAATGACATCCAGCGGGTGAGATCGATGACTTTCTCTTTCTGGTGCCTTTTCAATGTCGATTAATAGCTCCTGTAATTCAGTGACTAATTCTATGTTCTCTTTGCATAGAGAAAGAGGAACACTGTCATGCGCTAGATGTTTGACGGTTTCAGAAATATTGCCTACAAGCTCAAGCGCTGGCTCATAAAAATGATCAATATCTGCCTGCATGTCATCAACATGGATGATCTGGCGCTGCTGCGGCTGAAGATTCCAATGCTTCGGATCATACTCGATTGGATCAAAGCCAATGGTCAAAAGGACATCTGCTTGTTCAATGAGAAGGTCCCCCGGCTGATTACGGAATAAGCCGATTCTACCTACATATTGAGACTCGAGCTCTCTTGAGAGAACGCCGGCTCCTTGGTACGTTTCAACAAATGGGATACCAAGTGTTTTTAATAATGCTCTTGTGGCATTTGCAGCAGCTGGACGACTGGCTTTCATTCCCACAATCGCAATAGGTAAGTGTGCATTTTGAATTTTGGCGATAGCCGAACTGATGAGAGCATCCGGTGCAGGACCTAATTCTGGAGAAGGGTGAGCAGACACTGCTGTTTGTGTGGTGTGTTCTGTCACGACATCTTGAGGAAAGCTGATAAATGCTGCTCCAGCCTGCCCTTTTTGTGCCGCGCGAAAAGCATTTGTTAATGCTTCTGGTATATTATGAACGTCTTGTACTTCAACACTATATTTGGTGACTGGTTTGAATAATGCCGCATTGTCGAGTGATTGATGTGTTCGTTTCAGCCGATCTGCACGAATGACGTTTCCAGCGATTGCGACAACAGGATCACCTTCTGTATTGGCTGTTAATAGACCTGTTGCTAAATTAGATGCACCAGGACCTGATGTGACGAGACAAACACCTGGTTTGCCGGTTAAACGTCCGACAGCAGCTGCCATAAAGGCTGCATTTTGTTCGTGTCTGCATAGGACAAGCTCTGGACCTCTGTCTTTTAATACATCAAATACAGCGTCAATTTTTGCACCTGGAATGGCAAAAACATGGGTCACACCTTGAGCGATCAGCGTATCGACAATCAACTCTGCTCCTCGTCTTGTTAGGGGTTGTGCTTGAGATTTCATTTACCCCGCACTCCTTTCGGCAAGTAAAATTTTTTATGAAAATATATTTTCATGATATGATTTACTATACATTTCATAAAATAAAATTTCCAATATATGTTTAACGAAGTTTTGATATGTTTCACGAATAAGTGTGTGAGGAGTGAAAGGATGGAACTGAGACATTTGCAGTATTTTGTCACAGTAGCGGAGGAGCTGCATTTCGGCAGAGCAGCCGCACGGTTGAATATGACACAGCCTCCACTTAGTCAGCAAATTAAGCAGTTTGAGGAAGAATTGGGTTTTCCTTTATTTCACCGATCGAAACGGGTGGTGGAGCTAACAGCTGCTGGAAAGGTCTTTTTACATGAGATTCGGGGAGTGCTGCAACAGCTTGATAAAGCGGTTGATCATGCCCGTCACACAGCAAGAGGAGAGCTGGGGAAAATCATCATAGGTTTTGTTGGAACGGCGACGTATGATATTCTGCCGCCCGTTGTACGTGAATTCAGGGAGCTGTATCCCTCTGTCAGTATCGAGCTGCAGCAGCTTTCTGTTCCGCAGCAGCTAGAGGCACTTTTAAATGGTGAGATTGATATCGGTTTTTTACATCCTACAGCGCCGCATGAAGAACTAGTCAGTCGTTTGATGAAGCAAAGTGAATGTATTTTTGCGATTCCAAAAAATCATCGATTGGCTCAACAAGAGACTGTCACGATTGAAGATATCCGTCATGAACCGATTATTTCTTTATCACAGGAATCGTGGCCATCCCTTTATCAGCACTTTGTCCTGCTATGTGAAAAGTACGGATTTTCTCCAAATATCGTGCAGGAAGCGGCGGAATATCAAATGATCATTGGCCTTGTCACAGCAGGGATCGGTATTGCAGTGATTCCAAAATCAGCCCGGCGTTTATTTAATCTGGATGTTGTTTATCGAGCCATTGAGGGTGAACAGCTTCTGGCGGAATGGACGATTTCCTATAGACGGGAAAATCATAATCCCGCTTTATTTCATCTTGTCCACCATATCCTGCATCGCACCGAGCTGGAATAAGAGGTATAGGGAACGGGTTATGGTATGATGTCGTTACATTAAAAGGAGGCGTACCTGAATTGATTACATTGCAAATGGATCAGCTGTCACGAAAAGAGGCATATAAATTATTATCTGGATCTATCGTTCCAAGACCAATTGCGTTTATTACAAGTCTATCTAAAGAAAATGTCGTCAATGCCGCACCATTTAGTTTCTTTAATGTCATCAGCGGACACCCGCCGCTCATTGCCGTTTCTATCGGACGACGTGATGGTCAGATGAAAGATACTGCGCAGCATATCATCGATAGGGAAGAGTTTGTCGTTCATGTGAGTGATGAAGACATGATAGAAGATATTAATGAAACAGCTGCTACATTGCCTGTTGAAGAGAGTGAGCTGGAACGAACCGGTCTTCATCAAGTAGAGAGTCATGTCATTTCAGTGCCGGGAATCAAGGAAGCGCGCATTCGTTTTGAATGTCAGCTGGAAAAGCATCTCACCTTTCAAAATGATGAAGGGGAGATCACGGTCGATCATATCATTGGCCGGGTTGTATGTGCACATTTAGATGAGGGTGTTTATGATCTAGAAAAAGGCTATGTTTCTACTAATGAACTGAAACCAGTCGCGCGCCTAGCAGGTAATGATTATGCCCATTTAGGCACGTCATTTGTGCTGAAAAGACCACAGTAATCAAAAAACCCCCGAGTGATGCTCGGGGGTTTTTTGATTACTTTTTGTTCGAATTTTAAGAAATAACCGGTTGAATTGCTGAAATAATAATGATAAACCAGTTCAATACATTATTTCTATATATAAACATTAAGCAATACTCTGAAATTTTCCGTTGAATAAAAGGATATATTTCTCCATACTGTATCATCCTGAGTAAGATCATGTAGATGCAGTGAAAATGTTGATTTTAACAGCAACGACAGATAAATACAATACTATAACAAACATCATACCATGAGATATAATGAAAATGATTTATAATAAATTAAGATTTTAATGACTCAAAGAGAGGCGAATCTAATAATGAAAATTATAAATCTGTTATAATACTTATAGTATTATAGAATAGTCTAAATAGAACAAATTTAGATTAAATAGACTTTATAAGATAAATATGTAAATTCGGGGTTTTATTTAATATATATATATGGTATTATAAATTTTGGTATTGATGGTAATCAAAATTTATAGAGAAGGTGTTGTAAAAGTTGAAAAAATCAAGTTTATTTTCAGTAGTAATGTTAGTATTATTTTCTTTTGTGATGGTTGTCCCGACATTTGCTAAAACTAATCAATATAGTTTTACGATGGAAAAAAGAGCTGTGAATGGATCAGATTTAGGGAAATATTATACTCTAAGTAAAGGATCAGCTAAAATTTCAGGAAGTCAATGGCAATCTAAAAAATTACCTAATGCAAAGGGACCTAATTTAGTATATTATGAACTAAGAAACAAGACAACCGGCAATATGTTTGGTACAGTTACTTCTAGGCCTAATGCGAATGGGAGTAGTAATAAAGTCTCTGGTACATTTAAAGGTCTTGGTGGAGGAAATAAATATTATTTGTTTATATATAAAATAGAAATAGATGGAAGGCATTTGAAAGGTTCTGGGAAAGTATATAATTAATAAAACAGAAGAGAATTTATTTATAAATTCTCTTCTGTTTTATTTACTTAGGAGAGCTATACATTATGATTATATTTTTTGAAGGCTGGATACTCTATAGTTTTTTATTTATATATATAGTTTTTGCTGCATTACTCAAATTTAAGTATAATAAAAGTTATACATATCTATTGTTCTTTTCAATTATGACCTTTTATGTATATCATGTTATAAACTTAACTCAATTCCCAATTACTATTGATGACACTCAAAGAGAAAATTTTAAAGAAGTATTCGGTGAAAAAAATAATGTTTTAGTAGAAATGAATTTAATTCCTTTTAGTGAAGGTGTTAGTTTAGCCAGTCTTTATAATGTATTCATGACGATACCTTTAGGTTTTGGTTTACCATTTCTAATTAAGGCAACATTTAAAAAGATATTTTCAGTAGGTTTGTTAGTTGGCATACTATTTGAAAGTTTTCAATTGATTGTTGGATTATATGCGGGTTATTCCTTTAGAGTGGTAGATATCGATGATATAATTTATAACCTTTTAGGCACAATAATTGGATATGTATTCGTGTTTAAACTATTTATATTGTTTTTCAAACTAATATTGAGTAAATTTGAAATAGATTTCAATCCAATTATTAGTCATATTTATGAAGCAGGCCAGCCATTAAAAAATAAGGCTGTAGATAAATAGAAAACCCCCGAGGGAAATCGGGGGTTTTCTGTTTATTTCTTCTGTTCTAGTTTCAGTGGAGCTGCGATGTTCTTTTGTACTTTTTTCCCTTTTAATACGTCGTTTGCAGCACCGACTGCCAGTTGACCGATCAGCTCTGGCTGCTGTGCAACTGTTGCAGAGAGTTTTCCTGCTTTGATTGAGCTGAGTGCATCTTCGTTCCCATCAAAGCCAACGACAAGAATGTCTTTCCCAGAGCTTTGAATCGCCTCTAGCGCGCCAAGTGCCATTTCATCATTGTGGGCAAAAACGGCTTTGATGTCAGGGTTTCCTTGAAGGAGGTTTTCCATGACATTCAGTCCTTTTGTCCGGTCGAAGTCAGCAGCTTGTTTCGCTGTCACTTTTAAGTCTTTATCTGCTATTTTATGGAATCCTTTACCACGCTCACGTGTAGCGGAAGCGCCTGGTACGCCTTCTAATTCAGCGACTTTTGCTCCTTTGCCGAGCTTGTCGATGATAAAGTTAGCTGCCATTTCTCCGCCTTTGACGTTATCTGAGGCGACAAGTGCTTCTACCTTTCCACTTTCGGCTGAGCGGTCTAATGTGATGACAGGTATATCAGAAGCGTTCGCTGATTCGACAGCGGTTGATATGGCAGATGAATCAGCTGGGTTGATGAGCAATGCGTCGACACCTTGCTGAATTAAATCTTCTACATCACTTGTTTGTTTAGCTGAATCATTTTGTGCATCTGCAATCACGACGTCAATGCCTAGCTTTTTCGCTTCTTTTGTCACACCGTTTTTCAAAGAAACGAAGAATGGGTTATTTAATGTCGAGATTGACAGCCCGATTTTGATGTCTTTTTTCTTGCCATCCTTTGATGACTTGGCCCACTCAGGTGGTTCAAGTGAGCAGGCAGAAAGCATGAACAATGAGAGAGTCAGGATGAGAATAAGATATTTTTTCATAGCAGCTGCCTCCTTAAGCAGATTTCTTTCTGTCTAGCAGGACTGCAATCAAGATGACAATCCCTTTCACAACAGATTGATAGAATGATGAAACACCAAGTAAGTTCATACCATTGTTCAGGACACCGATAATGAGTACCCCGATGAGTGTGCCGACAATTCGTCCTCTTCCGCCGGACAGGCTTGTCCCGCCAAGTACGACGGCAGCAATGGCGTCAAGCTCATAGGACGTACCAGCTGTTGGCTGTGCAGAATTCAGACGAGATGTTAAGATCGCACCTGCTAAGGCAGACATGAAGCCTGCTAATGAATAGATCATAATTTTCACGCGCGGTACTTTGATGCCTGAGATGAGAGCCGCTTTTTCATTCCCACCGATCGCATATGTTCTTCTGCCGAAAGGTGTTTTATGAAGCAGTACCCAAAGGACGATAAAGGTGAGAAGCATCGTGATCGCTGGAACAGGAATGCCTAAGAAATATCCGCGGCCGAATAACTGAAAGGCATAGTTAGAGCCAAGCCCAGTAATCGGGTTTCCATCTGTATAAACGAGTGTCAAACCTCTGAAAATCGTCATTGTCGCAAGTGTTGCGATAAACGGAGCCATTTTTCCTTTTGTGATTAAAAGACCGTTGATCATCCCAAGAACTGCACCGATGATACAGCCGACGATAATGGCTAAAATCGGGTCCATGCCAGAAACGATAAAGCCGGCAGTCAGGGCACTGGACAGTGCAAGTATGGCTCCGACTGATAAATCAATGCCTCCAGTTAAAATAACAAACGTCATCCCAAAGGCTATGAGGGCATTAATGGAGATTTGTCTCAGTAAGTTTAAGATGTTTAAAGGTTCTAAAAAGGCCGGGTTTAAAATAGAAACAATGGCGACAAGGATGATGAGTCCTAAGAATGGCCCAAGCTTTTGCATGATGTTATCAAATCGTCCATTTGAAGTAAGTGGTTTCATGTTACTTCCCTCCTGTAGCTAGTGTCATAATTCGTTCCTGTGTTGCTTCTGTTTTGTCTAATTCTCCGCTGATGGTTCCTTCATGAATGACGAGTACTCGATCGCTCATCCCGAGTATCTCTGGGAGTTCAGAGGAGACCATTAAAATGGCAACGCCTCGATCAGTCAGTTCATTCATTAACTGATAGATTTCTCGTTTCGCTCCGACGTCGACACCTCGTGTCGGTTCATCTAAAATCAAGACCTTTGGCTGTATGCCGATCCATTTGGCGATGACGACTTTTTGCTGATTTCCACCAGACAGGCTTCGGGCAGAAATATCAGAGGAAGCCGTTTTAATCGTCAGTCGTTTGATGAGCAGGTCGACAAAATCCTGTTCATTTTTCTTATCAATCAGTCCCTTTGGAGAGAAGCTTTTTAAGTTTGGCAGACCGATGTTTTCTCGGATGGATGCATCAAGCATGAGCCCTTCATCCTTGCGATCTTCTGTGATAAAGCCGATACCGAGCTTGACAGCATCACTTGGTTTTTTAATAACAGCCTTTTTTCCGTGAACCCAGATTTCTCCTTGGTCAAGAGGATCAAGGCCAAAGAGTGATCGCATCATTTCGGTCCGGCCAGCCCCCATTAAGCCTGCAACACCGACGATTTCTCCAGCT
This sequence comes from Bacillus sp. SRI_025, assembly GCF_057592095.1. Classification (NCBI taxonomy): domain Bacteria; kingdom Bacillati; phylum Bacillota; class Bacilli; order Caryophanales; family Bacillaceae; genus Bacillus; species Bacillus sp. SRI_025. The sequence continues at coordinate 468,942 of NZ_JBYEGB010000001.1, read as the reverse complement.
TTAACTGAGAAACTGATATCTTGAAATTGTCCTTTTTTCGTTGCTTGTTTCACCTCGAGGATAATATCTCCTGTAGAAGGCGTACGCTCAGGATATCGATCTGTCAATTCACGGCCGACCATTTTTTTGACGACTTCATGGAAATTCGTTTCAGGTATGGCTTTCGTATCGACCGTTTTCCCATCACGCATGATCGTAATCCGGTCACAGATTGCAAAGATTTCCTCCATACGGTGAGAAATATAGACGATGGAAACGCCTTCTTTTTTGAGAGATTCAATGACCTGGAAGAGCTTTTCAATTTCACGTTCCGTTAGAGCTGCTGTCGGCTCATCCATGATGATGACTTTCGCATCGGTCATTAATGCCTTTGCAATCTCAATCATTTGTTTTTGTCCAACAGAACAGCTTCCTGCCTCTTGATCAAGCGAGAGATTCACAGACAACCGGTCCAGCTGCTTTTGCGCGAGGACCTTCATTTTCTTTGTGTCTAGCAGCCCGAGCTTCGTATAGATTTCTTTCCCGATGAAGAGGTTCTCCAGGACGGTCATATCCGGCCATATATTGAGCTCCTGATGAATGAAGGCAATGCCGTGCTGTTCCGCTTCTTTTGGATTTTTGAAAGCGGTTTCTTTTCCGTCGATTTGTATCGTTCCTTGATCTAAAGAATAAAGACCTGTAAGCAGGTTCATTAAAGTTGATTTTCCCGCACCATTTTCACCCATGAGTGCGTGGACTTCGCCTGTGACGAGGTCAAAGGAGACCCCGGAGAGAACGGTGTTTTTCCCAAAAGCCTTATGGATGTTATGCATCTCTATGTTCATATCTGGCTCCTCCTTTTAAAAGATGACACCGGCATGAAGAATGCAGTTTGCGTATGGGGTGGCTTCACCCGTTCGAATGACTGCTTTTGCCTGTTTGGTCATGTCTTTGAACGTCTCGTGGTCTACTTCATGTAATGGTTTTGAGAACGCTTTCTTAAGAAATAAATGATCTCGTTCATTGGCCTCTTTGATTTCACTAGCCACAGTCATGTTTTCAACAGCCATTTCCTGAAGAAGGAGGGAGGTGACCTCCTGAAAGGACGGTGTGCCGATTGATAATGCCAGATCGATTTTGACTGGACCTTCTGGAATAGGGAGACCGCAGTCTGCGATGACGATTGTATCTGTATGGCCAAGGTCAGCAAGCACCTTGGCGATATGGCTGTTTAGGATGCCGTTTTTTTTCATTTCTTTTTCTCCAATTCTTCTCTTGTTGGCATGCCGCCTTGTGCGCCAAACTTTGTGACAGATATTGATGCTGCAAGGTTGGCAAAGGCAAGTGCGTCATAGAGGGATTTGCCTTCTGTTAGGGCGACAGCTAAGGCTCCGTTAAAGGTATCGCCAGCTCCTGTTGTATCGACTGCTTCTACAGGTACACCTGGAACTAATACTTCTTTCGATCCATCAAAATATCGAACCCCATTTTTCCCTTCTGTGACTAGTAATTTGTTAGGGTATTGACGCAAGGCATCTTCAATTGGCAGACCATCGAACATAAGAACAGCTTCGTGTTCATTCGGTGTAATGTAAGCAGCCTGTTTTAAAACCTGCTGCGATACTTTGCGGGCTGGTGCAGGGTTTAAAATCACAGGGATTTCTTTTTCACTGCAAATGGCACAGACCGCTTCGACCGTTTCTTCAGGTATTTCCTGCTGGATAAGAACCATCCCGATATCATCAATTGTAGAAAGAGCATCATTTACATAGTCAGGAGTGACCTCATTATTTGCCCCTTTGACCACGACAATGCTGTTATCACCTTCTGCTAAAATGATATGAGCTGTGCCGCTCTCCATTTCGGTAACCGGTTTCACATGTGAGATGCGGACACCTTGTGCTTGTAAATTACTGAGAATTTCCTGACCATAAGCGTCATCACCAACTCGGCCGACCATATATACATCTGCACCGAGTCTGGCACTTGCGACTGCTTGATTGGCACCTTTTCCGCCTGGGACCGTTTTAAACGATTCGCCTAAAACCGTTTCCCCGGCATTTGGCCGTTTATCTGATGTGACGACTAAATCCATTGAACAGCTTCCTACTACAACAATATGACTCATTGTGAATCCACCTTTCTTGTGGTCTCTCGTTCAATAAAAGAGACGGGCATTTGAATAACTGGCTGATCTATCGGTTGTTTCTGAATCGCTTTGATTAACAGCTGTGCCGCTTCTTTCCCCATCTCATAGGCGGGCTGCCTAATGGTCGATAAGGAAGGGAAAAGCAGCTCGCTTTGCGGAATATCATCAAATCCAATGATTTGAACGTCTCCTGGAATGGCTTTTCCGATACGAAGCGCTTCATGGATGACCGCTGTTGCGACGATGTCATTGCTGGCAATGATCCCATCTGTTTCAGGGTACAGCTGGAAGAGGGCTTTGGCGCTTTTTCGGGCTTCTTGAAAGGAAAAGGAAGCATTAGACATCACATGAAAGTCGACACCTGTATCCGTGAGAACATCGAGTGCGCCCTTGAATCGCTGCCGAGCTGTTTGTAGATGGGCAGGTCCTTTTAGCAGTGTGATCTGCCGGCTGCCGCGTCTAATTAATTCCATTGCGGCCATTTTCCCGCCAGCTCCAGCATCTGCAAAAACAGAAGGTGCATGTGGAACGGTTCGATCTAAAAACACAACAGGTAAATCATCATCGTTGTATATATCTGATTCAGGTTCATTTGTGACTGCGATGACACCGACCACTTGATTTTGTTTAAAGGTTTGTAAGTAGGCCATTTCCTTCTCTCGATCCTCATCACTGTTCCCGAATAATAACCGAAAACCGTGCGCATGAATCTCATCCTCAACACCTCTAGCCAGCTGAGGAAAGAAGGGGTTTGTGATATCAGGCAAGATTAAGCCGATTAAGCGTGATTCTCTTTTGAAAAGGGATCTAGCCACTTCATTGGGAAAGTAGTTCAACTCCTGCATCGCTTGTGTCACACGGGTTTTCGTATCTGAATGGACATATCCAGTATCATTGAGCACGCGTGAAACAGTGGCAACAGATACTTGTGCAGCTTTTGCAACATCTTTAATGGTAGCCAATGGAGAGCCTCCCTTCATGAATGTGTAACCGTTTACACACATAGATTATCATGAAAGAATCAAAATGACAATCTAAAAAAAATAAAAAAAGAAAAGAAAGATGACTTCTTCCTTTTCTTAACTAATAATACCTGTTTGTGTAATGTTCACTTTCACTTTTGGAATGATTTTCACCTTCGGATAATCGGTGACCCAGTTCATTTTCATATACTCATCATAGTGTCTTACCCGGTATTTTCTGCCAAGGCTGAGAACGTCAGAATTTGCTTCTTGCAGGGCTGCAATCACTTTTTCGGCTTCTTTTGTGAAAATAGCTGATAGCCTTTTATTTAACATTTCAATTTTTTTATCTGTATCTAAATTGTCTTTCGGGTATTCAAGAACAGAGGTGGTGAATTCAAACTCAAGAGAAAAGGTTAAGTTTCGGTGGTCAGGATTGACGATTTTAATGTCTCTCTTTGAATCGGTTACTTGAACGGTGATGTAATTGTTCTCTTTTAATTTCATATCACTACTTACTTTTTTCGTGAAGTTTGCATAACTGCCCATTTTTCCATCCATAATGGTGAGCAGAATGGCATCCTGGGCATAGAGTTCACCTTTCTTTTTTTCATTATCAAATAAGGCAACCCCCTTCACACTCGTTAACTTTTTTGACTTATCGTAGTAGAGTAACGGCAGTGTAAAATCCTCACCGGTTTGCAGCATTTTGGACCTGATGTTTTGAATGTTCTTAGGTGAAACTTGTGAGGAGCGTGATGCAGAAGTGATCAGGTTATTTAAATAGTCGCTCACAATCAGTTTTTCCTTGAGCAGAGAATTGATCAAGTCCACACAGCTCCCGCCTTGCACCACCGCCAAGTTTGCGAGTAAAGGGCTTTTCGGATCACGATAAAACATATCTAAGTAAGGGAGCAGCCGGTTTTGGGCAAATTCATCACCGATCAGCAGCACACGCATTTTCGACATATCAATTTTTTGGTCTACACTACGGCTAAAGTTGCTTCTTGCTTTTCTTAAAGTAGGCGCCTCGGTTGTGAGAACAGTGGTTAAATAACTGCCAGAATTCCCTTGCTGCATACTTTGAGACTGCTGTACCTTTCGATAGGTAATCGAATATCTTGCATTGTCATCCTCTCCTTGATCAACAGCTGAAGTTAAAACGAGAGAGATGTCTTTTAATAGGTTTTGATCCCAGCAGCCAGGCATGAAAATGAGGGAAACGCACATAAGCAGTGTCAACATGTACTTATGATGCATGTGATTTCACCTTCTTTTTGCGATGTTTGATCAAGATAATAACGGCCATCATGATCGGAAGTGTGTAAATAAATGAATATTGTGCAACGGTGGTAAAGTCATTAAAGCGTTGAATTCTAAAGTTATCAGTAGAAAGAAAACAGCTGACAGCATAAATCAAAATGGCAAAATAGTAGACATATTTCTTGTGATTTTTTTTCTTCAAAATACTGGCCACACCATTTGCACAAAAGTACAGATAATTGCTGAGTGTGGCTAAAATGACGAAACCCCAGATACTAAGAAAAATTAAATCAGTCCTTTCGATGACTCCGAAAGTAATGGTTTTTAATAAATACACAACAGGATTTGGAATCAAATCTAGCTCAGCCGGACTGAAAAACATAAAACAAATTAATGTAATAAATAGGTAGTAAAGCGTCGTGCATATATTTGAAATGGTCATCACTTTATATCGTTCCTTAATGGTTCCCTTCATCATCGGAGAGATCATCAGAATCATCTCAAATCCATTCAGTGACAGTACCACATCCTTTAATCCAAGCGGAATTTGAGAAAGATCTGTTTTGAAAAAAGGCAAGAGGTAGTCAATATTGGTGCCTTTTAATGCATAGAACATCAAAAGAGAGAGGAAGAGTATTAAGGGTGTCAAAATAAAATTAAACCTGACAACGGCTGTAATTTTCTCTTTTGCGATATAGATGATGCATATGACCAGTAATAGATTTATGACCCAGTTTGGTGTGAGCGGGAGCACCCAGATGCCAAGAATCCTAGTGAATATAGATAGTACAACAATACAAACGGAGGCAAAATAGAGCGCATAGAGCACGACCAAGGTACGTCCAATCCATTTTCCAAAGACTTCAATCAGCGCATGGAAGAACGATGTCTCAGGATACTTGTAGATGATATAAAGAAAAATCGTATTGATGATTTGGATGAAAAAACACGCTAAAATAATCGCCATCCAGCCATCGTGCCCCATGTCTTTCATCAGCAAATGGGGGAGTGCTAAAATACCGACACCAATTTGAGATTGGACGATAAAACAGACAGCTTGAGGTGGAGAGAGTTTATTTTTCATTTTTCTTTGTCCACCCTCTCAGTTGTTCAACTTGTTTTTTCTTTTGTGGATTTAAATAAACAGGGCGGTTCTTGTACATCCACATTGGGAGTCGAATCACCGTATCTTTTAAATCCTGCCAGTTAAATGGAGCAACAGGTGATAAATATGGCACCCCTAGTGATTCAAGGCGGCATAAATTCATGAGAATGAGAGTGAGTCCGAATGAGATGCCGATAAACCCAAACATTGATGCCATAAGCATGAGCGGGAAACGAAGCATCCTGATGGTGGCTGTCATTTCAAATGACGGAAGTACAAACGAAGCAACAGCGGTCACAGCGACCACAATCACTAGGACATTCGAGATGAGCCCTGCTTGTACAACCGCATCCCCAATGACCAACCCCCCTACGATTCCAATCGTTTGCCCGATTGGTTTAGGCAGACGCACCCCAGCCTCACGTATAAGTTCAATCGTGATCTCCATCAGCATGGCCTCTATCAATGGAGGAAAGGGAATGCCAATAATAGAGTTCTTCATCGTAATAGCTAGTTCATCTGGGACAACCTCATAATGAAACGCAATAACAGCAATATAAAAAGATGGCAAGACAACAGCGATGAAGAAGGCAAGATACCGAAGAATACGAATAAACGTAGCAGGAATCCAGCGGCTGTTATAATCATCTGGTGACTGAAAGAAACTAAAAAAGGTCACGGGAAGAATGATGGCCATAGGACTCCCGTCCATCAGCACTACAATTCGACCTTCAAGAATGGCAGATCTCACCTTATCTGGACGTTCTGTATCAATCAGCTGCGGAAAAATAGAAAATGAATCATCCTCAATTGCCTCAACGATAGAGCCAGGACTTAACAGTGTGTCTACTTTAATAGAAGAAATCCGTCTGTTGACCTCTTCGACCTTTTCTTGATTGGCAATATCAGATATATAAACCGTCGCAAGCTTTGTTTCCGATTTTGTACCGATCTTATGATATTGAATGGCGAGCTTTCGATCATTTAAATGGGAACGCAGTAAGTAGATATTGGTATCAAGACTTTCAACAAATCCATCATGTGCGCCTGCGATAATACTTTCCGAAGAAGGTTCAGAAATAGAGCGCAGCGGAGGCTGTCCAACAGCAAATAGCTTAATTTGTGAGGAGTTTTCATCCAGAAAGGCAATACTTCCTGCAATAATACTGTCTGTGATCAGCGTCAAGTCGCCTGTTTCAAGTGTGCTAAGAGATTTTGTATAATCCTGCTTTCCAGGAGGGCCTAACAAGTTACCGATGATGAAATCATTTAGTTTTCCTTCATCTATTCTTGTTTTAATAAAAAACAGCGCAGATTTCGTTTCATTCACCATTAATTCTCGGTATTCAAAATCGCCGCTTTGCTGAAATGTTTTTTTCAGGATCCGGATTTTTTCCTCAAAGCTTCCTGATAAAAAATGCAGGCGTGTTTGCTCATTGGAGTTTGGCATCTTGAGCCTCCTCTCACAGATTTTTTAACCATAGTGTAAGCGGAGAAGCGAATTTTATTCGTCATCATTGGGGAAAGCATGACATGAGCTGACAACTTTCAACTAAATTCATATTAAAAATGTTAAGAAATGATGAATCTTGATAAAAACAAATGAATAATGTTTCATTGTTTAGGTCATTAGGTGCGAATCTCGTAAAGAGAAGGTACACCGAAATGATCAAAGTTTTACATCTTATCCCAATTTTTTGTGACCTAAAAATAAGCAGATGACTTGATTTTTTTAGAGGTGACCTTTGTCATAGGTCAACACACAGCGATCTGACCAAGGAGAATGACTTTCTAACCTGTTCATTCAAAAATTTAAAACATTCCAAAACACGCACTATTCATTTAAAGCGCTGATATGACTGATGTTATAGAGAATAACGGGCTTTAAAACATTGATTCAAAATACATCTTAATAATTGTCGAAAAATTTAGGGAGAAAAGGACAAAAGATTTTCGGATCATTGATGTTAACGCTTTCTCATGAATTCAGCAGAAATTCAGACTGATTTTTGTCCGTCTTTTGGCCTTTTCATTTAAAGGATAGGTAGGCAAAAAAGCCTTTTGATTAGAGGAATTTGGCATACGAGGAAGTGAAAGATTATGTTACATAATACCGATTGTGATTTTATGCTGAACAGATATACTGTTGATTGAATTTACATATCACACTCATAAAAAAAGGAGATGTAGATAGCGATGTGGTTAATCGTTATAGCCTGTGTCATCATGTTAGGGATTGGCTTTATTGAAAAGAAGCGTCATCAGAAAAATATCGATGCCCTGCCGGTGCGCGTCAATATTAATGGTATTCGCGGAAAGTCTACCGTCACAAGATTGACAACCGGTATCTTAATGGAGGCAGGTTATAAAACTGTCGGTAAAACAACGGGAACGGATGCAAGAATGATTTATTGGGATACGCCAGAGGAGAAACCGATTAAAAGGAAACCGCAAGGACCGAATATCGGAGAGCAGAAGGAAGTTATGAGAGAAACAGTTGAAAGAGGAGCAAATGCCATCGTCAGTGAATGTATGGCGGTAAATCCAGATTACCAAATTATCTTTCAGGAAGAGCTGCTTCAAGCAAACATTGGCGTAATCGTAAACGTTCTTGAAGATCATATGGACGTCATGGGGCCAACACTTGATGAAATAGCAGAAGCCTTTACAGCGACAATTCCTTACAATGGACACTTGGTTATTACGGATAGTGAATATACGGATTTCTTTAAAGAGATTGCGAAAAAACGCAACACAGAAGTCATTGTTGCAGATAATTCCAAGATTTCCGATGAGTTTTTGCGGAAATTTGAGTACATGGTTTTCCCAGATAATGCTTCACTGGCACTCGGTGTTGCCCAAGCATTGGGGATTGATGAAGATACGGCATTCAGAGGAATGTTAAATGCGCCGCCTGATCCAGGAGCGATGAGAATTCTTCCATTAATGGACGCGAAAACACCTGGACACTTTGTAAATGGATTTGCGGCAAATGACGCATCCTCTACATTGAACATTTGGAAGCGTGTGAAAGAAATTGGATATCCAACAGATGAACCGATTATTATTATGAACTGCCGTGCAGATCGAGTAGATAGAACGATCCAGTTTGCGGAGGATGTACTTCCTTATATTGAAGCAAGTGACCTTGTCTTAATTGGTGAAACAACAGATCCAATTGTGAAGGCATATGAGGAAGGGAAAATTCCGGCTGACCACTTACACAACCTTGAATATCAATCTACAGAACAAATTATGAATATGCTTGAGAAAAAGCTTCATAATCGAGTGGTTTATGGAGTCGGCAATATCCATGGTGCCGCTGAACCGTTAATCGAAAAAATTCAAGAATACAAAATTAAGCAGCTTGTCAGCTAGGAGGAAATATAGAAAATGTTCGGATCAGATCTTTATATCTCGTTAATTTTAGGAGTTCTACTCAGTTTAATCTTTGCAGAAAAAACAGGAATCGTACCAGCTGGACTTGTTGTCCCAGGTTATCTAGCGCTCGTATTTAACCAGCCAGTCTTCATTTTAGTCGTCTTATCTGTCAGCTTGCTTACGTATGTGATCGTTCGTTTTGGCTTATCAAAATTCATGATTTTATACGGACGCAGAAAGTTTGCTGCGATGCTGATTACAGGGATTGCCTTAAAACTGATATTTGATTTCTTCTATCCAGTCGTCCCATTTGAAATAGCAGAATTCCGCGGAATTGGAATCATCGTTCCTGGATTGATTGCGAATACGATTCAAAAGCAAGGTCTTACAATTACCCTTGGAAGCACGTTACTTCTAAGTGGTGCAACATTTGCCATCATGTATGTTTACTATCTATTTTAAGATAAGGTGTGTCCAATGATGAATAAAAAATTGAGCTTTCAGGAAAAGCTGCTGAAAATCACAAAGAACCAAAAGAAAAAGACGAATAAACACGTACTCATTGCTTTACCGATCGTCATTGCTTGTACATTTCTATTTACGTTTATCGGGAAAGCACAAGTGCCCACTGTACAAAAGAATCCAGAAAACATCCTGACCGCTTCGTTTGTCGGTGACATTATGTTTGGAAGAAACGTAGAGAAAGTAACAGACCGCTATGGTAAAGAGCATCTCTTTCGCTATGCCAAGCCATATTTTGATGTGTCAGATTATGTGACAGGAAACTTTGAGCATCCAGTCGCAACAGATAAAGAACAGGCAGCCCAAAAGAACATTCATTTAAAAACAGATGAAGATTCTGTCCAAGCATTGAAGGATTTGAATTTCTCTGTCTTAAACTTTGCGAATAACCATGCGGCAGACTATGGTGAAAAAGGGCTGAACAATACAATCGATGCCTTTGAACAAACTGACATGGATTATACAGGCGCAGGTCGTAACCTCCAAGATGCGAAGCAGAACATTTCATACAAAGAAGTAAATGGTGTCAAAATTGCTACGCTTGGTTTTACAGATGTGTATGGGAAAGATTTCAAAGCAACGAATCGCCAGGCGGGTATTCTGCCAGCCGATCCATCTATCTTTATTCCGATGATTTCGCAGGCTGCTGAAAAGGCAGATATTGTCGTTGTTCATGCTCACTGGGGACAGGAGTACAACAATGAAGTAAACGACAGGCAAAGAGAATTGGCAAGAGCGATGTCTAAGGCCGGAGCTGATATCATTATCGGTGCTCACCCACACGTCCTTGAACCAATGGAAGTCTATAACGGAACGGCGATTTTCTATAGCCTAGGCAACTTTATTTTTGACCAAGGCTGGTCAAGAACACGTGATTCTGCACTTGTTCAGTATCATCTGAATGAAGATGGAAAAGCGACATTTGAAGTTGTCCCAATGTACATCAAAGAAGCAACACCTGCTCCAGTAAAAGCAGGATCTCTTGAATCAAAAGCGATTATCCGTATGCTGACCAATGGAACGAATGCGGATTGGAAAGAAAAAGACGGACACATTTTCTTTGAAGTAGATCACGCTGATAAAGTTAAAAACTTAAAAGAAAACGGAGGGAAAGAGAAGAAATGAAATTCCTAAAAGCAAGCTGGCCGTTTGTTGCGTTAATCTTAGTCTTTGTCTTTATGTCTGCTTTTAAATTTAGTGACAGTCTGACAGATCACGAAAAACAAAAGATTTCGGTTGAAATGCAGAAAATTGAACAGCAAAAGCAGTCAAAAGCGGAAGCAGGTAAATAACCTAAATAGGAGAAAGGGCACGCACATCGCGTGTTCTTTTTTTGTCGAAAAAGGGTGTAAAATGAATGGTGTCATGCCGAAACTATAGAAGATAGGAGGGAAAGGATCATGAAATGGAAAGGAATGTTGATCGGAGGGTGTGCGCTTGTAGGGCTGATGTTCATGTCTCAACCAGCGGTATCTGCTCAAACACCATCTCTTTTGGAGCAAGCGGAAAAGCTCATTGGAACACCTTATCATAAAGGAGGAACCGATCCAAAAACGGGCTTTGATGCATCTGGGTTTATTCAATATGTGTACAAGACATCCGAAACATTTGATTTGCCGCGGAAGGTAATTGACCAATATCAAATTGGAAAAAAGGTATCATGGGATAAAGCGCAGCCCGGTGACCTTGTGTATTTCCGAAGTCTTGAAGAAACGAAGGATATCCCAACACATGTGGCGTTGTACGCGGGGAACGATCAGGTCATCCATATCACGCTTAGTCAAGGTGTGGTGAAAACGGATGTCAGCAAAAGCAAATATTGGACTGATCGATTTTATGCGGTCAAACGCTTGCCCGGCACACAAGACATTTCTGATGACCCTCTTGTGAAAGATGCGATGACCTATTTGGGTATTCCTTATGTATTTGGAGGAACCGATCCAAAGACTGGATTCGACTGCTCAGGATTTTTACAGTATTTATTTGAAAAATCACTTGGTATTTATTTACCTCGAAGTGCTGAACAGCAGTGGACTGTTGGAGAAAAAGTAGCATTAGACGATATTCGCCCTGGGGATTTTGTCTTTTTTAGCAACACATATAAGCCAGGAATTTCTCATGTAGGTATGTATATTGGAGGCGATCGCTTTATTCATGCGAGCCGTTCTGAAAGTGTGACAATTTCTTATTTGTCTGAGTCGTATTGGCGCGAGAAATGGACAGGTGCGAAGCGATTAACAGATCTGGAGCTGTCGAAAGAGGATCCTATCGTATCAAAAGCCGCTACGTATATTGGCGAAGTCCCTTATGTCAAAGGCGGTACGAACCCAAAACAAGGATTTGATACAGCAGGGTTTACGCAGTACGTGTATCAAGAAGTGCTTGGCATTGAGCTGCCTCGCTATGCATCAGGTCAAGTCAAAGCAGGTACGCCTGTGAAACGTTCTGAGCTTCAGCCGGGAGATCTTGTCTTCTTCAGCGGGACATCATTGATGCCGGCAATTTATGCAGGATCAAATCAAGTCATTCATGTGACTGTCTCAAACGGTGTTGTCTTAACCAATATGAAAACAAGTACGTACTGGAAGGACAAATATGAAACGGCTGTTAGAATCAAAAAATAAAGAAAAAGCCCGATCAATACTTGGATCGGACTTCTGGACTTCTCTATAGGCGCTGATCAGACAAGCGTCTTTTTTTCATGGAATTGATTTTGTAAAAGAAGATCAATAAAATAAGCGACACCATCTTCATGATTCCCTTTTGTGATGTAAGTGCTCTTTTCTTTAATGACATCAACCGCATTCCCCATTGCAATGCGGTGGCCTGCTTCTTCGAACATAGAAAGGTCGTTTGGGCTGTCACCAATTGCATAAATATGTGAGCGGTCTACACCATAATGGGCTGCGAGTTTTTTCAGGGCATGTCCTTTTCCAGACTCTTTTGGCAGCACCTCAATAATATGTTTTCCAGACGAGGTCAATGAAAGCTCGGGCATGTCTGCCAGAAGATTTCGTGCTTCAGTCAGTTTGTTCATATCAAACGAGAAGCAGAGTAATTTATAGGTCGATTCATTCGACTCAAAAATCTGACGGATATCATCCACTGGTTTGATGCCAAATTGTTTAAATTGCGTCATGGCTCCCTCCCATAGATCAGCGAGATCCTCATTTGGGTTTGCGCTTTCGATCAGATCAAATTCTGCTTTCAGCTTCTCTTTTCCATCGTAAGGGGAGAGGAGAGCATCGTCTGTATAGACTTCAAAGTAAATGTTTCGTTCCACTAATGCCTTAGCAGCGCGCTTGCCCGCTTCTTGGTCCAATGTGATTCGGCTGAAGAGCTCGTATCCCTCTGTATGGACAGTCCCGCCGTTTGCCGCAATAATGGGGATGTCCAAATCGCCAAGCAGCTCCTTTACATCAAAAGTTGCCCGCCCTGTACAGATGGTCACAATATATCCAGCTTCCTTCGCACGAATCAATGCCTCTCGGTTTTGAGCGGATATTTCACTTTTTGTATTTAAAAGTGTACCGTCCAGATCAATCGCAATCATTTTTTTCATCGCTGTCAAATCCTCCTTCATTCATGCAATAGCCTCTTCAAAGTATGTACGATTTCCTTTATTCTCATAAAAAAAGGATGGTTGTTTCCTCACTATCAAGGCTAAACAAAAATGAGCGAATGATCAAGGAAATAAGAAAAAGCGCCCCAAAGGGACGCTTCTATTTATGATAATTCAAGCTGCTTTTTCAATTCAGTCTTCACTTCGTTCAGCTGGTTTTGATCCAATTGGTAATAATAAACCCCGTTTGGCTGGTAATCAGATCCTTTAAGCTGGATGGTATCAACCGATTTCAATGAAGTCAGAAGCGGGAAAAGACCGACTAACTCCTTCATAGAAAGGGTGGTTGACACATTATCACCGAGTGTATCAATGATATTATCGTATGACGGAATAGATGTTAAAGATTTTGATTTATCAAAAATGGCTTTTAACACTTCCATTTGACGCTGTCCACGCATTAAATCACTATCTGCTTTTCTTGTTCTCACATATGCGAGCGCTTGATCCCCATCTAGTGTATGAGTTCCAGTTTGAAGCACAACTTTGCCTTTTGTATCTTTTTTAATCTGTTTCACAAGGTAATCATCCTTGATGTTAATAGACACACCGTTTAATTCATTGACGATTTCTTTAAATGCTACAAAATTACTTTGGATGACAAAATCGACCGGAATATCTAGTAAATCTTCAACTGTACTCACTGTTAAATCTGCACCGCCAAATGCGTGTGCGTGAGTAATTTTATCAAAACCGTGGCCTGGAATATTAACGTATGAGTCCCTAGGAATGCTTAATAATTTAACGGTTTTATTTGTGCGGTTAATGGTAGCCAACACCATTGCATCGCTTCGTGCTTGTTTCACTGTTTCGCCCGGTCTGCTGTCAATTCCAAGCAGCAAGACAGAAAAGCTGTCTTTTCCTGGATCGAATGCTTCAATCCGTTTCACTGATTGTGCGCCGCGATCAAGAGATACTTGAGCCTTTTTGGCAGCATTTGTTATTTTGTAGTAGGCATAGCCTGTGACTGAAGCAGTTGTCAGTAAAAGAATACTAATGATAAAAATAGTGACTTTCACCCATGGTTTTAAACGCTTTTTTCCTTTGCGTTTACTTCGTGATTGATCCATATATTTTAAACCCTCGCTATGATTTTATAGTAAAGATGTCCTTCTTTATGCTTACAAACTAAAACAAATATACCTTAAAACGGGATATAGTGCGACATTTTTTTCACTAACGCTTAATTGACGTATCCTTCTCGTAAAAAGTTTCAAAGATATACAAATGAAATATATTTGTCATAAAACATCGAAATGTTTGAAATGACAGGAAGTGAGGAAAATGATTTTTCATAGAGTACAGAGACAAAAGTGGGGTTATGAACATGAAAAATCGGAATGGATGGCTTTATTTCTTCGGCGCCCTTGGCGGTGCTTTATATGGCTATGATACAGGTGTCATCTCCGGCGCCATCTTATTTATGAAAGAGGATTTAGGTTTAAATGCATTTACAGAGGGGCTTGTCGTCAGCTCGATTTTAATCGGGGCGATGCTCGGTTCCTCTCTTTCTGGAAAATTGACAGACCAATTTGGGCGGAAAAAAGCCATTATCGCCGCAGCGATTTTATTTATTATCGGCGGATTTGGTACAGCTCTTGCCCCGAATACGGAAGTGATGGTCTTATTCCGAATTGTACTAGGGCTCGCTGTCGGGTGCTCGACAACGATTGTTCCATTATATTTATCTGAACTTGCGCCAAAGGAATCACGGGGGGCACTATCCTCATTAAACCAACTCATGATCACATTTGGTATTCTTCTAGCCTATATTGTGAACTACGCTTTAGCGGATGCAGAGGCATGGCGCTTGATGCTTGGAATTGCGGTTGTTCCTTCTGTTCTTTTGTTATGTGGGATTTTGTTTATGCCGGAAAGTCCCCGCTGGTTGTTTGTCCACGGACAGGCTGATCGTGCGAAGGAAATATTATCTAAACTCAGAAAAAGTAAGCAAGAAGTGGAAGAAGAAATTTCAGATATTCAAAAGGCGGAAAGTGAAGAAAAAGGCGGTTTTAAGGAATTATTTGAGCCATGGGTACGCCCAGCATTGATTGCCGGTGTCGGCTTAGCCTTTTTGCAGCAGTTTATCGGTACAAATACGATCATCTACTATGCACCAAAAACATTCACAAGTGTTGGCTTTGGGAATTCTGCGGCGATTTTAGGCACTGTCGGAATTGGTGCAGTGAATGTCATCATGACGTTTGTTGCCATCAAAATCATTGACCGTGTAGGGCGTAAAGCGCTGCTCCTATTTGGGAATGCAGGAATGGTCCTTAGTTTAATTGTCCTGTCAGTGGTCAACCGATTTTTCGAAGGGTCAACAGCTGCAGGATGGACAACCGTTATTTGTTTAGGTCTCTTTATCGTCATCTTTGCTGTCAGCTGGGGGCCAGTCGTTTGGGTGATGCTTCCAGAGCTGTTCCCAGTACATGTCCGAGGAATCGGTACAGGCGTTTCAACTTTCCTTCTTCATACAGGAAATTTAATCATCTCGCTTACATTCCCAGCTTTATTAAGCGCGATTGGTATCAGTAATCTCTTCCTCATCTATGCGGTCATCGGCGTAGGCGCCTTCTTATTTGTGAGGTACTTGGTGACCGAAACGAAGGGGAAAAGTCTTGAAGAAATTGAAGAAGATTTAAAAAAGAGAAATCGTGCCGTCGCAGGTGACGAAGGGAAAACAGTGTGAACAATGACCAGCTGCCGTATGCAGCTGGTTTTTCTATGTTAAACAAACGTTTAATCAAGAAAGGACATTCCCTCATCTTCTGAACGTGCTTCCTATCACATACATATGGAACAGGCGGGCGAAAGGTGGAAATGAGATGAAAGGGAAAACAAGCATTGTCATGCTGACGTACAACGAACTGCATTTAACGAAAACATGTATCGAAAGCATTAAACAGCATACGAGCAGCGACCAATATGAACTCATCATCGTTGATAATGCGTCAACTGACGGCACGAAGGAATATGTAAGAGAGCTGGATGATGTGATTTTCATTGATAATGAAAAGAATGAAGGCTTTGCAAAGGGATGTAATCAAGGGGCAAAAGAAGCTTCAGGAGACAGCATTCTCTTTTTAAATAATGACACGATCGTGACGGAAAATTGGCTTCCTCCATTAAAAGAGGCGCTATTCGCATCAGAACAGATTGGGATGGTGGGGCCAGTCTCCAATTATGTGAGCGGACCCCAGATGGTCCAGCCGTCGTATACAGATGTGAAGGAGCTCCCAGCGTTTGCTAAGGAATATACGTCTAAGAGAAAAGATCAGAGAACTTATGTGCACCGGCTTGTAGGGTTTTGCTTGCTCGTGAAAAGAAAGTTGATCGAGGATGTGGGGTTATTTGATGAGCGGTTCGTATATGGATCATTTGAGGATGACGATCTTTGCTTACGTTCATTACTGAAAGGATATCAGCTGCAAATTGTGCATGATTCCTTTGTGCATCATCATGGTCATGCTACCTTCAATGCCAATCAAGAAACGAACATCTCTACACTGTTTACTGAAAACAGACTTCGATTTTTAGATAAGTGGGGCATAGATCTAAATTTGATCACCCCTCATCCGTATTTTGCGGAATTACTCCCTGAGGACGCTGCATGTGTGCTGGATGTTGGGTGCGGCGCAGGGGCAACCGGGCTTGAATTGATGAACCGGCAGTCTGTAACCATGTACGGGGTAGAGGAGGATGCATTAAAAGCAGCGGTCGCAAAGGCGTATTACGAAGAAGTGATTGAGGCAAATGCAGATGAATACCCATGGTCAGAGAAAGAGGCCTTTTTTGATGCGGTCATTTTTTCAGATGTTTTAGAGCATGTGTCAGACCCTTGGCACATCATTGAGCAAGCACACGCATCTTTAAAGCCAGGCGGTGTCATCATTTGCTGCCTGCCTAACATGATGCATGCAGAGGTGCTTCTTCCTTTGATGACAGGGGACTTTACGTATCAAGATGTAGGAATTTTAGATCGAACCCATATGCGGTTCTTCACACCAAACACCATGCGTGCGCTTTTCCCAGACCAATTGTTTGAACGTGTGATCGAGCAGCGGGTCAATGTACAGATTGATCAAAACGTTCAATTGTTTTTTGATGAGGTGGCAAGAATAGGAACATCACTTGGCTTTCAAACAAAATCGTTGTCTGACCAAGTGACTTTGTATCAGCTTCTCATTGTCGTACGTAAAAAAGGCGGCTCCCCCCCATCGGGATAACCGCTTCAGCGTGTAGCCAAACCCTCGCATTCGGTGTCAGGTCTGCGCTCCGGTGCTCGTCCTTCCTAGGGCTGCAAAGGTTTTCTATCACGCTGAAAAGAAGACAAAGGGCTAAAATCAAGATCATTTTAGCCCTTTGTCAACAGTATGAGGGCGGCCCCCCACCGGGATAACCGCCTTTTGGCATTACCATTTAAAGCTTTTTGTTGCGCCTTCTGCACCAAAGTTCAAAATGCTGACTTTGACATCGTAATCGATGGCTGCTTCTTGGAATAGCCTATCCCACTCGGTACCGTGCTGATCCCAATAGTCGGGATATTTCATACGGAACTGCTGGTTTAAAAATATGGGATCAACGCCGACTTCTTTTTGCACATGATTTACTGCTTTTTGAATGCGTTCTTTAATTTTATGAGCAAAGATACGCTCAAATCGTTTGATGTACTGCTCATCGAATGAGTTTTCAGGAGGATATTGATCCTCAGACAATTTTCCATTTGTTTGTATGCTAATTTTAAAGGATACCTTTCCGTCTTTCAGATAGGGCTTGACCTTAGTTTTTGCTTTTTTTATTTCATACGTGATCGGATAACCTTTGTAGGTGGCAGGTACAACGCCGCCAGTGATACGGCCCATTACCCAGTTTAAAGATTGGACATCTTTTGCTGGGATAAAACCAATCAGCTTTCTCGTTTTCCCATGTATGATTCCTGCCCCATCATAAATAATTTCACTGTTGATCACATCTACACTTTGTACGAGGAAGCTAACGCCCATCTGAAAGTAATCAGACGACCGGCCTATACGTGTTGGCGGTGCGATCTTCCCGTTAAAGCTTCGGTTTTTGGATGTTTCAAAGATATGCTCAACCGGTACCTTCTGTTGAGACTTTAACTTTTGATTGATGACTTTTGACGCATCTCCTCGTGACACGAGGAGATAGCTGCTGCGCCGAACCTCATCATCTCGAATAAAATGATTAAGTGTTCCTTGAATATCGTGATGCTCTGCTTGATTTCTGCCAAACAAGAAGATTTTCATGTGATCACTATAGATCGGCGGGTCCTTCAAGGCGACATTACTGACAGCCTCAAGCACATTTTTTCCTTTGGAGACAACATTCACATAGCCGGGAGAATCGGCTTCTTGTGTTCCACTTGATTTCGGTACAAGGTTTTGGTAGGTCAGCTTAACTCCATTGTCATCTTCCTCATCAATACCAACCCCGCGTACAAACGATAGTTTTTCAATATCCTTTAAGTCCCAGCAGCCTGCTGATAGAAGGAAAAGACAGCAGGAAAAAAAGAATAACAGTATACGCCTGCCTCTCATGTAGAACGACCTCCCCATTTTTTGCGTATCATCAGCAGGATAGCAGTAATAAAAGGAATGGCTAAAACCGCAAACAATGCGTAGCCGAGTAAAGTAGAGTAGTAAAAGACTTCATTGATATTTCTAGGGAAAAGTGAGAGTGCTGATGTAATCAAAAATAACAGCCATAACAGTCTCGTTATATTGGTTGTTTTAAAAACAGTGAAGCAGCCTTTAATCGCAAACTGGAAAAAGCCCAGCATACAAATGAACTGCTGGCACGTCCAGATCGTCAGTAAGAAAATATCAAATCGTTCGATAAACACTCCTTCAAGTTCAAGCGCTTGAATGAGGGAAACTGTTGGCCAAGTGAGAGATTTCGTTTCACCAACGGTCATGGAGCCAATCACTATAAAGAGTGTGAGGGAATATACAAGAGAAGTAATTCCAACCCCGATTGCAGCCGCCCATTTTGCCTTAGACCATTTGTCTTTATAAATGAGCGGGACAACAAACAAAATCACTTCAAAGCCTGTAAATTGAATAAAGGTTTGAGAGAAAAGGTTACTAAAATCTTTAAAACCATGCGCCATCACAGGGCGTAAATAATCAAAATCAAATATTTTTAAACAAAACAGCATGAGCGCTATGTAAATGACCATGGTGATCGGATAAATATAGGTCACCATTTTGACGACTGGAAAGATACCGCTTTTCAAATGATAGATCGCCACGAGTAAAAAAATCATCACAATCACGGTCATGGGAGTTGATTGCAGCAGGAAAAACTGAACCACTTCCCCAAGGACACGTGCCTCAAAGCCGACAATGCCTAGTAAATAGGCGATCAGCATTAAATTAAAGATTGTGCCAAAGAATGCGCCCGCTCCTTTTGTATTTGACTCGAAAATGGTGTCTGGTGCATTCTTTTCGGCAATCCACCCCAACAAAAAAGCAACGAAAGCAAAGATGACGCCCTGTAATAATACAATGATCCAGCCATCAGGGAATCCTGAATTGGCAGAACTGCGTGGAATGGTTAAAATTCCAGCGCCTATCATTGTAGAACTGCACAGAATGGTGACTTGTAACAATGATAGCTTTTCAGGTCTGTACATCGTTTAATCTCCTTGTCTTCTGAGGTTTTTTATTTTTGCTGTTTTTGGTCTGGATTTAAATAGCCCGATTGGTAAACGAACGTACGTATCCTTTAAATCTGAAAACGGTGAAGACAACACAGGTGTGAAATAGTCAAAACCAAAGGTCTTTAACTGCATCAAGTGACAAAGCACAAATAAATAACACATGATTAAACCGTATAATCCAAACAATGCCGAACTAAAAATGGCCATAAACCGCAAAATACGCAGTGGGAAACTAAAGTCATATGACGGTGCCGTGAAGTCAGCCAGTGCGGTCAGCGACACAATAATCACCATTAAGGCACTGACGATATTGGCTTGGACAGCTGCCTGACCAATAATAACCCCGCCAATGAGCCCAATTGTCTGTCCGATGGCTCTTGGAAGCCGTAGTCCAGCTTCCCGCAGCAGCTCTATCGTAAAAGACATGAGAATGGCTTCGACAACAGGAGGGAAGGGAACATTCTGCCGGCTGCCTGCGATGGTGAGTGCCATTCTTGTCGGTAATAAACCGGGATGATAAGAGACAAGTGCAATGTAAAGCCCGGGTAAAAAAATCGTGAGCAGCACGGCAATATAACGAAGTAAACGCAAAAGAGTCGCGCTTGTCCACCTCTGATAATAATCCTCTGGTGATTGCATCAAAGCTGTAAGTGTCATAGGTAAAATGAGGGCAAAAGGAGTCCCATCGAGCAAAATCGAGACTTTGCCTTCAAGCACAGATGCAATCACCCGGTCAGGACGTTCTGTGTTTTGAATCTGTGGGAAAATGGAGATGTGACTGTCCTCAATCAACTGTTCAATATAGCCGGTTTCAGGGATGTCATCCATTTTGATTTCGGCCATGCGTGATAGAACATCTTCTACTAGTTTAGGGTCAGCAATATCACGAACATACACAAGAGCAGCGGATTTTTTATTGCGAGTACCGATACTCACCTTTTGAATCACAAGATTTGGGTCGTTTGCCCGTTCGCGGAGTAAAGCCGTGTTTTTTTCAAGATTCTCAATAAATCCGATCCGTGGGCCTCTTACAAGAACTTCAGATTGCGGCTCTTCTACTTCCCTAAATTGAAAAAGATTTGTATGGAGTGCAAGTGCTTGAGCCGCTCCATCTACAAATAAAATAGCCCTGCCGCTATATAACTGCTCGATGGCAAGGTTCATATCATCCAGCACATCACTTTGAATGCCAAAGAACGTTTTTGAAAGGGAGGAAAGTGTAGTAGAATCAACCTCAGTGAGGTCCAGTTCCTTTTGCATTGGTGAAATGATTTGCTTAGAAAGTAACTCAAATTCTGTGAGTCCTTCAATGTACACGAGACATGCAGACATAGTGGAAGGACCAAATGAAAAAGAGTGGAACACGATATCATCACTTCTTCCGGCAAAGCTTTTGACACGCTTAATGACGGACGCTATATCTTGTTCAATACGACTTTTCATAATACCTCACCCTCATCACATGTTTTTTATAGAGTGACTCGGAAGGTGGAGAATTATACAAATAGAAAAAAGAGAATCCCGGATAGGAATTCTCTCGTCTTTTTATCTTGCAAGCCAGCCGCCATCAACGGCTAAAATATGACCGTTCATATAATCAGAAGCAGGTGAGCTAAGGAAAACAGCAGCACCTGCTAGATCCTCAGGTTTTCCCCAGCGCCCGGCGGGAATTCGTTTGAGAATCTCTTCATTTCGATTTTCATCGTCACGAATGGCTTGTGTGTTATTGGTCGCAATATACCCAGGCGCAATCGCATTCACTTGTATATGCTGGCTCGCCCATTCGTTGGCAAAAGCTTTCGTCAGCCCTGCGACAGCATGCTTGCTTGCTGTATAAGCGGGGACAAAGACGCCGCCTTGAAACGATAGAAGGGAGGCGATATTGACGATTTTCCCTTGCCCGTTTTTCAGCATCTGCTGTCCAACCTTTTGCGTGAGGAAAAAGAGACTGTTGATATTCACATCCATGACCGTATGCCAATCTTCCTCTGAATAGTGAGCCGCCTGCTCTCTTTTAATGGTTCCAGCATTATTGATTAGAATATCAATCGTGTGCTTTTTTAATATGGCGTCAACATCCTGCTTTGCAGTTTGAGGATCGGAAAAGTCAACCTGAACCGCATGAAATGATCGGCCTGCCTGTTCGACAAGTGCCTTTGTTTCTTCAAGCGGTGTGTGGTGATAAGTGCCGATGATATCTGCACCTGATTGGGCAAGCGCCACGGCAATGCCTTGCCCAATGCCGGTTCCAGGACCTGTCACAAGGGCTGTTTTTCCTTTAAGGGAAAAGAGGGACGCTGCATATGATGTTGTCATCATCCTTGTTACCTCAACTGATCCATTGGGACAAAGTCCATATCTTTGAACGTATAGTTTTCGCCCGCCATTGCCCAAATAAATGAATAATTCGCTGTGCCTGAACCTGAATGGATGGACCAGGCAGGTGAAATGACTGCTTCCTCATTTGCCACAACAAGATGCCTTGTTTCAGAGGGCTCCCCCATAAAATGAAAGACTCGTGCATCCTCTTCGATATCAAGATATAAGTACACTTCCATCCGGCGATCGTGAATATGTGCAGGCATCGTGTTCCACGTGTTATTGGTTTCCAGTTGAGTGATTCCCATCATGAGCTGACAGCTTTGGATGCCGTCTGCATGGATGACTTGATACAGGTTTCGTACGTTGGAGGCAGCTGCTTCCCCTAAGTGGTTTGGTGTTAATTCAGCGATGGCTGCTTTTTGCGTAGGGTACGCTCTATGAGCCGTGGCTGAAACTAGATAGAACTTGGCCTGCTCTCCTGATGAACTAGCAAACTGTACATCTTCGTGACCAAGACCAATATATAAGAAATCTTTATGCTCCAGCACAAAGGCCTCACCATCAACAGTGACCGTTCCTTGTCCGCCGACATTCACAATCCCGATTTCACGTCTTTCAAGAAAATACTCCGTCCGTAAAAAGTCCCCAGCATCTAGTGTGATCGGCTCTGCTGCCGGCATGGCTCCGCCAATCACCACACGGTCTTCATGAGAGTAATAGAGCTTTAATTCACCACTGACAAATAGCGTAGGAATATGAAAATGACGACGAAGTTCCTCGGTTGTAAAACGTTTGACCTGTTCAGGATGTACAGCATAACGATTTTCCATTTGGATAAGCCTCCCTTTCCATCTGAAACAAATATTGATATTTATTTGGTATCGGTTTCAAGGAAAATTCTAGAGGAAAAAGAGAGCGCCGTCAACCGTTAATTTGAAATCGCTTTCTTTTTATCTGATTAGACGAATTTACGCCATCATCATGCAAAAAAATCTTCTGAAATGCCATCAATTATGATATGATCTTTTTAAGTTTATTTGAAATCGGTTTCGAACCAAATGAGAAGATCAATTGTGGGAGTTTTTTGAATGAAAGAGAAAAAGCAAACGAAAGTGACCATTAACGAAGTAGCAGCTTATGCAGGGGTCTCAAAATCAACTGTATCCAGATATATCAATGGCAGAACAAATGAAATTTCTTCAGAAAAGGTAAAAAAAATCAAGAAAGCCATTGAGGAACTCCATTATCGCCCGAGTCAGCTTGCTCAAGGACTAAAAGTCAGAAAAAGCAAGGTCATTGGGTTTATTGTAGCGGACATTACGAATCCATTCTCTGTGGCAACACTTCGCGGAGTTGAAGAGATTTGTGATGAATATGGATACAGTATCATGGTGTGCAACACAGATAATCGTCCAGAAAAAGAACGGGAAATGCTCCTTAAGCTGAATGCACATTATATTGAAGGGCTCATCATCAATACAACAGGACAGAACAATGACATTCTGGAGGAGTTTAAGAAAAACGGTGTGCCGATTGTTCTTGTGGACCGGAAATTGCCTGAACTAAAAGTCGACACAGTGACCACGAACAACCGTGATATCACAATCCGGTTGCTTCAACAAATGTATGAGAAAGGCTATGATCACATCGCATTCTTTACTGAGCCCGTCGATGGAATCAGTCCTCGTGAAGAACGAAAGGAAGCATATGAACAGACAGCTTTGAGTAAACATAAGAAGCCAATCATTGCAGAAATTGATTTAAAGCAAAAAGAACAAATGCGCGAAGAGATTGTCCGTTTTCTACAATCAAACGAACAGAAAAAAGCGATTTTAGCAGGCAATGGATTACTCATGCTGAAGCTGATTAGTGAACTTGTAGAGATTGGGATGAAGATTCCTGATGAGATCGGTATTGCAGGGTTTGATGATACAGAATGGTATAAGCTGATTGGACCTGGAATCACAACGGTTGCCCAGCCATCTCATGAAATGGGGAAAGCAGCCATGCAAAAAATCAAGACACGGCTTGAAGGGGATGAAAGTGCGCCCCAAACAATTCAACTTGATGGTGAAATCATTGTAAGGAAATCTTTATAAAGGATAGGCAGAGAAGAGTATACAGACGTGCATGCTCTCTCTTTTTCAACTGATTTGAAACCGGTACCAAGGAAGGGGAGAAATGAGTGAAAGCATTCGATGCGGTCACATTTGGGGAATCAATGGCGATGTTTTATGCAAAGGAAGTTGGGGAGCTTCATCAAGTGCATACATTTCAAAAGGCGCTTGCTGGTGCAGAAAGTAACGTGGCTGTCGGTTTGGCGAGGCTGGGTTTTCATGTGGGCTGGATGAGCAAAGTCGGAGCAGATTCACTTGGCACATTTATTTTAGAAGAGCTTCAAAAAGAAGGGGTCGATACAAGTGCAGTGCTCCGTTCAAATGATGGGTCTCAAACGGGCATCTTACTTAAATCAAAAGTGATCGATGGAGACCCTGACGTCACGTATTATCGGAAAGGCTCTGCTGCGAGCACAATGAGTCCAAGCGACTTTCCCGCCACCTATTTCAAACAGGCAGGCCACCTTCATATGACTGGTATTCCGCCTGCCCTATCCAGTGAAATGAGAGCGTTTTCTATTCGTGCCCTTCAAGAAATGAAAGCAGCGGGCAAAACCATTTCATTTGATCCAAATCTTCGGCTTCAGCTATGGGAAGAGGAGGAGGACATGATTCAGACGGTGAATCAAATCGCTTCGCAAGTGGATTGGTTTTTTCCAGGTCTTGCAGAAGGGCAAAGGCTCACGGGTTGTCACGAGCCAGAAGAAATTGCAGATGTTTATTTGCAAAAAGGCGTCAAGCTAGTGGTCATTAAGCTAGGGGCAGAAGGTGCCTTTTATAAAAGTGCAGCCGGACAAGGAATGGTGAATGGATTTTATGTGCAGGATGTCGTAGATACAGTTGGAGCTGGTGATGGATTTGCAGTGGGGGTCATCAGCGGCTTACTTGACGGCTTATCAAATGAAAAATCCGTGACAAGAGGCAATGCAGTCGGGGCACTTGCAGTGATGTCTCCTGGAGATAAGGATGGACTGCCTACCCGGGAGGAGCTTCAAGCTTTTATGAAAGAAGCCAAACGATATAAAAGGCGGGATTACATGAAAGGGGATGAGAGATATGGGGAAGTCAGCAAGTTTGAGCGTTAAAAAGCAGCTCGCGTCTTGTAAGTTGATCGCAGTGGTGAGAGCGGGTAGTGAAAGAGAAGGCATTGAAATGATTGAGCGTTTAAAGAAAAAAGGGGTCCGTGCCATTGAAGTGACGTATACCACGCCAAATGCTGAACGCATCATCGCATCCTTTCAGCAGGAGCAAGACCTCATTGTAGGAGCGGGAACGATTACGACACTGGAGCAGGCACAATCAGCTGTTGAGGCAGGCTCACAGTTTATCGTCAGTCCAGGATATCTTCCTATGATTGGAGAACATCTCTCATTTTACGACACACTCTATGTACCAGGGGTTCTCACCCCAAGTGAAATCATGCAGGCGAAAGCAGATGGCTACGGCTTGCTCAAGCTTTTCCCAAGCGGCTCCTTCGGTTTATCCTATATGAAAAACCTGCAAGGTCCATTTCCAGAGATTGAATTTATTCCTACGGGTGGCATTCATCCAGCTGATGTTCCGAAGTGGCTTAAAGCAGGCGCGGTGGCTGTCGGTGTCGGAAGTCAGCTTGAAAACAGTACAGCAGAGGAATTACAAGCCGTTCTTTCCTCATAAATACTTGTAAAACGAACAAACAATTGGCTCATAGATGCCGGTTGTTTGTTCGTTTATCTGACATAATAGCAGATAACCATTCAACTCTTCACGTACAATGATCGGGAAGGAGTGATGGAAATGTATATTCTACAAGATGAACTTACGGATGGACGAATTGATCAGCTGATTACTGCACATATAGAAGAAATGAAGGTGCATTCGCCGCCAGAAAGCATTCACGCCCTTCCATTAACTGATTTAAAAAAACAAGATGTCACCGTGTGGAGTGTGCGAGATGGAGAGGAGCTTCTTGGCTGCGGAGCGTTAAAGGAGCTGTCAAGTGAACATGGGGAAATCAAATCGATGAGAACTGCAGCCCTCCATATGCGGAAAGGTGTAGCGAGGTATATGCTGAATCATCTTCTCCAAGAGGCAAAACGGCGCGGGTATACACGTGTCAGCTTAGAGACAGGGGCAATGGCTTTCTTTGAACCAGCAAGAAAACTATATGAAAGCGCTGGCTTTCAGTATTGTCCGCCTTTTGGTACATATCAAGAAGATCCAAACAGTTTATTTATGACAAAGGAATTATAGAGGTCGAGAGAGTATGCTTATAAGCAGCTCTTTTTTTATGCGGAAATAGTGAAAAGGAGGAGGATACGGTGAAATTATCTAAGTGGATCGGAATGAGCGCATTTCTCACATTTTGTGTGGTATCTGTCATCTTTTTAACGTTATTAGGTCAAGATTTATTTAAAATTGAAAGCGCTTCCGATAAAACAGCGTCAACGTATCAATACCATTTTGTCCTTGTACCGGAGGAACTTGATAACGAATATTGGCAGCTTGTACAAAAAGGAGCTGCTGATGCGGCAGACGTTCATCACGTGTATCTAGAATATTTGGGCCCTAAGCAAGCGGATGTCGACGATCATCTGAAAACCATCGATATGGCGATCGCTGGGCATGTTGATGGCATTATGACGCAGGGACTTGATGCGAAAAAATACAAACCGCTTTTTCAGAAGGCGAGGGAAAAAGGAATTGATGTCGTCACCGTCGATACGGATGCAGAAGGGAGCAAACGTCAAGTGTATGTAGGAACGGACAATTACTATTCAGGCTTTATCGCAGGGCAGGCACTCATCGCAGATACAAAAGGTGAACAGTATGTAGGAATTGTCACAGGCAGGCTGGATGCCATTCATCAAAAGCTGCGCGTCAAAGGCTTTCGAGATGCCGTCTCCGCTGAAAAACGCATTCATATTGCTGGAATAGAAGAATCAGCCATTACGAAGTCAGGTGCCTCAGGTGCCGCTTATAAACTATTAAACGATCATGCGAAGCTCACCGCATTTTATGGCACAAGTGCATTAGATGGTGCAGGCATCATTCAAGCAATCGCACAGTATCAATCATCCACTGATTTTTATGTGCTTGCATTTGACACATTGCCTGATACGATTCAGGCGCTTGATGATGGAACGATTGATGCCGTGGTCGTGCAGCACCCTTATGAAATGGGCTATCAAGCGGTTGAATCACTTGTTCGTTTGCAAAAAGGTGAAAAAGAAGAACCGCTTCAGTACACGGGAACGAGTGTGATCCGGCGCGGGGATCTGCCTCTTCAGCAAACAGACAGAAAGCAGGGGATGCAGCCATGAGAAAGATTCGAAGTAAGCTGTTATTGGCATTTTTAATCCTTGTGCTTCTTGGCAACGTAGCCGCTTTTTTTGTCTACTGGAGCAGTTCAAAAATCACATCAGAATATAGCAGGAGCTTCCGTTCTTTTCTGCTGCTCAATGATATATCGACAGAAGCGAAAACGATGTATGAAAAAGTCAATGCCTATGCCATTGAAAAGGATCGGAAGTTTGCCAAAGAATACCTTACGTCAAAACAAAAAATGAAATCCTACGATCAAGCGCTGCGAAAGGATGCCGGGCTTCATGCTGCGATTCCATCGATTGAAAAATATCAATATATGATACGGACGCTCATCAATGAAAGTGATGCGACCATGACACATGTAAAAGAAGGGAAAATCGAAGAATATGCTGCAAGTGTGAAGGAAGTGAGAACCGTCTCCTCCTATATACAAGAGCAGACGATGACCCTGCTTGATGATGAATTATCTGAATATCAAGTACTCTATCAATCTCTTCAAAAAAGGCATCAAACCTATGCGCTCTTTACCTTGTGTCTATTTACGTTATCAATCGGGCTCGCATTATGGATGGCTTATATGATTGCTGGCGGGATATCAAGACCCATCGTTCATCTGTCCCGAAGCGTAAAAGAAGTATCAGAAGGAAATTTTGATGGAGCGAATTTGCATGTCACCTCAAAGGATGAAATTTCTGTTTTAAATGAAGCCTTTCAGCGAATGCGGCAAGAGATGAAAATGATGATTGAAGAGATCAAACAAAAGGCAGCATTGGATCAAAAAATCAAAGACATGAAGCTAAAAACGCTGCAAAACCAAATGAACCCGCATTTTTTATTTAACACATTAAACATCGTTTCACGTATGGCTTACTTAGAATCAGCCGAAGCGACATCGAGGTTGATTCAATCCGTTTCCACGCTGATGCGGTATTCGCTGTCTGCTCTGAGTACATCCGTTACATTGGAACAAGAAGTGAAAGTGGTGAAAGAGTATTTTCATATACAAGAAACGAGATTTGCCGATCGTATTACGTGCAAAACGTCCATCGATGAATCGTGTTTATCTGTACATATCCCAAGTCTCACCTTACAGCCGCTTGTCGAAAATGCTTTTATTCATGGCGTCGAGCCAAAGGAGGAAGAGGGACTTGTCGAGCTCTCAATCTATCAAGAAGGCGGCTATGTGATGATTCGGATTCGGGACAATGGGATGGGCATCAATGAATTGGAGAAAAGAAGATTGCTATCAGAAAAAGAAGAGGAAGATCCGAACATCCTGAGTAAAGGCCACTCGACAGGAATTGGTCTTCGAAATGTGATGTCAAGACTGCGTTTGTTTTACGGGGTGCAAAATGCCCTTCAAATTGATTCAAAGCCAAACGAAGGCACCACCATACAATTGGCTATTCCGATGAAGGAGGGACCGGCATGCTGAACGTGCTGATTGTCGATGATGAAAAAATAGAACGACTAGCGATGCGGAAGTTCTTAACCGAATGGGTTCCAGAGTGTCATATAGCAGGAGAAGCGGAAAATGGAAAGAAGGCGGTTGAATTCGTGCGATCTGAGCCCATTCATCTTGTGCTCATGGATATCCAGATGCCTGGCATGGATGGACTGACGGCGATCAAACAGATCAAAGCAAGCAGTCCTCATACAAAATTCATTATGCTGACAGCCTACGATACATTCGATTACGCCAAGCAAGCGATGCAAGAAGGGGTGAAACAATACCTTGTTAAACCAGCTGATAAAGACGAAACCATCGCAGCCATTCGATTTGTAGCAGCAGAAATAAAGCAGGAGGCGTCTCAGCGGCAGGCGGCAGCGGCCGATCAGCAGTCAAAGTGGCTTGAAGCCCATATCATGAACGGTCAATCCTATACCTCCATGGAGTTTCAACAACTATTTTCCGAATATGAAGCAGGTCTTATCATCGCGGTGCAGCGGACGGGCGGGGATCAGCTGTTGAACGATTTACAGAAATCTGCACAATTTCATACGGTGCCGGTTCAGATGGGGGGTGAACTGTTTACATGCTTCATTTATAGTCAGCAAGGACCAGGTCAGCTTAAGGCAGAGGTGCTGCAAGCCATTCGAGCTGCCATGACAAATGGTCAGCCTTCACCTGTCGTTGGCATAGGGCACCCAGTCTCAAACCCGCTTCATCTTCAGAAAAGTGCAGCAGAGGCGAAGCTTTCCTATTATCAGCGAAAAAAGAGTGGCGGCGTTGTTCGTTATGGTTTTTACCAAACAGACATAAAGCCCGGTCCATTGATTCATCTGCCGGAGCTTGCAGACAGCATGATGCAGGCGCTCGAGGAAGGGAGAAGAGAGGATGCGCTGGCTTTATTTGATGCCTTTCAATTAGAGGGAGCGACGATTTCACAGGTAAAGGAACTGCTGATTCTCTTCAAATCACGTCTCCGTACAGATCTATCGATATTGACAATCAGCACCGCAGCTGAATGCCGTCAGTGCTGTGAACACCTATTTGACGTGTATGAAGCGAGAACCCAGACCATCAATGACATTGAGCGGGCAAAACGTTACATCAAAACGCATTATTGTGAACAGATCACACTTGAGCAAACAGCCGCTTATGTTGATTTAAGTCCAACCTATTTCACAAAACGTTTTAAAGACGAGACGGGTCTGACATTTAAAGAGTATGTGACAACCTGCCGGCTGGATAAAATCAAAAAGCTCCTCAAGGACAGCTCGCTTAGCTTAAAAGAAATTACCTATCAAGCAGGATATACAGATCCTAATTACGTCAGCCGTGTGTTTAAGAAGATGGTCGGCTGTTCACCGAAGGAATATCGAAAACAGGCCGTAAAAAAATGAAGAATTTCATAAAAAAGTTCAGAAGTTTGCCTGAAAAAAAGCAAGGATCTGCCATTATACTTATTTTGATAACGCTTACAAAATAGGGATGGGGGATCAATCATGAAGGTCAAATTAGGCTTTACACTGCTTGCACTCTGTATGCTGATCGTTACTGCCTGCAGTTCATCGACGAACTCAGAGGCAAAAAAAGAAGGCGGAACGGAAAAGCTCGAAATTTTCTCTTGGTGGACAGGAGCGGGTGAGGAAGACGGGCTAAAGGCACTCATCCAGTTGTTTGAAGAGAAGAATAAAGATATTCCAATTGAAAATGCAGCTGTCGCAGGTGGTGCTGGTACGAATGCAAAGGCTGTTCTGACTAGCCGTATGCAGGGGAATGATCCGCCTGCTACGTTTCAAGTGCATGGCGGGGCGGAGCTGAATGAGAGCTGGGTCGCGGCAGGCAAAATGGAGCCGCTGGATGATTTATATGAAAAAGAAGGCTGGAAAGACAAATTTCCAGAATCACTGATTGATCTTGTCAGCAAAGATGGAAAAATCTATTCCGTGCCAGTGAACATTCACAGGGGCAATGTGCTTTGGTATAACAAGAAGGTATTTGATGATGCAGGCTTAGAGCCGCCAGCGACATTTGATGAATTTTACAAAACAGCAGATGCATTAAAGAAAAAAGGGATCACACCACTTGCGCTTGGAGATAAGGAGCCTTGGGCAGCGACTCATTTGTTTGAAAGTGTTTTGCTCGGTGTATTAGGTGCAGATGGTTATCAAAAACTTTGGGCTGGCGACATGAAAATGGATGACCCGAAAGTGAAGGAAGCGGCAGACATCTTTGGGCGCATGCTCGAATACGTCAATGATGATCACAGCTCACGTAACTGGCAGGATGCCTCACAGCTCGTGGCAAAAGGGGAAGCAGCAATGAATGTCATGGGCGACTGGGCGAAGGGGTACTTTGTGAATGATCTTGATTTGAAGGTCAATCAAGACTTTGGATACACGGCGACTCCTGAAACGGAAGGAAGCTTTATGGTGATCACCGATACATTTGGACTGCCAAAGGGTGTGAAACAGCCAGAAAACGTGAAGAAATTCTTATCTGTTTTAGGATCTGTGGAAGGACAGGATGCGTTTAATCCGCTAAAAGGATCGATTCCAGCACGTGTGGATGCAGATGTATCAAAATATGATGAATACGGAAAATCGGCGATGAAGGCATTTAAAGAGTCAAAGCTGGCGCCGTCTCTTGCTCATGGCTCAGCTGCTGAAGAAGGGTTTGTGACGAAAGCGAATCAAGCCGTCAATATCTTCGTGACACAAAAAGACAGCAGCCAGTTTGTATCATCTTTAAAAGATGCAATGAAATAAAGACGAAAGAGGCGGCGGCTAGGCACCGCCTCTTTTTTAAAAGGAGTGTAGCTTCATGCGCATGGACACATCGCCGATGACAAAAACATCTATGCCCAAGGTCAAACGTATGCGGAAAAAATGGAATGGAGATCAGCTGCTGGCGCTGCTCTTTTTAGCCCCGTCAGCGGTTTTATTATTCATCTTTGTTTACGGCTTTATTGGCTGGACAGGATATGTGTCATTATCAAACTGGACCACGCTTGTTCCTGATTTCTCTTTCGCAGGTCTTCGCAATTATGCCATGCTGTTTCAAGATTTCCGCTTTCAGTCAGATCTTCGAAACACGGTCTTTTTTACTCTATTTTTTATTGGGGCTGTCATTGTCTCTGGTCTTGCACTTGCGATTTTACTAGATCAGAAGATCAAGGGGGAATCTCTTTTTCGGAATTTATTCTTCTTTCCGATGGCCCTTTCCTTCGTTGTCACAGGGGTTGTATGGCAATGGATTTTAAACCCGTCAACAGGGGTGAATTTATTTTTGAAAACGCTCGGTATCCAGCCTAAATGGTACACGGATACGAACATTTTGGCCGGATTTGTCTGGGGGAAAATTGAGTTTGGTGTACCTGCGGCCATGATTGCCGTCGTGATTGCAGCTGTTTGGCAAATGACAGGCTTCTCTCTGGCAATGTATTTGGCGGGTCTGCGAGGAATTCCAGAGGAAGTAAGAGAGGCTGCTAGAATGGATGGTGCATCGGAGTGGCAGATTTACTGGAAAATCATTTTTCCTCTTTTAAAACCGATTACTGCAAGTGTTGTTATCATCATGGCTCATATTTCATTAAAGATTTTCGATTTGATTTACTCGATGACAGGACCGGGTGCGAACTTTGTCACCGATGTCCCGGGCGTGTATATGTTTGAAATGACCTTTAGAGGAAACCATTATGCAGGCGGTGCCGCCATTGCGATTGTCATGCTGGTCTCTGTTGCGGTCTTTATCGTGCCATACCTCCTGTCGAGCCGGAAGGGGGCTTCATCATGACAGCCAGATGGTTTGTCCGTCCAGTTCTTTATGCTTTATTGATTTTGTGCAGTCTATTTTTTTTGATGCCAGTTTATGTCATGCTCGTCACAAGCTTGAAGCCATTAGGTGAAGTCACCCTTGAACGAATGTGGTCGCTGCCATCCACAATCGATTTTTCAAGCTATCAAATCGCGTTTGAAAAGCTGGCGCCTAATTTAATGAATTCTCTTTATCTAGTCATTCCTGCTACTTTACTGTCAGCTGTATTAGGTGCAATGAATGGCTATGTATTATCAAAATGGCGTTTTAAAGGATCAGAAGTCGTCTTTACGCTGATGCTGTTTGGGATGTTTATCCCATATCAAAGTATTCTAATTCCACTTATTCAATTTTTGCGTGAAGTCGGATTGTATAATTCAATTCCAGGGCTTGTGCTTGTCCATGTCGTATACGGACTTCCGATCACAACGCTCATGTTCCGAAATTTCTATGTGAGCATCCCAGATGAAATGATTGAATCGGCGAAAATGGATGGCGCAGGGTTTATTGGGATTTTCAGACATATGATTCTTCCGCTTTCGATCACGGGGTTTGTTGTGGTCGCCATTTGGCAGTTCACAAATGTGTGGAATGAATTTTTATTTGCAGTCACGATGACCACTGCGGAGCATCAGCCGGTGATGGTTGCCTTGCAAAATCTATCAGGCAGTCAAATTGTGCAGTGGAACGTCCAAATGGCAGGAGCGATATTGGCTGCGCTGCCGACACTACTCGTCTATATTCTTCTTGGAAAATACTTTGTCAAAGGGCTTCTTGCAGGCTCTGTCAAAGGGTAAAACAATTTTTGTGTTATCGTTTTCATTCGGTGTACTGAAAGGATTGACTTCTCTTTAGATAGCGTCATAATAAAAGTTGAGACTTACTAGTTTTCATCAAGCTAGGTAAGGATTATCAAAGGGTAGCAAAGGGAGGAGTCATCCTGAATGAAGCAGTCACCAATTTTTTTACTGCCTGAATTGAAGGAAAGAATATGGGGAGGTACAGCCTTAAGGGATCAATTTGGCTACGATATTCCTTCTGATCAAACGGGAGAATGCTGGGCAATTTCTGCTCATCCAAACGGACCAAGTGTCGTGCAAGACGGTCCATATAAAGGGAAAACGCTGATCGAACTTTGGGACAATCATAGAGAATTGTTCGGGGGGATAGAAGGCGATCGCTTCCCGCTGTTAACCAAAATTTTAGATGCAAACCAAGACTTGTCCGTTCAAGTACATCCAGATGATGATTATGCGGAAAGACATGAAAATGGCGAGCTTGGAAAAACAGAGTGCTGGTATATCATTGACTGCAAAGAAGGAGCGGAAATGATCTATGGGCACAATGCAAGAACAAGAACTGAGCTTGTCACCATGATGAATAGCGGAGATTGGGAAGGTCTTTTGCGGCGGGTGAAAATTAAGCCTGGTGATTTTTATTATGTGCCAAGCGGTACTATTCATGCGCTTTGCGAAGGAACGCTTGTCCTTGAAACGCAGCAAAGCTCAGATACAACCTATCGCGTATATGATTATGAACGAAAAGACCAGGATGGCAACGAACGTGAACTTCATTTTGCACAAGCAATTGATGTCACGACGGTTCCTCATGTAGACGGTTATGCAGATGAATCAGTTGAAACACGCCGAGGAGTGACCATTCGTACATTTGTTGAAGCAGAATACTTCTCTGTGTATAAATGGGAAATTGATCAAAAAGTAGAGATTTCGCAGGATTATCCGTTTTTGCTATGCAGTGTGATTGATGGAGAAGGGTCTTTAGAGCATGACGGAAACACATATCCACTGCCAAAGGGCGCTCATTTTATTCTGCCGGCTGAAACAGGAAGCTTCTCAATTGAAGGATCTTGTGAACTGATTGTGTCGCATATATAAGGCAAAGAGGACTTCAGGAGGGTCCTCTATTTTTCTATTGCATAAATGACTTGAAAGAGTACTTGTTTTTGTCGATAAAGAGATTAGTAGACTATTATGCAAAGTTAAGAGAGGGACAGGGAACGTGAAAAAAACCATCAAGATTATGTTACTCGCAGCTGCCTTTGGTATGACATTACACACGGGTAAAGAAGCGCAAGCAGCCTCCTATGTCGACCAATCCATTTATACGATGAACACCACAAAGGTATTTACAACAGAAGCAGAAGTGAAAAAAGCAGTGGAAACACTGAAGAAGGACAAAAAGTGGACAGCCACTTACCAAACCTCAGGAAATACGTCGAGCTATCAGCTCACTGCCTCAGGGTATGAGTCACAAGCAGCAGCGAGTGCAAGTGCAGCTGCATTAAAAAAAGAGGTGGGCATGAGCGGTACGGTGTCTCCAGTAGGTGACCGCCTTCCTTTACAAAAGGTCGTATCTGACCCAGTTAACGATGAAAATCAGGCGAAAAAGCTCTCACTTGAGCTAACAAAAACATCTGGGCTCAATAGCTCCTATGAAGTTATCAATCAAAGCAGGCCTTCTTATCAGGTCATATCAGGAACCATTGATTCTGAAACGAAAGTGAAAAATATTCAAACCGAGTTGCAAAAGCAGGCAGGCGTCACCAGTACATACCAAACCGAAAACAAAGCTGGCACTGTATATCAGCTGATTTCAAGCGGTATTGTTGGACAAAGTAAGGCAAATACCATTCTGCAAGGTTTTCAGAAGGCATCCGGTTTAAAACCAGTGCTTCAAACGGTAACACCGGGTAAGCCGTATTACATCGTCACATCCGCTGCACAAGCGAACCAGTCGAAAGCACAGACACTCCTTACTCAGCTGCAAAAAGAAGCAAAAATCAGCGGGAAGATTCAAAAGACAGGAGCCTTAAAAAATGTCTACAGCTTGGAATCAGGCTATTTCAAAGACAACAAACAAGCAGCTTCAGCTGCGGCTCAAATTAAGAAGCAAACCGGTGCTGCAGGTACTGTGCAGCGAGTGGGAAAAACAAAAAATTATATCGTAAAGCTCAATCAATTGAACGATACAGCTTACGCAAAAACGATAGCTTTTTTCAAGAAAAAGAAATGGCGCTACACATCTAAAAAGATTTCTTCTACACAGCCATATCAAGTCGTGACGGGGAACCTTTTAGGAGATGAACAAGCGAAAAAAGCAGCGGCTTTCTTCCAAAAGAAAAAAGTATCTGCGACAACGAAAAAAACAGGCAAGGTATCAGACAGCACATATCGACTCGTCGTCAATCAAGCAGTGGACCAAGCGAAAGTGAATAAAGGTGCCGCATACTTAAAAACGCAGAAGGTGACAAGCAGCATCAAGACAAGTAAGGGACAGGCTGTCAGCAAAACATATAGTCTTAAGACAACACCTGTATATGAACAAACTAAAGTGAAGCAGGCTCAAGAGATCATCAAGAAAAATGGTATTGCCAGCAGTACAAAAACGCTGACTGAAGCGGTCAAGCAATACCGTATCACGACAGAGCCGACAGTGAATCAGACAAAACTGAATCAAGCACTCAGCTATTTGACGAAACAAAAAATGAAGGCTGTTGCCCAAAAAACAGGTGCAGTCGATTATGCTCAATATCAGATCAAAACAGGTGCTATCTCAACAGCTGCACTGCGTGACCAAGGCATGGCATTTTTCAAAAAACGGAATGAAAATGCTGCGTATACAACAACAACGAAACCAACTTACAAAATTAACATTACGCAGCAATTTACAGGATTACCAACTGTAAATGAAGCCATTGCATTTGTGAAAAGCCAATATGGCTGGACTGCCACAGCCGTAAAAATTAAAAATGGCCCAATGGTCATGCAAACGAACTACAACCTCACTGTCAATGAGATGGTAAACAAACAAATGAAGGTGTCACCACAGACAGATGGTGCGGCCTATGTCTATGCAGCATATGTAGACCAAGCAACATCGACAGTGAATACAGATGGCTTAAATGTCCGTTCAACACCTGATTCGAGCTCTGCAAGCAACATTGTCGCACAGCTGAATAAAGGAGCAAAAGTGAAACAGCTTGGAAAAGAAGGAAACTGGATCAGGATCAACCTCGGCTGGAGAAATGCAAGTGCAGCAGAGGTGCAAAAATATGTAGATCCAGCCAATATTGCAGAAGGCACGCAATCTTATTTTCAATTTCTGAAACTCTCTGAAGCTGCGAATCTCAATCCGGCAGAGGTCAATACAAAGATTTTAGCAGGCAAAGGGATTCTTGCTGGAAAAGGACAAGCCTTTATTACAGCAGCAAAAACGTATCATATCAACGAAATTTATCTTATTTCTCATGCGTTGCTTGAAACGGGTAACGGAAGTTCCATTTTAGCGAATGGTACAATGTTTAATGGAAAGAAAGTATATAACATGTATGGCATTGGTGCATATGACAGCAATCCGAATTATCTCGGTGCAAAGTATGCGTATGAACAGCAATGGTTCACACCAGAGGCTGCGATTATTGGCGGGGCAAAATTCATTGGCAACAGCTACATCAATAATGCGACATACAAACAAGATACGATTTATAAAATGCGCTGGTCTGCTACAGCAACTCATCAATATGCAACAGATATTGGCTGGGCTTCTAAGCAAGTCACTCGTATGTATAGTTTGTATAACCTGCTTGATGACTATACGCTGTATTACGATATCCCAGTGTATAACAAATAAAAAAACGTCCGTGCTTCCTATTGAGAAGCCGGACGTTTTTTTTGTAAGAGCAGCTGCTGTTCAATGAATGAAAGGAGCTGCTGACTTGATTGTCCCTTTGAATATTGGTTCCATTCCTCAGCAAAGGTTTTGATTCGTTCTTTATTGGTTGATCCGTTTAGGTGTAAAAGCTCCTGCAAGAGCATGTCTTGAGTGACGCAAGCCTTTCCAGGAATGATGTCTTCATACCGATCAACTAAGCCGCGTTTCTCCCGATAAGTGTCTAAGTCATAAGTGAAGAACAAGACAGGCTTTTCGAGCAGTGCATATTCAAACACAATCGACGAATAATCTGTCACTAGGACATCACAAGCACAAAGCAATGGATAGAGCGGCTGATCGGACACATCAAATATCCATTCACCGTCTGTTTCTGCTTTCGCTAAATGTTTGACCGCAGGATGAAGCTTGACGAGCAGAATACAATTGCCATTCAGCTCATTTTGCAATTGCTCTTTTGAAAAAGGCAGGACAAGGCTGTCCATTGCAAAGTCTCGATAGGTCGGTGTATAGAGCAGGATCTTTTTCCCTTTTGGGATATCATTCAGCTTTAAGGAAGGCTGATGCTGTTCATAGTACAGATCCGTCAGTGGTACACCAGTTGGTAAAAAGCGTTCATCATTGGCTCCAAACGAGGTCTTGAAAATCTCACGCATGTGATCTGAGCCTGTTACGATATAGTCGAAAGACGCATAGACACGTTTGAAGCGCTCGATGTCACGGGGACTTCGTTCAGAATTTGAAGCATCTTCAAGCCCGAACTTTTTCAAAGCGCCATTGGCATGCCATACTTGAATACAGGTGGTAGAAGGCCGTTTTCTAAGCACACTCGTCATGAGAAAGTAATTATCCGTCACGACAACCTTGCTTTTAAACATCGTATACATACATTGAATGAGATGGAGAGGATTTTTTTCATGAAAATAGCGAAATGACAGATGAGGCCCGTCCTTTTCTATCGCAGAAGCATGCTTCGTATAGAGGACAGTAAGCTTCATTGTCATGTTCGCCTGTTGCTGATAAGTATGAATGAGAGCAGCCGCATTCTCTTGGAACGAAACAAGCAGCGTCACCTGGTTTTCACGCGGTTTCACGCCGCTCATCAGCCATCCAATGAAAGAAATAAAAGCTGCGTAACATGAAATCATCATTGAGCGTATATTCATCATTTGTCAGTCTCTCACAGCTGCTTCGTCTGATCCTTTACCTGCTCAGGATAGTAACGTTTTTTCCCTTTGCTTTCCTTCAATACGGCAAAAGCGTACTTAGGAATATTCAGCATTCGTTTCCATCTCCATGGATTCACAATCAATCTATACAGCCATTCTGTATTTGTCTTAATCATCCAGCGTGGTGCACGCTTCACCGTTCCGCTAAATACATCAAAGCTTCCGCCTAAACCGATGCAAACAGCCTGCGGGAATAAATGGCGGTATTCGTAAATAAAGTTCTCCTGGTTTGGATAACCTAATGCAACGAACACCATATCAGGTTTCGAGCGCGCGATTTGCTTCGCTACGAAACGTTTATCTGCTTGATAGCCGTCACAGCTTCCGGCAAGGACCACATTTGGATATTCCGTATCAATTCGCTGTTTCACAGCCTCAAGCACTTCTTTTTTCGCACCATATAAAAAGATTCTTTTAGACTGCTTGTTTGCTAGATCAAGCATAGACATGAAGACATCAAAGCCGGCAATTCTTGACTTAAGCGGACTTTGGGTCATGCGAGACATCAACACGACGCCTACGCCATCCGGCAGTACATAATCCGCAGATGAGACGACTTGATGGTACGCATGATCCTTCATGACGGCATAGCCTATCTCTGGATTGACAGTCGCAATCATGGCGCCTCTTTTCTGAGAAATATGATGCTGGTTCATATAGCTGATAAATTCATCTAAGTCGCCGTTTACATAAGAAAGGTTAGAGACCACTTCTGTTTGCATTGTTTAGACCTCCTTTTTATCTTGTTATCTATGAACGTTCATTGTAAATTCATTCTTCGCCTACTCATCATTTTATCACAGATGCTCCATGAAATATTAACAATAACTTTACAAACCTTTAAATTTCATGACATTTTCATCATTTCATCTGGACGATCCTTTGTGAAACATTGATTCCTCGGACTTTTCCTCCTGCGCCCAATAAATTGGAAATAGTTTGTCTTTACATCCGCTTAACGTTTGGTGGGCGCTGTGATATAATGAGGTTCCGAAGAGCGAATCGAATATCACAGAATTACGGATAAATTACTGCACGAATGCAGTCGAATAAGGATTGAAGAAAGGAGTTTATGTTTGCAATGAAGAAAGTTATTACTTACGGTACATTTGATTTATTACACTGGGGGCACATTAAGCTGCTAGAGCGTGCAAAGCAGCTCGGAGATTACTTAGTGGTTGCCATCTCTACAGACGAGTTTAATTTACAAAAATCAAAAAAAGCTTATCACAGCTACGAGCATAGAAAGCTGATTCTTGAAACCATTCGTTATGTAGACGAAGTCATTCCAGAAAACAGCTGGGATCAAAAAGTCCGTGACGTGCAAGAGCACGATATCGATGTGTTTGTCATGGGAGATGACTGGGAAGGTAAATTCGATTTCTTAAAAGAACATTGCGAAGTCGTATACTTGAAGAGAACAGAAGGCATCTCGACAACACAAATTAAGGAAGAAATTGCGGGACTTTAATAGATCGAAAAAAAGTACTTCTTATCTTTTGGTGAGAAGTACTTTTTCATGTAAAATACAATGAGCAAGTCATCATTATTTTTAAGGAGAGCTTCCTTTGTTTCAAAATTGGATGAAGAAAAAAGTTGAAGATACATTGGATCAATCTGAACAACATGAAAAGCTGGCATCAGTGGACATGCCTGATATGGATTACTACTTTATTATGGGTGATGTGCCAAAACAGGATGAGAGCTTAACGAAATCTTTAAAGATAAGAATTAAGCCCTTGGCTGATCAGCATAAGCGTACTGCAATTTTAACTTTAAATTACGATGCAAATGTGAAAGAACGTATTCACAGCTTGGAGGAGACAATTCCTAACCAAGTGGACATCTTGAATGTATTTGAACACTATATCTTACCGCTAAGCGGAAGTAAAAGACGTTATTTAGAATTTATTGCCGGTGAATCACCACATCAGATCAATGAAGCTATTTTTCCCGAAGATGAATCCACGATTCAAGTGACGAGATATGAATTGCCTGCTTCCCCCATTTGTTATATTGATCAATATAATGAAAAGAAGCAACTAGTGAAGAGGGAAGAATACAATTGGCAGGGCGTTTTGTGCAGAGTACAAAGCTTTGTTCCACATACAGGTGCTCTATACTTAGAGGAATTAATCAGTGCCGACGGAAGCATTTATATGGAGATCATTTATTCTGGTGATGCAAAAAAGAATCCAGTTCGGCATATCAATTGGTATAAAAAAACAGGAATTCAAACATTTACAAAGAAGACGGATATTAAACAATTATGGCTATCCAGCATTCAATCACAAAATGACCGTTTGAAACTGATGATCACAGAGGACCGTGATCAAGACCGCCACCTGTTTAAAATCGATCAGCCTGAAACCACCTATTACGCTGCATTTGTGCATCACGCACATTATGAAGAAGATCTGCATCAAGTTAATTCTCAATATGGAGAATTATTTAAACAAATAAGAAAACAGCAAGTGGATGCTGTCTTTTTTGGGGATACTGAGCATAAAGAAGATGTCGAGAAAGTCTTGGGAGAACAAGCTTATTTTTATCTTGTTCCTTCTGACGAAGAGACTGTTTGGAATACGGCCATTCATCATATGCTCGAAAATCGTAAGCATAAAGATGAACTGAGAGGGATCGTTGACAGCATGAAATGGGTCCTGCGTGATTTAAGCTCTGAGCATCATGTTCTTCACCTTCAACTCGATGTAAAAGATGAAATGAGTCATGCGGATCATGTGCAAATTGATTTTGCAGGATATGATCGAGTGAATGGAGCTGAAATCATCTCTCAAACAATCGATGAAAACCATCTAGTCAGCTTCCCAATTGGCCATTTTCAAACAAAGAAAAACATTGAAATCAACCAAACGAAATTTGTGGATTTTTACATTCGTTTTAAAACAGAAGAACTTCAAGAGGTTTTGCAGCGTCTAGAAATAGAAGGCGAGCTGCTTACGAATAAACCATCGTCCATCGATGGATGGTCATATCAAACGAAGCAAGGAAACTATTCTTGGAAAGTGAAATAGCCATATAACGGTAAGATTTCTGAACAGAGGAGATTAACGATTAATGATTGAAGAGGGAATTCATAAGAAGAAGAGTGTTGTTGAAGGGTTAAAAAATCACCATGAGAAACTAGAAATGCTGATTCGCATCGATGATGACATGCCATTAACAGATAGGGAATTTTATTTGTTTATGAGGGAAAGAGTATCAAAACAAGAGCTTTTCCTTCCGCTTGTTCATCAAGAAGAGAATCTATTCAAATTGGTATTGAGTGAATCATCGCTGCCGCTTGCGTTAGAGCAAGGCCAGACATATAACTTGTATGTCACGGACTATTTAAGCACAAACCAAGAAGAGGATGAGGACGAGCTTGAGGACTCAGCTTATGATTCTGATTCCGAAGAAGAGGAAGAAGAAGTAAAAGAAGCAGATATCAA
The DNA here is from genome assembly GCF_057592095.1 of Bacillus sp. SRI_025. Taxonomy (NCBI): domain Bacteria; kingdom Bacillati; phylum Bacillota; class Bacilli; order Caryophanales; family Bacillaceae; genus Bacillus; species Bacillus sp. SRI_025. The sequence goes on along the minus strand of NZ_JBYEGB010000001.1, from coordinate 426,896 downwards.
TACAGATAATGAATCTGAAGAGAAAACGTCAAACTATAAACGCCGTTTAAAAATGGAAGTAGAAAAGCCTGAGCTGACTTTTTTAGAAAATAAAGACACCATGCTGTATATCATTCCATACCGCACAGACAAAGGGAATGCTTCTTTGAAAATCAAGCGTGAGCTAAAGGTTGTGAAATTCAATCAAATCGAGCTCAACAAAGGATGTATGTTATCTTTATCCGGGTATGCAGGTGTTCTAAGTGCAGAACATCCATATGAGATCAAAGAAGCAAAACTTCTATTGAAGAAAAATGGTGAAGAACCAATTGAACATCGTTTTCCGGTCAATATCACCCATATAAAAGATGAAGTGATCAAATACCGTGATGATCAACAGGTACCACAGCTTTATCAATTTTTAGCTGAAGTTCCTTTATCTGAATTAACCTATTCCTTGAACAAGCGCCTTGTATATCGCTTCTATCTTGAATTTATCTGCGACGTGAACGGAGTAGAGGAAACATTAACAACCACTTCTTTAGTGCTTGGAGACCGCTCGAACAAACTCAAAGGACTTGTTCAAATTCATAAGAGAAACGATGTACCGATTCGATATGAAGTGTACCGAAAGAAAAAAAGACAAACGCTTGGCATCCGTATTAATGACTACACCATGAAAACACGTGCCAAGTATTACGTCAAAAGCAAGTGGAAGAAATTCAAAAAGAAGATCGGTAAAATCAAAAAAGTCCGTAACCGCCTTGTGACAAGAACGTTTAAAACGACCTTTAAACTGGCGAGTAAGCTGTCTGTGAAAAAGAAAACTGTTGTTTTTGAAAGCTTTAACGGAAAACAATTCAGTTGTAATCCGCGTGGTATTTACGAGTATATGAAAGAAAATCACCCTGAATATACACTGATCTGGAGCGTTAAAAAGGGTCATGAAGCACCGTTTAAGGAAAAAGGCATCTATTATATCAATCGTCTGTCATTGAAATGGATTTTTGCGATGGCAAGAGCTGAGTATTGGGTCGTAAACAGCCGTCTGCCGCTATGGGTTCCAAAGCCAGATCACACAACATACTTGCAGACTTGGCATGGTACGCCGTTAAAACGACTGGCAATGGACATGGACGAGGTGCATATGCCTGGAACAAACACGAAGAAATACAAAAAGAATTTCACGAAAGAAGCATCGAATTGGGATTATCTCATCTCTCCTAATGCCTACTCGACTGAAATCTTTACACGTGCGTTCCAATTCCAAAAGACCATGATTGAGTCAGGATATCCGAGAAATGACTTCCTTCACAATCAAAACAATGAAGAAACGATGAGAGCACTGAAACAAAAAATGAACCTGCCGCTCGATAAAAAATTGATCTTATACGCACCGACATGGAGAGACGATCAATTTTATAAAAAAGGGCAGTACAAATTTGATTTAGACCTTGATCTGCATGAGCTCAGAGCTGCTATCGGAGATGAATATATTATCATTCTGCGTATGCACTATCTAGTTGCTGAAAACTTTGATTTAGGACCATATGAAGGCTTTGCCTATGACTTCTCTCATTACGAAGACATTAGAGACCTTTATATGATTTCAGATCTGCTCATCACAGATTACTCATCTGTGTTCTTTGATTATGCAAACCTCAAACGTCCGATGCTGTTCTATGTGCCAGACATTGAAACCTATCGTGACAAGCTCAGAGGCTTCTACTTCGACTTTGAACAAGAAGCACCTGGACCGCTTGTGAAAGAAACAGCAAGTGTTATTGACTGGGTAAGAGAAACAGAACAGCCATCTTTTACATTACCAGAGGCATTCTCGCCGTTTTATGAGAAATTCTGCTACTTAGAGACTGGAGAATCTTCGAAGCGGGTCGTTGAAGTAGTGTTTTCTGAAAAATAGTTTAAAAAAGTACCGTTCTTCGCCTTTTGAACGGTACTTTTTTTGTGTTTTTTATTCCAATGTACACATATTTAAAAGTAATGGTAAAAATAAAAAAACGTAGAAATTTAACAGTAAACATGCTAAATTTAGATAAGATTATCCGGTACTGTAAAAATGCTGAAAATAATATAGAGGTGCTTCAATGTACAAACTTTATCATAATTTTATAGAAATTCTTAATTTAGATGAACAAAAGTTAGTGTTATATATTGATGACATAGAGAAGTTGTGTACTTTTGAATTTAAAGAGCTAAATGTAAACGAATCAAAGAGGATTTGTGAAATTAATGTAAAGGATCAGATGATTTTTGAATCCTCAATAGATCATTCTAATGAAATGGTCTATCTCTATGCTAAGGATCAGAACTTGTATATTGTCAAAGAAAGCTCTGACATCCTTCAACCAAATCAAATACATCCTATTGAAATTAACAATCAATTTGAAGATATATATGTCAAACAATTAGGGTTAGATCGCTATGGCTTATATAGAGGCGAAGAGGAATTGTTATTATTCTCAGGGCTGCTGAACGTAGATGAGATTAATCAGAATTATAAAATGAACTTGAAGATTCATGGGGCTGATAGAAGATTTGTCGACATCTCCTTTATCGAATATAGTCCCTTCAACTTTGTCGTTACGTATGACTGCCAAAATAAAGAACTAAATGTAAGGAAAATTTTGTTTGATGTAATGCAGGAACATAAAGATATTGAAGTGACTGTGAATAATCGTAATCAAATCAAAATTTTAAATAAAGTGACTGAGCAAAAGAAAATCGTCAACTTTAGACTTGTTCCTAGATATCAGCCGCTCAAGGTTTTTGGTAAAGATACATTAGAGCAATTCAAAGAAGACAATATCCTTAATATTTTGGTGATTAATAAACAAAGGTATTACATATATGTAAGAACGAATGGTGTTTACTTAGTAAGAGGAAACCCTTATCTCGTTACAAAACATACATCAAGACTACGTATTTTTAGTTTGTTTAAGAGCTTTTATGTTTATGGAAGACTGACACATTACGCGTATAATTCAGACCAAAAATATGAATATCTGTACATTAGAAATTCTGATCACCAAGTGGCGAAATTTATAAGACCATTTAGAAAGATCAAATTCCTAAAAAGGTATGGTTTCTTTAAAATTTCGTTAAATGATCTTGACTTAGACAGCAGAATCCATAATAACCTATTCGTTGGAAATGATCACCGAATTATTCATAGTTTAAGGCTGAAAAAAAGAGATAAAAAGGTGAAAACATATATCACGAAAAAGAATGGGGACAAGCTTCAAGTACTAAGAACAAATTTATTTGGAAATGTGACTTCAACCATTATTCCTTATTCACAGGAATATTCTTTATTTAGTAAAGTAAAAATAAAAATAGCGAGTATCTTATCATCATTCTATAAAGACAAGAAGTATGGTGTGAATTTGTTTTTTGAGAAAAAGAGTGATAAAGCTGATGAATCCGCTATTAGAGTGTATGACTATGTACAAGAGAATTGTCAAACAGACTCAAGAAATTACTTTATTCTGAATAAGAAATCAAGTGCTTATCCGGCACTTAAAGCTAAGTATGGAAAGGGTATCATTCCTAAATATAGTCTGAGACATTATTTAAGTATCTTCAATGCCAGCTACTTTATTTCAAGTGAGTTATCCAACCATGTTCTGAATGATCGATTATACATTGATCATCTTAGAGAGAGAATTATGAGTGTTCCACTTGTCTTTTTGCAGCATGGAATAATGTTTGCGAAACCAGTTGATAATCCAATGGCCTTTGGATTCCATAAAGACAAGAACCAATATAATATTTATAAATCAGTCATCAGTTCTGAACTAGAGGCTGGTGAATTCTACAAAATGAAATATGACCGTGAGGATTTGATTTTGACAGGTCTCGCAACTTTCGATCATGCCAAATTAGTAGACGGTGCAGATAAGATCGCCTTTATGCCAACTTACCGCTATTGGGAAGAGGGGCTAATATATACTAATAGAATCGAAGAAACATCTTACTATAGAGTTCTGATTAAAATCATTAAAAGCTTTGAAGAAGCAGGTCTTCTTGATCGACTGTTAATTGTACCGCATAACAAATTTTCTCAGTACGTTTATCAAAACCTGCCTCAGTATAAACATATTATTTCTGATAATCCATCAGAAGCGCTAAAAGTATCAAAGGTGTTTATCACTGATTACTCTTCTGCTATTTATGATGCACAATATAGAGGAGCATACCCTATTTTTTATTGGGAAGAAAAAGATTACTTGATTAGACAGTATAAAGCGATTCCTCCTGTAAACGAAGAAAATGCACCAGGACCGATTGCATACAATACTCAAGAGCTCATTCGTATTGTCAAACATGCGATTGAGAATGAGTATGTTGTGGAAGATGAATATCAAGAAAAATATTTGAAAATTAACAGCTTTAACGATAATCAAAATACGAAAAGAATTACAGATTTCTTAAAAGAGCATCAAATTATCTAATGTCTTATGCCCCCTGAATCTATGATTGTAACGATTCAGGGGTTTTTTGTCTTCTAGTTTGACGTGCATGACTTTTGTTATAAGATGAAATGTGCATCGTTATCTGTTACAATTATGAGCGGTGCTTTTTAAAAAAGTAATCCCAAAAACTTATATCTAAGGAAGATTAGAATGAACGCAATGTTGACGATACTAAAGGAGCAAATCAGTTCATTTCCGCTGATTATGCGACTTGCTGTTTATGAAACAAAATCAAAATATCAGATGAATTATTTAGGTGTTTTATGGCAGTTTTTAAATCCATTGATTCAAATGCTGGCTTACTGGTTTGTTTTTGGTATGGGTATTCGCGGAGGACAGCCAATTGTCATTGGCGGCGTGGAGGTTCCATTTATCATCTGGATGCTTGCCGGATTAATCCCTTGGTTCTTCATTAGTCCGACCATTCTTGATGGATCAAACAGTGTGTTTAAACGCATTAATATGGTATCGAAAATGAATTTTCCGATTAGTGCGCTGCCGTCTGTGGTGATTATGTCCAACTTGTTCAGCTACTTTGTTATGATGGGCGTCTATTTGATCGTGCTGATTTCTTATGGCATCTATCCTGACGCGCATTGGCTGCAATATATATACTATCTTATTTGTATGATCGCGTTTATGTTTTCGTTTAGTTTGTTTAATTCCACAATTAGCGTACTCGTGAGAGACTATCAATTTCTTTTACAATCCGTGACACGATTACTTTTCTTTTTGCTGCCGATTTTTTGGAATATCTCAGAAAAGCTCACTGGAGACAAGGCGTGGATTGGGGACATATTAAGATTGAATCCTCTTTTCTACATTATTGATGGTTTTAGAAATAGTTTATTAAAGGGAGAATGGTTCTTCCATGATGTCAAATACACACTTTATTTTTGGCTGATCACGCTTCTTCTTTTAACAGCCGGTTCATTGCTTCATATGAAATTTAGGGATAAATTTGTCGATTTTCTTTAAAAAGTAAGGAGATTATACGATGAAACTAAAGGTTTCGTTTCGAAACGTATCCAAGCAATACGTCCTATATAAAAAGCAGTCAGATAAGATTAAAGGGCTGTTTTTTCCTAATAAAAATGAAAAAGGTTTTTTTGCTGTCCGTGATGTGTCCTTTGATGTATATGAAGGCGAGACCATTGGTTTTGTGGGGATTAACGGATCTGGAAAATCGACAATGTCGAACCTTCTAGCGAAAATCATTCCACCGACAAGTGGTGAAATTGATATGGACGGCCAGCCTTCGTTAATTGCCATTGCTGCAGGGCTGAACAATCAATTAAGCGGAAAAGACAACATTCGTTTAAAGTGCTTAATGATGGGACTGACGAATAAAGAGATAGACGAGCTTTATGAAAAAATCGTAGAGTTTGCGGATATTGGCGACTTTATTGACCAGCCTGTAAAAAGCTATTCGAGTGGAATGAAATCCCGTCTTGGTTTTGCCATTTCAGCACATATCGATCCAGATATCCTCATTATTGATGAAGCACTGTCTGTTGGAGACCAAACCTTCTATCAAAAATGTGTGGATCGCATTACAGAATTCAAGGAACAAGGCAAAACGATCTTTTTTGTCAGTCACTCCATTAGCCAAATCCAAAAAATCTGTGATCGGGTGGCTTGGATGCATTATGGTGAGCTTCGTATGTTTGATGATACGAAAAAAGTTGTGAAAGAGTATAAGGAGTTTGTTGAGTGGTTTAACAAGCTTTCCAAGAAAGAGAAAAAAGAATATCAATTGAAACATAAGGAAGGCCGCAAAGGGGTACAGAAGACAGAAAAGGTGTCTCGTTATCAAGAGAACGGCAAACGGCGTTCACTGTTCGGACCCGCATTTCAAGTGACAGTTTTAGCGGTCTTAACGATATTGCTGGCTTTATCGATGTTTTCAGATCGCCCGCTTCGTACACTGGCGACATTTGGTGCAATTCCATCAGATAAGATAGAAGCGCCTCAGTCGAAGAACCCGGAAACGAAGGGGGCGCCCGATATGAAAAAGCTGGATCAACAGATGATTGTCACAGCTGATCCACTCAAGGTTTACAAAGACCAAGCCATGAAAAAAAAGGTGGATGTCACTTTGCCATTTGGACAAGAAGTACAGGCTGTGGCTGAAAATAAACAAACCGTTCAAATTAAAACAGCGTCAGAAACGTATTTTGTTAAACCTGATGCGCTTCAAAATGCAGAGGATTTAAAGCCATTATCCATTGGACCAGGACAGTTTAATTCCTATGTATCGCCTGCATCAGCAGGTTCGTATGAGTATCTACTTTCTTTCCTTGGAAAAGAAGAATCTGTGCTTAAACAGAGAATGCAAACGCTGAGCTCATTGAAAAATGATCAAGGAGATACGATTGAACGATTGACCACAGAGAAAACCGACTATGTCATTCAAAAGGGTCAGGCAAACACCATTGTGTTTCGCGAGATTATGTCAATCTCTCCTTCGACACTTGGGCTGACAGAACAGAATGTCTGGATGAATAAGAAACAAACGAAATTCGCAGTGAAGGGCGAAAACAATCTGTTTGTCATTGATAATGAACAGCATACACTGACTATTTCAGTCATGAATTAAAAAAGCTGCCGATGCCGGCAGCTTTTTTAGTTCACTTCTTCTTTTTCGAGAAGCTGTTTCATAAATGGAATGAGCTTCTTTTTCAATTCTTCATCCTGAAGAGCAAACTCAAGCGTTGTTTCAATGAAGCCTTGCTTCTCGCCGACATCGTATCGTTTCCCTTCGAAATCATAGGCAAATACGCGCTGAATGTCATTCAGCTTTTGAATGGCATCTGTCAGCTGAATTTCTCCGCCTGCACCAATTTCTTGCTGATCGAGGTACATAAAGATCTCTGGCGTGAAAATGTAGCGCCCTAAGATGGCTAGGTTCGATGGTGCTGTTCCTTGCGGCGGTTTTTCAACAAAGTTTTTGACTTGATAGCGGCGCCCTTCTTGTGTAAGAGGGTCGATGATCCCGTAGCGATGCGTATCGCTGTCTGCTACCTGCTGAACCCCGATGACAGATGAAAGAGTTTTTTCATATTCATCCATTAGCTGACGCAGCCCAGGTGTTTCGGCTTGAACAATGTCATCACCTAATAAAACAGCAAAAGGCTCATCACCGATAAAGTTACGTGCGCACCAAACGGCGTGTCCGAGTCCTTTCGGCTCTTTTTGACGTATGTAATGGATGTCAGCAATGTTAGAGGATTTTCTCACTTTCTCTAAAAGCTCGCTCTTTCCCTTTTCTTCAAGATTGCGCTCTAGCTCTGGTGCAAAATCAAAATGATCCTCAATGGCTCTTTTTCCTTTTCCAGTGACGATAATAATGTCTTCGATTCCTGATTCAACAGCTTCTTCAATAATATATTGAATGGTTGGTTTATCAACGATTGGGAGCATTTCTTTAGGCATTGCTTTTGTTGCAGGGAGGAAACGTGTTCCGAGACCTGCAGCTGGTATAATGGCTTTACGTACTTTTTTCAATGAACTTTGCACCTTCCTTACATAGATAACCGATTTCATATTTCAATGTTTGTTCTTGGTCGTCTGTTTAAAGTGTAACTTACAAATCATAGGAAAGACAAATGATTTCACTAAAATGACTTTTAGATAATTCATATTTTATATGTTAAATGTAAAGAAAAGAGAAATTTAATGTTAATTCAATGTAAATTTCTTTTTTTATATCATTAATTTTATCCTCCCAATTGTGTATAATTGAAAGTATTATACTAGGAAAGAGGCATAAACAAGTGAAAAAACTAAATGTAATGACTATTTTCGGTACTAGACCTGAAGCAATCAAAATGGCACCACTTGTCCTTGAATTGAATAAACATCCACAGATAAATTCGATTGTTACTGTAACAGCTCAGCATAGAGAAATGCTTGATCAAGTCCTTGAGGCTTTTTCTATTACGCCAGATCATGATTTAAACATCATGAAGCAGCGCCAGACATTATCTGAAATCACATCAAATGCACTATTGAAACTAGATCAATTATTCCAAGAGGAAAAACCTGATATTGTCCTTGTTCATGGAGACACAACTACAACCTTTGCAGGAAGCTTGGCCGCATTCTACCACCAAATTTCTGTCGGTCACGTTGAAGCGGGTTTAAGAACACACAATAAATACTCGCCGTTCCCTGAGGAATTGAACCGACAAATGACAGGCACAATTGCTGATATTCATTTTGCTCCTACAAAAGAGGCAAAGCAGAATCTTTTAATTGAAAATAAAAAAGAAGAGACGATTTGTGTGACGGGGAATACAGCGATTGATGCATTGCAAACAACGGTTACAGAGCAGTATCAACACCCTATTTTAGAGAAAATAGGCACAGATAAAATGATTTTGTTAACGGCTCATCGCAGAGAAAATCTCGGCCAGCCGATGAAAAACATGTTTAGAGCGATTAGACGTATTGTAGAAGAGTTTGAAGATGTTCAGGTTGTCTACCCTGTACATTTAAACCCTGCTGTTCGTGATGCGGCTCAGACAGAATTCAGTGATCTTGATCGTGTGCACTTAATTGAGCCGCTTGAAGTTGTTGATTTCCATAACTTCGCTGCTGCCTCACACTTTATATTAACGGATTCTGGCGGTGTACAAGAGGAGGCGCCTTCTCTAGGGAAGCCAGTACTAGTGCTGCGCGATACAACAGAACGCCCTGAAGGTGTGAAAGCTGGTACGCTTAAGCTCGCGGGTACAGATGAAGAGACCATCTACAATATGGCAAAACAGCTGCTAGTCGATCAGAAAGAGTACGACAACATGTCGAAGGCGTCTAATCCATATGGTGATGGACAAGCGTCAAAACGAATTGTCGAAGAGCTTCTCCATCGTTTTGGATTAAGCGAAGAAAAACCAGTTCCATTTCAATCATAAAAAAAGAAGACTACATTTCTGTAGTCTTCTTTTTTACTGCTCTAGACTTTCCTTCAATTCCTTCTTCACTTTAGCCAGACTGCTGTCATCAAGCTGGTAGTAATAAATGTTATTGATACGTGCGCCTGATCCTTTCAACTCGTGCTGCTCCACATGCTGTCTTGCATCACGATAATCATTCATCATCGTCCACATATCGTCAAATGACATGTTTGTCTTCATATTATTTTCCACGACTTTGAACATATCGCCGAATTTCGTAATAGATGAAATGTTGGCACCTTTTGCAATGATGCCTTCAATAACTTGGCGCTGTCTTTGCTGACGTCCGAAATCACCTTTTGGATCTTGCTTTCTCATTCTCGTATAGGCAAGGGCTTGATCCCCGTTCAGGTTAATCTCTCCTGTACCAAATGAGTGGCCATCATAGCTAAATGCAAACGTGCTGTTCACCGTAATGCCGCCAAGTGTATCGACAATATCCTTAAAGCTTTCCATATTGACTTTAACGAAGTAATCAACAGGTACATCAAGCAGTTCCTCTACAGTATCTGCTGCCATTTGTGTACCGCCGAATGCGTAGGAATGGTTGATTTTATCCATTGTGCCTTTTCCGACAATTTTCGTATACGTATCACGCGGGATACTCACCATTTCGGTCGTTTTCGTTTTTGGATTTACTGTCATGTATATTAATGTGTCTGCACGGCCTCGGTCATTTTTTCGTTCATCGACACCCATGACTAAAATAGAAATCGGGTCTTTCTTATTTAAATCGACATCTTTGTCACGCTTATCTGACTTCTTTAAATTCTCCTGAATGCCTGCGACGGTCGATGCTGCTGTGTTCCAAAGATGATATGCGTATCCGCCAGTTGCTAATACAAATAAGCCAATAATCGATAAAACAATCCAAAGAACCTTTTTCTTCTTTCTTTTTCTTTCAGCTCTCATAATGTCCCTCACCTTTTCTATGATTCTTCCATGATTATAGGTTTACGAATCTTGATAAACAAGTTATTTTTTTACTCTGAACCTAGATATAGACGTTGTAACAAAAAAAAGGTTTCAAAAAACCTTAAATTTACCTTAAAATAATAAGTTATAAGACGATACAAAGACATGAGGTGAAAAAAATGAAGAAAATCGTCGTTTTACCGTTCTTAATACTGCTACTAGGTATCGTGCTCACTGCATGTGGAACGGCTGAGCAGTCCACAGGAGAAAACAAGACAAGCAGTTCAACTCCTCAGGTGCTGGAAGAGAAAGCTGAATTTATTGGAATGGCTGATGCACATACAGTCGAAGTGAAAAAAGTGAATACAACCTTAAGCTATGAATTTACGGAAAATTTTAAAGATGTGTTAAATGAATTTAAACCAGGAAACACAGTAGAAATCTCTTACTTTATTAATGACAATGGTCAAAAGGAAATCCAGAAGATTGAAAAACAGAAGTAAAAACGATGGGCGGGATGAACAAAATTGAAGAAAACAGGCGTTACACTAATCGTTCTCATGATACTGACTCTACTAGTCGCACCCTTTCAGTCTGCCATGGCAAGCTCGGCAATTTCAGTGAAATTGTCTAATTATATCGGAAACAAAACAAGCATGGATATTTCAACAACTGGGGAATACAAGCTATCAGGATCAAATGTTGCTGTGACGAAAAGATATGACGGCAAAAATCGCTATGAAGTAGCCAATAGCATTGCATCTGCTGGCTGGAAAAATCCTTCAACTGTTGTCATTGTCAGTCGTGATGCATTTGATCATGCGATTTCTGTATCACCGTTAGCATACAAATTGGGCGCACCTATTTTGTATACGAATATTGAAAAACTGACGAAAACAACAGAAAACCAGCTGAAGAAAATGAAGCCGGATAACATTCTGATTGTCGGAAATACGAAAAGCATTTCAACAGCTGCTGAGAAATCTATTAAAAAGTATGGTAAAGTCAGACGTATTAGTGGAAAAGACAAGTTTGAAATCTCCCAAAAAATCGCTAAAGAAATGGGTAACTATAAGCAAGCTGTCGTTGTCGGCGGGAACTCATTTATGAATGGGATTGCCATTGCATCCTATGCATCGAGAAAGGGATACCCTATCCTGTTAACAAAAAAAGATTCCATTCCGTCTTATAGAATGCCAAGTAAAGTGATCATCATCGGCAGTACGAAAAGTACTGGACAAAAAGTTGAAAATCAAATCAAAAAAACCTCACAGGTGACAAGAATCAGCGGTGCCAATCGCTATGAATTATCTGTGAATATTATAAAGAAATTAAATATTAATGCAGATAAAGTTTATTTGGCGAAAGCTTCGAGCTATATTTATGCTATGCCGCTGTCGCAATTGGCTGCAAAATCTAACAGTACCGTTGTGTATGTGAAACCCGATTCTGTCACAGCGTCTTTAAAAGCACTGTTGAAGGAAAAAGGTACATATGCTTATCATCTTGCGGGCAGCACAAGTGCGATTAAAGATAGCTTGAAAAATTCCTTAGCCAAACAAGTTTATCTGAAAAAAAATCAAAACTACCAATTGAATATTTCTAACGGAAAAATTTCATTAAAAGGCATAAAAACGTATAGCACAGTAAGAGTTGTTCCTGAGAAATATTCAACAAAAAATGTCCTTCAAATTGCAGGAAAGCCGTATTTAGGCAGCGTAAACTTTGCAATTGAATCAGGGTATATCAGGCCGACTCTCGAAAATATTCCATTTGAAGACTATCTAAAAGGCGTAGTGCCTAATGAAATGCCTGCAAGCTGGAATGTTGAAGCGCTAAAAGCACAGGCGGTTGCCGCTAGAACTTATTCTGTGAAAAGTATTGGAAAAGTCGTCCCTGATACAACAGCCTTCCAAGTCTATGGAGGATATAACTGGTACACAAATTCGACAAAAGCTGTCGATGCCACAAAAGGAAAGGTTCTGAAATACAACAATCAACTCATTTCAGCAACCTATTACTCTAGCAATGGCGGTTATACAGAGGCAAGTGAAGAAGTATGGGGAAATGCACTGCCATACTTAGTGGCCAAAAAGGATCCAAAAGATCCAGTCAATCCATGGACACTGAAACTCTCTAAGAAACAACTGAGCACGACATTGACTGCTAGTACAGCAGCATCTCAATGGTCTAAAGCAAAAGAGACAAATGCAGCTGACCTTGCTGGCCTGAAATCATGGCTGCTTAAAAACAAAGAAACTGCTGCATCTGATATGAAAATCGCATCCATCTCAAGCCTGACGTTTTCAGGGAAAACAAAAGGCCAGCGTGCGAAGACGGTATCGATCAAACTGACATACCATCTGAAAAACAAAACAGGCACATATTCGGTGAACAAAAGCACAACGGCAAGTATGAAGATGACCGAGTTTCGATCAGTCATGGGCGCAACAAAAGTGAAAAGCACGTTTGCGTCAGTCAAAAACAACACAAATGACTTCACGATTTCAGGAAAAGGGTATGGCCACGGCATTGGTATGAGCCAATACGGAGCCAAAGCGAGAGCTGAATCTGGAAACTCATATTCTTCCATACTCTCGTTCTACTATCCAGGTACAAAACTAACAAACTATTAAAGGATAAAAGGAGGACATAGAAGATGCGCTCATTGATGAAAACAGCCATCCTCAGCCTCATCGCTATTTTCGTTATCGTTCCAACAGCTTTGGCAGACAATTCAGTCTCACGAATTGATGGCGGTAGCAGATATGCTGTAGCGGCAAACGTAGCGAAAAAAGGATGGGGAACTGCAAGTACAGTCGTTTTAGTAGGGAAAACTGCGTATGCAGATGCAACAGCAGGAATTCCACTTGCACATCAAAAAAATGGACCAGTTCTTTACACAAACAGTAAAAGCCTTTCGGGTGATACAAAGAAAGCCTTAACTTCATTAAAAACAAAAACGGTGATCGTTTTAGGCAGCACATCAAGTGTGTCAAACAACGTGGTCAACCAAGTGAAGAAAATGGGCATCTCCACACAGCGTATTTCAGGAAAAAACCGATATGAGCTATCTGCTAATATCGCGAAAAAAATGAAAAAGCCAGCAGGCGTCGTTGTCGTTGAGGGTTCTTTCTATGCACATGGGATTGCAATTGCACCTGTAGCCGCTCAAAAAGGATTCCCGATTCTATACACAGATAAAAAGGGACTTCGTTCTGAAATCGCTTCTGTTGCAAAAGCAAGCAATGTCAAACAAACCATTGTAGTCGGCGGAGAGAACTACGTCACAAAAGCAGCTTATAACCAATTGAAGTCTCCAACACGAATCAAAGGATCGACTCGTTATGATGTCGCGGCAAATATTGTGAAAAAATACAATATGAGCGTCAATAATACCTATGTAGGAAGAGGATTTGGCTATGCCACTTCATCTTCTGCTGCTGGCATTGCGGCGAAGCAAAACAAAGCATTGCTTCTAACGAATGAAAAGACGCTGCCAAAAGTAACAAGAGCAACAGTGAGCAGCAAGAAAATCACTAAATTTACTGTTGTAGGCAGTACAAATACTGTCACTCCAACTGTTGTAAACCAGCTGAAAAACCCGGCTGTTGGGAAAAAAGTATTCATTGATCCAGGTCATGGCGCGCATGATTCAGGAGCTGTAGGTTACGGATTATATGAAAAGAATTTGAATTTAGACGTAGCAAAGCGTTTAAATACGAAATTAAACAACGCTGGTGCACTTGTGACCATGTCAAGAACATCAGACACATTTGATAGTCTTCAAACACGAGTGAGCAAAGGTGCCAATGCGAAAGCGGATATCTTCATTAGTGTCCATGCGAACTCAAATGATAACAGCAGTGCAAATGGAACAGAAACATACTATGACAAAACATATGCGGCTGCAAACAGCCTGAAGCTGGCGCAAAACATCCAGCCAAAAATGGTTAGTGCACTAGGGACAAGAGACCGTGGTGTGAAAACAGCTGGCTTCTACGTCATTAAATATTCTAAGATGCCGAGTGTTCTTTTAGAAACTGGTTTTGTTTCTAGTCCAGTTGATTCAAACATCTTGAAATCTGCTACGTATAAAGATCGTTTAGCGTCAGGTATTTCAAGCGGTGTGTCAGGTTATTTTAGATAAGAAAACACAAACCTGAGGGGTGCCTCAGATACTCCTCTTAGGCTGCTCGAGTAAGAACTCGGCAGCCTTTTTTTAAAAGTCCACGAAGAAACATTGTCAAGTTAAAAATACATTTCATTTTTGGCTATGTTTGTTATAATTGAAACATAGAAGGTGAATGGTTTACGCATAAATCTTCAGCAAACCGACAAATCATGAAGAGGTGACGATCTTGAAAAAATTAATCACAATGCCGTTTCTAGTATTGCTTCTAGGAGTATTGCTCACAGCGTGCGGCACAACAAATCAATCAAGCGATAACAAAAAGGATGACAGTCAAAAAGAAACAACTGAAGCAACCGATCAAAACAAAGATAAGGCTGCAGACGAAAAATCAGAAGATGATCAATCATCAAAAAATGAAAAATCAGATGATCAAAGCAAAGAAACAGCTGCTCAAACAGAAGAACCAGCAGGTCAATCTGATGAAGAAGCAAAAGACAGCTCAAGCAAAGAAATTACAAAAGAAGAACCTGCTAAAGACCAATCAAAAACTGACTCAAAATCTGACTCTAAAACAAAGAAAGAATCAACAACTAGTAAGAAAAATGAAGTCACCAAAGAAGGCACATATGTCGGTTTGGCTGATGGACATACAATTGCTGTCAACATTGATGGAAAAGAAGTAGCGATTCAATTCGGAAATACCTTTTCTAAACAAGTGAACAGCTTAAAAGAAGAATCAAAAGTAAAAGTAACCTATACAAAAGATGCAAATGGAACACTTCGATTGAAAACGATCGAATCTGTAAAAGCAAAATAAAGAAAAGACCCGGAGACCCGCAGAATTGCGGGTCTTTTTTACGTTGAAAAGGGCATAACTTGATATAAGTGCACATTCTTAACACAGTTTTACAAGACTTAACAACCCATTTACATTTGCTTAATGTTGCTCTGCTAAACTGACTTTCATAGAACATCTCTTTACACAACAACTACTTTGAATGGTGAGGTGCAGGTCAGTGAGTGCAGAGAAAGCGATGAATCTTTACAGAGAATATGAAGTGAGACGAAATCACTCTTTTGCCTTAACAGAACATATGGTTCGTTATTTATTTGCAAAACGTTTCATAGATTTAATGTTCTCGTTCATCGGATTGATGTTGAGTACGCCAATCATTTTGCTGTTTGCTCTTTTGATTAAGCTGGAAACACCAGGGCCAGCCTTTTATATGCAGGAAAGGGTCGGGAAAGACGGTGTTTACTTTAAATTATGGAAGCTCAGATCGATGAGAACTGACGCAGAAAGCGGAGGAGCAAAATGGGCTCAAAAAAATGACCCGCGTATCACCAAAGTGGGGGCATTCATCCGTAAAACAAGAATTGATGAACTTCCGCAATTTATCAACGTGTTAAAAGGAGAAATGAGTATCGTAGGTCCTCGTCCGGAAAGACCGATGTTTACCGCAGAATTTAATCGGACGATTCCAGGCTTCACAAAAAGATTGGCAGTAAAGCCGGGGCTGACAGGTCTTGCTCAAGTAAATGGCGGATATGAAATGAGTCCAAGTGAAAAATTAACACATGACTTACAGTATATTCAAAACTTGACATTTTCTCTCGACACGAAGATTATGGTAAAAACGTTAAAAGTCATCATGACTGGTGACGGAGCCAGATAAGTAAAGTAGGGAAGAGAAATGGCAAGTATAAAAAAACGCATGCTAGGCGGGGCAAAATGGACAAGCTTGTCCGCATTGATCATCACCATCATCCAAATTGCACAGTTCGCCTTTTTAGGGAATGTGATGTCACTCAAGGAATTTGGACTCGTTGGCATGATCACAACTGTCACAATATTTACGCAGATTTTACTTGATCTAGGAATTGGGGCAGCGATCATTCAAAAGGAACAAACGACAGAACGTCAATTATCTACATTATATTGGATCAACTTGCTCACAGGGATTATCTTGTTTTGTCTGCTCATCCTGCTAAGCCCAATGATAGCCGCTTTTTATAACCGGCCAGAGCTAGAGGGTCTGCTCAAGCTATTATCGATCATGTTTCTGATTGCACCGATTGGCCAGCAGTACCAGTATATGATGCAAAAAGACTTAGCCTTTAAAACATTAAGCACCATTGAAGCTATTGCGACCATCATATCGCTGCTCGTTTTACTCGTTTTCGCCTTCTTCATGAATCCGATTATCGCCTATGTCATTTCACAAGTGCTGCTGCAATCAGGAAAAGGTCTCATGTATGCAGCGGCTTATTGGAAGAAGTGGCGTCCAGCACCTGTTTTTGCATTAGGAGAGGTGAAGGAATTTTTCTCATTCGGTGCATTCCAGCTCGCATCCAGACTGGTCAACCGAGCAGGATCAAACATCGACATGATTTTAATCGGCCGATTTCTTGGAGCGGAGGCGTTAGGTATTTACAGCTTGGCGTATCAAATTGTGACGATACCCGTACTGAAGATAAATCCGATTGTGACGAGAGTGGCTTTCCCAGTTTTCGCAAAAAGTCAGCGTGATCACTCCATGCTGCGTGAGGGCTTCCTCAGTATGACAAATATGCTCGCATTGGTTAGTTTTCCATTATTAATCGGCCTTGCTGCCGTATCAGACAGTTTTATAGAAGTCGTGTTTGGAGAGAAATGGCTAGTAGCGGTTCCGGTTTTAAATATATTGTGCATTGTCGGCCTGCTGCGTGTGTTGATGAATCCAAACGGTTCCATACTTCTTGCAAAAGGGAGAGCGGACTTAGCCTTTTATTGGGATACGGGGATGCTCATCGTGTATGGCTACGCATTATATGCAGGTGTCATGACAGGCAGTCTGCTCACAGTAGCTTGGATTTACTCAGGTGTCAGCCTGCTCAACTTTATTGTCGGTAGATGGCTCATGGCATATGTCATTCAGCTTGATATGAAGGTGTATTTAAAATCACTTGGAAAGCCTGCTATCATGACACTGCTTATGGCGATCTGTGCGATAGCTTTACATCAAGGAATGAAGCTGACATCAGCAGATATTTCACTTCAATTACTTCTGACTGTTTGTGTCAGTGCTGCATTGTATGGCTTGTTGCTCATCAAAATGTATCCCCAGGCTGCAGGCAAATTATTGAGAAGAGGTCGTTCGTCATGAAGGTACTATGGCTGACAAGTGTATATCCTAGTGAAAAACATCCGAGTGAGGGCGTATTTCATGAAACGCAAGTCCAGGAGCTGCTCAAACAAGGAATAGAAGTGACTGTCATTTGTCCTAATCCAGAGAATCCGCCGGTTTTACGGATGCTCAAGGCATCCTATAGGCAGAAAAAAGAGCTGCCTGAACAGGAAGTGCGGAACGGAGTGACAGTTTACAGACCGTCTTATCGAGCGCTCCCTGGACAGCTGAAATGGGCACAGCCGAGTAAACGAATAGCGGCTTCCGTTCTCCGGGCAATGCAGCATCATCAGCTGTCACCAGATTTCATCCATGCGCACTTTGCCATGCCGTCTGGCGGAGCGGCGGCTGTCATTCAGAAAGAAACGCAAATCCCTTATCTTCTGACCTTACACGGCAGTGATGTGAACGTATATCCGAGCTATAGCAAAGGGGCACAGGCAGCCTTTGAAACGGCGGTGAAGCAGGCGTCTGTTGTTCTGACGGTGAGTGAGGAGCTCGCTAAAAAGACAAATGATATGACGAAGGTAGAAGCAAAATGTCTTCCGCTTGGTATACCGCTCCAATCATTTTCAAGAACGGAAGAAGATCAAAAAGGCATCAGAAAGCACTTAGGTTTACCGCTTCAAGATAAGCTCGTTGTTTTCGTCGGGCGTTTAGTGAAAGAGAAGGGCTTGCTTGAATTAGCTGATGCTGTCAGCAGCATGGATGGTGTGAAAGCAGTCTTTGTCGGAAAAGGCCCCCTTGCAAAGGAGCTCACGGAACGGGCGGGAGCATCTATCATACTTCCAGGGCAGGTGCCGAATGAGCAGGTAAGAGACTACTTAATGGCAGCTGATCTGTTTGCACTCCCTTCCTACAGTGAAGGAATGCCAACCGTCGTTCTAGAAGCGCTCGCTTTAAAAGTACCTGTCATTGCAACACGGGTTGGCGGTCTCCCATCCTTATTTTCTACCTATCAACACCTGCTCGTTGAACCACGTTCGGCGAGTCAGTTGAAAGAGGCGATTCACGCCTGCCTTTATGAAAACAGATGGAATGAGCAAGTGAAAAGCGATCTTCATGAAATGGTTCATACAGAATATTCATCAGAACATAATGCGAAGCACCTCATTCAGCAATATGAGAAGGTGCTCAATCAATCAACATCCATCGTTTAAACAAGATGAAATGTGCAAAGAATGATAGATAGATAAACAGCTTGGAACGGACAATATGCTTTTACTGAGAGGATGAAAAATGTTGAAGAAAATTGCTGTGATTGGAACAGGGTATGTCGGGTTAGTATCGGGTACTTGTTTTGCTGATATCGGAAATCGTGTCATCTGCTGTGACATCGATGAATCAAAAATCAACAGCTTAAAAAGTGGTGTCGTTCCCATTTATGAACCAGGTTTAAAGGAATTGATTGAAAAGAATACAGAAGAAGGAAGACTGTTTTTTACAACGAATATTCCTGCCGCTATTAGGGAATCAGAGATTATCTATATTGCTGTAGGGACACCGATGACACCACAAGGGGAAGCAGATTTAACGTATGTGAAAGCCGTCGCTCAAACGATCGGTGAACACCTGAATGGCTATAAAATCATCGTCAATAAAAGCACAGTGCCCGTTGGAACAGGCCGTCTCGTTCAAGCCATTGTGGAAAAGGCATCGCGCAGCAAATATCCCTTTGACGTCGTATCCAATCCAGAGTTTCTCCGAGAAGGCTCTGCAATTCAAGACACGATGAATATGGAGCGGGCGGTCATTGGTTCAACAAGCACTCATGCTTCCACTACCATCAAAAGGCTGCATGATCCGTTTCAAACAGAGGTTGTGGAGACCAACTTAGAAAGTGCTGAAATGATTAAGTATGCTGCAAATGCCATGCTTGCCACAAAAATCTCTTTCATTAATGACATTGCAAATATTTGCGAAAGGGTAGGCGCTGACGTTGAAAAAGTCAGTGAAGGAGTTGGATTAGACAGCCGCATCGGGCATAAATTTTTAAAAGCAGGCATTGGATTTGGGGGTTCTTGTTTTCCGAAAGACACAATGGCTCTTCTCAAAATTGCCGAAACATCCGGGTATCGGTTCAAGCTGATCGAATCTGTCATTGAAACGAACAACAACCAAAGAGCCCACCTTGTCAGCAAACTGATGAGTGTGTTCGGTGATATTAAAGGAAAAACCATTTCTGTCTTAGGTCTTGCATTCAAACCGAATACGAATGATATGCGTTCCGCACCTGCATTAGATATTATCCCAATGCTGAGAGAGCTAGGTGCTTTTGTAAAAGCCTATGATCCGATTGCTTATATGGAAGCTGAGCGGGAGCTTGGTCCGCAGGCGGTTTTCAGCAATGACCTGTATGAAACAGTAAAAGATACGGATGCCTGTCTCATTCTAACAGAATGGGACGACGTACAGAAGATGGATAAAGATCAGATCAAGCAGCTGCTTCGTTCGCCAATTGTAATTGATGGAAGGAATTTGTTTGATCCAGCAGAAATGAAAGAGAGAGGATTTATTTACCAGTCTATCGGCCGCCCAAGTGTATGGGAAGCAGAATTGGTATCGAAGGCACAATAACAGGGGGAGCTTGGATGAAGAAAGTATTGGTTACTGGGGGAAGCGGATTTATTGGATCACATACGGTAGAGGCTTTACTAGAAAAAGGCTATGAGCCCATCATTCTTGATAACTTTTCAACTGGATCTCGAGAAAATATTGCCCATCTTTCCGTGCAATGCATAGAGGCAGATGTCACAAAGCCAGCGACGATTGATTTGATCAAACAAATCGCGCCGGATTATATTATTCATCTTGCAGCACAAGTAAGTGTAGCCATTTCCGTTCAGGATTTCGTTTTTGACGAAGAGGTCAATGTCAAAGGATCTCTGCACGTCATGAAAGCTGCGGCTGAAGCAGGAGTGGAAAAAGTCATCTTTGCCTCATCAGCAGCTGTCTATGGAGACCCGGTGTATCTGCCAGTAGACACCGCTCACCGGCTGAAGCCTGGTTCACCTTATGGCTTAGCAAAACTGACAGTAGAGCGGTATTTAGAAATGGCAAAATCACTTTATGATGTGGACTATTGTATTCTTAGGTACAGCAATGTATATGGTCCTCGCCAAGACGCACTTGGCGAAGGTGGTGTTGTTTCTATTTTCTCTGATAAGTTTGCAAAGGATGAGGCCCCTTTTATCTTTGGAGATGGGGAACAAACAAGGGACTTTATCTATGTGGGTGATCTAGCAGCAGCGAATGTTGCGGCATTAACAGCCCAATCAAACGTTTGTTTAAATATTTCGTGTGGTCATTCCATCACTGTGAATGAACTGTTTCAAACGATGAAACGGGTAACGAGTTCACAGCTTGAACCGATTTACAAGCCGCAGCGTGCAGGAGATATCGTGCATAGTACACTAGCAAATGAGGAAACGAAACAAGTCTTAGCTTGGGAGCCTGTTGTGAGTTTACAGGAAGGTTTGGCTCGTACCATTTCCTACTATAAACAGGAAGTCAAGGCTTAATCCCTCAAATCGGATGGGTTGCTTAGGAGGAAAATGGGTATGAGCGTGAAACAAACAGCATGGCAAATCATGATCGGATGTATATTATTTGCAGCAGGGCTAGGACTTGTACAAATGGCGTCTGCGCAGCCCATCGGGTTAAAAAAGATCGTCACCATTCCGGTCCTGCTTTTGATCCTGACGGCTTTTCTCGTGTTAATGAAGCTATACATGAACGGTGAGCAAGTGTTCATGTCAGCCATTTATCTTTTAATTGCATTGACCTTTCTCAACAACGCTTTCTTTTCAATTAGTGCTGGGTTCTTTAGTCTTTTTCTCTACCGTATTATGCTCATTGCTGCCTTTGCATTATTCATATGGCGGATGAGAGATAAGGGGACGTACATATCGCAGTGGCAGCAGATTCGTGTAAAAGGGATTCTTGGTTTTTTCGCTGCATGGTTTCTTTATGGGCTCATCTCACTGCTGTGGGCTCATTCGGTGACAGACGGTCTCAAATATATGTCCCTGCTTGCGATGGGGATGGGGTTTGTCTTTCTTGTGGTCATGTACATCCAGCGAATGGATCAAGTGGTCACCTTTTATAGCATTTGGCTCATCATGACTGTATTTGTAATGGGGATAGGGTTTTATAATCACTTTACTTTGAACCATTTACCGAATACTTCATTGTATCTTGGGCCGGCGTATAAACAGCACTATCCTACAGCTGTCTTTTTTAATCAAAATGATTTTGCGACGTTTTTATCGATTAGCTTTTTCTTATATTTAGCGTGTATGCGTCAAATGAAAAATGGTTATCTCAAAGCATTTGGATTATTTGGCGCCATCGCAGCACTGTATCTCATTTTGTTAACAGAATCCCGCGCGAGCCTGCTTGGCATATTTGCAGGAGTCGCCATCTATGTGTGGCTGCTCATGCCGCGCTTTCTCAAAAAGTGGTCACTCATCGCAGCAGGTGGACTTGGTGTCATCTGTATCGCGGTTTTTTCAGCCAAGATTTATTCAGTCTTTTATGACTTGTTTCTCGCTTCTCAGGTCGCGCATTCTTTTAGTGAACCACTCCCATCCAACATTGCGAGAGCGAATTTGATCAAAAATGCATGGCATTTCTTTACGGATTCATACGGATTTGGTGTCGGAGCGGGGAATGTGTCTTACTACTTAGCCCACTTTTCAATCTTTGATACAGATCAAGTGGTTGAAGTGCACAATTGGCTGCTGGAAGTGATGACGAACTTTGGATTTGCGGTCATGCTGGGCTATATCTCCGTCTACGCTTATCTCATGTTCACACTGTATAAACAATACCAATGGGCTGACACAAGATCAGCAAAAATGATCATTGAAGGTTTGTTCGCTGCCATGCTGAGCTTTCTCGTTTCAAGTATCAGTCCTAGTTCTGTCTCGAATTTATATTTCCACTGGGTCTTTTTAGGCCTCGTGATCGCAGCGGTGAATATGTTGAAAAACAAACAGCGGTTTAAGACTTGGTAAACCGTGTGTGATGCTGCGCTGGTATGGCTACACTAGTGAAAAAGCAAATACGTCAATGTTGGGAGAATGAACATGTCTGGTTTCATATCTAGAATAGGGAAGCGAATCAAAAAGTATATCGTATGGCTCGTACTGCTGCCTGTCGTATTAGGCGCTTTTGGATTCTTTTTTGCCAAAGGAACAACGCAGCAGTCTAGTTACACAGCTGCTGTTACTCTCACGCTTGGTAAATATGATGACGGAGTGTATAACAATATGGCTGAAGTGACATCTCTATTAAAAAGTGATGCCTTTCTGAATGAAGCACTCAGTGACATCAAAGAAGAAGAAAGGCAGGATGTGAAAAGCCGCCTCATCCTCACCAATCAATCAGATACACAATTACAGCTGTCCTTCACAGATGCTGAGAAGTATCATGCTTTAGCTGTCGTGAAGCAGGTGTCGGATACATTTCTGAAGCAAGATAAAGCATTATTTACAAAAAGGCAGCAGGTGATTGAAAGTAGATTATCTGCTCTGGAAGACGAATCTGTCAGCAACGATTCCAAAGTAGATAAAGAACGATTCTTATATGAATTGGAGTCTACAAAGCTTGGAATGAAGCAGGCGAAGATTGTTGACCCTGCTCAAGTTCTTGATGAAGGCAATAAAGGCATGTCAGCGAAAAAGCGTGCACTGCTTGGACTTGTCATTGGCTTTAGTATCTCGCTCATGTTTGTGGTCTTGCCCGAAGTGTTCAAAGAATCTTAATGATGAACTGGAGATGAGTCTTAGGTGAACAATCAACCGTTAGTATCAATTATTACACCGGCCTATAATGCGGAACGTTATTTAACGGATACAGTTCATTCCGTCCTTGCCCAAACCTATTCCAATTGGGAACTGATCATCGCAGATGATTGTTCAACAGATGGAACAAGGAAGCTGCTTGGGGACTTAAGTGAAGCAGACGACAGAATCAACGTCATTTATTTAGAGCAAAATGGGGGAGCCGCCATCGCTAGAAATACAGCCATCAAACAGGCAAAAGGCCGCTTTATTGCTTTTTTAGACAGCGATGATAAGTGGAAAGAGACGAAGCTCGAAAAGCAGGTAGACTTCATGCTGACAAACGATTATGCCTTTACATTCACAGCATATGATATTATCGCAGAAAATGGAGAACCATTAGAAAAAACCGTCACTGCACCAGCAAGATTAACTTATGATGAAGCTTTGAAAAATACCATTATCGGCTGTTTAACGGTGATGCTTGATGTACAGAAGATCGGACATATAGAAATGCCGAACATCCGCACAAGACAGGATTTAGCTACGTGGCTGTCCATATTAAAAAGAGGATTTACAGCCTATGGTATGAGTGAACCGCTCAGTGAATACCGCATCGTTGGAAACTCGATCTCTAGTAACAAGTGGAAAGCAGCGAAAAAAACGTGGTTCGTCTACAGAGAAATTGAGCAGCTTCATTTTGTCAAAGCATCTTGGTGTTTTATGCACTATGCGACAAATGCTGTGAAGAAGCGCTTATAAACAGAAGGGAAAAAAGGTGATAAAGGTGAAAGCAGACTCGATCATACATGTTATCGTAGCGACGGGAGAATGGGGACAGGACGGCTTGAGGTACAGACGGCATCGACTGGCGGAATTTCTAGCATCTGATCCAGAAACGAAAGAGGTCATCTGGGTATGCCCATCTGCATCCCGTCATAAAGCTCCCTTTCAGCCCATAACCGATCGAATGAAGCAATTGACCATTCCTGATGTGCTTAAGAGCAAATTTTTTCGCTTTGGCCGATATCAAGACATGTTCTATATTCATAAATTGTCCCCACTTCTTGAGCATTTGCGGCAGGAGGAAAAGAAGGGGATCGCTGTTTGCTTATGGTATACGTTTCCAGGATTTCCGCTCTTATCTTCTTTATTTGAATGGAAACATATTGTCTATGACTGCAGTGACCTGTGGGGAGAGCCGATAAGCGGCAAAAATAATTTGCTTTCTTATATGAGGCAGCGTGTCATTGTGAAAGCAGAAAATCGAATCATCAAATACGCACACAGTATTACATGCTCTTCTCAATACTTACACGATCAAATTAAAAAACGTCTCATGGGTGAACCGAAAGATGTCTTTACAGTGGAAAATGGCGTTGAGTACGATGTGTTTGCCAAAAGCAATCTTCCATGTAAGGAGGATGTGCTGGGAGGAAGAGAAGGAACTGTTCTTGGCTTTATTGGAGGCATCAAGCCGAAGCTGGATTTTGACATGATAGCCGAAGCTGCTCGCATGCAGCCTGATTGGACATTTTTATTTGTCGGTCCGGATGGAACAAATGGCGATCCATCTTTTCAGCATGCACTTAAACTGCCAAATGTGATTTGGACAGGTGCTGTTGCACCAGAAGAAGTGCCTGCGTATATGAAGCTGATTGATGTAGGCATGATGCCATACAAACAATCTCCTTACAATCAAGCCGTGTTCCCGCTCAAGCTATATGAATT
This sequence comes from Bacillus sp. SRI_025, assembly GCF_057592095.1. Lineage (NCBI taxonomy): Bacteria > Bacillati > Bacillota > Bacilli > Caryophanales > Bacillaceae > Bacillus > Bacillus sp. SRI_025. Next base: position 401,732 of record NZ_JBYEGB010000001.1, on the reverse strand, counting down.
TTTAGCCGCAGGAATACCGGTTGTCGGTTTAAATCTTCCGTCAACGGAAAGGCTAAAAGAGAATGATGTGTATGAATATTTAGAGGGCGAAGATCCTAGACTCTTCGTGGAAGCCTGCCAAAAAGTGATCAGCAAAAAAGACGACATGGACTATAGACATCTAAGACAAAGCCGTGCGAAGAAAAAAGATTGGCACGCGCTGTTCACAAACATGGTGGAACTAACGAATATTAAAGAAAACGCATAATTCATCAGGGATTGTGCGTTTTTATTTGTTTCTTCTTTACAGGGGAAGCTTGTGATCATCCTCTATTCAATTGTATAATGGAAAGAGCGGCCAATATACAAAATACAGATTTCAATTTAGAAGGAGACTGACCTATGGATTACGAACGCGCCTTATTAGCGTTTTTTGTCTCTCTGGCTACAGTTTTAATTGTGACACCAATCGTCAAAAAGTTTGCAATTAAGATTGGTGCAGTGGACCAGCCGAATAAACGAAAAGTTCATGATAAAGTAATGCCTCGAATGGGCGGTTTGGCAATTTTTATTGGGGTAGCGGCTGGAGCATTAGCAGGCGGGCTGTTTCTACATAATAAAATTACAGCAATTTCAGTTGGTGCCGTACTTATCGTCATTCTAGGTATATTTGATGATAAATATAATTTAAGTGCAAAATTCAAATTTCTCGTACAAGTTCTTGTTGCTTGTCTGATTGTAAGCACAGGCTTAAAAATGGACTTTTTCTCTGTTCCTTTCTTAACAGATCGAATTGAGTTAGGCTGGATGGCATATCCCCTAACCGTGTTATGGATTGTCGGAATCACAAATGCCATTAATTTAATTGACGGCCTTGATGGACTGGCTGCCGGTATTTCCGTCATCGGTTTATCAACCATTGCCGTGATGGCATTTTCAGCTGATAAAATTTTGATTCTTTCTTTATCCCTTGTTGTCATTGGCAGTACCATCGGCTTTCTTTTTTACAACTTTCATCCGGCAAAGATTTTTATGGGTGACACCGGTTCGCTTTTTTTAGGCTATATGATTTCGGTACTGTCACTATTAGGGCTATACAAAAGTGTCACTTTGTTTAGTGTAGTTGTCCCAGTGATCATCTTAGGTGTCCCTATTTTCGATACCACCTTTGCCATCATTAGACGAATATTAAACAAACAGCCAATCTCAGCACCTGACAAATCTCATATTCATCATAGACTGATGGCCTTTGGCTTGTCCCATCGCATGGCTGTCATCGTGATTTATATGATTGGCTTAGTCTTTAGTCTAAGTGCGATTTTGCTGACAAGCGCCACCATTTGGTTATCACTGATTATTATCTTTTTACTGGTCATGTTCATGCAAGTGATTGCAGAAGTCACAGGCTTGGTGAATGAAGAATTTAAACCATTTACGAAATTTTATAAACGAATGGTCAAAAGGCAGTAAAAAACAGCCCGTTCCTAGGAACTGGGCTGTTTTTATTATTGTCCAGGTGTGCTGGTCGATGAGTTAGTTGTATCACTTGACCCTGTTTCACCAGAGGATGGATTGGTTTGTGAATCTGTTTCAGTTGAAGATTCAGCAGGAAGCTTTAAATGCGTCCGTAATTCATTTTGGACGTTAGCTAAATTGGTCGGATCTGGCTCAAAGTAATACGTGCGATTTGGCCCTAAATAAAGGTCTGATCCCTTAATAGAAAGTGTTTCTGTGTCGTCTCCTTTAAATCCGCTGTAGATTTGCTGAAGCGCAAGACCTTCTGTGATACGGAAATTGGTCGTAATGTGATCACTGACCTCTTTAGCGATGTTATCGACGTTCGCAATGTTATTTGGCTTCGCCATTTGATCAATCATTGCACGTAAAATTTGTTTCTGACGATCGTTACGTCCGAAATCACCGCGTGGATCTTGTTTTCTCATCCGTGCGTAAGCAAGTGCTTCTTCCCCGTTTAAATGCATATTGCCTTTTTTGAAGTAAATCTTTTTCGATTTTTTAACATCACTTTTTTCATTGAAGTCAAATGGAACATCGATATCAATTCCGCCGACTTCATCAATGACATCCTTGAATCCGTCGAAATCAACGGTTGCATATTTATCAATCGGAATATGCAAGAATTGTTCGACAGTTTCGATCGTTTCGTCTTTACCACCTTTAGCAAATGCTGCATTAATCTTTTCTTTACTTCCTGTTGTATCACTTGCAAGCTGTACGCGTGTGTCACGAGGAATACTAACCATTTTCATCGTTTTGTCTTGAGGGTTAATCGTTGCGACAATGAGTGAATCTGAACGGCCATGATCACCCTTTGTGGCATAATCCTCAATTCCGACAAATAATACAGAGAAAGGTTTTTTCTTAATATCAATGACAGCATCACGAAGATTCGATTTCTCTCCACGGTTTAGTTCATCATATGTTTTGTCAGCAGCTTGAAGAGTATTGACGATTTTATATACTGCGAATCCGCCCATGCAGATGATAAGTAGCAAAAATAAGACCAGAATACGTTTGATAATTCTCTTCTTCTTACTCTTTTTCTTTCGTACACGCACTTTTACTCGTTGTGCCATTCATCTGTCTCCTTTATCGGACCAATGTCCTTTTCTAAATAAATCAATTCGCCTTCTTTTGTAACACTCTTTCCATTTGTCAGCTCAGTCATCCACTCAACGAACTGCTCTGTTTGTGTTTCTTCGACATATGTCTCAAAAATAACATCTTCTGCATAATGGATTTCTTTTAGCTGAAAAGATGAGGCTCTAAGCTCATTCTCTACCTTTCCAAGCCATGTATAATCTATTGTTGTGTGCATTGTACGCATTAAACAGCGCTCTACCATGCCAACATGGTTGATAGCTTCTGATACAGATTTTCCGTAGGCACGAATCAATCCACCGGCACCTAGCTTGATACCGCCGAAATAACGAGTGACCACAACGACTGTATCTTTCAGCTTCCGTTTTTTTAGCACTTCAAGCATTGGCACACCTGCTGTACCACTTGGTTCACCATCATCATTCGCTTTTTGAATGAGGTCATGTTCACCAATGAGATAGGCTGAACAATTATGTGTGGCATTCCAATGTTGTTTTTTAATGGATTGTATAAATGCTTGTGCTTCTTCTTCTGAGACAGCACGCTGTATATGACAAATAAAACGTGATTTTTCAATGACGATCTCATGCTCGCCACGACTTTTTACTGTAAGATAGCGATTCAGCAAAAGACACACCCTCCTGACAAGCAAATTGTAAGACTAGTGAAAATTTGCATTGGTTTTAGAATTTTACAGCGTATTTTGTTATGATGATAGGAGCGGAAAAAGGGTCGTCATAAAAACTTCAAGATTTATACGCATTCTTTCATTATAATTCGACATAAAATGCAGATCAATGACATTTATAATAAAAAAAGATGACATCACTGTTACGGGAGGGAAAAGCCATGACAACACCCAAAATGGATCCAAAATTATTGGATTCAATCATCATGAAAATGCTAAGTACAGTTGATGGCAGCAAGGACGAAGTATTTAGAATAGGCGAACAGTCCCGTCAACAATATGAAAGCCTAGTAGAAGAGCTGAAGCAAATCAAGCAGCAAGTAAACGAAGTAATTGATTTTGGGGATAAGCTGGAAGTCCATACAAGACATGCTAGAAATCGCTTATCTGAGGTCAGCAGAAACTTCAACAAATTCAGCGAAGAAGAAATACGGGAGGCCTACGAAAAAGCACATAACTTGCAGGTGGAACTCACCATGATTCAGCAGCGCGAGAAGCAGCTGAGAGAAAGAAGAGACGATCTGGAAAGACGATTACTAAGCTTGCAAGACGTCATAGAACGCTCTGAAACGCTTGTGAGTCAGATTACAGTTGTTCTCAACTATCTCAACCAGGATTTACGCCAGGTCGGCGTTTTACTTGAAGATGCTCAGGCAAAACAAGATTTTGGGCTCAGAATTATTGAAGCCCAAGAAGAAGAACGCAAAAGAGTGTCTCGGGAAATTCATGACGGCCCTGCTCAAATGCTGGCAAACGTGATGATGCGTTCCGAATTAATTGAACGGATTTTTAGAGACCGCGGTACAGAAGAAGGCTTTAAAGAAATTAGAAGTCTCAGACAAAATGTGCGAAATGCACTGTACGAAGTAAGAAGAATCATTTATGATTTAAGACCGATGGCATTAGATGATTTGGGTCTGATTCCAACACTGAGAAAATACTTAAACACAATTGAAGAATATGATGGGAAAACCAAAATTACGTTCCAATGCCTAGGTGATACAGAAAGCGAAAGAATTGCTTCTCAATTTGAAGTAGCACTGTTTAGACTAGCCCAAGAAGCTGTCACAAATTCATTAAAGCATTCAGAAGCTGAAGAAATCTCTGTCAAAGTAGAAGTAACGAAAGACTTTGTGACATTAATTATTAAAGACGATGGAAAAGGCTTTGATATGAAAGATGTGAAAACAAACAAAAACAAATCCTTCGGTTTACTTGGCATGAAAGAACGCGTAGACTTACTGGAAGGTAAAATGACCATAGACTCAAAAATAGGTCTAGGGACATTCATCATGATTCGCGTGCCGCTAACATTGCAAAATAAAATTGTAAAATAGAGTCAAAAGACATATTGACCATAAAGTTCAGGTGTAGAACAATAAACATGGGGAGGCGTAGCTTGTGACTAAAGTAAATATTGTAATTATTGATGACCACCAATTATTCCGTGAAGGTGTCAAACGGATTTTAGATTTTGAACCTACTTTTGAAGTAGTTGCAGAAGGAGACGACGGTGACGAAGCTGCACGTATCGTAGAACACTATCATCCGGATGTTGTCATTATGGACATTAATATGCCGAATGTAAATGGTGTTGAGGCTACAAAGCAGCTTGTTGAGCTTTATCCCGAATCAAAAGTCATTATTCTATCTATTCATGATGATGAAAACTATGTAACACATGCATTGAAAACAGGAGCTAGAGGCTACCTGTTAAAAGAAATGGATGCAGACACACTTATCGAAGCAGTGAAAGTTGTAGCTGACGGAGGCTCTTATTTACATCCGAAAGTCACTCATAATTTAGTAAATGAATTCCGACGCCTAGCAACTAGCGGCGTTTCAGCACATCCACAGCACGAGGTATATCCTGAAATTCGCAGACCACTTCATATCTTAACTAGACGTGAGTGCGAAGTTCTTCAAATGTTAGCTGACGGAAAGAGCAACAGAGGAATTGGTGAATCGCTCTTTATTAGTGAGAAAACAGTCAAAAACCACGTGAGTAACATTTTGCAAAAAATGAATGTAAACGACCGTACACAAGCTGTTGTTGTAGCTATTAAAAACGGCTGGGTAGAAATGAGATAATGTTCCGGACAAGTACTCCTTTTTCGCCTGTTTTTTGTTCTCTCACATTTTAGCTGGAGAGAAATGATAGACAGGGTAAGGAGTCTTTTTCGGATATAGCGGGCTTGCCTATTGATTAGGCAGGCTTTTTTGATTACTATTATAAATCTAATGAAAAAATGATCATTCTTTTAAAATAAAAAAGAGTAACTTAACGAATAAGGAAGGTATTTAAGAATGAAAATAGCCGTTGTAACAGACAGTACTGCTTATCTACCACAAGAGCTACGTGATAAATATAATATTCATATGATCCCCCTCAACGTCATCTTTGGCAGTGAATCATACCGTGAAGAAATAGAAATGGACTGGAAGACATATTATGAAGAAATCAAAAAACACAAAGATCTTCCAACAACCTCTCAGCCTGCTTTCGGTGAATTAATAGCCTTATATGAAAAACTAAGTGAAACATACGACGCTGTGATTAGTATTCACCTTTCAAGTGGAATTAGTGGAACGTATAATAGTGCTGCCTCAGCGAATGATCTAGTTGACGGGATTGATATTTATCCGTTTGATACAGAAACAAGCTGTATGGCACAAGGTTTTTACGTGTTAGAAGCTGCTGAAAAAATCCAAGAAGGTGCTTCTTTAGAAGAAGTGTTAGCACATCTAAATTACCTGAAAGAAAGTCAGCGGGCGTATTTTATGGTAGACGATTTAACTCATTTGCAAAGAGGCGGCAGATTAAATGGTGCACAGGCTTTTATTGGAAGCCTCTTAAAGGTAAAGCCTATTCTGCATTTTGACAACAAGCTAATTGTCCCTTTTGAGAAGATTCGCACACGTAAAAAAGCCATTTCACGTATTTTTGAATTATTTGATGAAGATGCATCACGTGGTGTTCCGATGAGAGCAACACTGATACATGGTAATAGAGAAGAAGAAGCAGAAGAATTAATTGCGCACTTATCAGAAAAATATCCTCATGTTGAATTTTATAAAAGCTACTTTGGTGCCGTGATCGGCACTCATCTAGGTGAAGGCTCTTTAGCTCTTGGCTGGGTGATTAGATAATTCCTAAAAAACCTCTTTTCTTATGGAAAAGGGGTTTTGTTTTTCTATTTTAACTGTTGGACGAAAGGTCATGTCTTTGCGCATAATAGGCAAATATCAATTGAAAGGTGTTTGGTTAAGTTGAATATGGACAAAGCAATGGAACTAATGCGGCAGCTGCATTCACGCCATTTGCTCACCGCCGAAACAAGGTGCCCACAGTCTAATTTGGATTGGTTGGAGGAGAAGGGCTTAGTCAATCGAACACCTGCCATTGAGAGGAAAGCAAATGGTTTTACATGCTGCCGGTGCGGTGTATCACACAAGCGGTACTTTGCTCACTCTCCATGTGAAGTGTGTCAAAAGGATTGTGTGTACTGTAGGTCATGCATCATGATGGGAAAAGCAACTGAATGTGGGTTTCTTTATGAATGGACAGGTCCACAAAAAGTAGAAACATATCGAGCTGAATTAACATGGCAGGGAGAGCTGTCTAAAGGACAAAAAAGAGCGTCAGAAAAAATGATTGAAGCTATCAAAAGCAAATTTGATCTGCTTGTTTGGGCGGTTTGCGGGGCAGGGAAAACGGAGGTGCTTTTTCACGGAATCGAATATGCGTTAAATCAAGGAATGAGTGTCTGTATTGCGACCCCTAGAACAGATGTTGTGCTTGAACTCGAACCACGACTTAGAAAAGCATTTCAAGGGATGACAATAGCCGTACTTTATGGAGGCAGTTCTCAAAGGTTTCAGATTGCACCGCTTGTGATCGCCACAACCCATCAGCTGATGAGGTACAAAAATGCATTTGATGTGCTCATTGTAGATGAAGTCGATGCCTTTCCTTATTCAATGGATGAACGTCTCCAATTTGCTGTTCTAAAGGCGATGAGAAAGAACGGAGGGGTTAGGATTTATTTAAGTGCGACACCCTCTAAAAAAATGACGAGAGAGGTTTCTAGTGGAAAACTGGAAACGATAAAAATTCCTCTGCGTTTTCATAAACAACCATTACCCGTACCGACCTTTCATTGGATTGGGCATTGGAAAAAGAAATTAAAAAAGAATCAGCTGCCCCGTAAAGTGATGAATTGGATGCAGAGACATATTGCAAATAAAAGAAGAGTATTACTTTTTGTTCCTTCAATTGCTACCATGAAGAAGGTAACGAAGATTCTTCTAGAACACTCCTTAAACGTGGAGGGAGTATCTGCTGATGATCCAGATAGGAAACAAAAGGTTCAGCACTTTAGAGATTACGTATACGATGTACTAGTTACAACCACTATTCTAGAAAGAGGCGTAACCATTCCAAATGTTCAAGTGGGGGTATTAGGTTCGGAATCTACTATTTTTACAGAGAGTGCACTTGTTCAGATTTCTGGAAGAGTAGGCAGACACCCGGATTATTGTACAGGAGACGTTTTCCTTTTTCATTTTGGTTTAACGAGAAGTATGAAACAAGCAAAGAAGCATATCGTTAAAATGAATGATACGGCTGCAAATGAGTTTTCTGAAAAACAGTGTGGGTTCAACTAAATCATGGTACATTATATTCACAATACACAAATGGCAGGAGAGACAAAATATGCTACTCAATGCAAAAGAAATACTACTCAAGGAAATTCTCTATCAATATCTCAACCAATTAAACATGATTTGTCATTGTGAAAAGTGTATGGAAGATGTATTAGCAATTTCACTGAATCAAGTGAAACCACAATATATAACAGACATCGATAAAATATCTTACAGTAAATCTGAGATGGTGGATAAACAGAAGAATACTGCTATGCTAGTTATTCTGACAGAAGCAGCTTCCAAGGTCTCCGCATTTCCAAGGTGTGAAAATCGTCTGCTGCTGAACAAGAAAACCAATTGAATTGCCAAATTTGTGAGGGACATTTTGTGCCGGCTTTTACATGGAAATCATTCCTACTATTAAATGATGATCGTCTTTGTGTAGCATGTAAGAATGACTTAGTAAAGATTGAGCGTCCTATTTGTCCAACGTGTGGAAGGGCGCAGTCAAATGACCAAATGTGCCAAGACTGTGTTAGATGGAATGAACGCCCTGATTCTACTAAAGTTCTTGTGAAAAATAGGTCAGTTTATACTTACAATGAGTTGATGAAAGATGTCCTTGCCCGCTTTAAATTTCGGGGTGATACGGCTTTAGTTGAGCTGTTTAAACGAGATGTACAAGCAGCATTTAAACATTCCTTCAGCATAAAAGAACCATTACTGATTCCGATCCCTTTAAGTCATGAAAGACTAAAAGAAAGAGGATTTAATCAGTCCGTCATCATCGCTTCTTTGATAGGTAAGCCAATATTGCAGCCACTCGTGAAAATACATCAAAGTAAGCAGTCCAAAAAAAAGAAAAATGAACGCCTAGATCAAAAAGGATTGTTTCAAATAAAGCATACAGATGTGATTGTTCAAAGGGATATTATATTAGTTGATGATATCTATACAACGGGAGCAACCATTTATGATGCAGCAAGAATTTTAAAAGACGCAGGTGCCAAAAGTGTTTCTTCTTTTACGTTGATACGTAGTTAAAAATCATGATAATTAACCGATAATAAGAAAAGAAAATAACGTAAGGGGTTTTGGTTATGAATCAATTGGCAAACTGTCCACAATGTAATCAGCTATTTTTAAAAACCACCATCCAAACGGTTTGTAACAAATGCTATGAAGAAGAAGAACGTTCTTTTGATATCGTATATAAATTCTTAAGAAAACAAAGTAATAGACAATCAACCATCGCTGAAATAGTAGATGCAACTGAAGTTGATGAAGAATTAATCTTGAAATTTATTCGTTTGAAAAGACTGCAAATTAGTCAATTTCCGAATATTAATTATCCTTGTGAAAGATGTGGCAAAGCGATCAGGAAAAACAAGCTATGTAGCCAATGTGAACAGGATATTCATTCGCAAATCAGCCAAATGAACCAAGAAGAAGAGCGTAAAAGGGAGATTGAATCTAGGAAAAAAGACACCTATTATGCCATTAATCCTAAAAACGACTGATTCCCTAAACTAAGTTGCAGTTTGGTCGATAAAATGGATAGAATCAAGACAGACTGTAACGGAAAGCGAGAGGAATCCCGTGAAAATTAATCGATATGGAACACAACCAGTAAATCCTTACAAGAAAACATATGAGAAACAAACGTTGCAATCGAATCAAGCAAAATCAACTGATAAAGTCGAAATTTCTAAAAAGGCAATCGAAATGCAAAAGGTGCCGAATATTATGAGAGAACGTCAAGATAAAATTGACCAAATTAAAAAAAGCATTGAAGCCGGAACATATCAAGTAGATACAAAAGGCATTGCAGATAAAATGCTGAATTTTTATAAACAACAATAACAAAAGGGAGCAGCGTGAATGTCAGTTAAAATAATTATTGAAGAACTGCATCGTCTCTATGGATTGCATGAACAGCTATTAAAGTTGTCTAAGGATAAAACAGAAATGCTGAAAAGCAATGAGATTGATGCTCTTTCAGAGGTTCTGAATTTAGAGCAAAAGTATATTCAGGCCATTTCTCAATTAGAAGAAAAACGAATTGAAGCGACCGTTCAATTTTTACAAAGTGATCAATCACCAACCATCACTGCATGTATCGAAAAGGCTGAAGGTACAGATCAAGAAGAGCTCATTTCATTATATGAGAAACTAAATGACATCATGGTGGAACTAAAAGATGTAAATGAACTGAACAAGCAGCTTATTCAGCAGTCACTTCAATTTATTTCACTGACATTCGATCTCGTTAACCCCAATAAAGAAAATATGAATTACGGACAAAATGGTCTTGAGAGTTCAAAGCCTAAACAGCAAAGGGCTTTGTTTGATTCAAAGGCGTAAACAAGGAGGATACCAATGGGTTCTACATTCATGGGACTAGAAACGGCAAAAAGAGGAATCACAGCCCAGCGTGCAGGGCTTTATGTCACATCAAACAACGTCTCCAATGCAAATACGGAAGGCTACTCAAGACAAAGAGTGACCTTTAAAGCAGAAAATCCTTATCCAGTCCTTTCTGTTTATGATGGAAAGACGTATGGTCAAATGGGGACAGGTGTACAAGTTGGAACGGTTGAAAGAATTCGAGATAGCTTTTTAGATCTACAATATAGAGATCATAACAACAACTTGTCTTACTACTCAACGAAGTCAGATGCCCTTTCACAGATGGAAGGGGTTATGAATGATTTGACGGATGAAGGCTTGAACAGAGCTTTTGATAACCTATGGAAATCATTACAGGTCTTATCAGAAACAAAAAATGCTGATACAGCTTCTGCACGTACAGTTGTTAAAACAAGTGCACAGGCTCTAGTTGACCAATTCCGTCTGCTCAATTCTTCTTTAACAACGGTACAAAAGAATTTGAAAACGGAACTCGATTCAACAGCCAAAGATGTAAACACTCTATTATCTCAAATAGATGAAGTGAACAAACAGATTGCAGCAGTTGAGCCAAATGGATATCTTCCAAATGATCTTTATGATACACGTGATACTTTGGTAGATCAATTATCCTCACTTGTTGATATTAAGGTCAGCTACAATCCACCTGGCGGTAATGCACTTAAAATTGCTGAAGGAACTGTCAACATCGACATTATCGGTGCAAATGGACAATCTGCTGGAAACATTTTGAATGGTATTACAAATGAAAAGTCTGAACTGCAAATCTCTTACGATAATACTACGGGACTTGTTAACTCACTTCAATTCGGAACAACAACTATTGCAGCGGATCAATTACAAGTAAACGGTAAAGTAAAAGCACTTGTTGAGGCTTATGGCTACATGTCAAACGGTGCTGAAAAAGGCATGTATCCAGATATGCTTGCAGAACTGGATGAAGTAGCACAAGTATTCATGGATACATTTAACGATGTACATAAGCAGGGGTACACGTTAACTGGTGCAAGTGGACAAGACTTTTTTGATATCGAGAATAACAATGAGTTGAATAAAGGTTTGGCAGCTCGTATTAAAGTGAGCGATGTCATTTTAGCATCAACAGATAATATTGCAGCATCTCTCAATCAAACTCAAGGTGACGGTTCGAATGCTACGAAATTAGCTAATATACAAGACTTAAAATTACCAATTGGCGGAAATACAACGACCATTCAGGATTATTACCAAAATGTTATTGCTGAGATGGGTGTACAAGGGAAAAAGAACATGACGCTTGAAAGCAGTTCAGCTGCTCTTGTCAATTCAGCCAATGAACGTAGAATGTCGACTAGCGCTGTCTCCATCGATGAAGAAATGACGAATATGATCCAATTCCAGCATGCATATAATGCGGCTGCGAGAATTATGACATTACAAGATGAAGTACTGGATAAAGTAATAAACGGCATGGGTGTCGTAGGAAGGTAGGGATAACGGATGCGAGTCACACAAGGTATGATTTCTCAAAACTCACTTCGAAATATTAGTAAAAGTTATGAAAAACTTTCTAAGATTAATGAGCAGGCACAAACAGGAAGACGTTTCACGAATACGTCTGATGATCCTGTTGCAGCAGTAAAAAGCCTTCAATATAGTACTGCCTTGTTTCGAAATGAACAGTATAAAAATAACTTAAATGAAGCACAAAACTGGATTGATACATCTGAAACAAGTGTCACTGAAATTATTGATATTATGTCAAATATACGAGATAAAGTACTTGATGCGGCAAACGGAACAAAGCAGCCAGAAGATTTAGCAGCTATCGGAGTGGAAATTGGTCAGATGAAGAATCAAATCATCGATGCAATGAACACTCAAATGCTAGGTAAGTTCGTATTTAATGGGACAAATACAAATGTTAAACCAGTTGTTGAGAATGCAGACGGAACGTATACATTTAACTTCGAAAATTATACAGATGCGAATGCTGTTCAAGCGAATATTTCTGATGGGATTACTTTAAATGTAAACTCAAATCCAATCTCAGCGTTTGGTGGACAGGCCAACGGTCAAAATGTCATTGAAATGCTGACTGATTTAGAAAATTCATTGAAAAATGGAACATTTGCGAATTCTGATGATGCATTAGGAAGTATCGATCAGTTTAAAGAAGTGATGAGTGCTGAGCGATCTGACCTAGGAGCGCGTTCGAATCGTGTTGACTTAGTAGGAAGTCGTTTGACTTCACAATACCAAGTATTGAAAAATGCTAAATCAGATAATGAAGATGTTGAAAGTGAAAAGGCCATTCTTGATCTTCTTCAACAAGAGACGGTGAATAGAGCTGCTTTAGCGACAACAGCTAAAGTCATTCAGCCATCCCTTGTTGATTTCTTAAGATAATAAAAAGCATCCGTAGGGTGCTTTTTTGCATCATGGAGGTGAATATATGCAAATCCCTAGATTGTTAATGCAGCAAACCTATGCAAAGCTTCAAATGTCGACAACTCCTTCTAGGCAAGAAGTAGAGCAGCCACGAGCGGACCTTGAGATTCAGCAGCCGCGAGCTGTCATGGATATCAAAAGGACACCATCGAAATTAACCATTGATCAAACCGAGGCATTTGCGGATATGGACATCAAGTCGATTTTTAGACGTTCTGAGGAATGGGCAGCTGAGGGGAAGCGTGCTGTTGGAGAAGGAATGGGCCGAAGAGCGGAAGAAGGAAGTGAACTTATCAAGATCGAGAATGGTGGAAATGCGATTGCTGAATTTGCCAAGATCAACGGCAGTCCTCCAGCAAAACAATTCACCATTGGTGTGATACCTTCATTCTTTAGTGTGAAAATTCACTATCAGCCTTCTGAGCTTCAAATTGATGTGGAGCCGCAAAAAGCTGTTATAGAGGCAACACCTCATAAACCAATCGTTAACTACCAGCCAGGTAAGGTCAATATTGATATGTTACAATACCCAGAATTAAAAATAGAAGTTGACGAAACGGGCCATAATGGTGATAAGGTATAGTTAAGAAAAACGAAAAAGGTCGTGAATTATGATCATTCAAACAAAATACCATGGTGAAGTGACAATCAAAGAGGAGCAAATCATCAACTTCTCTAACGGGATACCAGGATTTCTGGATCAAAAACAGTTTGTTATTTTGCCTTTATCAGAAGAATCTCCGTTTTTAGTTCTTCAATCATTGAAAAACGCAGCATTAGGCTTTATCGTCAGCAGTCCGTTTTTATTCTTCAATCAATACGAATTTGATTTAGACGAAACGGTTGTAGACATTCTGGAAGTAGAAGATGCCAATGATGTGGAAGTAATGGTTATTTTAACAATGGAATCATCTATTGAAAAAACAACAGCTAATTTAAGAGCGCCTATTATTGTGAACCGGAAAAACATGAAAGCCAAGCAGGTGATTTTGCATGATTCAGCCTATCATACAAAACATTTGTTAGAGGTGGCATCCTCATGTTAGTGCTGTCTCGTAAATTAAACCAGTCAATTCAAATAGGCGATGATATTGAAGTCAAGATTATTTCAATCGAGGGCGATCAAGTGAAAGTCGGGATTGAGGCTCCTAAGCACATCGATATTCACAGGAAAGAAGTGTACCTGTCTATTCAAGAAGAGAACAATCGTGCTGCGAGCCTATCCTTAGATCTCCTCTCTCAATTATCCTCACAAAAAAAGTGAGGATTTTTTTATTGCATTCAGCTGTCCTTCTCCGTGTGAAAGCGTTCCGATACAGATGTTCATGATCTATAGGAAACTTTAACAAATCGGTCCATCTATATTTAATTTGCAAATTCAAAGCCGATATAAAAGATAGATTAAAGCACAGGAGCTGAATAACTATGTCTGTTGGTAAGTTGACATCGCTAGAGCCAATTATCGATGCATTTCAAACCCGTGTTTCTAATAACCAGAATGACAATGTAAACTCTGACTCACAAGCAAATGGCAGGGCTGTTTCAAAAGATGAAATTGAAAAAACGCTTCAAGGCGCAAACAAGCTGATTGAACCTACTCAATTTCATCTTCAATTTGAATTACATGAAAAACTCAATGAATATTATGTCAAAGTCGTAGATAACCAAACAGAAGAAGTTATTAGAGAAATTCCTTCCAAGGAATGGCTTGATTTCTATGCGGCAATGACAGAAATTGTCGGTTTATTTGTAGATAAAAGAATGTAAATGAAGGGAGAACATAAATAATGGTCAATCGTATTACTGGATTTTCAAATGTGTTCGATATTGATGAAATCGTATCAAAGCTGATGAAAACGGAGCAGGCACCACTTGATACAATGACGCGCCAAAAACAAACACTTGAATGGCAAAGAGACAGCTATCGCGAGGTTAATTCGAAAATTAAAGAATTAGATGATTTGATCAACAGTTTAAAGTTAAATCTTCCAAGCACATATGGTGCCAAAAAGGTGACAAGCTCTAATGAATCTGCTGTCACAGCAACTGGATCAACAAATGCGACCTCTGGCTCTATTCATGTCACTCAGCTAGCGACAGCTTCCGTCTTCAAATCTTCTGGTACATCTGGATTTACACCAACAAACGGAACGTTTACGTTTGAAGTGACGACACCAGATTCGACAAAACCAAAAATGGTGACAATCAATACTTCTGATACCGACACAATTGATGACATCGTGAAAAAGCTGAACAGCGCACAATTAGGTGTGACGGCTTACAAAGGCCAAATCTCTGATGGCACTAACTACGTGGATACAATTGCTCTTACTTCTCGGACAACGGGTGAAGGCGTCAGTATTAAAGCAGCTGATGGCAATTCGGCTTCATTTTTAACGCAATTAGGATTCCAAGTAGATGGAGATAACAAATTAGTTGCGACCACTCAAGGACAGAAGGCGCAATACGAGATTAATGGTCTGAAAATGGAGAATAACAACAATACATTCACACAGGCTGATATTACGTACGAGCTTAAAGCAACCACAGATAAGCCCGTCAGCTTAAACGTTTCAACAGATGTTGATGCCATATATGATAAAATTAAACAATTTGTTGATAAATATAACGAACTCGTTGAGCAGATTAATGGAAAAGTCAATGAAAAGAAAAACAGAGACTATCATCCATTAACGGCTGAAGAGAAAAAAGCGATGTCTGAAAAAGAAATAGAGCTATGGGAAACGACCGCGAAGTCTGGCTTGCTGAGAAGTGATTCCATTTTACGATCTGGTGCCTCTAAAATAAGAAGTGATTTGTATGCTAATATTACGACAAGTGATGGGGATAAAATCCAACTCACACAAATCGGTATTTCGACATCATCCAGCTATAAAGATGGTGGGAAGCTTGAATTTATTAAGGATAGTGATGGAGTAGAGAAATTAAAAAAAGCCATTGAAGAAGACCCGGAGAAGGTCAGACAAATGTTCATCTCGGGTAGTTTAAATGTGGATTCAAAGGATAAAAACAAAGCGCAGCAGCAATATCAAGAACAAGGAATCATCTATCGTATCAAAAATTCCTTATCAGACTTTTCGAAGAGCATTCAAAAAAAGGCTGGCAGCATAACAATGGAATCAAAGGAATACGGACTGGGTAAGGACCTTGATTCTTTGACAAAACGAATGAGCACATTCCAAGATCGTTTAAAAATGGTTGAAGCCCGTTACTACAAAAAGTTTAACGCCATGGATAGTGCAATTCAAAAGCTAAACAACCAATCTGGCTACCTTTCTCAACTGCTTGGACAATAATTGGAGGTTTATAACATATGGCAATACAGAACCCTTATGCCGCCTATCAGAAAAATTCTATTGAGACCGCAACACCTGCCGAGTTGACGCTTATGCTTTATGAAGGCTGCTTAAAGTTCATCAGACTAGCGAAGCATGCCATTCAAAAAGAGGATGCAGAAACGAGAAACTTGAACCTGAAAAAGGCTCAAAACATCATTCAAGAATTAAATGTCACCTTAAATCGTTCCTATGACGTATCAAAGAGTATGGCAAGTATGTATGATTACATTTATCGCAGACTGATAGAAGCCAATCTTCAAAATGACGAAGAGATATTGAATGAAGTAGAACAGTACGTAACTGATTTCCGTGATGCGTGGAAGGAAGTCATTCAAACCGATCGAAAAGGCCGTCACCACTCTATCGGGGGCTCCCTATGAGTATTGTGGACCAGCTGCATGATCAAACATTAAAAATGGCAGCAGAAATAGCGGAAAATCCACAAAGTGAGACACTGGTTGAAGACTTTGATGCCTTTTTAATTGAGAGAGACGAATTAATGAGAGATATACAGCATGAATTGACGAATCAAGAAAAAGAGAAAATCCGAGAAATCATACAAACAGATCAACAGATGGCGAAGCAATTAACGGTTATCCAAAATGGGATAAAAGCAGATATTCAAGCCATTCAAAAAAAGAAAACAAAACAGCTGAATTATCAAAATCCATACCAGCCCATAACAAGTGACGGCGTATATTACGATAAACGGAAATAAATAGGTGAGACCTGTGGCGTATCGTTCAAATGACTATATTTTATTAACCACATATTATGAACTTCTATACACGATAGAAGAGAGTTTAAAATATTTAGATGAAATTGAGAAGGATTTTGACAAAACAGAAGGGGATCGGATCTTTAATGATCTGATCCATGCCTTCTTTCATTTAGACACAACACACCCCCTTCTGCTTTCAATTATTGAAAATGAACACTTTGCCAAAACGATTCGTTCGTTTGATCAAATATTTTTAAGTTTTGATATACTAGCTTTCTATACATTCCCTTCAAATCACTTCCAATCATTCCTGAAATCATATTTTATACCTGAATATAGAAAGTGGATGGATGAAATACATGCCTGTATGAGGCCGTATGTCATTCATTAATTTTTGTCCAATTCAGACCATTCGGAGGAAATTATGAGACTAAAAAATCAATTTTTATTTGGGCTTATTGTCATATGTGTATTGTTTGTCAGTATGTTAGGATTCTCAAGCTTTCTCTATTACAAAACAGATCAATCCTATAAAGCGTTATTAAGCAAGGAAGTGAAGCTTTATCAGACCTCGCTGGAATTAGAGGCGCTTCTGCAAAAGCAGGAAGCACAGATCAAAACATATGTTGTCGTCCAAGATGCAGAAAATTTGCAGAAAATTGAGCAAACATATGAAGATATTAATAAGAAAACAACAGAAGCTTCGAAATTAAGTACGGTCAAACAAGCAAAAAATCTATTAGATCAAATCTCAGAAAAAAATTATCTCTACTACACCTCAACGAATCGATTATTTAATTCATTAAATATGCAAAATCAAAAAGAATTCAACACCCGCCTCACTCAAGAATTACAACCTATCGAACAAGAAATACATACCTATACAAAAGAATTCGCTCAAAACCAGCTAAAACAACGTGATCAAAAAATCAATCAGCTTAATCAAGATAGTAATCAATTATTGCTTACACTCATTTTGGTCAGTGCTGCGATTATTGTTGGCTTTCTGGTGATTGGTGTCAGATTCGTTCATCGCATGACAAAACCAATTGTTTCTGTCACAAATGCCGCAAGAAGGATGGCAGATGGTGACCTGACCCTTGAAGAGATTGAAGTGACCTCTAAAAATGAGATTGGTCAGCTCGGCACAGCCTTTAATCAAATGACGGCTCATTTGCGTCAGCTTATTTTGCAGGTGCAAAGCGGATCAAGACAGCTTGCTGATTCTGCTGCTCAATTTGAGGAAACCATCAGTCAAACGATATCGGCTAGTGAGCAGACATCTAGCTCGATCGAACAGGTCAGTGAAGCTTCACGTGAACAATCAGATGCGGTCGGAAAAGTCGCCTCTGCCATTCAAGAAGTATCGACTGGCATGCAAAATGCAGCTGTACACACGTCCGATGTTTCGGGTCACTCAATTTCAGTGACTGAAAAGGCTGAAGAGGGTGCCGCCCTTATTCAACAATTTGTGAAACAAATGAGTTCTATTAAAGAGTCTGTGAATGAACACCATTCCACAATGGCCAATGTACAAGCGCAGTTTACAGGCATTCAAGGTCTGTTAGGTCATATCCATGCCATTGCTGACCAGACGAATTTACTTGCTTTAAACGCAGCCATAGAAGCAGCAAGAGCGGGAGAACATGGAAGAGGTTTTGCAGTTGTAGCAGATGAAGTGAGGAAGCTGGCAGAAGAATCTAGTCAGCTGACAGATCAAATTAGTCAATTACTAGAGAACGTGAACAAAGATACAGAAAGGTCATCGCAATCGATGACGAAGGTTGAGCGGGATGTAGCAGAGGGTGTAAAAGTATCACAATTATCTGAACAGAGCTTCCATGAAATCTTGGAATCTATTCGTGATATTTCAATGAAAGCCGAAGAGCTGTCAGCCACTGCAGAACAGATTTCTGCTAGTACAGAGGAAATTTCTCAAACGGTTGGTGTCATTGAAGAAGGTGCGAAACGAAACTCAGAAGAGACGGAGTATATGTCTGCTGCTGTTGAAGAATCATTAGCGGCCAATGAAGAGATGAAAGCCGCTGCGGAGGATTTAAAATCCTTGTCTCAATCGCTGAAAACATCGATTTCATCTTTTACCATTTAATGTGCGCTGTTCTTTTTCAAGAATCAGCCGAATATATATTCATCACCTATCAAGCAACAGTTGAAGCACCGCAAAATTCGACAAATTTCAATAAATATTCACATTTTTTTTACGTTTGAGCAGGAGAAAAGGAGGGAAAAGTAGAAATAGGTTTACATATCCTTAATTTTAAAGGAGGCGTTCTTTACATGAATTACAATGTCAGAGGAGAAAACATCGACGTAACACCTGCACTAAGAGATCATGTCGAGAAAAAAATTGGAAAGCTGGAGCGTTATTTTGAGACAGATGTTGATGCTTCAGTCAACGTGAACTTGAAGTTTTACAATGATCAAGAATCTAAAGTTGAGGTTACCATTCCAATGACTGATCTAGCACTTCGAGCTGAGGTGCATAATGAGGATATGTACAATGCAGTAGACCTAGCAGCCAGTAAATTAGAACGTCAAATTAGAAAGCACAAAACAAAAGTAAACCGTAAATTCCGCGAGCAAGGTGCCAAAAAGCACTTATTTGCAGGAGGAAATGGTACGGCTGAAGTAGCAGTTCAAGATGACGAAGAGATTGATGAAACAGAAATCGTCAGACAAAAACGATTCAACTTAAAGCCGATGGATAGCGAAGAGGCCATTCTCCAAATGAACATGTTAGGTCATAGTTTCTTCGTTTTCACAAATGCTGAGACAAATTTGACCAATGTGGTTTATCGCCGAAATGACGGTAAATATGGACTCATTGAGCCAAACGCTTAAATATCAGTTGATGCTGATTCAAAAACAACCTAAATAAAGTAAACCCGTTCCTTTCATAAGGGGCGGGTTTTTTGTGCGAAATTATGGCAAATTCTTTGGAAATGAAAGAAGGTATGGTATGATAAATGCAGGTAAATATGGACCTGTCAAACTTTTGGACATGCCGAAAAATTGCATGAAATAGAGGAGCGTTATTATATGCTTGGAATCTTAAACAAAGTGTTTGATCCTACGAAACGTACGATCAGCCGATATGAAAAAAAGGCAAATGAAATCGAAGCTCTCGCTCAAGATTTTGAAAAATTATCTGACGAGGCTTTACGAAATAAAACGATTGAATTTAAAGAAAAACTTGAAAAAGGACAATCCGTGGATGACCTGTTGGTTGAAGCATTTGCTACGGTTCGCGAGGCTTCCCGCCGCGTAACAGGAATGTTCCCATTTAAGGTGCAGCTCATGGGGGGGATCGCACTTCACGAAGGCAACATCGCTGAAATGAAAACAGGTGAAGGGAAAACATTGACATCAACAATGCCTGTTTACTTAAATGCTCTTTCTGGAAAAGGCGTCCACATCGTGACAGTCAACGAATATTTGGCAAGCCGTGATGCGCAGGAAATGGGCAAAATTTTTGAATTCCTTGGTTTAACGGTCGGTTTAAACTTAAATAGCTTAGACAAAGATGAAAAAAGAGAAGCGTACGCCGCTGATATCACGTATTCAACAAACAATGAACTCGGCTTTGACTATCTACGAGATAACATGGTGCTTTACAAAGAGCAGATGGTTCAGAGACCACTTCATTATGCTGTGATCGATGAGGTTGACTCCATTTTAATTGATGAAGCGAGAACACCTCTTATTATTTCTGGACAAGCTGCGAAATCAACAAAGCTTTACGTACAAGCCAATGCATTTGTCCGTACATTAAAAATCGAAGATGATTTCACGTATGATATTAAAACAAAAAGTGTGCAGCTGACTGAAAGCGGAATGACGAAGGCGGAAAAAGCATTCGGCATCGAGAACCTGTTTGATGTCAAACATGTCGCGCTCAACCATCACATCGCTCAGGCGCTGAAAGCACATGTTGCGATGCAAAAAGACGTGGATTATGTGGTAGAAGAAGGCCAAGTAGTCATCGTAGACTCCTTCACAGGACGTTTAATGAAAGGACGCCGTTATAGTGAAGGTCTGCATCAAGCCATCGAAGCAAAAGAAGGTCTTGAAGTGCAGAACGAAAGCATGACACTAGCAACAATTACGTTCCAGAACTACTTCCGTATGTATGAAAAGTTATCTGGTATGACTGGTACAGCAAAAACGGAAGAAGAAGAATTCCGTAACATTTACAACATGCAGGTTGTGTCAATCCCGACCAATCAACCAGTAGTTCGTGATGACCGACCTGATTTAATTTACCGCACAATGGATGGTAAATTTAAAGCAGTGGCTGAGGATGTTGCGCAGCGCTATATGACAGGACAGCCAGTTCTTGTCGGAACAGTAGCAGTTGAGACATCTGAGCTTATTTCTAAGCTGCTTAAAAATAAAGGCATTCCTCATCAAGTGTTAAACGCAAAAAACCATGAGCGTGAAGCACAAATTATTGAAGAGGCTGGTCAAAAGGGTGCTGTGACCATTGCGACAAACATGGCAGGACGTGGTACAGACATCAAGCTTGGCGAAGGTGTAAAAGAACTTGGAGGTCTGGCTGTTATCGGGACAGAGCGTCATGAATCCCGCCGGATTGATAACCAGCTTCGCGGACGTTCTGGACGTCAAGGAGACCCAGGGATTACCCAATTCTATCTATCCATGGAAGATGAATTGATGCGCCGATTTGGTGCAGAGCGGACGATGGCGATGCTTGACCGCTTTGGCATGGATGACTCTACACCAATCCAAAGTAAAATGGTGTCTAAAGCCGTTGAATCATCGCAAAAACGTGTAGAGGGGAACAACTTTGATTCCCGTAAGCAGCTTCTGCAATATGACGATGTGCTTCGTCAACAGCGTGAAGTGATCTACAAACAGCGTTTTGAAGTCATCGATTCCGACAACTTAAAATCAATTGTTATCAATATGATTCAATCTTCAATTGAGCGTGCTGTGGGATCTTATACGCCAAAAGAAGAGCTGCCTGAAGAATGGAAACTAGATGGTCTTGTTGAATTAATCAACACGAACTATTTAGACGAAGGTGCCATCACGGTCAAAGATATCTTCGGTAAAGAAGCAGATGAAATCACAACTTTCATCATGGATCGTATTAAAGAAAAATACGATGCAAAAGAAGAAACATTTGGCGAAGAACAAATGCGTGAATTTGAAAAAGTCATCGTTCTTCGTGCGGTGGATTCGAAGTGGATGGACCATATCGATGCAATGGATCAGCTGCGTCAAGGTATTCATTTACGTGCGTATGCACAAACGAATCCGCTACGTGAATACCAAATGGAAGGATTTGCGATGTTTGAGCATATGGTTGCTTCAATTGAAGATGATGTGGCCAAGTATGTCTTGAAATCAGAAATCCAAAACAACCTAGAACGCGAAGAAGTGGTTCAAGGTCAAACAACGGCTCATCAGCCACAAGAGGGCGATGAGGAGAAGACAGTGAAGAAAAAGCCGGTACGTAAAGTCGTAGACATTGGACGAAACTCTCCATGTCACTGCGGAAGCGGCAAGAAATATAAAAATTGTCATGGGAAGACAGAATAAGTAATGGAAAGAGGTGAAAACCTCTTTCTATTCATGTCAGCCCCCATACATCTATGAGGTGAAGGATATGGAATTAGTAGAAATTAGACAAGAGCTTGAAAATATGGCTAGCAGGCTAGCTGATTTTAGGGGGTCTCTTTGACTTAGAAACAAAAGAAGCTAAAATCGCAGAGCTTGAAGCGACGATGTCAGAGGCTGATTTTTGGAATGATCAGCAAAAGGCTCAAGGCGTTATCAATGAAGCCAATGCACTGAAGGATTCTGTGAATTCCTATCATGAGCTCAGTGAATCGCATGAAGAGCTGCAAATGACGCATGACTTATTAAAGGAAGATTATGACGAAGAGCTTCATGCAGAGCTTGAAAAAGAGCTGAAGAACTTAACGAAGCAATTTAACGAATTTGAGCTGCAGCTTCTCTTAAGCGAACCTTATGATAAAAACAATGCCATTCTGGAGCTTCACCCAGGTGCAGGCGGTACCGAATCACAGGACTGGGGTTCTATGCTTCTGAGAATGTACACTCGCTGGGCAGAGCGCAGAGGCTTTAAGGTCGAAACGCTTGATTACCTTCCAGGTGATGAGGCAGGAATTAAGTCGGTGACATTGCTGATCAAAGGGCATAATGCGTACGGTTATTTAAAAGCAGAAAAAGGTGTCCATCGTTTGGTCCGTATTTCTCCTTTTGATTCATCTGGCCGTAGACATACATCCTTCGTTTCATGTGATGTTATGCCGGAATTCAATGAAGAAATTGATATTGATATTCGCACAGAGGATATCAAGGTAGATACGTATCGTGCAAGCGGTGCAGGCGGACAGCACGTTAATACGACGGACTCTGCTGTTCGTATTACACACATTCCAACCAATGTCGTCGTGACGTGCCAAACAGAAAGATCACAAATCAAAAACAGAGAACGTGCGATGAAAATGTTGAAATCGAAACTTTATCAAAAACGGATCGAAGAACAGCAGGCAGAATTGGATGAAATCAGAGGAGAGCAGAAAGAAATTGGCTGGGGCAGCCAGATTCGCTCTTATGTATTCCACCCTTATTCTCTTGTGAAAGACCATCGAACCAATACGGAGATGGGAAATGTTCAAGCGGTGATGGATGGAGATTTAGATTCATTTATCGATGCATACCTACGTTCGAAATTATCATAAAAACTCGGCTTCTTGCCGGGTTTTTTTAATTGTGAGAAAATATAATGAATATAAAGGAATACATACGACATACTGATTCTATATCCTTTGTATGATGAAATTAGCAAATAAAGGGGGAAATATTTTGGGATTAACACCATTGCAAGAAACGTGGGATTTAGATGCCTTTTTTAAAGGAGGCAGTTCTTCACCAGAATTTAAGACATACCTGCAAACCATTCAGCAGCTATTGGATGAATTACGACAAAAGGTGGATGCCTTTTCAAAAGAAGATACACACATTGAAAGCAAATTAACGTCTGTCCTTGACACGTATGAAACTACATATAAAAAATTGTCTCAAGCAGGTTCATTTGTATCCTGCCTCCAAGCTCAAAATACGAAGGATATGAAAGCAGGCAGCCTTCGAGGTACGATTGCCAAGCTAGAAGCGGATTTAGGAACCATCCTTGCACTGTTTGATCAAGCGCTTGCTGCTATTTCTGCAAACAAGTGGGAAGAACTGATGAATTCAGCAGCCTTTTCAGATGTCCGCTACATATTAAATGAGCGAAGAGACCGTGTGAAGGATCAATTACCTGTTGAACAAGAAACACTGATCCAAAAGCTGGCTGTAGATGGTTACCATGCGTGGGATGAGCTTTATTCCAGCTTAGTGAATAAAATTACCATTCCGTTTGAACAGCATGGTGAAACGCAGATGATCTCTGTAGGCCAAGCGGAAAATGCTATGGATGATTCAGATCGTGAAGTCAGAAAAGCCGTTTACCACAACCTAGAGCATGCATGGACGCAGGATGAACATTTATTTGCTAGTACGCTCAACCACCTAGCTGGTTTTCGTTTGCAAGTGTATGAAGCAAGAGGCTGGGATCACATTTTAAAAGAGCCGCTTGAAATTTGCCGTATGAAACAAGAAACCCTTGATACAATGTGGTCTGTGATTGATGAACATAAGCAGCCATTCATTGATTATTTACACCGAAAAGCTGAGATGCTTGGAGTGGATAAGCTGAGCTGGTTCGATGTTGGGGCTCCTATCGGCAGTGAGACCAAAATCTATCCTTATCAAGAAGCAGCTGCTTTTATTGTGAAACATTTCGCTGGATTTGGAGAAGAGCTCGCTGCTTTTACAGAAAAAGCCTTTAACGAACGCTGGGTAGAAGCTGAGGACCGTCCAAACAAACGGGTAGGCGGCTTTTGTACAAATTTCCCTGACAGCGGAGAATCACGCATTTTTATGACCTTCTCAGGAAGTCCATCCAATGTGGCGACACTAGCGCATGAGCTTGGTCATTCATTCCATCAGGACGTGATGCAGGATGTTCGCATTCTGAATCGCAAATACGCAATGAATGTAGCTGAAACAGCGTCCACCTTCGCAGAAATGATTGTAGCTGATGCTTCATTAAAAGAAGCGGCAAATGAAGAGGAGCGTCTCAGCTTGTTAGAGGATAAGCTACAGCGCAGTGTAGCATTCTTCATGAACATTCAATCTCGTTTCTTATTTGAACAGCGGTTTTATGAAGAGCGTAAACAAGGAGAAGTGCCAGCTGACCGATTGAATGAATTGATGGTCGAAGCGCAGAAGGAAGCGTTTGGTGACTCATTAGATGAATACCATCCTCATTTCTGGGCGTCTAAGCTGCATTTCCATATCACGAATGTTCCATTTTATAATTTCCCATACACCTTTGGATACATGTTCTCGTTAGGAATTTATGCAAAAGCATTGCAGGCTGGTACATCGTTTGAAGAGAAATACATTGCATTATTAAAAGATACTGCTTCAATGACAGTGGAAGATTTAGCTAAAAAGCATCTAGGCGTTGACCTTACCCAAAAAGCATTTTGGGAAGAAGCCATTCGTTTGGCTGTAGCAGATGCTGAAGAATTTTTAGAAGTGACGAAAAAATAAAAGTGAAAAGCTCCCGTTATGGGAGCTTTTTTGCTGGCTTCAGCCAATCCAGCATTGTCTGAATGAGATCATTTTGCTGAGACAGGGGTGGAATGTCCGCCGGCTGATCTCCTTTTTGTTTGCCATACATGCCAAATTGCGCATGATTCCCGCCTTTTATTTCATGATAAACGGTTTGAGACGGCAGATTTGCTTTCGATTTTTTGATTTTCTCTTGTGTTGCCAGCCCATCCTTTTCACCTGAAATAGAGAGGACTTTTAATGACGATTGTTTCAGGTCATCTGATGCTGGATAAGATGCTAGAAAAAAGAGTCCATCTAGCTTGCTCTGATTTTTTTCTGCAAACATAGCGGCAGCTGCCCCGCCAAGTGAATGTCCGCCAATATACCAGTGTTTGATCGTTTGATGATCTTTGATGATGTCCTGCGCTTTGTTTGTATTGAAGATCGCAAAAGAAAATGGCATGTCAGGGATAAAGACAGAGTAGCCTTTTTTCATCAGCGTATCCCCAATATAGGCATACGCAAGTGGTTCCACCTTTGCCCCAGGATAGAGAATGATGCCAGTATCACTTTTTGATGCTTCAAAAGTATAAACATCGTTTTTATGTTCCACTCGCTCCATGTTCACCTGTTTTTTTAATGCTTCTGATGGTCCGTATGTAAAGCGGCTCCATATATAGAAAGCACCAAAAGCTAAGATGATCAGTGCAAGTAATGTCATACCTGTTATCTTCAGTATTTTCTTCATCGCATGCCCCTTCTTTCTCATGTACATATTAAATATACCATCATTTACTCCTATGCCAACTGGCAAGTACGCTGATCCGTCTGTGTGATAAAGTGTTAATCCATTAGCACTGCATTTGGCTGTTATTTACAATCGTTTTAAGAGGGCTTAAAATAGGTGTGCATTCAGAAGTAACGGAGGAAGAAAGACATGAAGCAGGGATATTCACAATTTTGGATTGAAGTGAAAAATTATTTGTTCATTTTAATCGGATCTGCCATTGTGGCGATTGGATTTAATACGTTATTATTGCCGAATCAGATTGCAGCAGGCGGTGTGAGCGGAATTAGTACCATTATGCAGTCATTCGGCTTTGAAGCAGCGTATGTGCAATGGGGGCTCAATATTCCGCTGTTTATCGCTGGCTTTTATTTATTAGGCGGTACATTTGGAGTGAAAACACTCGTTGGCTCGATTTTTTTACCTTTCATGGTGTTTGTCACAAGACATATTGCACCTGTCACACATGAAGCGCTGCTGGCAGCTATTTTTGGCGGTGTGGTCATTGGAATCGGTATAGGGCTCGTGTTCCTTGGGAATGGATCAACAGGTGGAACGGCACTCGCTGCCAAAATCATCAATAAGTACACCGGACTCACGCTAGGCACTTGCTTAGCGATGATGGATGGTTTGATTGTTCTGGCTGCAATGACGGTCTTTGGAATCGAAGAGGGGCTATACGCGGTCATTGGTGTGTTTATTTCGAGTAAAACGATTGATGTGGTACAGGCTGGCTTCAGTCATTCGAAAATGGCGATGATCATTACAGGGCATGAAGATGAGGTCAGACAGGCGGTTTTTGATCAAATTGACCGCGGTGTGACGAAGATCTCAGCAGTCGGAGGATATACCGATCATGACCGCCCAATTTTGATGTGTGTCGTTGGGCAGTCACAATTCACAAAGTTGAAACAAGTGGTGAAAGCAATCGATGCATCAGCTTTTGTCATTGTAATGGATGCAAAAGAGGTGCTTGGTGAGGGTTTTAAAAGGGCATAAACAAGGATATAATAGCGTTGACCAAATGATTGTAAGGGAGGGAAATAGATGAAAAAAAGCGGATTAACGATGCTATTTGCAGCAATGCTTCTTGTTCTCGCGGCTTGTGGAGGAAATTCAAGCAGCAGCGAAAAAGAAGGCAGCAAAAGTGCTTCATCTGTGAGCAGTGGTGAGGAGATCTATCAGCAAAACTGTATTGGCTGTCATGGGAAAGACCTATCTGGCGGAGGCGGACCAAGCCTGAAAGAAGTAGGGAAGAAATATAATGAAAGCCAAATCGCAGATATTGCGCAAAACGGTAAAGGCTCTATGCCAAGCGGAATGGTAGATGAGAAGCAAGCAAAAGAAGTAGCAAAATGGCTTGCAGAGAAAAAATAAAACCTTTGTCTAATCGACAAGGTTTTTTTGTTTTTTATATGTAGAAAAAGACTTTTGGATAGTATGAAAACGCATTATATTAAATTTTATTTAAAAAATAAGGGTATAAAGGCACGTTTTTCGGTTTTGGTTGTTCTATTTACCTTTTATTTATAAGTTTTGAAATATAAATGTAATACCATTGCGTCGATTCATGACGTATAATTGGAGTTGTTGAAAATGAGACGATTCAATTTTTTCATCTTTTTGGATGAAAAGGACATAAATTGCTAGTAAGTATCGAAGGGTATGTGCGTAACCATACATAACGTTTTTTGACGAGAAGTGTCAAAACATCATGATAGCTGTTAGTCAGCGAATAAGAAAAGATTAGGTGATTACATGATTCAAATGAAGGAAGTCTACAAGATCTATCCTAATGGCGTAAAGGCGATCAATGGAATCAATGTCTCTATCCATCCAGGAGAGTTTGTGTATGTTGTTGGTCCCAGTGGTGCTGGTAAATCCACTTTCATCAAAATGATGTATCGTGAAGAGAAGCCAACCAAAGGGCAAATCTTAATTAATAACAAAGATTTAGGTTCAATGAAGGAAAAAGAAATTCCTTACGTAAGAAGAGAAATTGGCGTAGTATTCCAAGATTTCAAGCTGCTTCCAACTCTTACTGTGTTTGAGAATGTTGCATTTGCTCTTGAAGTGATTGGTGAACAGCCTCATATCATTAAGAAAAAAGTGCTTGACGTTCTCGATCTGGTCCAGCTAAAACACAGAGCGCGCCAATTTCCTGACCAGCTGTCCGGCGGTGAACAGCAGCGTGTATCTATCGCTCGGTCGATCGTCAATAGCCCTGAGGTCGTCATTGCAGATGAGCCGACAGGAAACCTTGATCCAGACACTTCCTGGGAAATCATGAAGACGCTCGAAGAGATTAATAACCGCGGAACAACAGTGGTTATGGCGACACACAACAAAGAAATTGTAAACACCATGAAGAAACGCGTCATCGCAATCGAAGATGGAATGATTGTGCGTGACGAAGCAAGAGGGGAGTACGGAATTTATGATTAAAACTCTCTCGCGGCATTTACGTGAGAGCTTCCGTTCACTAGGAAGAAACACGTGGATGACTTTTGCATCAATTAGTGCGGTTACTGTCACATTGATTTTAGTTGGGGTTTTCCTTGTGATTATGCTCAACTTGAATAACATGGCATCGAACGCTGAAAAAGAAGTAGAAGTAAAAGTATTAATCGAATTAACGGCGAATCAAAAGCAGCAGGATGAATTAAAAGCAGAAATTGAAAAGATTCCTGAAATCAGTAATGTGAAGTACTCATCTAAGGATGACGAACTGAAAGCACTGATTAAAAGCTTTGGAGAAAATGGACAATCCATGGGACTTGTTGATCAAGAAAATCCATTAAACGATGCGTTCATTGTGAAAACAACAGATCCTCACGATACACCAAAAGTAGCGAAGAAATTAGAAAACCTAAAGGGTACATATAAGGTAACCTATGGGAAAGAAGAGGTCAGCCGACTCTTTAATGTAGTCGGAGTAGCGCGTAATGTCGGCATTGTGCTCATTATTGGGCTGTTATTTACAGCTATGTTCTTAATCTCCAATACGATCAAAATTACGATCTTTGCTAGACGTAAAGAAATTGAGATTATGAAGCTGGTAGGTGCAACGAACTGGTTTATCCGCTGGCCATTCTTCATTGAAGGATTATTGCTTGGTGTATTTGGTTCCATTATACCTATTGCCCTATTGCTTGGCACGTATCAATATGCAGTGGGCTGGGTCGCACCGAGAGTACAAGGCTCATTTATTTCAATGCTTCCATACAACCCGTTTGTCTATCAAGTATCACTGATCCTGCTAGTGATCGGTGCAATCATTGGGGTATGGGGAAGCTTAACGTCTATCCGTAAATTCTTAAAAGTATAAATATATTTTGATGGCAGCATTCGAGAATTCTATAGAAGATGTGACCGGTTGATCCGATTCATCCGGTCGGCTCTTCATGTCGACAGTTGTCATGGGAGGGGAATATCGTTTTGAAAAGAAAGCTGATGATGGCTGGAATGGCAGCGTTTATTGGAACAACGTGGCTATACATTCCAGGGAACGAGAATCGTGCATCTGCATACGAAGACCTAGATCAAAAACGTCAACAAATCGAAGAGAAAACATCGAAGACTGAATCAAACTTGAAGAAGAAGAAGTCAGAGCTGGCAAAGCTTGAAAAGAAAGAATCAAAGCTCAAGAAAGAAATTGAACAAATTGACCAAAAGGTAAGTACTGCAACTGAAAAAGTCGCTGAAAAAGAGAAAGAAGTTAAAAAAACGAAGCAAGAGATCAAGAAGCTAAAAAAAGACATTCAAGTCATCAATGAGCGAATTGAAAAAAGAAAAGCCATTTTCAAAGACCGAATTCGTTCTATGCAAAAAAGCGGCGGTACGATCAACTATTTAGATGTGCTGCTAGGTGCTCGCAGCTTTAGTGATTTTGTCGGTCGTGTTGGGGCTGTCACAACGATTGTTGAAGCAGACAAAGACATGATTACAGAACATGAAAATGATTTAAAGCTGGTGGAGCAAAAAGAAGCAGAGCTAAATAATCAGCTAAGTGGACTTGAAACATCTCTGAAAGAGCTAGAAGCACTGAAAAAAGATTTATCTAAGAAGCATAAAGAAAAAGAACACATTTTAGGTGATGTGACAGATAAAAAAAATCATGCACATGATGAACTAGGCAAGCTTGAGAATGAACAAGAAATTCTTGCGAACCAAAAAGCGGCTGTGAAGTCTGAGGAAGCTCACCGTCAAAAGGAAGAAGCGGCGAAAGCAAAGCAAGCAGCTGAAAAAAATGCACCTGCACCTCGTAGCGGCGGCTCAGATCAAGTATCTGATACACCAGCAAGCAGCTCAGGCTTTATTAAACCAGCTGCAGGGCGTTTCTCATCTGGCTTTGGCGGACGTTCTGGCGGAAACCACTTCGGATTAGATATTGCAGCAAAAGGCACAGTTCCTGTCTATGCAGCAGCATCTGGAACCGTCACAAACTCAAGCTACTCATCGAGCTACGGAAATGTTGTGTTCATTACGCACAATATCAATGGACAGACATATCAAACTGTATACGCCCACCTGTCTACAAGAAGTGTGTCAACAGGACAGAGAGTTGAACAAGGACAATTCCTTGGCTATATGGGAAATACCGGCCAATCGCATGGTCAGCATCTTCATTTTGAAATTCATAAAGGATTATGGAATGGCGCGAAATCAAATGCAGTCAATCCAGCGCAATATATCCGCTAATCAAAAAGCCGATAACATGACGTTATCGGCTTTTCTTTGTCTAGATAGAATTAAAATAACAGCAGTAACCCGGCAATAATAGGTGTTAACAGAACAGCTGATTTCAATAAGAGCTTCGGTGCAAGGCGTGTGAATTTCGCGCCGATAAATGCGCCTAAGACGGTTCCGATTAATATTTGGATCAGCAAGATAAAATCAACATAGCCCTCTGAAATATATCCAATTCCACCGCCGATGGAAATCGGAATAATGACAAGCATCGTCGTGCCAACGGCTTGCCGAATCGACAGCTTCAGTAAAATCAAAAGTCCTACTTGAATAAATGGTGCAGACCCGATACCAAACATGCCTGACAGCATTCCAGACACAAGGCCTAAAATAATGCCTCTTGTCATCAGCTGACGTGAAGAAAGCGGTTGCTGCTCAGCCTCTTCATTAAGAACAAATAGTTTGATCATCATAAAAACAGCGGATAAAAAAAGCATCCCTGCTGTTAAATAGTGCAGACTCTCTTCTGGAATAAAAGGAGCGACCTTAGCCCCGGCAAAAGAAGCAATACAAGCCAGAGCCCCGACAATCAAACCAGATTTTAACTGAATGTTCCCTTCCCTGTAGTGGCTGTATGCACCTGATAGTGTCGTAAATGCCATAGCGGCTAATGACGTCCCGAGTGCTGTATGGATAGGGATATCAAAAATTAATGTAAGCAATGCGATGACAAATCCCGCCCCGCCTGCTCCTACAAAACCTAATAAAATTCCTAATAAAAGCATCGTCAAGATAATATACATAGCGAAGACTCCTTCTCAATCATAACAAAATAAAAATTACACCTAATAAAATGATTCGTCAAGCCTTCACGGGAGAATGTCTTTACATGAAATCCCTTCTTCTGGCATATAATAACTCAGGTCATCAGGAAGAGTTGAAGAAGGAGGCCAAATATGAAAAAACAAATCGCATCTATTATGGCAAGTGTCGTTCTCTTAATAAGTGCAGGTGTGATGACGCATAAAGAGGGAACTCATGCGGAGTCACTGCAAGCAGCTGCTGTAATGGCTGGACAAGCTCAATCAAGTGATAAGGCGAAAGAGAATGGGATGGAAAAGATCGAGAAAGCCTATGACCTTATTTCGAATGAATATGTAGAGGAAGTGGATCGGCAAAAGCTGCTTGAAGGCGCGATCCAAGGAATGCTTTCGACGTTAAACGATCCATATTCAGTATACATGGACAAGCAAACCGCAAAGCAATTTTCTGATTCGCTTGATTCTTCCTTTGAGGGAATTGGGGCAGAAGTGGGGATGGATGAAGGAAAGATCATTATCGTCTCAGCCTTTAAAAAATCCCCTGCGGCAAAAGCGGGTCTAAAGCCGAAAGATGAAGTCATCAGCATTGACGGTGAACCGATGAAAGAAAAAAGCTTAAACGATGCTGTGCTGAAAATAAGAGGGAAAAAAGGAACTTCTGTCGCCTTAACAATCAAACGAAATGGGATTGAAAAAGAGCTAACGTTCCATATCAAACGAGAGGAAATCCCGCTTGAAACAGTGACTTCCTCTGTAAAAGAGGTCAATGGGCATAAAACAGGCTATATTGCGATCTCCAGCTTCTCTGAAGATACGGCGAAGGATTTCACGTCAAGCCTGAAACAGCTCGAGAAAAAGGGCATAGAAGGCCTTGTACTGGATGTGAGAGGAAACCCTGGCGGCTATCTGCAAAGTGTGGAAGATATTTTGAAGCATTTTATTACGAAGGATCAGCCCTATATTCAAATCGCAGAACGGAATGGCGACCGGAAGCGATATTTTTCAAAACTGAAAGAACAAAAGCCTTACCCAGTTAACGTCTTAATTGATAAAGGCAGTGCTTCCGCTTCGGAAATACTTGCTGGAGCCATGAAAGAAGCCGGAAAGTATGAAGTCGTCGGTGATGTCTCATTTGGAAAAGGAACTGTGCAGCAGGCGGTTCCGATGGGAGATGGAAGTAATATTAAATTAACGCTGTATAAATGGCTCACCCCAAAAGGCAATTGGATACACAAAAAAGGCGTCGTACCGACAATTGCTATTCATCAGCCAGATTACTTTACCGCAGGTCCGCTTCAGCTAAAAGAACCGCTTCAGCTTGATATGAACAATGAAGAAGTGAGACAAGCCCAGACGCTGTTAAAGGGATTGTCATTTGACCCTGGCAGAGTAGATGGATATTTTGATGAAGAAACGAAAAAGGCCGTACTTGCCTTCCAAAGCACATACAATCTCGATAAATCAGGTGTCATTGATTTGAAAACAGCGGAAATGATGAACAAAATGGTGGATGAAGTGAAATCATACGAAAAAAATGACCTTCAATTACAGACTGCACTAAAAGCACTATATCTTAAAAAATAAAGAGGCGAATAATAGCCTCTTTTTTTTGGTTCATAAGTGTCATGAACATGTAATAATTTATGATTAAAAATAAATTATATCGAGAAATATATTCATTTATTTTACAAAAAACATAACATTCCTTCGATTTTACCCGATAACATATGTATATAAGAGACTTTCTGTTGATTTAAACATGTCATGAAAATGAAACTTTTGAAAGTTGTATGTTACATAAATAATTCTTACAATAAAAAGTAGCACTCATTTTAAATATTTTATTTTTTGCGGATATTCAGCTTGAGCATTAAGCTGTACCGAGGTTTGCGCTTTTCTTAAAAGAACTAGTAAATGGGGGTACACAATTGAAAAGGGCAAGTATTGTGAGAGAGAAAAAATATTACGAGTTGGTAGAGGAACTTAAGAGTCGTTCGAAAGATGTGACGTTTTCCGCTACAAAGGCATTAAGTCTGCTCATGCTGTTAAGCAGGTACTTGGTCAATTACACAACGGTAGAATCAGTCGACGAAATCGATGAAGACTGTGCTGAGATATACTTCAATTATTTAATGGATAATCATAAGAGACTTGGTATAAACTTAACCGACATCAAGAGGTCGATGCAGCTGCTCGGCGGCATACTAGATGTAGATGTCAATCACTACTTAAAAGATTTTTCACTGTCGAATGTCACACTTTGGATGAATCAGGAGAAATAAACCTGATGTCAAGCATCGATTTATTTGATAGAATAAGAGAAAATGCTTGACTTGGGCGGTGAACGATAATGAGCTCGGAGTGGATGGGAGCCGGATTAAAAGCGGTCGGTCTGTTTTTAATCCATCCTCTTTTTTATTTCATGATATTAATCAGCCTATTGCATGGCTACATCCGCGTAAAGCGGGAGAGAAAAGCGTTTCAAACAAGAATAGAAGATGTATACGATGAACTTAAATTTACATATTCAAAGGGATGGATTCTAGGGATATGCCTATCCGTCATTTCAGTAGGCTTAGGGATTGCCCTCCCCCCTGGATTCATCGTGCTGATTGCAGCGATGACCATCGTTTTCTCTTTATTCTTTAAGGCGAGTGCGCTTTCGTCTGCATACACACTCGGTTTCAGTTTTATTGCGGCACTTGGACTGATGCATTTCCAAGTGAGTCATTCTTGGCTGCCGCAGCTCTCAATGATGAATGCATCAGCCGTTGTCATTCTGCTAGGACTTTTATTAATGACCGAGGGGATCCTAGCCTATCGAACGGCGCATTTACGTACATCGCCTGCTATGGTGATGAGTGCGAGAGGACTTTTAATTGGTCAGCAGCGGGCAAACCGTCTGTGGCTTTTACCGCTTGTTTTGCTGATGCCGGCAGGTGAATTCACTTCTTCTCTGCCATGGTGGCCGGTGCTTCAAGTGCATGATCAAAGCTTTTCATTTATTTTGATTCCTTATATCATCGGATTCGGTCAGAGAATTCAAGGCTCACTGCCAATTGTTAGTATTCAAATTACAGCGCGGCGTATTCTCATGCTCGGACTCGCTGTCGCCTTATTAGGTGCTGCAAGTATTTGGTTTGAACCGATTGCTTGGGGAGCTGTATTGATTGCGGTGGTAGGAAGAGCCTTTCTCTCATGGAAACAGAGGGTCAATGACAATGCTGCCCCGTTCTACTTCTCTAAGCGTAATCAAGGGCTGATGGTGCTAGGAATTATTCCAAATACACCAGCGGC
This sequence comes from Bacillus sp. SRI_025, assembly GCF_057592095.1. NCBI lineage: Bacteria > Bacillati > Bacillota > Bacilli > Caryophanales > Bacillaceae > Bacillus > Bacillus sp. SRI_025. The sequence goes on along the minus strand of NZ_JBYEGB010000001.1, from coordinate 366,583 downwards.
TGATTTAAAGCTTGAGATCGGAGAAGTCATTACAAAAGTGAATGGAATTGAGGTAAAAACCGTTTCGGAATTTTATGAAGCCCTTCAAACCAATCGTGCTCTGACAAAGCTCGAGATCATTGGCTTAAATGGTCAGACAAGATTTGAGAAACGTGCTTCTTACGAAGGGGAGCATCATCAGCTTGGCATCCTGTTTGTAAAGGATGATCCACAGCAAGAACCAACGGCAATTTCATCTTAAAAAAAGCTGCTAGAGATGGCAGCTTTTTTCTTTTGGGCGCGCTTCTTTCCCATAGGATTCGCCCCATTCACGCATGGCGAAGATGATAGGCTTTAAGGTATTTCCGAGAGAAGTGAGTGAATATTCGACACGAGGGGGGACCTCCTCATAGACTTCTCTATGAACGACGCCGTCTTGTTCAAGCTCACGCAATTGCAGTGTGAGGACACGCTGAGAAATTCTTGGCAGAAGCCGGCGCAATTCATTGTAGCGTTTTGGTCCGCAAGTCAAATGATAAAGGATCACTCCTTTCCATTTCCCTCCGATGACACTTGTCGTCACTGAAACGGGACAGCCATGATTAACAATACTGACTGGATTGGATGGTGCACTCATCTTAAGACTCCTTTCTAAGGCAAATTTGGTGATATACGAACAAGATGGTAACTAACGAACAAAAATGTGCGTACTTGAATCACTCGAAGCTTTTCTTATACCATAGAGATATCACATCACACATTCGGGCTGTTTGTTTTCTTATCATAACAATTTCTATATGTGAATGGAAAGAAATTGGATTGATGAAACACAACCCCTAATTGGTTAATAGAAAGGATGAATACAATGCGAGACAAAGAGCAATTAAAAAAAGAAATCATTGAGGCGTATGAGTTCCGCCATGCGACAAAAGAGTTTGATCCAGCGAAAAAAATATCAGAAGATGATTTTGCGTTTATTTTAGAAACAGGAAGACTTTCCCCAAGCTCTGTAGGGTTTGAACCTTGGAAGTTCCTCGTTGTTCAAAATGAAGCATTTAGAGAAAAATTAAAAGAGTATACATGGGGAGCGCAAAAGCAGCTTCCGACTGCGAGCCATTTTGTGATCATCTTGGCAAGAACAGACGCCCGTTATGATTCAGCATATGCAGAATACATCAACAAGCAAATCAAAGGAATGACAGACGAAACGTTCGAGATGGTGAAGGGACGCTACCAAGAATTCCAAGAGAATGATCTTCATTTGTTAGAAAATGAACGTACGCTCTTTGATTGGGCTTCAAAACAAACGTATATTGCCCTTGGAAACATGATGACAGCCGCTGCACAAATTGGCATTGATTCATGCCCAGTCGAGGGATTCAGCTACGATGAGATTCATCGCATTCTAGATGAAGAAGGGCTGCTTGAGGATGGTCAGTATGATATTTCTGTCATGGCAGCCTTTGGTTATCGTGTGATCGAGCCGAAGCGCGGCAAAACACGCCGTCCGATGGATGAAGTAGCAGTTTGGATTCGTTAAAAGAGAATGTCTGAAAAAGGATGTTGACAATTGCGTGGTTAGTCAGTATATTTAAAAAATAAAATCTTTGATGAATATACAAATGGACTATAAACGCTTTGACTTGAGAATAGTAGATGAACATCCGTTTTTTAAGAGAGCTGCGGGTTGGTGCAACGCAGTAAAACGAATCATTGAACTCGCTCAAAGAGCGGTAAGACTGAATGAATAGTAAGTCTTTACGTGTGACCTCCGTTAACGGGTTTTAAGATGGATTCAGCTAGGGTTGAATCAATTAGAGTGGTAACGCGGTTGCAAGGTCAGTCGTCTCTTCAAGGAGATGACTGGCCTTTTTATATGCTTTTATCTTATATTTGTCTGAAGATTCAAATTTAAAGGAGCTAAAGAAAATGGAAAAGGAACATGTGCAGTTAAAACGAACAATGACGTCAAGGCATATTATGATGCTCGCACTTGGCGGTGCAATTGGTGCTGGTCTGTTTAAAGGAAGCAGCTCTGCTATTGATATCGCAGGTCCTGCTGTCATTTTGGCATATATGATTGGTGGACTTATTTTATTATTTATTATGCAAGGACTTGCCGAAATGACGGTTGCACGACCTGGCGCAAGAACATTTCGTGATTTAATTGAACCTGTGTTAGGCAAATATCCGGCCTATTTCTTAGATTGGATATACTGGAAAATGTGGGTGCTGAACATTGCAGCAGAAGCGATCGTATCTGCGATCTTTATTCAGTACTGGTTCCCACAGGTGCCGATTTGGATACTTGTGTTAATCATTTCACTTGTTGTGACATTGATCAATGTATGTTCTGTTAAAATGTTTGCTGAGACAGAGTACTGGTTAGCCTCTATTAAAATTGCTGTTATTATTTTATTTATTATTATTGGGTTAACCATGTTGTTTGTCTCATTCGGACAGCATGCAGCACCGGGATTATCCAACTTAACCGGCCACGGAGGATTTTTCCCGAATGGAACGGGCGGCTTAATTGCGGCCATGCTTGTTGTGGTGTATTCATATGGCGGGACTGAAATGATTGGGGTCACATTAGCAGAAACAAAAAACCCTGAAAAAGTCATTCCAAAGGCTATTCAAAGTACATTTGTACGAATCATCGGTTTCTATGTACTGCCGTTCTTCATCATCGTCAGCTTGATTCCTTGGAATCAAGTAAACAATGAGCAAGTGAGTCCATTCGTCACCGTGTTTGCAACGATTGGCGTGCCATATGCAAGTGACATCATGAACGGTATCATTTTACTAGCGATCTTGTCTTCTATGAACTCTGGACTGTACGCATCCTCAAGGGTACTTTATACGCAAGCGATGGATGGGCGTGTATGGAAGGGCTTCTCAAAGCTATCAAAACAGCAGGTGCCTGTTAGAGCAATCCTAGTGTGTACATCTACATTGTATGCCGCTGTATTGATTTCTCTTTTTGTAGGCAGTCAAACTTTTAATTATTTAATGGGATCTTTAAGCTATACGGTCTTATTCATCTGGTTTATTATTGCTGTCGGGCATTTAAAATCTCGAAGTGTAGCAGAACCAGGAGGATATCGCGTGAAGTTGTATCCTTTTACAACATGGTTTTCTGTGATTGCGATCATTGCCATTTTCATCGGCGTTGTGTCAACAACTCCAATTGTCCAAACAATGGTCACAATGGGCATTTATCTGATGATTACTCTTTCTTTCTTCATAAACAGAAAGCGGTTTGAAACAGCTGCTTAATACAAAAAGCGTGCGGGACCTTGAAAGAGGTCTCACACGCTTTTTTAATGCTGTTTGTATTGCTTGAAATGAACAGGTGGTTGAACAGGATGTGGCTTTGATTGAAGCCCGTAACTCTCTCTTACGATGTAAAGTGGTCGATCTTTTGCCTCGTCGTAGATTCGGCCGATGTATTCCCCAATCATTCCCAGCATAAAGAGGATAATGCCGCTAAAGAACAGCTGTATGACAATTAATGAACTCCATCCTGTAATGGTGCTGTTTGTAAAAAGCTTTAAGTAAAGTACAAGAAACATTGAAATGAATCCGATAGCGGAAAGGGCAATTCCTGCTATACTCGCTAGCTTCAAAGGTTTATAGGAAAAGGAAGTGATTCCATCCATCGAGAGCTTAAGCATCTTTTTGAGCGGATATTTTGTTTCTCCTGCTAGACGTTCATCTCGAACGTACTCTACTGCAATTTGTTTGAAACCTACCCAGCTGACTAGCCCGCGAACAAATGGATTTTTTTCTCGTATTTTTCTCATTTCATGGCACACTCTACGATCTATTAACCTGAAGTCACCGGTGTCAATTGGGATATCTACTTCGGTGATCTGACGTAAAACGCGATAGAAAAGGGAAGCGGTTTGCTTTTTGAAAAAAGTTTCGCCTTTTCGTTTGGTGCGCACGGCGTATACGACTTCATAGCCTTCTTTCCATTTTGCGATCATCTCTAATATCAATTCAGGCGGATCTTGTAGGTCTGCATCTATCACGATGACAGCTTCTCCCTTTGCATAATCCACCCCAGCTGTAATTGCAATTTGGTGTCCGAAGTTACGTGAGAAATCAATGAGTCTTACCTTTGGATCGTTTTGGGAATACCCTTTAATTAGTTCAGCTGTTCGATCCATACTACCGTCATTGACGAAGAGAAGCTCGTATGCTTCTCCCGTCGAATCCATGACTGTTTTCAGTCGCTGATAGGATTCATGGATCACAAGCTCTTCATTATAGACTGGGACTACAATAGAATATTGTATGTTCTTTTCCATCAGTCATCGTTCCTCCCTTTTAATAGATGAATTAATCAACGGATAGTTCATAAAGAGTGCCGCTCTCCATTCCGCCCATTCGTCCATTTGACTGATCATTTTGTTCTGATTGTTGGCTGTCTGTTTGTTGGTTCACTTTGGATGTAGAGCTGTTCTGCCATTTAGAAGCAGATACTTCTTTTCCATTTTTTTGAATCCAAGTTAGAATGTCAGAGCTGCCGCCTCTCATACCAGAAAGATAGAAGTATTTGATTTTGCCGTCTTTGACGAGCTGTTTGAATTCACTAAGAGTGAGAATGTTATCAGATCCACTAAATCCACCTAATGCCATAACAGCTTTTCCAGTTTTAATAATGTAAGGTGAAGCAGTGGTTGCATCTGTTGTTCCGAATAGGAATTCTTCTCCCGTATTGTTTTTCTCAAGATAGCTGATCAACTTTTCATTGACTTGTGAACTCATGCTGCCACTTGAAGTGGCAAGCTGAGGACCAGCCTCTGGAAGCATACTATTTCCTCCATAAAGAAGAGGTGTGCTTGCCCAGTATAGTGGTGCAACCAGCATGCCAAGGATGGCGATGAGAGACACGAATTGTTTTCGTTTTTCTTTTCCTTTTATCAAAAGCAGAGAAAGGATTGTTCCAACACCAATGATACCGACTGCAATGCTTAGTCCAAGACCGATCGTGCTTGTAAAAGTGGATAGGATAAAGGTTTCAAATGCTGTTGTAACGAATATCGCAATTGGAAGCAGCCATTTTTTAAACCCAGTTCCTATTTGAAATAATTGTGTCATCGAAACCCATCCGGCTCCTGCTAATACAGCAATTGGTGGTGCCAGCATGATCAAATAATAATGATGGAAAAATCCTGCTACACTGAAAAATGCAGCAACAGGTATAAGCCAAGCTAACCAAAATAGAGTTTCTTTTTGTTTTGTATTGAGACGTCTTCTTTCAAAGGCAGTCGAGAAGAAGATACCAATCGCACCGAAGATTGCAAATGGAAGCAGCCAGCTGATTTGATCGGATAGTTCAGATTGGAACAGACGTAGCGATCCCTTGGTTCCTGTACCAAACATGCCGGAGCCATTTCCCATTTTTCCGCCCACGCCATTTGGCGGTACATCACCATTACCGCCAAATGGCATATCAGGTGGTGTTGTGCCGTTTGCACTGCTTGGTGGTCCTTGCATTGAAGGCTGTTCCTGACTGGATGATTGGTTTGAATTGTCTGAGTTGTTTTGATTTCCATTAGATGGCGGCTGAGGCATGGTGGATGAATCATTGTCATTTTGCTGATCACCCTGCTGTGAAGGTGGCTGTCCCTCACCCTGATTTGTGCCACCTCCCCCGCCAGACTGTTGACCAGTCAACCGCTGAAGACCGTTGTAACCAAAGGCTAATTCTAGTGCTGAGTTCGATTGACTTGATCCCATATAAGGGCGATTGTCTTTATAAGTGAGATCAACAGCGATAGACCAAGAAGCAGATACACCTAAAAGAACAATCATTGAAATCATCAGTGATAACAACTTTTTCTTCCATGTCGTTCGGTAGGCAATGATGTAAAAAAGAATGAGTGCTGGTACGATCATATAGGCTTGTAGCATTTTTGTATTAAAGCCGACGCCAATCATCGCAAACGAAACAATCGCCCAAAGAACCTTTTGCTGTTTTACAGCCTTGAACATCATTCCTGTTGCTAGTAAAAGTATAAAGACAAGTAAGCTGTCAATATTATTTGTTCGAGATACAGCAACCGCAATAGGTGTACACGCCATGATAAGTGCCGCTAATCTTGCCGCTGCTTGACCAAAAGTTGGTTTGACAAGACGATAGATCAGATAAACAGATCCAATGCCTGCTAAAGCTTGAGGCAAGATGACGCTCCATCCATGGAGACCAAAAATTTTGGCACTCATCGTTTGCAGCCAGAAGGTGAGCGGGGGTTTATCCACCGTGACATATCCTGCTGGATCAAATGAAGCAAAGAAGAAATTATGCCAGTTTTGCATCATACTTGTGACAGCCGCAGTATAATACGCATTCACCGTATCATCTTCCCAAATGTTATAAATGTTTAAGATGGCAGATAAGATCAATATGAAAAATAAATAAATATCAAATTTCTGAAAACGTCTGATCAAAAGCATGTCACTCCTTTTTCTTCACTTGAAAAAAGTGTAACAAGCAAATATGAATAAAGTGTTAATAAAAAAAGGCCATTTTTTTATTTTTTAGAAATAAAAACAGCTCTTAATGAAAAGAGCTGTTCAAGTTGTAGAAAGTTCTATGGATACTGAATTTATCAGATAAAATAGTGATTCCAATGAGAGTAAAATATGTGAGTAGCTATAGAGTAGGTGAGCTCTCATTGAATGGAGCATTGGGAAGTTGAATGATAGCTGTTGTACCAAACCCAGGCTCAGATTGAATGTCGAATGTCCCATGATGTTTTTTGATGATTTGATAGACAATGGCTAGTCCAAGGCCAGAGCCGCCATCTTTTCTTGTTCGTGCTTTATTGACACGATAAAATCGCTCAGAAACATGTGGAAGATCTTCTTTTGGAATACCATTGCCTTCGTCAGTCACTCTTAATTCAGCAACACTTTGGTGAACTTGTAATTCAATTGATATTGATTTCCCAGATGGCGTGTAATGAATGGCATTGTCCAGTAAATTACGTATCACTTGTTGGAGACGGTCGCTATCACCATAAACAATACAATCCTCTTCAAGCGTTCGTTTGAAAGTAATGCTTTTCTTATCAGCGACGAATGCCATTTGATCAAGAACATCGTGGATCAGCTGTGCAAAGACAATTGGCTCCATCGTTAGTGGATAAGAGTCTCCTTCTAACTGTGCAAGATCTAAAAGATCGTGCACAAGACGGCTTAAACGTGAGGCCTCATCTTGGATGATTTGCATCCCTTTCTTTTGATCAATGATCCCTTCTTCAATTCCTTCTGCATAGCCTTTCATATAACTTAAAGGCGTTCTAAGTTCGTGAGAGACATTCGCAAGAAATTCTCTGCGGTGCTGTTCAACTTTTTCGAGAGTTGAAGACAGTTTATTAAAGGAGCGGCTAAGCTGGTTTAACTCATCTCCTTTTTTGGTTACGGCCATTCGTTTTGAAAAATCACCAGATTCCATTTCTATTGCAATTTCTTTCATTTTATTAATGGTCTGCACAATTTTATTGGAGCTCTTATATCCGATCAAGAATATCAGGAGCATAATCAATAAGATGGATATACCAAGCGTCAATCTAATTTGAACAAAGGGTTCATATACATCTGATAAGGGCATGGAGAGGAAAATAGTTCCCGATAGATCATCATTGCTTGAGAAAACAGGAATGGCGATGCCAAGAATATCTTGGTGAAACTTCGGGTGTTCTCTAATTAACACGACGGTTTCACCTTGAAGGAGCTTTTGGCGTTCCTTGAACGTAATGAGATTGTCATTTGTGTCCGTATCAAAAGGAAGTCCACTTGAAAGTTCCATTGGATCATCTGTAAAAATAACGTTCGCCTGACTTGAGTCATTTGCCCATTTCATTCTGTCGGTAAAATACTTGTCTTTCCCGTGTGTGTGATAGATTTCTGCCAGCTTCTTACCTTGCAAACTTAAGGAATCGATCTGTTTATCAATATATAAATGCTGGTATAAGTAAAAAGTAAGGGCAAGCGCTGAGGCTGCAACGATTCCGATCACTGCAAGGATTAAGAAGAGTACTTTCTTTTTAATCGATAATGGCTTCATTCTTCCTCCTCAAACTTATAGCCGACACCCCAAACGGTTTTAATATATCGTTCTGCTTCCTTTAATTTCAGTCTTAGTGTTTTGATATGTGTATCGACTGTTCTTAAAGAGCCGCTCGTTGAATGTGATTCCCACAATTTTTGATAAAGGTGTTCTCTTGAAAACACTTGTCCTTGGTTGAGCAAAAGAAACATGAGTAAATCAAATTCTCTTCTTGTTAAATTAACGGGCTGTTGATGGAGGTAAACTTGTCTGCCATCTTGATCAATCTCCATGTCACCAATCTGTATTCGGCTGCGCTTTAGCGAAAGACCTCTAATTCGTCTCAGGGTTGTTTCAATTCTTGCTGCAAGCTCACGCAGACTGAAAGGTTTCATGATGTAGTCATCTGCTCCAATTTCAAGACCTCTAATTCGGTCCTCCTCATAACTCCTTGCTGTTAAAAATAAAATTGGAATTTGAGATGTTTGTCGAATACGCTGACAGACTTCAAATCCATCCATGTCAGGCATCATGATATCTAATACAACAAGGTCAATAGATTCCTTTTCAAGCTGATGCAAGGCATCTTTTCCATTATTCGCAGTTGTAATGTGAAAGCCATGTCTCTTTAAAAAAGACCCGATTAACTCAAGCATATCAAGCTCATCATCTACGATTAAAATACGCATTTGTTCCTTCATTTCTTTTCCTCCAACACGATAGCATAAGGTCCTGATGGGACATTTAGTTGATTTTTCATAATAAGTGAGTGTTTATCGATGATGGATACTGAGTTGTCATCCAAGTTACTCACATAAATTGATGTCGTATCAGCGGTGATATAATTCGGATTTTGACCAGTTTCAACAGAAGCAAGCTGCTTATTTGTTTTGGTATCTACTTTGTATAGCGTATGATCTCCATGACATAGTACATATAAAGTAGAAGAATTTTTCTCTGGAAAAAATGCAACAGGCATAACGCCTAGCTTTATTTCTCGCTGTTTTTTGCCTGTTTTAGGGTCATAAGCAAGAATACTTTTATTTAAGGTACCTTGTTTACCATGGCCGCCGATCCAAATGGACTGTCCATCAAAATGAATCCCAGAAGGCCGTTCAAGTACAGAAAACGTACGTATATTTTTTTCCTTTTTAATATCTATGACTGAGACAGTATGACTTTCTGCATTTAAAACAAATAAAACACCTGATGAAGAAAGTGTCATAGAAGAAGGTAATTTTCCTGTTTTCACAGTTGATTTTATTTTTTTACTCTTCGTATCAATAAAATAAACGACATTTTTCTGCGAATTTGCAGCAATTAATGTATGAGAAGCTGCATCATATGTAAGGGAAGTCAGCCCTTTATCCACATTCATATAATCTGTTGCTGTCCCATTTTTTAGATTGATTTCAATAAGGGATTCTCCCTCTTTACTTGTAGCGATGATGACGTCTTTATTAATTTGAATAAGATCAGTAAGTGGGTGTTTTAAATCCACAGAAGAGAGCATTTTATTTTTTTGTATATCAACTATTGAAAAGGAGGCTTTTTTTAATTGAGAGATGACAGCGATCGATTGAGAGCTGCCTGGCGGTGTAAATTGCTGTTCTTTTCCACAGCCTGTCAAGAATAAAAGTAGAGCTGATAAACAGATTAAAACATATTTCATACGTTCCATTCTTCCGCTCCTTTGCGTTCTCTATTTTCAAAATCATACCACAAAAATTGTGAAAAAAAATTGAAGTTATCTATGCTGAAAAGAATGAAAAAGAGTTTTTAGGTGAGTGAGGGGAGACAATTTGCACCTGAAGTTCCTTTTTTGTCTGTCCATATGCCATTTTTCCTTCTTTAAAAGATGATTATCAGGATTTGATAGATGCACTTGCTATAGCTTACAGTGATACAAATGATGAAAAACTCCCTCGCTCTAAATAGGCATAGAGCAAGGGACCATTAGGCGGAATGTTCAGATGATGGGGAGGTTGATTTTGTTTTTACACGTTGAGATAAAAAGAAACCAAGAATGCCTGCGCCCATTAATACAATAAATAAAGATTGAAAACCACTCATGATCCCAATCAATGTAGACGAAATGATACTGCCAAAATATCGAAAGGTAGAGAAAATACCAGATGCTGAACCAGATAAGCTTTGATCAACAGACGTTAAAGAAGCCATCTGCATACTAGTCATTCCAATCCCTGATGAAATTCCACCTGCGATAAGTGTCACGATAAGCAGTGGTAAGGTAGGGTACTGACTGAGTGTGATTAACATGATCCCTGATAAAGTGAGACAGATAAATGAAAAGCCAATCATTTTTTTGGCGCCTTTTTTCGGATGGAGTCTTGCCCCTAGCAAGCCACTAATAGACATGCAAAGAGAAAATACCGATAGAATGATACCGCTTTGTGTATGAGACAGTGAAAGTTGTTGCTCCATAAACAGCGGCATAATTAGAAGGATGGCATACATGACAAAATTACTTAGCATGATCGACAGGTTTGCATTTGTAAATGAACTGTTTTTAAAAAGCGATAAATCGATGATCGGATTCTTTACTTTCCGTACATGTATAAAGAATAATGGAATGACGATCAACGCTAGAATTCCATAGATCAAGTATTCATTTAGCAAATGGCTTTTTGTGCATAGAATGAGTGTGGCAATCCCGATGGTTAAGTACAATGAACCAATGATGTCCACATTTGTTTGTAAGCGTGTATGGTTTATTTTTGGAATGAGTAATACGCCGGTCACAAGTGTAAGGAACAAGAATGGGATATTTACAAAGAATATAGAGTGCCAATCAAAACTCTGAATAAGAATCGAACCAATAAAAGGTCCAAGTGCGGCACCAATACCGGCTCCAAACCCAAAGTATCCCATTGTTTTAGACAGTTTTTCGGGGGATACTGTTGCACGAATCAATGCAATGCTATTCGGTGTTAAAATAGCACCACCAGCTGCTTGAATGGAACGAAAAGTGATAAGAAAAGCTAGATTAGGTGCTAAAGCACATCCAATCGAGCCAATTAAAAAGAGCATGACCCCAATTAAATACATTCGCCGGTGTCCATATATATCTCCTAACTTACCAGCGATAGGCTGAGTGACTGCCATGACAATAAGATAAATTGTGACAACCCAAGTGATGTTTGAAAGGGATTGATTATAATAAGTTGAAATGGATGATAGAGCGACAGCGATCATCGTTGAGTTGACTGGAACTAGTATAGCTCCAAGCAACAAAGAATAGATGACCAAACTCTCTTTTTTTAACCTCAATGTGTATACCACCTTTTGTAAAAAAGAAGAATTTCACCCTTTAAGCGGGAGAAATTCCTCTCATGAAAATGTGTGTGCATGTCTCAATAAAATCTTCTTTTTGTGTGAGCACGAGTTGTAGATCTTGCTCTAGCTGCTGAATGAAAAATCCAAAATACGTACTAATGAAGATGTCTGCATAAATGTCTTCTTTTCCTTTTAATACAAGATGCTCGGCACCCATCTTTTTGAAATATTGTATCAGCATTTCTCTTAGTTCTTGAGGATATATCTTTTCATGACTAGTTAAATCCTTAAACATAGCCGGTTCTCGCATGCTGATATAAATAAATTCTTTTTTGGAAGTCAAATCTTCAAGGAAATAGGTGCCGAGAAACTTTAAATCGGTGTATAAATCGCCTTTAAATTCTGCTTCTAGGGTTTTTGTCGGTGTTGATTTCATTTTCATAATGGCAGCAATGACGCCGCGTTTGTTTTTAAAGTTGCGAAAAATAGTTGCTTCACTCACATTCGCTTTTGTTGCTATTTCTTTGGTTGTTGTTTTTTGATAGCCCTTTTCAGTTAATAAATCCATTGTTGCGCGAATGATTCGTTGATTTGTAGATTTTAACAAGCATACTCACCTCAGGTTATGAATGTGTTTGCAACAAAGTAAGTATACCGATAAAACCTATGAGCGCCAATATCGTCCAAATGATAAGTTTATGAACGCGAATGCTGCTTTAATATCTGAATGCGCCCATTGCTGCCATCTACTGTCACAAGGTCACCGGATTGAAGTGTTTCAGTTGCTATTCTAGTACCTAAGACAGCTGGCATCATATACTCTCTTGCAATAATAGCTGAATGAGATAAAATGCCTCCAGCATCGGTGATGACTGCTTTCGCATCTCTAAATAAGCTCGTCCATAAAGGTGTAGTCGTTTTACAAACTAATATATCATCCTTTTGAAATTGTGAGAATTCATCAGCACATGTAATGACTTTTACTCTTCCAGAAACAATACCGCTGGATGCGCCAATTCCATGGATCACATCGTGTGTGTTGTGTTCATTTTCTCTTAATGAACCAAGCATTCTTTCCACTTGCTGCAATTCAGCTTCAGTTGGAGTGCCGGTGTAAGCTGGTGGTTGAATGGCTTCATTTTCTTTCATTTCCATTTTTCTTTGCTGGATAACCGAATCGAATGAGATAGACGTTGTGAGCGCTTTTTGTACCTCTTCATCGTAGAGATACCAAAGATCTTCTTGATGAGGAATGGCTCCTTTTTTTGCGAGAAGCTCACCAATTTTTAATAGATATACCCGGGCTTTTGCATCTAACATTGCATCAATGTAGAAGTGGTGGTCATCTCGGATATTCGCTGCTTGAAGGGCAAATTGATACAGCGTCTCAAATTTTGTTTTAAACGACTCATCCTTCACTTGACTCATAAAATGTTTATACGTCTCTTGTCTTTTAATCACTGCTTTTGCAAATTCTTCATCAAAATCACATTGGGACTGGATGTTATTTCTGATGATATCTAATATAAACTCCGGGTTTTCTACCCAAGTCTCATCCGTAAGGTCATGACTTTTAACAGATCGCCAGCCGTAAACTTGGAGAAAATCCTCCAATTTCGAAATGAAATGTTTCCCTTTTTCGAAGTGATTGAGTGCGTATAACAGGTCCGGGTTCTTTTCATGATGAATAAATGCCTGATGAAGTTCTGGATCTTGAAGGACATCCTTTGCTATATCAGATAGCAGCTTGTCTGTTTCAAGAGATTTGTTCATCACGCCTATCATCATTTCGTGCAGCAAGACGACTTGTGTTTGATCACCGGTATATGTTACAAGCATGTCTTCAATGATAGATGATAGTATGACTTGCGGTGTGACGATATCAAAATGATCATCATATGCTTGAATGTAAAAATCCTTTAATTCTTCAAAGCCGATGATGGCTTTTTCAATGGTCATAGGTTCATTCATTTGGCGATCGAGTTTTTCGTAAAATGGAAAGAAATTTTTCTCTAGAATCTCATACATCCGTTCACTTAAATGCGGAAATAGCTCAAATATACGTTCATCAAAAAAGGGTGCAGCTCCCTCTTGCGCTTCTGGCAGTGCGGGTGCTGAGTATAAGTGGCCTCTGTAAAGCTTAATATCTTTGATGTTCATATCAGGTACTTGATACTTTTCTCCATTTTTCTTCATCCCGCTTTTTAAGGCTGGTATGATCAGGCTTGAGAAAAGAGGGCTCGTTGGACCAGGCATATGATCATCCATTGAAATCCAGAATTCCTGCAGCTCATCTGGCTTCATTTGAAAAGAAGCACCCGCTGTTTCATTTACTGCTTTTGGGAGAGCTGTAGTAATCGGCCTCGCTTGAAGTAAATAAAACGCCCCATCTGCAATTCCAAATTCGATATCGACTCCATGTCCGTAAAGTTCTTCTACTTGTTTTGTGATTTGTGCGATTTCTATCAATTGATCATCGTTTAGGCAAAACTGGCCAGCCATTTCCTCCGCTACTGGTTCCTCGATGACACCCTCTTGGAAAGGAACAATTTGTAGCTCTTTCGCCCCAAGTGTTTTTTCAATCGAAAAGTTCTCTTTATCTACAATAAACGTGTCTGGTGTCACAAGACCGGAGACAATTGCTTCTCCCAATCCGTAGCTTGCGGTCAGCATCATTTCATTTGGTTTCCCCGATATGGGGTTCTCACTAAAGATGACACCGGAGACGTCAGAATGGATCAATCCTTGAACGACAACGGCCATAAGCGGCATCTCTTCCTCGTTTTCATTCATCTCTTCCTTATATTCTGTGACTCTCGCTGCAAAATAAGAAGACCAGCATTCTTTGACCGCCTGTAAAAATTCTTCATTTGTTTTGATATTTAAATAGGTCTCGTACTGTCCTGCAAACGAGGCGCCTTCGAGATCTTCAGCAACAGAAGAGGATCGTACTGCAACTGAGGGATAAGTCTTCCGCAAGGATTGAAAGGACGAGATCAGCTCTGCTTCCATTTGTGAAGGAAACGATGCTTCTTTGATTTTTTGAGAAAGGTTTTGTTCTGCTGGCTGCAGATTGTGATATGAAAGAAAGCTTTCAAAGCTGTTGGTTTTAATAATAAATCCATCTGGGACTGGCAGGCCGTGATTGTTTAATTTAATTAAATTCAGGCCTTTTGCCCCTGCGAGTGATGCGGATTCTTCAGCCGCATGAAATAAAACTGAATACATGGGAATGCCCCCTTATCCAAATAGCCAATGATTTGTATGTCTCTCTATTTTTTAAAATGATAGTGCGCACTATCATTTTAATCATAGAATTGATTGGATGTTATTGTCAAAGACGGAAAGACCTATCTTTACAAAGGGGACAATCTCACTAATTTTCTGCTATTTCTAAAACAAAAGTCTCCGAACATGAAGAAAAAAGGCAAAATTGAAAACTGTGAATTGTTCAATATGCCAATCTTTACTATAATCAAGGAAGTAGACCATGAAGAGGGAGGGTTTTTGTGATTACAAAAGCCATATTTGCACTAGTTTTTCCTTTCCTGCTCGTTATTTTATTTTCAAAGGTTACTTATAATCATTACGTAGGCATTGCGTTAACAGCAGCGCTTTTATTTGCTTCGTATATGAAAGGCTATACAGAAACCTACTTTATTGTGGGATTAGATATTATTTCTTTAGTAGCTGGGGCTTTGTTTATGGCTAAAAAAGAAATCGAAAAGAGAGAAAAAGCTGAAAAACATCAATGATGTTATCTTAATGCTGAAAGCTGACATGTTTTAAACAAGAGCTGTGCTTACGATTTCTAGTAAGCACAGCTTTCTTTTTCTGCTCATCGAATATCTCACTCCAAAATGTTCCATACTGAAAGGAAGGTTTTCTTAAGAGGGTTATTTGCCAAGGGAGAGAGGGTATGACTGTATTGGAAATAAAAATCAAGCGAGAGCCGAACTTTAGTTCGTATTTTTGTGTTCTTTTATGATAATATATTCATTAGATAGATTTCGTAACGAAACGGAGGCTTTGATGTGAGTGACCGCTTTGAATTAGTTTCTAACTATCAGCCCCAAGGAGATCAGCCAAAGGCGATTGAAAAGCTTGTTGAGGGGATCCATCAGGGGAAACAGCATCAAACGCTGTTAGGTGCTACAGGTACGGGAAAGACCTTTACTGTCTCCAACCTGATCAAAGAAGTGAACAAACCGACGCTTGTCATTGCGCATAATAAGACACTTGCCGGTCAGTTATACAGTGAATTCAAGGAATTTTTCCCGAATAATGCTGTTGAATATTTTGTGAGTTACTATGATTATTATCAGCCAGAGGCATATGTACCTCAGACCGATACATTTATTGAGAAAGATGCCAGCATCAATGATGAGATTGATAAGCTGAGACACTCGGCTACGTCCTCGTTATTTGAGAGAAGGGATGTCATCATCATTGCCAGTGTGTCCTGTATTTATGGCTTAGGTTCGCCAGAGGAATACAGAGAGCTTGTGCTGTCTTTGCGCACTGAAATGGAGATTGAACGCAATCAGCTCCTTCGTAAGCTGGTGGATATTCAGTATTCTCGTAATGATATAGATTTTCAGCGCGGAACCTTCCGAGTCAGAGGAGACGTCGTTGAGATTTTTCCTGCTTCACGAGATGAGCATTGTATCAGAGTGGAGTTTTTCGGTGATGAAATTGAACGTATTCGTGAAGTGGATGCGCTGACCGGAGAAATACTTGGTGATCGTGACCACGTGGCCATTTTCCCAGCATCTCACTTCGTCACAAGAGAAGAAAAAATGGAAAAAGCCATTATCAATATTGAACAAGAGCTAGAAGAACAGCTCGAAAAGCTTCGCGAAAATGGAAAATTGCTTGAAGCGCAGCGCCTTGAGCAGCGGACAAGATATGACCTTGAGATGATGAGAGAGATGGGCTTTTGTTCAGGCATCGAGAATTATTCAAGACATCTGACCTTGCGTCCTCCTGGTTCAACACCTTACACACTGCTTGATTATTTCCCAGATGACTTTATGATTGTTGTCGATGAATCGCATGTGACGATTCCGCAAATCCGTGCCATGTACAACGGGGATCAAGCGAGAAAGCAAGTGTTGGTTGATCACGGATTCCGCCTGCCATCAGCACTTGATAACAGACCGCTCACCTTTGATGAGTTTGAAAAGCATATCAATCATATCGTTCATGTATCAGCAACGCCTGGTCCATACGAGCTTGAGAAAACGCCTGAGGTTGTGGAACAAATTATCCGTCCAACAGGATTACTTGATCCAATTATTGAAGTCCGTCCGATTGAAGGACAAATTGATGACTTAATTGGAGAAATTCATTCACGAGTTGAGAAAAATGAGCGTGTGCTTGTGACCACACTGACGAAGAAAATGTCTGAGGATCTCACAGATTACTTAAAAGAAATCGGAATCAAGGTGAATTACCTGCATTCAGAAATTAAGACCCTTGAGCGGATTGAGATTATCCGTGATTTGCGTCTCGGTAAATATGATGTGCTTGTTGGAATCAACCTTCTTCGTGAAGGACTGGATATTCCAGAGGTGTCGCTCGTGGCCATTTTAGATGCGGATAAAGAAGGCTTTTTGCGCTCTGAAAGATCCCTCATCCAGACGATTGGCCGTGCAGCGAGAAATGCAGAAGGCCGGGTCATTATGTATGCAGACAATATGACAAAATCGATGGACATTGCGATTCAAGAAACGAAGCGAAGACGAGAACAGCAAGAAGCATATAACGAGAAATTTGGGATTACCCCACAAACCATCCATAAGAAAATTCGAGATGTTATTAAGGCAACAAAGATACATGAGGATTCGGAAGAATACGAAACAAAAGCAGCACCAAAGCTTTCGAAAATGAGCAAAAAAGAAAGAGAAAAAGTGATCGAAAAAGTCGAGATGGAAATGAAAGATGCAGCAAAAGCGCTTGATTTTGAAAAAGCAGCAGAATTAAGAGATCTATTGCTAGAGCTAAAAGCGGAAGGATGATTGCCTGATGGCTATGGAACGAATAGAGGTGAAAGGTGCTAGAGCCCACAACCTTAAAAATATTGATGTGAATATCCCGCGTGACCAGCTAGTGGTCATTACGGGGTTATCTGGTTCAGGAAAATCGTCGCTTGCCTTTGATACCATTTATGCAGAAGGTCAGCGCAGGTACGTTGAATCTCTTTCAGCGTACGCACGCCAATTTCTTGGGCAAATGGATAAACCGGATGTAGATGCCATTGAAGGTCTTTCTCCGGCGATTAGTATTGATCAGAAAACGACGAGCCGAAACCCTAGATCAACAGTTGGTACTGTCACTGAAATTTATGATTATTTGCGTCTCTTGTATGCTCGAGTCGGAAAACCGATTTGTCCTATACATGGGATTGAAATTACGTCACAAACGATTGAGCAGATGACAGATCGTATTTTAGAGTATCCTGAAAGAACGAAATTACAAGTGCTTGCCCCAGTTGTTTCCGGCCGCAAAGGAACACATGTGAAAGTACTTGATCAAATTCGGAAGCAGGGCTATGTGCGAGTGAGAGTCGATGGAGAGATGGAAGACCTTTCAGAAGATATCGAGCTTGAAAAGAACAAGAAGCATTCCATTGAAGTGGTGATTGATCGTATCGTGGTGAAGGAAGGCGTGGCTGCTCGTCTGTCTGACTCACTTGAAACCGCACTGCGGCTGGGCGAAGGCCGAGTGATGATTGATGTGATTGGACAAGAAGAGCTGTTATTCAGCGAACATCATGCTTGTCCGCATTGCGGGTTCTCTATTGGTGAACTTGAGCCGAGAATGTTTTCATTTAATAGTCCTTTTGGTGCCTGCCCGAGCTGTGATGGGCTCGGTTCCAAACTAGAAGTCGACCCTGAGCTTGTCATTCCTAATAAGGATCTGACTTTACGTCAGCATGCCATTGCACCATGGGAGCCGCAAAGCTCGCAATACTATCCTCAGCTTCTTGAGGCCGTATGTACACATTATGGCATCGACATGGACATTCCAGTGAAAGATATCCCATCGCATTTATTCGATAAAATTTTATATGGAAGCGGATCTGAACGGATTTATTTTAAATACGAAAATGATTTTGGACAGGTACGTGAAAATGAAATTGAGTTTGAAGGTGTTCTTCGTAATATTGAACGACGCTATAAAGAAACCAGCTCTGATTATATTCGTGAGCAAATGGAAAAATATATGGCGAATCAGCCATGTCCGACATGTAAAGGATATCGTCTGAAAAAAGAAACGCTGGCGGTTCTCATCAATGGCAAGCATATCGGAGAAATCACCGATTTGTCTGTCTCTGATGCCCTTGATTTCTATGAAAAAATCGAGTTGTCTGAGAAAGATTTGCAGATTGCCCAGCTCATTTTGCGTGAAATCAAAGAGCGCTTGTCTTTCTTAAATAATGTGGGATTAGATTATCTGAATTTGAGCCGGTCGGCTGGCACACTATCAGGTGGAGAAGCGCAGCGGATTCGCCTGGCGACTCAAATCGGGTCAAGGCTGACAGGTGTTCTTTATATATTAGATGAACCATCCATTGGTCTGCATCAGCGCGATAATGACCGGTTGATTGGGACGTTGAAAAACATGCGCGACATCGGGAACACACTGATTGTCGTCGAGCATGATGAAGATACCATGCTAGCTGCTGATTATTTAATAGATATTGGACCTGGAGCAGGAGTTCATGGAGGAGAAGTGATTTCAGCTGGAACGCCAGAAGAAGTCATGAAGGACCCGAAATCATTAACAGGACAATATTTATCTGGTGAGAAATTTATTCCGCTGCCAATTGAGAGAAGAAAGCCTGACGGCCGCTATATTGAGATAAAAGGTGCAAAAGAAAACAACCTGAAAAACGTGAATGCGAAGTTTCCTCTTGGCGTCTTTACAGCTGTGACCGGAGTATCCGGCTCAGGGAAAAGTACGCTTGTGAATGAAATTCTATTAAAATCACTTTCACAAAAGTTGCACAGAGCGAAGGCGAAGCCAGGGCAGCACAAAGAAATCAAAGGAATGGATCATTTGGATAAGGTCATTGATATTGATCAATCTCCAATTGGCCGTACACCAAGATCGAACCCTGCCACGTATACAGGTGTCTTTGATGATGTGCGGGATGTGTTTGCACAAACCAACGAAGCAAAGGTACGAGGTTATAAAAAAGGCAGATTCAGTTTTAACGTCAAAGGCGGGCGCTGTGAGGCGTGCCGCGGGGATGGCATCATTAAAATTGAAATGCACTTTTTGCCAGATGTGTATGTACCTTGTGAAGTGTGTCACGGGAAACGTTATAACCGTGAAACTCTTGAGGTCACATATAAAGGGAAGAACATTGCTGATGTGCTGGAAATGACGGTGGAGGACGCACTCCAATTTTTCGAGAATATCCCGAAAATTAAGCGGAAGCTTCAAACGATTTATGATGTGGGGCTTGGATACATTACACTTGGACAGCCTGCAACGACATTGTCCGGAGGAGAGGCGCAGCGCGTGAAATTGGCATCTGAGCTTCACCGCCGTTCAAACGGAAGGTCTCTTTACATTTTGGACGAGCCGACAACAGGTCTGCATGTGGATGATATTGCCCGTTTATTAAAAGTGCTTCAGCGTTTGGTTGAGAACGGTGATACAGTGCTGGTCATTGAGCACAACCTTGACATTATCAAGGCTGCTGATTACCTCGTTGATCTAGGACCAGAAGGCGGTGCAGGCGGCGGAACGATCATTGCCTCTGGCACTCCTGAGGACATTGCAAAAGAAGAAGCATCTTACACAGGCCAATACTTGAAGCCTATTTTAAAGCGTGACCGTAAGCGTATGAAACAGCTGGTCAAAGAAACAGAAAGTGTGACTTCTTCATAAAGAAAACCCCTCTTTTTATAGAGGGGTTTTTCTTTTATTGCACATCTTCCTTCGGCATTAAATTACTGAGGTGCGTTAAATCCTTTAAAATATGCGTGCTGCTGCTATCGAGCAGTACCTTTAAATAACGGATATCACCATACTTTGGATGAGACGGATGAATGGTCTCAAGCTCCTTGATCATATCGCTGTTCATGCTTTTCTGTTTCTGTATAAGGTCTAAAAGCGTTTGAGCCGTGTGGTTTGAATTATGATGATCTGTCAAAATAATTACCCCCTATAATGATAATCACCATCTTTTCAACATATTTTAAAGGGTAATCTGTGAAGAATCTACTCTTAGGTGCAAAAAGAAATAATTTGTGTCTAAGGTCATATGTAAATCGAATGATTTTGAAACTTTTTATACGCAATAAACGTATGAGTTAGAAAGGAATTTTCGTTATGAAGGAGCGAATATATATGAATAGAGATCAGTCGATTATTGCTTCTATTTGTTACTTTAGTGTATTTTTTATGCCGTTTATCGTACCGATCGTGGCGGTTTTTGTAGTAGACCAAAAGGAAACGAAACGGCATGCGATGCGGGCATTATGGTCACATCTTTTACCGGTCGCAGCATGCATTGTGTTGGTTTTTGGGTCTATCCCGTTTTTATTGGCGACACAGGCAGGCGACTCGCTCATTCCAGTCATGACGGTGTTCATCTTGTCTTTTTTAGTAGTCATTGGCTTTTTGATCTCTGTCATTTGGAATATCATTCAAGGTATTAAAGTACTTCAATCCATCAAATCTTAGGAGGGCTTTGTATGAATGAAAAAGAACGAATTTTAAAATTAGTAGAAGACGGGGTATTATCAGCAAAAGAAGCAATTACGCTGTTAGAAAAATTAGAAGAAGGTCAGTCCATCTCATTAGAAAAGTCTACGGATGATCACACCTTTCATGAAGAAAAAGCTGGAGCAGAGAGTAAAGGAAACGGCACCGAAAATCTTGGGGCAAAGCTGTTTGGCTGGTTAGATACTGCGGTGAAAAAGGTAAAAGACGTGGATCTTGATTTGAACTTTGGACAGTCCGTTGATGTTGAGCATATTTTTCAGTTCAAAGACGCATCGCTCTCTCATTTAGATATTCAATTAGCGAACGGCAGCCTCAACGTGATGCCTTGGGACGATCGAGATATTCGAGCAGAGTGTCATGCGAAAATCTACCGTGCAGAGGATGGAGAGCAGGCAAGGCAGCAATTCCTCAATCAATTGGACTGCGGGCTTGAAGGGGATAAATTTTTTATTCGAACCGAAAAGAAGACGATGAAAGTCAATGTTACTTTATACGTACCGCGTATCCAATACGATAAGATCAAGGTCAAGCTGTTTAATGGGCCGATTCGCGGGGAAAAGCTAAAGACAAAAGAACTTGCCGCGAAAACCACAAATGGTGTTGTCTCTTTTGCCTCGTTACAGGCAGAAAAAGTCGGAATTGAAACAGCAAACGGACAAATCAAACTGGCAGATCACGAGTGTGGTATGATTGAAGTAGAAACCATCAATGGGCTCATAGACCTGCGCGGGAAAAGTGAATCAATTGATGCCCAAAGCTTTAACGGAAATATTGCGGTTCAGCTGTCAGATGAAAAGTGCCGTTCCATCTATGCGAAAACGACAACAGGCAGTGTGGACGTTCAGATCCCGCGCGCATGTGCAGTTACCGCTGAGCTGAAAAGCAATCTCGGGTCTATCTCTCATGATTTACTTGATGCAGAGATGATTAAAGAAAAAAATGAAACATTACAAAAAGAGAAAATGATCAAAGCCAATCAACAAGCGGCGCACAGTATATCCATTTTTGCAGAAACAAAAACAGGCTCAATACAAGTAAAGCACCAATCAGACAAGGAGTGATTCTACATGAAGAAACTTTATCGTTCAGCAACAGATAAAAAAATAGCGGGTGTTGTTGGTGGACTTGCGGAATATTTAAGTGTTGATGCATCGCTGCTTCGCATTTTAACCGTTATCATCGGATTTTTGACAGCATTTATGCCGATCTTTTTGATCTACTTCATCTGGTATTTTGTTGTTCCGGAAGAAGGCACTAAATAAATGCTTAGATGGATCGTCAGTATTTTAGTAAATGCATTACTTTTAATCGTCATTGCTGGATATTTTGATTCAGGCATTCTGCCTGGGCTCGGGAGCGTGTATATTGAAGGGTTTGGCGCAGCCATTGTGGCAAGTATCATTTTGTCCTTGCTCAATATTTTAGTGAAGCCGTTTTTGATCATTTTAACGCTTCCAGTCACCGTCCTTTCACTAGGATTGTTCTTATTTGTCATCAATGCCATTACACTCATGATGACATCGAGCTTTATGGGAGATAGCTTTAACATTGATGGATTCGGAACGGCCATTTGGATGGCTGTCATTTTGTCCATTTTCCATCTGTTGATACAAAAAGGAATCGTAGAGCCGTTAGCGAAAAAAAGCTAACGGTTTTTTTGTGCAAATTTGTATCGTTTCTCCGTTCCATCTGACATAAAAACCACCTTCAGGAGACACAATATCCGAAGGGAGGCGGTGCAAAATGGTGAACGTGAGCAGACAAATCATGCTTTTATGTTTTTTTATCATTCTTTTTTGTTTCAGTCAGCCTGCTTTAGCAGGACCTTTTCTTCAAGCAGAAGTGAATGTACCGGACAAGCCTTTTTCACCTTTTATCTTTGATCAATTTCATGTGGATGTCCGCCCGGTTCAAGGAAAAAGCCATGACCTTCAGTTTCGTGCGTCCATTAGTGACCAAGAACAGATTTTGTCTGCGAACTTGTATTATAAACAAAGTGATGAACTGGGGTATCGCTTGATTCCAATGGAACGACTGCCAGGAATGAAGCCAGAATTTACAGCGAAAATTCCGCCAGATCAATTATGGAATCCAACCGTTCATTACTATACAGAGTTCCTTACGCAAAAATCAGTGATCAAAACAGCAGAGAAATCGGTTCACATAAATGGATTTGAAGAGGATCTTTCGCATATCCCGGACTTATTCATCACAGAAATTGTCGTTAATTCAAAAAATCGAAAAGGCAAAGATGCTTTTGAGTTTATCGAAGTATATAACACGACACATGCGCCTATCTCACTTAAACATTATCAGATCCGCTACCGCAATCCCACGCAGGGCATCGAATTGGATGATGTATATTCCTTTCATAAAAATCCAATCACCATTTCGCCTGGAAAACCTTATGTTTTTTGGCTGAGAAAAAAAGGGCAGGAGCATTTAACTGTAGCGGACTTTAATGCCATGTACAAAAGCCAATTAAAAGAGGGCGAGCATCTAACCATTATCGAGAGCAAAGGGCTGTCCAACTCTAAATCTCGTCTTGTTTCGATCACAACAAATATAGGTGAAGAGATTTCTTCTGCCGCATTTCGTTTGAAGCCATCATGGTTTAGCGAGCATAAATCCTTGCTGTTTAAGTATCCAATGGATGGTACGACGCAGACGAAGCTGATTTCGAAAATTGAGGAAGAGCCCACTCCAGGTAAAGTGCTAAAAGCACAAATTCCATCTGAGAAAAAGGAAATTTCTCAAGATATCCATAAACCTGTGATTGAAGATATGACGATAAGGAAACCGGTGAAACCAACTGAAAGCGTAGAGATTAAAGCAGATGTCCAGGATGATCAGGCCGTGAAAACCGTCAAGCTGCGTTATCGAACGAATCGAAAAGAAGCGTTCAAGGAAATACTGCTGCAAAAAGACCAAAATGACCGGTTATTTCATCATATTATTTATTCACCTGAGTTGATTGGGAAGGAACAATTGGAATATCAGCTTGAAGCGTCAGATGGCGAAAATGAAGCCAAGACGTTGAAAAAAACGGTTGATGTGGAGCAGGTTAGTAAAGCCCACGGTCTCCGATTCAATGTAGAAGAGGGAGATACGGTTTCAGGGTTATTTTCATTAAAGGCAACGTCTGATCAGAAAAAAAGCATCGAATTACGGATTGATGGAAAACGGAATCAGCAAGTATCCGCTGCCCTTGAGGCAGATCCATATATCGCATTTGATGTCAAAGGAACAAATTTATATTTTAAAAATGGGGTGTCTATAGGTAAGCGTTTACTTTCTGTTTTTGATGATTCGACAAAAGTGTATCGTACCTATACAATGCCAATACCAGAAGAAGAGATAAAAAAGGCAGGTCTCCAAACGATCTCATTCCACGCTGGCACAAAGTCTTCTCCGATAGACCGGCTTCCTGGAGAGAATCATGATGATTTTGAATTGAAAAACGTCAGGATGATCTTATCGAATGGAACACAAATTCATCCAATCAATGCGAAGCCGCAAAAAGAATGGAGAATGGGAGACAGCGGGAACGCAAAAAAGGTTAGAACGTTTCAATTTGAGATTCCAAAAGAGGCTTATGTCTCAACCTATATAAAGTGGGATACAAAAAGGCTGAAAGAAGGGCCGCACCTAATTGAGGCCAAAACCTCAGACGAGCACGCTTCAGTACGTGTGAAAGTTGATAACACTGGGCCGAGAATTAAGACCAACGTACAAGCAAAGGATCAATATAAAGGCGCCTTTACATTAAAAGCAAAAGTAACGGATCGCTGGAGTGACATAGAGGAGTTGAAGGCGTATGTAGATGGCAAACCAGTTTCTTTGCCATATCAGACGTCCTCTAGTGAATTAAAGCCTGGGAAGCACACGTTTATGATCAAAGCAAAAGACGCTGCTGGGAACATGTCGACGTTGAAAAAAGAGTTCAAGACCGTACATGAGCATCCAGAAACACCAGAACGGGTGGCAGATAAGACGAAAATGAAATCATCAAAGCAAACTGTGCTAACCAAGGATCCAACCAATGATAAGTTAGATTACTCTTTTTATCGTGCCTATCAATATACATCGCTGCATCCTTCAATGAAGATTTTTAAGTATGCAGCAGAGACAGAGCCGCCAAAGAGTTTTCTCCAAAAAGGAGAAATGATTTTTTCTGATCAAGAAAGGAACCGCATTGCATTTGTTGATGGAAAGGCAGTTGAAACGAAGGATTTACAGAGTTTTCCTTATCATCGTTTTCAAATTAAGGTTCATCATGATGTGCGCGAAAAGGATATCGTCGAAGCTGTATGGAAAGGGAGTTCATTGTCGGGGAGAAAGGTGACAATGTACGCATGGAATCACCAGCAGGAAAAGTGGGATAAAATCACTCATCACTTTGCGAAGGATCAAAAGGAATTTTACCTAAAAGGGCTGCTGTCAGTGAGACAGTACATGAGGAATCAAACGTTTGATTTGCTAGTACAGGATGAAATCAGCAAATCACAAAAGCCATATAAGATGGTGTGGATGTCTGACACTCAATATTATGCAAAGAGCTATCCTCATATCTTTAAACAAATGGTCGAATGGATCAGAGATCAGAGGGAGAAATTAAACATTCAATATGTGTTCCATACAGGCGATATTGTGGATGATTCAAAGGATAAGCAATGGCACCGTGCTGATACATTTATGCGTGTATTAGATGAGAATCACATTCCCTATGGTGTTTTAGCAGGAAATCATGATGTTAGACACAAGGACGGTTTATATGCGGAATACGGGAAATATTTCGGGGAAAAACGCTTTGCTGATAAGCCTTACTATGGTGAATCCTATCGAAACAATAAAGGTCATTATGATCTCATCTCTGCCGGCGGCAATGATTATATGATGGTGTACATGGGCTGGGGGATTAAGCAAGATGAAATTGATTGGTTAAACCGCGTGATTTCTGAGCATCCAGATCGTATTGTCATTTTAAATTTCCATGAGTATTTGTTAGTGAGCGGCAACCGAAGCCCGATTGGCGAGCTCATCTTTCACCAAGTGGTGAAACGCCATCCTAATATTGTGGCAGTATTTAGCGGCCACTACCATGGAGCCAGCAGGAAAGTAGATGAGCTTGATGATGACCATGATGGAAAAGCAGACAGGAAAGTATATCAAATACTCGCCGATTACCAGTCAGGACCTGAAGGTGGGCAAGGGTTTATGAGGGTCATAACAGCGGATCAAGAAAAAAATCAGCTTCATTTTACAACATATTCACCTTACTTGAATAAAGAGCATTTTTACGATCCTAAAACGTATGGAGATCAAGATGAATTTTCAATCGATGTGGATTTGACACCGAAAATGAAATCTGTCAAAACCAATTATTTTGAACTCAATGTGTATACGAATGTTCTTCTAGGAGAAGCGCGCGGCGTAAAAAGCGGCAAAAAAGCGAGCTTTGAGTGGAAGGGCTTAAAGCCAAATGAAGATTATTATTGGTACACTGTAGCAAAAGATCGTTTCCAAGGAAAAGCCATTTCACCAATATGGAAAATTCATACAAAAAATGATGATGAAACAAAATTTCTTAGGAAATAAAAAACAGTGCTCCGTGTCAGGGGCACTGTTTATCTTTCCATTGTATGAATGAGCTTGTAACGATCCCCTCTATAAACGGAAACAACATACTCAAATGGAACGTCTTGTTGAAAAAAAGTCGTTCTTGTTATGGAAAGCACAGGATCGCCTGTTGAAATAGACAGCAAGTATGCTTCTTCCTTTGAGGCAACATTGGCTTCAAGCTCCTGTTTGGCATGAGCAATGACATGACCAGTGTGAGTTTCTATATATTCATATAAAGAGCCAGTTAAATGTTCCTTTGTTAAATCTCCTGCAAATCTTTCAGGTATATAGCTCGTTTCAATCGCCATCGGTTCATCATTTGCAAGGCGTATCCGTTTTAGTTCAAAAACATCATCACTAGTTGACAGTTGTAAGGCTGGCAGCAAGTGCTCTGGACATACGGTTTTTTTGAAGTCAATCAGCTGGCTTGATGCTTTGAGCCCTCGCTGCTGCATATCCTCTGAAAAGCTTGTTAAGCCTTGAAGCGGCTGTTCAAATTTTTTTCGGCTAACAAAAGTGCCTTTACCTTTTTGTCGATACAAATATCCTTCGTTCACAAGATTCGATAAGGCTTGTCTGACAGTCATTCGACTAATACCAAAGCGTTCGGCATATTCTCTTTCAGAAGGAATGAGTGTATCAGGTGCTAATGTTCCATCCTCAATCTGCTTTTTCAAGTTCTCCATAATCTGATGGTACATCGGAATAGGTGACTGCTTATCAATAAACATGTGAAAATCCTCTCGTTTTTAGCGTAGTGATCCAGCTTCTCGATCAATCAAAACTGTTACATCTTCATGGAGTTTCAGTGCAGATGCTGGGAAGTCTGGATGAATCTCTGCCTGTTCTAAATATTGTATCACTTTCGCTTTTGATTTTCCCGAAGCAAGAAGGAGAATCTTTTTACTTGAAAGAATGCTCGCAATTCCCATTGTGATCGCATGAGTAGGTACCTCATCAATAGAAGAAAAGTATCTTGCGTTAGCCTGTCTCGTGTTCTCATCTAATTGCACGACATGAGTCTTTGAGTTGAAAGGGGTACCAGGTTCGTTAAAACCGATATGTCCATTTTGACCGATTCCAAGGAGCTGAAGATCGATGCCGCCTACATCCTCAATAAGCTGGTCATATCTTAAGCATTCCTTTTCTAAGTGAGCTGCATTGCCATTTGGAAGAAAATACTGACCCTGAGGTAGATCAATATGGTCAAATAAATGACGTTTCATGTAGGTCATATAACTATTTTCGTGTTCTGGATCAAGCCCTGCATATTCATCTAAATTGATTGTTTTTGTTTGCTTGAAAGACAATTGATGTGCTTGATGAAGTTGAATTAACTCTTTGTAAGTATCAATAGGTGTACCGCCCGTTGCTAGGCCGAGTACGGCATCGGGTTTAGCAGCTATTGCATGTGCAATAATGGCGGCTGCTTCTTTTCCTAATTGTTCCTTGCTTTCAAATTCGATGATGTTCATTAGTGGTTGGCCTCCTTTTTTTCAAAGACGATTTGTCCACGGCAGATCGTCATCATCAGTTCACCAGATTCATCCCAAATCACCAAATCTGCTAGTTTTCCAACTTCGATGGAACCGAGCTGTTGATCAAGTCCCAGCTGAACGGCTGCATTGGTTGAGGTCATCTTCGCAATCTCTGTCCACTCACAATTTGTGAGCTGTTTCATCCGTTTGACGCCATCTTTCATTCGCAAAATCGATCCTGCAAGTGTACCATCTTCCAGCAATGCCTTTTCGCCGCTGACTGTGACTGTCTGACCGCCAAATTCGTACGTTCCATTACCGAGCCCTTTTGCACGCATCGAGTCTGTGATCATGATTAAACGATCACTTCCTTTTGCCAAATACGCAAGCTTGATGGAAAGAGGATGGGAGTGAATCCCATCAGTGATCAGCTCGGTATAAAGGTTCTCATTCGTAAGAGCAGCACCTACAGCGTTCGGTTCACGATGCTGAAACGAACTTATTGCGTTATAAAGATGCGTTACATGGCGTGCACCATGCTTAGCTGCTAAATTAATCATGTCATGATGGGCATTCGTATGTCCAATAGAAGGGATCATGTTCTTTTCCTGTAACAGGGACAGAAAAGCAAAATCTGTGTCTTCCTCAGGCGCAAACGTGACAATTCGAATTAGCTGTTCAGATGCATCCAGCCATTTTTTAAAAAGCGGAATATCGGGCTGTTTAATCCATTGAACTGGCTGTGCCCCTGCCTTATCTTTAGAAATAAATGGACCTTCTAGGTGGATTCCTAGACATTGCGCCTGACTTCCTGCTTGTTCTTCATTACTTTGTTTCCACTGAGCGACATTTTTAAGTGCCTGCTCAATCTCATGATGGTTTTGTGTAATGGTTGTCGCTAAAAAACTTGTCGTTCCTTCTGATGGAAGGTTGTCAGCGAGTGTATTCATCGCTTCTGCTGTCGCATCCATCATGTCTGCACCATATCCGCCATGAATGTGAATATCAATCATTCCAGGGAGTAAATAAAAGTTTTCCCGGGAAATATATACTTTTTCATAATTTCCTGTCGGTGGTGATGTTGAAATATAGTCAATCTTGCCATCGCGTAAACCGACAAAACCGTTTTCAATGATCTTTGTCTTTGTCACAATATGAATATTGGAGAGCAATAAAGAACCGCTCATGTTTGAGCCCCCTTATTCGTTATCTTTCATTTAAGTTTACTCTTTTTAAGTATAGTTGTCTATACCAGTTAGGGCGGTGAAACAGGAACAGGATAAAATACTGTTTTGGGTTCATCATTGAAAGTGATAAAATAGAGCTGTATTTCTGAATCGCCTGTGATAAAAGGAGGAAGAAGCGTGCCGAAAGTTCGTACGAAGGACATAATGGAACAATTTCATCTTGAACTGGTAAGTGGGGAAGAAGGGATTAATCGTCCCATTACAATCAGTGATCTTTCCAGACCAGGTATTGAAATGGCTGGTTATTTTACATATTACCCAAAAGAAAGAGTTCAACTTTTAGGGAAAACAGAGCTTTCTTTTTTTGAACAGCTCCCAGAACGCGAACGAAAGCAGAGAATGATGTCTCTTTGTACAGATATTACCCCTGCCATTATTTTGTCTCGAGATCGTGATGTGCCGAAGGAATTAATCGAAGCATCAAATGAAAATGGCGTGCCCGTTTTACGATCTAGCCTAAAAACGACAAGACTTTCGAGTCGATTGACCAACTTTTTAGAAAGTAAGCTGGCACCAACGACTGCCATTCATGGTGTGCTCGTCGATGTATATGGTGTAGGTGTATTATTAATTGGGAAAAGCGGAGTAGGAAAAAGTGAAACAGCCTTAGAATTAGTGAAGAGGGGACATCGCCTCGTTGCAGACGATTGCGTGGAAATCCGCCAAGAGGATCAGGATACGTTAGTCGGAAGTGCACCAGAGCTGATTGAACATCTTTTAGAAATCCGCGGGTTAGGCATTATTAATGTGATGACCTTATTTGGAGCAGGCGCTGTCAGAAGTTATAAGAGAATTACGATTGTGATGAATCTGGAGCTTTGGGAACAAGGCAAACAGTATGATCGTTTAGGACTTGAAGAAGAGAAAATGAGAATTATTGATACAGATGTGCCGAAGCTGACGATCCCTGTGCGGCCAGGTCGAAACTTAGCGGTTATCATTGAAGTGGCTGCGATGAACTTCAGGCTGAAACGTATGGGGCATAATGCAGCAGAACAATTTACAAGTAAGCTTGCCGATGTCATTGAAGACAATGGCCAAGATGAATAGGAGTTGACTATATGAACGAAGCAATTCAGCCAATTGATCCGATCGCTTTTCAGCTCGGACCTATTTCGGTTCATTGGTATGGTGTGATTATTGGGGTCGGAGCCTTGCTTGGACTCTGGCTCGCACTGAGAGAATGTGAAAAAAGAGGAATCAATAAAGATCTGTTTATTGACTTAATCTTATTTGCCATTCCAATCGCGATTATTTGTGCCCGAATTTATTATGTATCCTTCGAATGGGATTACTATCAGCAGCATCCAAACGAAATCATTAAAATCTGGAATGGTGGAATTGCGATTCACGGCGGGCTGATTGGTGCTGTGCTGACAGCCATCGTTTTTACAAAAGTGAGAAAGGTATCGTTTTGGAAAATAGCTGATGTCGCAGCACCAAGTATTTTACTAGGGCAGGCAATTGGGCGCTGGGGGAACTTTATTAACCAAGAAGCGCATGGTGAGGCGGTTTCAAGAGCCTTTTTAGAAAATCTGCATCTGCCTGAGTTTATCATTAATCAAATGTATATTGATGGTACCTATTATCACCCGACGTTCTTATACGAATCATTATGGAATCTTGCCGGTGTTGTCATATTGATTTTATTACGGAGAACTTCGCTGCGCAGAGGCGAAATTTTCTTGTCTTATTTAATTTGGTATTCAATCGGCCGTTTCTTCATTGAAGGGATGAGAACAGACAGCTTAATGCTGACGGAACATCTTCGAATCGCACAGATGATTTCGATTGCGATATTCGCAGTGGCTGTTCTACTGATTTTCTTTAGAAGAATGAAAGGATACGCATCAATTCCGTATAAAGAGAACAATTCATCGAATTAAGCAGGGGGGATGAGAAGAGATGAGAGAGACATGGAAAAACGGCTTGAAAGCAGGGCTATCGACAACTTGGACTCTTGGCAAAGTTATCTTTCCAGTAACTATTCTTGTCAGTATCTTGCAGCATACGCCTGTCATGGATTGGATCATCCGATTCATTCAGCCATTTATGGGGCTGTTTGGTCTTTCGGGGGAAGCAGCGATTCCGCTTGTATTAGGAAACATGCTGAATTTGTATGCGGGAATTGCAGCCATTTTGACATTAGAGCTTCCTGTGAAGGAAGTGTTTATTTTGGCAGTGATGCTGTCCTTTTGCCATAACCTGATCATCGAATCGACAGTGGCGGCAAAGGTTGGACTGAGAGTATCTGTGATTTTGCTGGTTAGAATCAGTCTTGCTGTTATTTCTGCTATTGTCATTCATCTCGTTTGGCAGGGAGGCGAGGAGCCGGCGCAATATGGACTTTTGAGTGCAGCTCAGGCGGCTGATGTGCCTTCCAGCTGGTACATGATCGTTCTTCTTGCTATACAAAAAGCAGTACTCGGTGTGCTGCAGCTTGCCTGTATCGTTATCCCGCTCATGATCATCATTCAATTCATGAGAGATTTAGGCTGGCTTCATACACTGTCTAAGTGGCTGTCACCTTTTACTAGAATGCTTGGGATGAAAGAAAATACGTCTATGACAATGGTGGCTGGATTAACGATTGGTCTGGCGTATGGAGCCGGCGTGATGATGAAGGCAGTGGAAGAGGACGGTGTGAGTAAAAAGGACTTAACCCTTGCTTTTATTTTCCTCGTTGCCTGCCATGCGGTGGTCGAAGATACGCTGGTTTTTATTCCACTTGGTATTCCAGTATGGCCGCTTCTTGTGATCCGCCTGATTTCTGCAATTTTATTGACAGCTGCCATTAGCTATATTTGGCGGAAGCGGGAACATGCAGCTGTTAGAAAGGAAGCCATATGAACGAATCGACGATCAACACAGTGCTATTTGATTTAGATGGCACATTAATCAATACAAATGAATTAATTATTGCTTCATTTCAGCATACGCTGGATCATTATTACCCTGGTCAGTACAGCCGTGAGGATATTCTTCATTTCATTGGTCCGTCCTTGTTTGATACATTCTCTGCGATGGATCCTGAGTTGACGGATGACATGATTCAGATGTACCGCACGTTTAATCATGAGCAGCATGATCTGCTTGTGACTGAATATGAGACCGTTTTAGACACATTGAAAGTCCTGCAGGATCGAGGATTTAAGCTCGGTATTGTCACAACGAAGATACGGGATACGGTTTTAATGGGATTGAAGCTGACCGGTTTAGAGCCGTTCTTTGAGGTCATTGTGACGCTCGATGATGTACAAAATGAGAAGCCGCATCCGGAGCCTGTTCAGCTTGCATTATCAAAGCTTGGCAGTGATCCGCATGAAGCGGTGATGGTTGGTGATAATTATCATGACATTTTGTCTGGTCAAGCGGCAGGGACAAAAACGGCAGGTGTGGCTTGGTCTATTAAAGGAGAAGAGGCCCTTTTAAAGCATCGCCCTGACTTCATGCTGAAGAAAATGAGTGATCTCCTGGCGATTGTTGGAGCTGATTAAGTTGAGAAAAACAGATCGATATCCAGTAAAAGGGGTCAATTCGCTGCGGCAAGTCTATCGGACAGTTCCCTTTTTCAAAGTGGTGAAAAATTTCATTTTTATTCAAATGGCAAGGTACACGCCGTTTATGGGAATGAAAAATTGGATATACCGAACTTTTCTTCGTATGAAGGTCGGCGAGGATACTGCGTTTGCCTTAATGGTGATGGTTGATCTGATGTTTCCTGAGAAAATCACCGTCGGTCGAAATAGTGTAATCGGTTATAACACAACCATCTTATCCCATGAGTATTTGATTAAAGAGTACAGACTTGGGGAAGTCTATATTGGTGATGAAGTCTTAATTGGAGCTAATTCCACTATTTTACCTGGTGTGACTATTGGGGATGGAGCGATCGTATCGGCTGGCACACTTGTTCATAAGGATGTGCCAGCAGGCTCATTTGTTGGAGGAAATCCAATGCGTATGATTTATACGAAGGAAGAAATGGAAGCACGTCAATCTAAGTCTGCTGAGTAGCTCGGCAGACTTTTTTGTTGACAATGTGACATGGTGTAACTATAATGATTACAACAGAGGTGAGAAAACATGAAAATCAGCAGCAGATTTACTGTCGCTGTCCATATTCTGGCCTTGCTATCACTTGAAAAAGGATCTTTACAGACATCGGAGGATATCGCAGGAAGTGTGAATACAAACCCAGTGGTCATCCGCCGCATTATGAGTAAATTAAAAAAAGCAGGCCTAATCTCAACGAGTCTTGGCAAAGGTGGTTCGCAGCTGAACCGCAGTGAAGACGACATCACATTGCTCGATGTGTATAAAGCGGTTGAAGTCGTAGATGAGGGTGAATTGTTTCAAATTCATGAAAGCCCAAATCCTGACTGTCCGATCGGTGCAAATATTCAAGCGGTGCTTGAATTAATCTTATGCCGGGCTCAAAGTGCGATGGAGCAAGTACTTGCTGAGATCAAATTAAGTGAACTAACGCATGTGCTAATCAAAAAAATTGGATGATCAATTCAATTTTTTTTACCTCTGTTGTAACCGTATTAGTTACACCTTTCTTTATCAACATAAAACCATATTGCAGGAGGAGTTAACATGAAAATTGGAATTATTGGCGCAACAGGAAAAGCAGGACAAGAAATTGTGAAAGAGGCTCAATCAAGAGGACATGAAGTAACGGCAATCGTCCGCGATGCACAAAAAGTGACTGATTCATCACTAGCTGTTCTTGAGAAGGATGTGTTTCACTTGCAAGCAGATGACATCAAAGGCTTTGATGTGATTGTGAATGCATTTGGCGCACCTCCTGGACAGGAGCATCTTCACGTAGAAGCAGGGAAAAAGCTGATTGATATTTTAAAAGAAACACCTGAGACTCGTTTAATCGTTGTGGGCGGAGCAGGAAGTCTATTTGTAGATGAGGCGAAAACAACAAGACTTGTGGACACACCAGAATTTCCAAAAGAGTATGTGCCTACTGCTTCACAGCAAGGAGAAAATCTAAAAGATCTTCAGCAGTCAGAGGGATTAAAATGGACATTCCTCAGCCCTGCCGCATTCTTTAATCCAGCTGGCAAACGTACAGGTTCATACGTGAAAGGGAAAGACAATCTAATTGTCAATTCTAAAGGTGACAGCTATGTAAGCTATGCTGACTACGCCATTGCACTGGTTGATGAAGTGGAGCAGGCAGCCCATGTTGGAGAACGTTTTACCGTTGTATCTGAAGCTGAATAAGCAGTTTCATGGCCGCCTAAAAATGATAAATGGGGAGTCTAACGCATGAACGAGCAAGAATTGTCTTTCATCTATGTATGGGATGCGTATTGTGGCTGGTGTTATGGTTTTTCAAACAGTATCCGCACTTTGCATGAAAATCATCCGGAGATATCACTAACACTTGTTTCGGGTGGTTTATTTGTAGGGGAAAGGAGTCTTCCGATAAAGGATTATCCGCACATTCCAGAAGCAAATCAGCGTATTAGTCAGCTGACTGGTGTCGAGTTTGGTGAACGTTATCAGAAGCTGCTAGCAAACGGAACGTTTCTTTTAGACTCTGAGGCTGCGGCCATTGGTTTTTCTGCATTAAGATCCATCGCACCTGAGCGTTCATTGTACTTGGCTTCATCGATGCAAAAGGCTTTTTATCAAGACGGAAAAAGTCTGAGTGATGAGGAAACGTATCGGGAGATCGCTTTGGCGCATCATCTTGATCCTGACGCAGTCATTGAACGTATGAAAACAAAAGAAGCGATCAATGATGCATATGCTGACTTTGCGAAGGTTCATCAACTTCATGTGAATGGCTATCCTACACTTTTATTAAAAAGAGGGGATGAATACTTCAGCCTGGGCGGAGGTGCAATGACGGCTGAAAAGCTTGAAGACCGCCTAAAGGAATTTCTAGAAAAATAAATCATTTAAAAACAACCTCTATGCGGATAGAGGTTGTTTTTTTACGCTTTAATGATAATCGCCTGATTGCCCATCTGTTCCCAAGAATCTTCAAATTGATCACGGTCGACCTTTTGATTCTTTTCTCCATATGGATTATTCAAGTAGACATGCTCCTTGTCATAGCCTGTGATGACTACACTATGCACATTAAAGCTTACATCTATTTTGCCATTTGGTGTATTCCAAGTTTCGATGTTATCGGTTTTGTCGAAGGTGGATGTCGTAATCACCCAGACAGGATAGCCCTTTTCAAGTGACTGATAGATGGCCTTTTTAACAGGCTTTCCGGTTAAGTCGACAACTTGATCGCCCGCGTATTTTTTCGCAAGCTGATAAATCGGTTCGTGGTAAACCCCAAGACCCGGTCCATTCTCCATATCGCCTACAAACCCGTCATGAGGGTCACCTTTTAAGCCATTTTCATAATTGAGCGGAACACGTTTGATTTCATTTGCCAATGCGTTTTTCGTTATGTGCTCATAGCCGCTGTAATGAAGCAGCATCGCTAAGCTCGTGACTTCGCATCCGTTATAAAGCCTTGGTGCATCCATTTGATTGTAGAGAATGACGTCCATGGCTTTTTTGCTTCCTTTTAGTGAATGATGTGTGGTTTCTGCTTTTTTTGTTGAACGAGTTTCTTCAGCCGAGAGTGCCGTTTCGTTTTCTTTTTTTGCTGCTTCTTGCGGCGATGCTGTTTTCTTGACTTGGTCGAGTTGTGAAACGTATATAAAGCCGAAATAAACAAGACATGCGCACAACAAAGTTAAGATTAATGTCTGGATGAACTTCACTGTTAATCTCCTGTGTTATTCAATATTTTTAAGTATTATAGCACGTTCCTTCACCGAACATGCAGAAAAGGCACAGGTGTCACTTGAATGTAATAATTCCAGAATATGTTGATGAAAATAGGGAGAAATAAAAATGATTGATTTAATTACTTTATTTTGTTAGCATATTATCATATTAGCGAACTAAAGGATTCGGAATTTTTTGTTTTAATGTGTTGGAGGTGCGGAAGAACATGTTTATGTTTGAGAAACCATATGGTATGCGGGATTCATTACCTGGATTGTATGAGACGAAGAAAAAAGTGAGACATTCTTTAACAGAGATCATGAATGGTTGGGGTTTCCGTTTAATGGAGACACCAACGCTTGAATTTTACGATACAGTCGGTGTGCAATCGGCGATTACTGATACACAGCTTTTTAAGCTCCTTGATCAAAACGGGCAAACCCTTGTACTGAGACCTGATATGACAGGTCCGATTGCAAGGGTGGCGGCTTCTAAGCTTCATGAACAGGCGTATCCACTTCGTGTCGGGTATGCAGCCAATGTGTTTCGTGCGCAGGAAAGAGAAGGCGGAAGGCCATCAGAATTTGAGCAGGTCGGAATTGAATTGATTGGTGATGGTTCGATTAGTGCAGATGCTGAAGTCATCGCACTTGCCGTATTTGCCTTAAAAAATGCCGGGCTAAGATCCTTCAAAATCGCGATCGGGCATGTCGCTTTAGCAGAGACGTTATTTGTCGATGTACTCGGAAATACAGAGCGTGCAAACGTCCTTCGCCGCTTCTTATATGAAAAGAATTATGTAGGATACCGTCAGCATGTGAAACAATTACCGCTTTCCTCCATCGATAAAATGAGGCTGTTACAGCTTTTAGAGTTAAGAGGCGGCCAAGAAGTGATAGAGCGGGCAGAGGAAATCGTCGTTTCACAAAAAGGAAAAGAGGTGCTCGCACAGTTAAAGTCGCTATGGGAGACACTTGAAGATTACGGCTGTACAGAATATATCCGTTTAGATTTAAGCATGGTGAGTCATATGAGCTATTATACGGGTATTCTGTTTGAAGTATTTGCTGATCATGTTGGATCGGTCATCGGAAGTGGCGGTAGATATGATCAATTGCTTGCTCATTTTAATGCACCCGCACCAGCTACAGGGTTCGGACTTCGACTAGACCGTCTTCTTGAAGCGCTCGATGCAAAAGAGATCAATGAGCCGCAGGAGGCTGTGATTTTTAGCAAAGAACAAAGACTTGAAGCTTTTGCTTTTGCAGAAAAGGAGCGCTCAAAAGGGAAAAAGATCGTCCTGCAAGACTTAGCGGGGATTGAAAATATTGACGCGATGACCAAGGCATTTGAACAGGTGACTTATTTTATCGGCGCTAGAAAGGAAGAGCGAAATGGATAAAGTGTTGACGATGGCGATGCCAAAGGGCCGGATATTTGAAGAAGCAGCAGGGCTGTTAAGACAGGCGGGGTACCAGCTGCCAGAGGAATTCGAGGATTCAAGAAAATTAATCATAGATGTACCAGAAGAAAACCTCCGCTTTATTTTAGCCAAGCCAATGGATGTGACCACCTACGTAGAGCACGGTGTGGCGGATGTTGGCATTGCAGGGAAGGATGTCATGCTCGAAGAAGCTCGTGATGTGTATGAAGTGCTCGATTTAAACATCAGTAAATGTCATTTAGCTGTTGCTGGTTTGCCAGGAGCGAGCTGGGGTGGTGTCGCACCGCGTGTGGCAACAAAGTACCCAAATGTCGCATCGTCCTATTTTAGAGAGCAAGGGGAGCAGGTGGAGATCATTAAGCTGAATGGTTCCATTGAATTAGCACCGCTCATTGGGCTTGCCGATCGCATTGTTGACATTGTCTCTACAGGTCAAACACTAAAGGAAAATGGACTTGTGGAAACGGAGCATATTTGTGATATCACGTCACGTTTTATTGTCAATCCTGTGAGCTACAGGATGAAGGATACGGTGATCGATGAAATGGCACAGCGTCTTGCAAGAATTATTGAAGGAGAAGAGGAGGAATCATCATGAACATCACCTGCATACAAGAAGGTGAGACAGATACTCTCTCACTCAAACGGACTTTAGATACAGGAACAGAAGAGCAGCGTCAGGCTGTTCAGCGCATTATACAAGAAGTGAGAACAAATGGTGATGAAGCTGTACGGTCTTTTACAAAGCAATTCGATGGCGTGTTGATTGAACATCCGCTTGTCACAGAAGGTGAAATGGAAGAAGCTTACCAACGTTTGGATAAAGAGATGGTTCAGATTATCCAAACGGCTATCAAGCATATTCGCACATACCACGAGCGCCAGCTGACCTCTTCTTGGTTTTATCACCAAAAGGACGGCTCAATGCTTGGTCAAAAGGTGACACCGCTTGATGCGGTAGGTGTGTATGTCCCGGGCGGAACAGCTGCCTATCCATCATCCGTCTTAATGAATGTAATCCCTGCGCTAGTCGCTGGCGTTGAACGAATTGTTCTTGTGACTCCTCCTGGGAAAGATGGACGTCTCTCTGACGCTGTCTTGGCTGCGGCGAAGGAGCTTGGTATTTCTGAGATGTATAAAATGGGCGGTGCACAGGCGATTGCGGCACTTGCCTATGGAACGGAAAGCATCAAGCCTGTTGATAAAATCACAGGTCCAGGGAACATTTATGTAGCGCTGGCAAAGAGGGAAGTATTTGGTCAAGTAGATATTGATATGATTGCAGGTCCAAGTGAAATTGCAGTTCTAGCAGACGAAACAGCAGTCGCGCATGAGGTAGCGGCGGATTTACTTTCGCAGGCAGAGCATGATGCCCTTGCATCTAGTATTTTGGTGACACCGTCTAAGACACTTGCTGAAAGCGTGCAGGCTGAAGTCAGAAAGCAGCTTGATACTTTGCCGAGAAAATCAATCGCAGCACAATCCATTCAAGATCATGGCCATATTTACGTGACAGAATCAATCGATCGTGCAGTAGACGTCGTCAATCAATTAGCACCAGAGCACTTAGAGGTGCTAACAGCATATCCAGAATCACTTCTTGGTCAAATCAAGCATGCGGGCGCGATTTTCTTAGGACGCTATAGTCCAGAGCCGGTGGGCGATTATTTTGCAGGACCGAATCATGTGCTGCCAACAAACGGAACAGCTCGATTCTCCAGTCCGCTTGGTGTGACTGATTTTCAAAAGAAAACGAGCATTATTTCATATAGTCAAGAGGCCTTTGAAACACATCGGGATAGCATTGCCGCTTTTGCCAGATTAGAAGGGCTTGAAGCACATGCAAGGTCGATTGAAGCGAGAAAGCGGGAGGAATCGTAATGAGACAGGCGAAAACAGCGAGAAAAACAAATGAAACGAACATTTCATTAGCGCTAGAAATTGATGGAGAAGGAAAAGCGGATATTCAAACAGACGTCCCTTTTATGACGCACATGCTTGATTTATTTACGAAGCATGGACACTTTAATTTGACCGTCGATGCGAAAGGAGATACGGATGTTGATGATCACCACACAACAGAAGATATCGGCATTGTGCTCGGGCAAATGTTTAAGGAAGCGTTAGGCGATAAAAAGGGAATTAAGCGGTATGGTTCAAGCTTTGTTCCGATGGACGAAACTCTTGCCCAGGTCGTGGTCGATTTAAGCAATCGTCCTCATTTGGAAATGAGAGCGGCCTTTCCAAGTCAAAAGGTAGGTACCTTTGATACAGAGCTAGTACATGAGTTTCTGTGGAAATTTGCACTTGAAGCCCGGATCAACCTTCATGTCATTGTTCACTACGGAACCAATACACACCATATGATTGAAGCCATTTTTAAAGCGATGGCACGTGCCTTAGATGAAGCAACAACCATTGATCCACGTATGAAAGGAATTCCTTCGACAAAGGGGATGCTCTAATGATCGGAGTCATTGATTATGGAATGGGAAATTTGTTCAGCGTATCAAAAGCATTGGAACGAGCAGGTGCCCGTTATATCGTTTCCTCTGATGTGGAGGAGCTGAAAAAAGCAGATGCTTATATTTTGCCCGGAGTTGGTTCGTTTCGTGATGCAATGCAGCTGTTAAAAGAGACTGGACTTGAGGCGTTTATTCATCAAGTTGTGCAGGAAGGAAAGCTGTTATTCGGCATTTGCCTTGGCATGCAGCTGTTATTTGAAGAAAGCGAAGAGGCAGGCCGCACAAAAGGATTGGGGCTGTTAAAAGGGCGTGTCGTTCTTTTAAAAGATCGTGATCAGGACGGGAAAAGGCTGAAGGTACCTCATATGGGGTGGAATGAGCTCACATTTCATCAGCCCTCCCCATTGTTTGACGGTGTACCAGAAGGATTTGCATACTTTGTTCACTCTTATTATGTGAGTGATATGAACCCAGATGAGCAATTAGCAAGCGCGGACTATGGTGTTCAAGTACCAGCAATCGTTGGCAAGGGAAATGTGCTTGGTGCACAGTTTCACCCTGAAAAAAGCAGTACAACGGGAATGGCGCTGCTCAAACAATTTATTCAATTAGCAAACGAACAGAGGGTGAGCAAATGAGTGAGTTTACATTATATCCAGCGATTGATATGAGAAATGGCAAATGTGTACGTCTTGTACAAGGTGATTATGATCAAGAAACCATTTATGGAGATTCACCGCTCGACATGGCCGCGAAATTTGCGAAGGATGGAGCAACGTGGATTCATCTTGTGGATCTAGATGGTGCAAAAGCAGGGAAACGTGTCAATCATGAGCATGTGCTGGCGATTGCATCTTCTTTAGATGTGAAGGTGCAAATCGGCGGCGGTATTCGGACAGAAGAAGACGTTGCTTTTTATTTAAAGAGCGGCGTCGATAGAGTGATTCTTGGCAGCTCAGCTGTATCTAACCCAGCCTTTGTGAAAAAAACGCTGTCGCAATATGGAGAGAAAATCGCAATTGGGATTGATGCGCGAAATGGCTTTGTATCGACTGAAGGGTGGCTTGAAACGTCTAAAGTGAAGGCAGAGGAGCTCGGCAAGGAATTGGCAAAGGAAGGCGCAGAGGTCTTTATTTTCACCGATATTCAAATGGATGGCATGCTGTCTGGTCCCAATGTGGAAAGCACGGTTCGCTTAGCAGAAGCAACCGGCAAACAAGTGATTGCTTCAGGCGGTGTCAGCGCGGTAGCTGATCTTCAAAAGCTGTCAGCGCAAAAAGAAACTGGTGTGTCTGGTGCGATCATTGGAAAAGCACTTTACACGAAGCAGTTTACTTTAGCGGAAGCATTTGAAGGGCTTGACCGCATATGATGACAAAACGAATCATCCCATGTCTTGATGTGAAGGAAGGGCGTGTTGTCAAAGGAGTGCAATTCCTAGGCTTAAAGGATGCTGGTGATCCGGTAGAATTAGCGCAGATCTATGATGAGGCAGGGGCGGATGAACTCGTCTTTCTTGATATTTCTGCGTCGCATGAAGGCCGGAAAACGATGGTGGATGTGGTCAAACAAGTCGCGTCCACTCTTGCCATACCATTTACGGTAGGAGGCGGGATTAACCACCTTGATGACATGAAGCGTATATTAAGAGCGGGTGCAGACAAAGTATCTGTCAATACAGCAGCTGTGTTAAGGCCAGAACTGATTTCAGAAGGCGCTGACTTTTTTGGCTCCCAGTGTATCGTTGTCGCAATTGATGCAAAATACGATGAAGAGAAAAAAGCATATATGGTCTATACACACGGAGGACGCCGTCAAACAGATTTAGAGGTTAGCGATTGGGCGAAGGAAGCTGTGCAAAGAGGTGCAGGAGAGATTTTGCTGACAAGTATGGATGCAGATGGTGAAAAGACAGGCTTTGATCATCGATTGACAAAGCTTGTATCAGAGGCAGTCACTGTGCCAGTTATCGCTTCTGGCGGCGCTGGCAATGCCCAGCATATGGTGGAGGCATTTACAAAAGGAGAAGCTGATGCAGCATTAGCAGCCTCCATTTTCCATTACAAAGAAACCTCCATTCACGAGGTGAAGACATATTTGAGAGAACACGGGGTGAAGGTCAGATGAAACAGGCAAATGAATTAACTTTTAATGAAGCAGGCCTGATTCCTGCGATTGTACAGGATGCTCAAAGTAAGGAAGTACTGACGCTGGCATATATGAATCAAGAATCCTATGAAAAAACGCTGGAGACAGGTGAAACATGGTTTTATAGCCGGTCGAGAAACGAGCTTTGGCACAAAGGCGCCACCTCTGGGCATACCCAGCAAGTGATTTCTATTCGATATGACTGTGACAAGGACGCTTTGCTTGTCCTTGTCGCGCCAAGCGGCCCAGCCTGTCATACTGGCAGCTATAGCTGTTTTTCGGAAGAAGGCGTAAAGCGTCAAAGCGAAGAGCAGGATCGTTTTGCGATATTAAATGAACTTGAACAGGTCATTGCAAAGCGTCAGGCGGAAATGCCTGAAGGTGCATATACTACCTATCTATTTGAAAAAGGGGTCGATAAAATCCTGAAAAAGGTAGGGGAAGAAGCGTCTGAGGTGATCATTGCAGCGAAAAACCGGGATCAAGAAGAATTGAAATGGGAAACAGCGGACCTCCTCTATCATCTTCTTGTGCTATTACGTGAACAGCAATTACCGCTTGATGATGTATTAAAGGTATTAAAAAAGCGTCATCAAGGTGAATGAAAAGCCGGGGGATATCCCAGGCTTTTTATTTTTAAATGAAAAACAAATCCTTCCTTTCCTTTTGTTCTATGTGACGACTGGTGAAGTATGTTATACTACACACGGTACACTGTTCGAAATGGAGGGTATCGGTGAGTAAATACACTTCTCAAAATAATCACACACAAGTCGTCCAGCTTTTTCAAGATGGGCATTACTTTTTTCATAAAGGTCTTAAAGCATATAGAGAAAGAAATTTGTCTAGGGCAAGTAAGCTAATACAGCGGGCTATCGTACTTGAGCCTGAAAATGTAGAAATGCTGTCACAGCTTGCCATTATTTATACTGAAATGGGTCATTACCAGCAATCAAACGAACTGCTTGATTTCATCCTCGAACACATCGATGAAAACATGTCTGAGTGTCACTACTTTAAAGCCAATAATTATGCCAATCTCGGACTATTTCAAGAGGCATATAAATCAGCTACTGCTTATGCCGCACTGGAAGAGAACGGGGAATTTGCGGATGAAAATGACGACCTCCTGGACCTGCTCGATATGAGCGACGAAGAGGACGAAGATTTTCCTTATGATCAGGATGACCTGATTGTGAAGCAGGATCAAGCAAACCATTTGCTTGAAAGCGGCAGACTCGATGAAGCCATTGAGATGCTGGAACAGATGATTGTTGAGTATCCAGAATTTTGGTCAGCGTATAACAATCTCGCTTTGGCCTATTTTTATTCTGGCCGAATCCATCAGGCGAAAGAAATGTTGAACCGGGTCCTTCATGAAAATCCCGGTAATCTGCATGCCCTTTGCAATCAGCTAGTCTTCTACCATTATGAAAAAGAAGAAGAGAAGGTCAACAAGTTAGCGAAGCAATTAACGCACGTGTATCCAATACTAAGTGAACAGCGTTATAAGCTTGGTGCAACATTTGCCCTTGTAGGAGAATTTGAATGGGCCTTTAAATGGCTTTATTCTTTGTACAAAACAGGTTTTCAGGGAGATAGTACATTTTTATACTGGCTTGCAAGCGCAGCCTATCATACAGGCCACAAAACGCTCGCCCAAACGGTTTGGGATAAGATGGTCGAAGAAGATATCGACGCAGATGAGATCAAGCCGTGGCAGGATAAACCTGAGGAGACTGAGCCAATGGTCTCGATTGAGGAACGTCTGACTGCGTACTATGTCAGCAAACAAA
The DNA here is from genome assembly GCF_057592095.1 of Bacillus sp. SRI_025. Lineage (NCBI taxonomy): Bacteria > Bacillati > Bacillota > Bacilli > Caryophanales > Bacillaceae > Bacillus > Bacillus sp. SRI_025. The sequence continues at coordinate 322,536 of NZ_JBYEGB010000001.1, read as the reverse complement.
AAGGAGAACGTGACGTTCTGCAGTCTGTCCTTGATGCACGTGCAGCGAAAACGGCCTTTGAACAGCAATTCATAGAACTGCTTTTGTATGAAGATGAAATGAAAGAAAAGTCTTTTTCAGAAGATGCAGTTTTTGCAAAACAGGCGGCATCCAGTTTAGAGGAAGCCGTTCAGCCTGACAGCCATATGCCTTATTTTTGGTTATTCCATATTATTCAGCAGGCACGTGCTTCTGGTATTGATAAGAAAAATGCGCCTGCCTGGGCAGCAGCATCTTATTATCTATGGATGAATGAACAAGAAGAATCAGCTGTCAGCAAAAAAGACATTGCGTCTGCTTTTCAAATCAGTGTTCAAACACTGTCAAAATACGAACGAGAAATCTGTACGTTAATTGATTAAATAGGTAAATAGATTCAGAACATCCCAGCATGGCCGAAAAGGTCATGCTTTTTTCTTGGATAAAAAGGTGGGATTTGCAAGGAATTGGCGAAGTATGACAATCACGACATGTTTTTGAAACATAAATGTAATAAAAATATTAGCTCATTTTGTCGATGTCTCATGTATAATGAAAATCGTGGATTAAAACAAAGATAGATATTTAAATATTTTACTATACATAATGAAACACCCAGTGATGAAACAATCTGGTCAACATCTGACTGAACAATCAGGAAGAAAGACATAGAGAGCACAGATTGGTCGCAGAGAATTTGCTGCTTTCTAATGTCGCTTGGGAAATTGTCAAAGGAGGAACTATTTGTGAAAAAGTTTATTACTTTCGGTTTAGCTTCGGTGATCGGAGCGAGCGGTTTATTTATTCCATTTACACATGAAGCAAACGCACAGAACTTTGAACAAAAGAAACAAGAACTAGATAGCAAGCAATCTGAGGTAAACAAGAATCTTCAAAAGAAAAAAGAAGAGCTTTCAAAGCTTGAAGCAAAACAAGAGGCACTTGCACAAAAGCTTAAAGATATTGATGAGAAAGCTTTAAAAACAAGTGATCAAATCGAAGAAAAACAAAAAGAAAATGAAAAAACTAAAAAAGAAATCAAAGCACTGAAAAAAGAAATTGCTGATACAGAAAAACGTATTGAAGAAAGAAACGAGTTCTTGAAAAAGCGTGTACGTGCCCTTCAAGAGAGCGGCGGTTCTACGAAATACATAGATGTATTACTAGGAGCAAAAAGTTTTAGCGATTTCATCAGTCGTGCAGGTGCAGTTTCTACACTGATCAACGCAGACAGTGAAATCATTAAAGAGCAGGAAAAAGACAAAGCAGAGCTTCAAAAGTCTGAAAACGAATTAAACACAAAGCTTGAAAATGTGCAAAGCACACTTGCAAAGCTTGAAACACTTCAATCAGACTTGAATAAACAGCTTGATGAAAAAGACAAGCTATTCAAGCAAGTGAAAAAGCAAAAAGGAAGTGCTTTTTCAGAAATCAGCGAGTTAAACAGTGAGGCTAACAGCATTGCATCTGAAAAAGACGCAACAGTAGCTGCACAAAAACAAGCTGAAAAAGAAGCTAGAGAAGCAGCTCAAAAAGCAAAAGAAGAAAAAGCGCAAAGACAACAGCAGCAGCGTCAAGCTAGTGTTCAAGCGGAAGACAACAGCTCAAATAACGATAGCAGCCCGTCTTCAAGTAACAGTGGTTCATCTAATAACAACAATAACAATAACAGCAACAGCAGTTCACCAAGCAAGAAGCCATCTTCTGGCGGTGGATCACCTGTCAGCAGTAACGTAGGCGGAATTGAAGGTGCAATCAGCACAGGTTCTACTATTGTTGGACAATCTCCATATAAATGGGGCGGCGGCAGATCACAAGCCGATATTGACGCTCGTCGTTTTGACTGTTCTTCATTCGTTCGCTGGGCATTTGCATCAGCAGGCATCAACCTTGGACCAGTTGGCGGAACAACAACAGATTCGCTTGTAGGTAAAGGAAGAGCTGTAAGTGCATCTGACATGAAACGCGGAGACCTTGTGTTCTTTGATACGTATAAAGTAAATGGACACGTTGGTATTTACTTAGGAAACGGTACATTCTTGAACGATAACAGCTCTCGCGGTGTTTCAGTTGACTCAATGAGCAACGTATACTGGAAAAAAGCATTCAAAGGCGTTGTAAGAAGAGTCGTTGAATAAATCATTACTTTTTATATAACCGTAAACAGGCTTCCTTAAACAGCAGTTTAAGGAAGCTTTTTCTTTTTTTGAAGATATGAGCAAATGATTCGCTTATTCCCCGCAGATTTAATAGGATATGGATAAGGAATAAAAGCTAAGAGTGGAAATGATGCTCTCTGTCATGAATGGAAGCATCACCCAAGGGCATTCTAATAAGAAATGCGAGCAGCAATTGAAGAGGGAGTGACAGTTGTGTCAGAAGAAAAAATCTACGATACGATCATCATTGGAGCGGGTCCTGCCGGAATGACAGCCGCTGTTTATACATCACGGGGAAATCTTTCAACATTAATGATTGAAAGAGGAATTCCAGGCGGACAAATGGCGAATACGGAAGATGTCGAGAACTATCCTGGCTTTGAAAGCATTTTGGGGCCGGAACTTTCAAATAAAATGTTTGAGCATGCGAAGAAATTCGGTGCAGAGTATGCATATGGCGATATCAAAGAAATCGTGAACGGTGAAGAGTACAAAATCGTCAAAGCCGGCTCAAAAGAATACAAAGGACGCTCTGTCATTATCGCGGCAGGGGCTGAATACAAAAAAATCGGTGCACCAGGTGAAAAAGAACTTGGCGGCCGCGGCGTATCATATTGTGCAGTATGTGACGGAGCATTCTTTAAAAACAAAGAGCTTGTCGTCATTGGCGGCGGAGATTCTGCTGTAGAAGAGGGTGTGTATCTCACACGCTTTGCTTCTAAAGTAACGATTATCCATAGACGCGATAAGCTTCGTGCACAAAGCATTTTACAAGCGCGTGCCTTTGATAATGAAAAAATTGACTTCATGTGGAACAAAACCGTGAAACAGATCAATGAAGAAAACGGGAAAGTCGGCAGTGTGACATTGGTTGATACGGTGACTGGTGAAGAAGAAGAGTTTAAAACAGACGGCGCCTTTATCTATATCGGAATGCTGCCACTGTCTAAACCATTTGAAAATCTCGGCATTACAAATAAAGAAGGCTACATCGAGACAAACGAAAGAATGGAAACGAGAGTGGAAGGTATTTTCGCAGCGGGTGACATTCGTGAAAAAACACTTCGTCAAATTGTCACAGCAACAGGAGACGGAAGTATTGCAGCACAAAGCGCACAGCATTATGTAGAAGAGCTTGCTGAAAAACTCAAAGCAACGAAATAATTGGCTGTCGTAAATCCTTAATATAGCGTCATGGGCTTTTAACTGGAATGTAACACGGGTGAAATAATTTTCCGTTATGATAAAACTAGTAATTGACCCCCTTTTATAAGGAATACATGTTTGGCACGGATGTGAATCCGTGTCCTTTTTTTTGCCTAAAATCAGAAATTCACGAGATGTTCACAAATGACGCATGGAGAACCGTTAGATGCTGTAAAATAAAGAGTAGAGAAATGGCTCGTTACATCATTCAAACGAAAACCGGTCTGTTTTCGGGGAAGAACGGGCATGTTCATTGTGGGAGTCAGGTTGAACCTGTATAATAAGTTAAAGACATAAAAGAGTAGGTGACAGCTGATGCAACGAGTAACCAATTGTGTGCTGCATCACGAAGATCAAGTTCTCTTGCTGCAAAAGCCAAGACGGGGCTGGTGGGTAGCACCGGGCGGCAAAATGGAAAGCGGAGAATCGGTCAAGGATTCAGTCGTTCGAGAATATAGAGAAGAAACAGGTATTTATATTTTAAATCCGCAGCTGAAAGGTGTTTTTACCTTTATCATAAAAGAAGGCGATCAAATCGTTCAAGAGTGGATGATGTTCACCTTTATGGCAGATTCATTTACCGGAAAAAACGTAACAGAGTCAGAGGAAGGCATTTTAAAATGGCATGACGTAAAGGATGTGCCTCATTTGCCGATGGCTCCAGGAGATTCCCATATTCTTGATTTCATGCTCAAAGGAAAAGGACTTCTGCACGGCACTTTTACGTATACACCCGATTTTGAGCTGATTGCTTATCGGTTAGATCCTCAGGGAGAATAATACATGAACCGTTTTCATAAAGAAGGAGAGGAAGCAGGCATGAATACACACAAACAAGAAGATATTCAGCTTGTGATTATTACAGGAATGTCAGGTGCGGGGAAAACCGTCGCCATTCAAAGCTTTGAAGATTTAGGCTACTTTTGTGTTGATAACCTGCCGCCATCACTTTTACCGAAGTTCCTAGAGCTCATGAAGGAATCGAATTCCAAGATGAGCAAGGTCGCTCTTGTGATGGATTTGCGCGGACGCGAATTTTTTGACAGCTTAATTGCGGCATTAGATGAAATGAGTGATCTTGACTGGATCACGCCAAGGATTCTATTTTTAGATGCAAATGATAAGGTGCTTGTCTCAAGATACAAAGAAACGAGACGTTCGCACCCCCTTGCGACAACAGGTTTGCCGCTTGAAGGAATTGCAATGGAGCGCGAGCTGTTAGAGGAGTTAAAAGGCCGGTCTCAAATGATTTTTGATACATCGGATTTAAAACCAAAACAGCTGCGAGAAAAAATCGTCACGCACTTTGCCACAAACCAAGGTCAGGTGTTTACAGTAAACGTGATGTCCTTTGGCTTTAAATACGGTCTGCCGATTGATGCTGATCTTGTCTTTGACGTGAGATTCCTGCCGAATCCTTACTATATTGAGAGTATGCGTCCACAGACTGGAAACGATGAAGAAGTGCGCTCCTATGTGATGAAATGGAGTGAAACGCAAAAATTCACAGAGAAATTAATCGATCTTCTCAGCTTTATGCTTCCGTCGTATAAGAGGGAAGGAAAAAGTCAGCTTGTGATCGCCATCGGCTGTACAGGCGGGCAGCATCGATCTGTGACGCTGGCCAACTATTTATCGGAGTATTTTAAAAACGATTACTATACACATGTCACTCACCGGGACATTGAAAAGAGAAGCAGAAAATAGATGACGACACTACCAAAGGTGGTCATTCTTGGCGGTGGCACTGGCTTATCTGTTTTGCTCAGAGGGCTAAAAACGAAGCCAGTGGACATTACCGCTATAGTAACGGTTGCTGACGACGGAGGCAGCTCAGGCAGACTGCGGCATGATTTGAATATTCCCCCTCCAGGTGATATTCGAAATGTCCTTGCAGCTCTCTCTGATGTTGAACCGCTTGTAGAAGATTTATTTCAGCACCGTTTTAACAAAGGGAATGACTTAACAGGCCACTCACTCGGCAACCTCATTCTTGCGGCCATGACAAATATAACCGGTGATTTTTTTCATGCCGTCACTGAAATGAGCAAGGTTTTAAATGTGAGAGGAAAAGTATTGCCAGCAGCAAATTCAAGTGTTGTTCTTCATGCGGAATTAGAAAATGGGCAAATGGTGACAGGAGAATCGAAAATTCCCACCTATGGTGAGCGAATTAAACGAGTGTTCCTCACACCCGATACGATTGAACCGCTGCCAGAATCTATTCAAGTCATTCGTGAGGCGGATTTGATCGTCATTGGGCCTGGCAGTCTGTATACGAGTATTTTGCCAAACTTGCTTGTCCCGCATATTGGAGAAGAAGTGATTCGCTCAAAGGCGAAAAAAGTGTATATTTGCAATGTCATGACGCAGCCGGGGGAAACGCTTTCCTACAGTGCAGCTGATCATGTTCAGGCATTAAATGATCATATGGATCGTCCATTTATCGATACGATTTTTGTGAACAATAAAGAAATTCCAGAAGAAATCAAAGCAAAATATGCAGAAGAACAGGCACAGCCTGTCCAATTCGACACAGATGCACTGAAAGCAATGGGACTAGAAGTGATTCCTGGAGAAATCATTACATACGACCAGCATGTCATTCGTCATGACACGCTAAAAGTAGCCTCGCTGCTTGTCGATCTGCTGCATCAGAAAAAATAGGAATGGGGGTGGCAAGGATGTCATTTGCATCCGAAACAAAAAAAGAGCTGACTAATCTGGACGTGAAGGACTGCTGCACAAAAGCAGAGCTTTCTGCCCTCATCCGTATGAACGGTTCATTATCTTTCTCTAATCGAAAATTGATTTTAGATATACAGACAGAGAACGCAGCCATTGCAAGACGTATTTATACGCTGCTTAAAAAGAAATACGATGTGACAGTCGAGCTGCTCGTCCGTAAAAAAATGAGATTGAAAAAGAATAACGTGTATATTGTCAGACTGGTAGAACGAGCGAAAACCATTTTAGAGGATTTAAAAATATTAGGTGAGCAATTTGTATTTGAGCGCAATATTTCAGAAGAGCTCGTGAAGAAAAGATGCTGCAAGCGCTCCTATATGAGAGGTGCTTTTTTAGCAGGCGGTTCTGTGAATAACCCAGAAACGTCCTCCTATCACCTTGAGATTTTTTCACTATATAAAGAACATAATGATGCCCTTTGTGAGCTGATGAATCAATTTCATCTCAATAGTAAAACACTTGAGCGCAAAAAAGGGTACATTACGTACATGAAGGAAGCAGAAAAAATCACGGAATTTTTAAGTGTTGTGGGCGCTCATAACTCACTGCTTCGCTTTGAAGATGTGCGAATCGTCCGAGACATGAGGAACTCCGTCAACCGGCTCGTCAATTGTGAAACAGCAAACTTGAATAAAACGATTGGTGCATCACTGCGTCAGGTCGAGAACATTCAATTTATTGATGAAAAAATTGGACTTGATGCCCTGCCGGAAAAGCTTCGTGAAATTGCTAAACTGCGAGTCGACTATCAAGAGGTCACGCTGAAGGAACTTGGAGAAATGGTGGAAAGCGGCAAGATCAGCAAGTCAGGGATTAACCACCGTTTAAGAAAGCTAGATCAAATCGCAGAACAATTACGAAACGGACAAGCTGTTACACTCAAATAGGAGAATGAAAAAGGGAGGCAGATCATATGGTGGAAAAAACGGTCACCATCCAGCTGAAAACAGGCTTGCAGGCACGTCCAGCTGCTTTGTTCGTACAAGAGGCTAATCGCTTTGGAGCTGATATTTTTCTAGAGAAAGATGGGAAAAAAGTCAATGCGAAAAGCATTATGGGTCTCATGAGTCTAGCGATCAGCTCTGGGGTTACTGTCACACTGATTGCAGATGGTGCGGACGAACAAGAAGCCATTGAGGCGTTAACAGATTTTATCAATCAAGAAAACTGAGTCTCTTCAAAGGCTCAGTTTTTTAGGAGGGAATGTCATGATTCAATCAGCTTTTTTACAGAAGATCGGATATGAAGGCCAGTCGATCACCTTTAATGACTTACCTGTATTATTAAAAAAAATGGCCTATACCTTTCCATTTGAAAATAGATCTGTTCTGAACAAACAATCCTACGCTTTGAATCAAGAAGGGTTGAAGCAGCATCTTCTTGAAGAAAACAGAGGAGGTCTTTGTTACGATCTCAATCCTCTCTTATACTATGTGTTAAAAGAGGCTGGGCTCTCTGTACAGCTTCTTCAAGGGACAGTGTATATCAAAGAAGCGGACACGTGGGCCATTGATGGCACGCATGTAGCCATTATGTTGAAGCATCATAACGAACGCTTTCTCATTGATGGGGGATTTGGTGTGAATTTACCTCTTCAGCCTGTGCCTTTTACAGAAGATTGGGTGGAAGGAGCGTCTATTCGGTTTCGCGTCAAAGCAGAGAAAACCGAAAAGGGGACACATCTACTCCAATTAGATAGGGGAGATGGTGCTGAAACAGGCTATGCTTTCACATTGAACGAGGTGGACGAGGCTGCATTGGTCCAATTGAGACACGAGATTTATGAAAATGAATCCTCTACTTTTAACAAAAGACCGCTCGCGTCAAAGCTCACGCCAACAGGACGTGTGGTCGTTACTGAGGATCATGTCACCACACATGAACATGAAGAAGTGTCAAAAAAGCCGCTTCCAGTTCCTTTTGAGGATTACGTGAAAAAGCTTATACCGTAAACCATACTAAAAGACAGCCCCAGATGAAACAGGGCTGTCTTTTTTATTGATTATCGAATACGTGTGAAAGTCGCATAATGGTCTGTTGTTTTGTAAATGAGCCAGTCGCTTGAATACACAAGACGGTCAGCATTGCGGAAGCCTGAAACGTAGTTGATGTCTGCCTCACGCCATGTGCGGCCGCTTGCTGAAGGAAGACGTCCTTCCCGGTTTGAGAAAATATCTCCACCGATGCTTTTACCTGGCGCCACTTCTGCTAGATTTCCCTTAGATGCCACCCATCCGAGAGCACTTGCTTGTGATTTCGTAATGTAGTTATCAGGCAGTCGTTTGTAGCGAATTAAATAATCTGCTACACCATCAAACGTATTAATGACGGCAAGGGTACGTACATCTGGCGTGAGCTGAATAGAAGCATTTTCAGTTGTGGCTGTTGGTGTAAGAGGTGTTTCTGCATGAACTTGCTGCGGGATAAATCCAGAAAACAGAATAGCAGCGATCAGAGCGAACATAGTCAAAACTGAACTCAATCTTTTCATCTTCATCCTCCTATTAAGGAAATCCGATGCCGTCCTCTTGATGCTTGTCTACCTCATATTATAGCACCCGAACATGAAGGAAATGTAAAGAATCAGGATCTTTGCTAAAATGAGACTTTTCTCCTGAATCCTCTTAAAGAAATAAATAAAAAGACGCAGTTCAGTTCCCTGCGTCTTATTTGATCAAGAGGAAGCAAGCTCCTTCACAACATCAACAGGCGCCTTCCCATCTATTCCATGAATCACATTATGAATGGCTCGTTTCAGCATTAGATCCCTTGTTGTTTCAGTAGCGGAACCGATGTGAGGGGCTAGGGTGACATTGTTCATCTCTTTGAAAGGATGATCCTCTTGAAGCGGTTCCTGCTCATACACATCAAGACCAGCGCCTTTGATCCATCCCTTCTGAAGTGCTTGAATGAGGCTTTTTTCATCCACTGTTTTCCCGCGGGAAATGTTTACAAATAAAGCCGTTTGCTTCATTAACTTCAATTCTCGTTCCCCAATCATATGATACGTTTCCTCGGTCAGCGGTGTAATCAACACAATGATATCAGCTTGTTTTAAAAGATCATCAAGTGCACAATAGACAGCGCCATACGCCGATTCAGCCTTTTCATTCCGGCTTCGGTTATGATAAAGAACATTCATATCAAAACCATGTGCTGCCCGTTTGGCAACTTGTTCTCCAATACGTCCCATGCCAATAATACCGAGCGTTTGGTGATGTACATCGATGCCAAAGATCTCTTCTTCCTGTACGAATTTTGTCCATTTTCCTTCACGGATAAAACGATCAAGCTCGGCGATTCTTCGCGCAGAGGAGAGAATGAGCGAAAAGGCAAGGTCAGCCACGGTATGATCGAGCGTATAAGGGGTGTGCGTACCAATCACGCCTCTTTGCCTCATCGCTTCTATATCGAAATTGTCATAGCCGACAGAGTTATTACTCACTACCTTGAGTTTTGGTGCGTGATCTAACAGCTCTTGATCGATTTTCGTTCCAGACGTTAAAAGACCATCAGCGTGCTGCAGCTTTTCAAACAAAATGTCTCTTGGAATAGGGTCTTTGGATTGCCAAACCTCGTATGTACAATGTTCCTTTAGCATTTCCTCAAAAGAAGCAGGTAAGGGTTTGGCGACAAAAATGTGTGGTGTCACAGTCAATTCGCTCCTTTCACATGGTCATCTTACTCCTTTTATTATAAAGCAACCATTTCGGCAGAACACGTTTGAATGTTAGCAGCTCAATATTTAATATACTAAAATAACGGTAAAGAAAGACATTTTCTTAATGAAAAAGTAGATTCATATGCCATCTGATGCATTTTTTATCTATATAAAAATAAGCGGATAGTAGAGTATACATGTGAATTTGCAAGATTTTACGAGAGATTATCTGACAAACCGGAAAATAGATCGAGACTTTTTGATAGAAAATTTATTATATTTGAAATGTATTAAACGGGATGGTCATTTTCTACTAAACCATTTTATTGTCTTTTAGTGTGATGAGAATAATAGATTGAAAACAAACCCGCGAATCCGCTGGGATGCAGCGTAAAATAGAGAAAATAATGATATTTCTTCTCATCGTTTTCTCATTTTTTTCTTTTTTTTCTATCATTTTTCTTCTCTATTCTTGAGAACACGAGAAGGAAAAGGGGGACAGGCACGAGCTTACGTTACTTAAAAAGATGGGAGATGGCAAAATGGGATCAAAATTAGAACAGATTCTTCAGCACAATTCAGAGTTTGTGAATCAGAGACATTATGAGCCTTACAAAGCGGGGAAATTTCCTGAGAAAAAACTGGTCATTTTAACGTGCATGGATACCCGTCTTTTGGAATTATTGCCGCAATCTATGGGACTGCGCAATGGGGATGCAAAGATCATTAAGAATGCGGGCGCCATCGTGACACATCCGTTCGGCAGTGTGATGCGGAGTATCCTGCTAGCTATCTATGAGCTAAAGGCAGAGGAAGTATGCATTGTAGGTCATCATGAATGCGGAATGGCAGGTCTTGCGGCGGATCCTTTACTTGAAAAGGCGAAAGCACGTGGAATCGAAGAGAAATGCTTAAGCATTGTAAAAAACTCAGGAGTCGATTTAAAGGGCTGGCTGACAGGCTTTGATTCAGTTGAAGAGAGCGTGGCCCAAAGTGTGAAATTAGTGAAAGAGCATCCACTGATGCCAAGTGATGTGGCTGTTCATGGACTGGTGATTCATCCAGCAACAGGAAAGCTGGATGTCGTTGTGAAAGATAAACTGATTGACCCGCAGTATACCTAAATCATCTACACATACTTAAAGGAGGCCAACACATACCATGCGTTTTTATGGAAGATTTGAAGGGTACAATTCATCAAAGTTTAGACGCGATTTAATCGCTGGGCTTGTCGTGGGGGTTGTGGCAATTCCTTTAGGCATGGCATTTGCCATTGCATCTGGTGTCGGACCAGAATATGGATTATACACAGTCATCGTTGCCGGCATTTTGATTTCATTGTTTGGTGGTTCAAAGTATCAGATCGGCGGGCCGACTGGGGCGTTTGTTCCAATTTTATTCGGGATCGTCAGCCAGTACGGAATTGAAAACTTGCTTATTGCCGGTTTTATGGCAGGCTGTATGCTTGTATTATTCGGAATATTCAAACTAGGAAAGCTCATGAAGTTTATTCCTCGTCCGGTTATCATCGGTTTTACTGCTGGCATTGCTGTCATTATTTTTTCAGGACAGATTGCCAACTTCCTCGGATTAAAGGGTGTTGAAAAACATGAAAGCTTTTTCCTCAATATGAGAGAAATCGTGGTCCATCTCGGTACCACAAACAGTCTCGCCATCATCACAGCCGTCACCGGGCTCATTGTGATTTTGGCGGCACAAAAATACATTCCCAAAATACCTGGTGCTCTATTAGGTCTATTGGCTTCTACGTTTCTCGCCGTTCTCTTCTTTCAAGGACAAGTTGAAACGATTGGCTCTGCATATGGTGAAATCCCTCGTCAGCTGCCAACCTTCGCTTTTCCTGAATTGACGATTGAAAAAATGATATACCTCCTGCCTCCAGCAATTATCATTGCACTTTTAGGCGGCGTGGAATCGATTTTGTCCGCAATGGTTGCTGATAATATGAAAGGCTCTAAGCATGACAGCAATAAAGAGCTTGTTGGGCAAGGAATTGCCAATATGGCGGCACCGCTTTTCGGAGGAATTCCAGCGACGGGCGCTATTGCCCGCACGGCAACGAACATAAAAAATGGCGGAGCAAGTCCGATTTCTGGTGTTGTGCATGGCGTTGTCGTTTTGTTAATTTTAATGGTATTTGCGCCATATGCGTCAATGATTCCACTTGCTGCAATGGCACCCATTTTAATGTTTGTTGCTTGGAATATGAGTGAGAGAAAAGAATTTATCAATATTGTGAAAGTGAAAAATGCCGATTCGCTTGTACTTGTCGTGACCTTCCTGCTCACAGTGATCGGTGATTTGATTATTGGCGTCACCGCTGGTCTCATTTTAGCGTTTATCGCTTTTATCAAAAAAATGAGCCAGACGACCAATATCCATACAAATGTCGCTGTTCCTCAGATGGAAACAGCAGCTGCTTTAGAAAAACAGGTAGACGAGAAAGGGATCAGTATGTATTCCATCGAAGGGCCGCTCTTTTTCGGAACAACAGATTCATTGGAAAATTCGATTTTGGACCATGTTCAAACAAAACCGAAAACACTCATTCTGCTTATGAATAAAGTCAATTATATGGACACATCGGCAGAAGCGGTTCTCATGAATATCTCCAATCGGTTAAAGCATCATAATGGAAAGCTGATGATCGTTGGGCTTCAATCACAGCCTAAGGAGCTTTTGCATCGAACAGGTCTTTTCCATCATATCGGAAAGCAGCATTTCTTTGAACGAACAGATGACATCTCACCACAGCATCTTTAAGGCTTAGAAAAACACGTGACAGCTGGTCACGTGTTTTTTACTGACTCTTTTTCTCCAGAAAAACGTTTTGTGAGTTTCTGTTGATGAGCGCTGAAGACCTCTTCTACTGTGACGTCATAGAGATCCGCTAAAATGAGGAGGTTTGCTAAGACATCTCCCATTTCTTCAATGAGTTCTTTCTTCAGCTCAGATGATTCCTGTTTCTGCTCATCAGGCCGGTCTCGTCCAATTTCTATTGTTCTAACAGCACGAGCGAGTTCTCCCGTTTCTTCCATTAAGAAGCCTAACCGGATAAACGGTCCATATTCTGTCCAATTTCTCATTTGATAAAAATCCTTGATCCACTTCTCCATTTCAGTTATTTGCATTCTCTCTATACAGCTCCTTATATGGTGTTCACTCTTTTGATTTTACACTATATATAGAAGAAACGGCTGTTTTTTTACAAATCATTATAGTAGAATGAGTGAAGAAATCATAGAGAGAGATGGAGCTGTTTTGATGAAAACGATTTGTGTGTTTGCTGGTTCAAATCCAGGTGTAAACGATGTCTACAAACAAAAGGCTGTAGAGCTGGGGGCTTATATGGCGAAGCAGGGCATTCGTCTTGTTTACGGCGGATCGCGTATTGGGTTAATGGGCGCGATTGCCGATGAGGTCATGAGACATGGCGGACAAGTGATCGGTGTCATGCCTAAGGGGCTTTTTAGAGGAGAAGTCGTGCATCAAGAGCTGACAGAGTTAATTGAGGTAACAGGCATGCATGAACGAAAAGCGAAAATGAGCGAGCTGGCCGATGGGTTTATTGCGATGCCAGGTGGCTTTGGTACATATGAAGAATTATTTGAGGTGCTGTGCTGGGCACAAATCGGCATCCATCAAAAGCCGATTGGATTGTATCAAGTGAATGACTATTTCAACCCGCTTATGGACATGGTGAAGTTTAGTGTACAGGAAGGCTTTTCAAATGAATCACACCTTCAATTGTTACATGCTTCGAGCGAACCGGAGGAATTAATCACGCAGATGGCTTCTTATCAAACACCGTCTCTTCAGCAGAAATGGACGGAGCTGTCTTAAAGTATGTTTAAATGACAAAAAACCGTCTGTTCAAGGAACAGACGGTTTGTGTTGTGATCATTATTTTTGGTCTTCTGTATTACGGGTCAAGACTTTGTCAATGAGTCCGTATTGAAGTGCTTCTTCCGCTGTTTTGAAGTTGTCACGATCTGTATCGCGCTCAATGACTTCAATTGGCTGACCAGTACGTTCAGCAAGTACTTGGTTCAGTTTATCGCGTAAAGAAAGGATTCGTTTTGCCGCAATTTCAATTTCTGTTGCTTGACCTTGGGCTCCGCCTAGTGGTTGGTGAATCATGACTTCACTGTTTGGAAGAGCATAACGCTTACCTTTTTCACCAGCAGCAAGCAGGAACGCACCCATAGATGCAGCCATACCAATACAAATAGTTGATACCTTTGGTTTAATAAATTGCATCGTATCGTAAATGGCCATACCAGCTGTGATTGAACCGCCAGGGCTGTTAATGTAGATAGAAATATCTTTTTCTGGATCTTCAGCTTCTAAGAAAAGCAGCTGTGACACGATGGAGTTGGCAACATTGTCATCGATCGCAGAACCAAGCATGATAATACGGTCTTTTAAAAGACGAGAATAAATGTCGTAAGCTCTTTCCCCACGATTTGTTTGCTCAATGACTGTAGGTATTAAATTCATAATGTTCCTCCTTCACCTTTTAGGTAAGTATGTAATTCTTAATTCAATGATACATTTTTGGTCAATAAAGGTCAAACAAAACGCTGACCTAAATTCAAATACCCCTATCCATTTTCCCCAAAATCATTCCACTTCAAACCATCATATTAGTTTATGTATCCAAAGTAAGAAAATACATCATCATGACGAATGATTAATCATTGCTTTCTCGCAGTATTTCCCTTATAATTTGATATGCTGACGTTCAAAAAACATATCGTGCGCTCGTAGCTCAGTTGGATAGAGCGGTGGTTTCCGGTACCACGTCTGCCGGGGGTTCGAATCCCTCCGAGCGCGTACTTGACCTTGTTTACGATGATAAAGGTTATTCATGAACCCCTCTTCATTTAGAAGAGGGGTTTTTGTATGTTCAATCGGATTCATCGTTCTCTTCTAATAAAGCTAGGGTAAGCAAGTGAAAAAACGATCTTGTTGCAAAACAGCAACATCTATCCGAATATAATAAAATAACCCCCACTCTTAACATAAGGATGGGGGTTATTGCTATAAAGGGGTTACCTGCCTTTTTGGCCTTTCCTGTAAATAGCCGCAGGTATAATTGTAAGAAGAACAATGATAAATCCAATCACGGATACAGTATTTTTTATTGTATTGTCATTCACAGTGAAGTTTGTCACGATCATTGCCGCCAGACAAAGAATGATGATTAAATAACTGTATTTCTCCAAGACTTTCACAAAATATCCCTCCAATATGAATCTATAAAATTGAAACAATTATTATAATATGATATTTTTACCTCATATACAAAAAATAAACAAGAAAGGGGTATATTGGATGACAACTATTTTTCATAAGAAGAGTGTTATATGCTTCATAACAGCTCTTTTCATGTTATTGTCAACGATTTTTACTGCGAATGCAACAGCAATTAGTCCTAATTCAGAAGTGGATGAAGAGTATCAAGAGTTGCTAGAGGTTTTATTGGCGATTGAAGCTTTACCTGACAGCGTTATTGCAAAAGGAGATGAAGCCGTAGTTAAATGGTTGAAAGAGAACTCTAATATCCCTCTTCAACGACATGGTGAGCTTGTTACTATGGGTGTAGTTGGTTGTATTTCTGCGGTTGGAACTGCCATTATAACCAATGTTATACCAATAGCAAAAATCGCAAAAGTCAAGTCCGCAATAAAAGCTGCAGGAGGCGCGACAAAATTTGTTAAAACATTGATTCCAGCGTATAAAGCCGCCAGACAGGCGGGGAAAAGTAAGTGGAATGCTGTAAAAGCAGCTGTAAATAAAGCAGCGAAAAATGCTAGTCCTGAAGCAAAAAGAGCACTGCTTGAATTTTTCAATATAGGAAATGTGTATTCAGCGTGCTTTGAATAAATATCAAAACATCAGATTCGATCTCCATTGAAAAACAGTCTG
Source organism: Bacillus sp. SRI_025 (assembly GCF_057592095.1). NCBI lineage: Bacteria > Bacillati > Bacillota > Bacilli > Caryophanales > Bacillaceae > Bacillus > Bacillus sp. SRI_025. Next base: position 306,792 of record NZ_JBYEGB010000001.1, on the reverse strand, counting down.
ATGCATTTAAAAAAATGCTTCTCAAATCATAATGTGAAAAAGACAAAGTGCTTATTAGGAGACTTTGTCTTTTTTCTTGCCACCTCATCATGAAATACTGGACATAAGACTCATTTCTTCCCTTTTCAGGCGTATTTGTTGAGCCGGCTTGCTGTATATGATTAACATGGAAGGGAATTGACAATGAGGAGGGATTTCTTGTGGCGAAGATTTTATTGATTACGTTTCCAGCTGAAGGACATGTGAACCCTATGTTAGGAATGATTAAAGCATGGGCGGATCGAGGCGATGAAGTGCATGCGGTCACAACTGTACATTATGAGGAACGAATCAAACGCTTAGGAGCTCACGTACATATACATCCAGACTATATTCGGACATTACATGTGGAAGAAGGAGATTTAGATTCCATGCAGCCGTTCTTTCATGCCATGCTGCAAACATCATATGATATTTTAGAGGTAGTGGAAACACTTTCCGATAAGCATTCATTTGATTTGGTCTACTACGATATGTTTGGGGCAGGTGAGCTTGTTCGAGATTACTTGCGCATTCCGAGCATTGGGTCCAACCCATCTTTTGTGCTGCAAGAGGCGCATTTTGATACACCGCTATACAGGAAGGATGAGAAAGCTGAGCATCTGTTAGAAAAAATACAAGAGCGTTTTGGCGTTCAGCCAACGCGTTTGATGCAATTTATGAAAAACCGTGGAGAACTGAATATCGTCTATACAAGTGAATATTTCCAGCCGTCTGTTGATTCATTAAACGATTCGTTTGTCTTCATTGGACCGAGCTTTCTAAAAAGAGCCGACCAGCATGATTTCCCGCTGGAAGCACTTGAGCAAGAAAAAGTCGTTTTTATTTCCATGGGCACCGTTCTTGGGGATACAGAAGCATTTTTTAATATGTGTATAGATGCCTTCGCAGACTTTGACGGAAAAGTAATCATCGCAACAGGTGAAAAAGTAGATCGTTCTCTCTTAAAAGAGGCGCCTGCTCATTTTCTGATCGAGCCTTATGTGCCGCAGCTTGAAGTGCTCGAACTGACAGATGTGTTTATAACGCACGGCGGGATGAATAGTGTCAATGAAGGTATTCATTACCACGTTCCGATGGTCGTCATTCCAGTCGACAAAGATCAGCCGATGGTGGCACAAAGACTGACCGAATTATCTGCTGCCTGTGCACTTGATAAAGATCATCTGACAGCAGAGCAGCTAAGAGAGACCGTTGAGACGGTTTTAGGCAGTGATACGTACCGGGCGGGGATTGAGAAAATTGAAGAAAGCTTCCAAGCAGCAGGTGGAACAGAAAAAGCATTAAGGGTGATCGATCAATTCATACAAGCGAAACAGACTCAATCATGAGTCTGTTTCAGCGTGTAGACAAACCCTCGCATTCGCCCGCAGTCCTGCGCTTCGGTGCTCACGAATGTCAAATTCGCTCCGCTCCGATGCTCGTCCTTCCTAGGGCTGTAAAGGTTTTCTATCATGCTGAAAAGAAGACAAAGGGCTAAAATCAAGATTATTTTATCCCTTTATTAACAATCTGAAACAGACTCAATCATGAGTCTGTTTTTTTATGAAAAGACGTTGTATTTCCCATTTCTGTATGCTAATATTCAATTCGTAATCATTTCGATTAATAATCGTAATGATTACGATAATGTTGAATTGGAGGAAATACATATGAGTGATCAACCTGTTTACATAAAGAAGAAATATGAGAAAAAGCATCCCTATGTGATATACACCTTGATGCTGTTTTCAGTGATGGCTTGTTTTTTATTGGCCTCATGCTCTGGAAACAAAGCATCTTCCAGCATGAATGATAGAGAAGAAGATGAGCTCGTGTATGCAAGTACAAAAGATATCAGGGACATCAATCCCCATCTATATGGTGGAGAGATGGCTGCTCAAAATATGGTGTTTGAATCGCTTGTCGTCAATACAGAGAAGGGCGTTCAGCCTGCCTTAGCGAAAAGCTGGGACATTTCAAAAGATGGAAAAACCTACACCTTTCATCTTAGAAAAGGTGTGACTTTTTCAGATGGTGAGCCTTTTAATGCAAAGGCAGTGAAATGGAACATTGATGCTGTCGTCAAAAATATTGAAAAGAATGCTTGGCTTAATCTCGTATCCGAAATCAAATCCACAAAGGCGTTAGATGACGATACATTTGTTCTCACGTTGAAAGAGCCTTATTATCCTACGTTAGAAGAGCTGGGCTTAACACGCCCCTTCCGTTTTATTTCTCCAAAAAGCTTCATTGATGGAACGACTGCAAAAGGAGTCAAAAGCTATGCAGGTACAGGTCCTTATGTTCTAAAGGAACATAAGAAAAATCAATATGCCGTTTTTGAAATGAATGACCACTATTGGGGAAAAAAGCCAAAAATTTCAACCGTGAAATGGAAAGTCATGCCGGATCACCAGACCATCTTACTTGCGCTCCAAAAAGGAGAGATAGATCTTTTATTTGGAGCAGATGGTGACATGATCGATGGAGACTCATTCCAGGCTTTAAAAGAAGCAGGTCAATATGGTGTAACCGTGAGTCCTCCTGTTGGTTCAAGATCGATTGTCATTAATTCAAACCAGCCAATCACAAAAGATCCGAAAGTAAGAGAAGCGTTTCAATACGCCATTCAAAAGGACATGATCACAGAAGGCATTTTAAATGGAACGGAAAAGGTGGCACACACATTGCTTGCCCCTTCTGTCCCTTACGCAAATATTCCACTGAAAAAGAAAACTTATCAAAAGAAGAAAGCAGAGGCAATATTGGATGAGGCAGGCTGGAGGATGAAAGAAGACGGGTATCGCTATCAAAATGGCAAACTGCTGAGTGTGGCTATTTACTATAATTCCGATAATGCAGGGGAAAGAACGATCAGTGAATCGATTCAACAAGATTTCAAGCAGGTGGGGATCAAGCTGGATATTAGAGGAGAAGAAAAACAGGCATTTTTAGATCGGCAAAAAACAGGAAAGTTCGATCTGATGTACTCGCTGTCTTGGGGACTCCCATATGATCCACAAACTTATGTCTCTTCATTCCGTGTAGCATCCCATGCTGATTATCAAGCCCAATTAGGACTGAAAAAGAAAAAGTGGCTGGACGAGACGATTACGGAAGTATTAGTAGAACCAGATGAGCAAAAGCGGAAACAAATGTATCAAGAAATATTGACGTATATCCATGATGAAAATGTCTACATCCCAATCTCTTATTCTGTGACAAAGGCCGTTTATAATAAGCGCCTGAAAGGCGTAGGTTTTCATGTTTCTCAGTATGAAATCCCATTTGACCGTATGTATTTTGCGTCATAAAACGGAGGTAGAGACATGACTCGCTATCTCTTAAAACGAATATTGATGCTTTTCCCGCTTATGATCTTCATCACCTTCTTTGCTTTTGTACTGCTAGCGATGCGGGCAAGTGATCCAGCTGAGGTCGCTTTGCGGGTGAATCAAGTTACACCAACAGAAGAAATGATTGAATCGATGCGTCAGGAGTTAGGCTTAGACCAGCCGTTTTTCATCCGCTATGCCACATGGCTTAAAGATGGATTAACAGGTGATTTTGGTAAGAGCTATGTCACACAGGAGCCGGTTTTTAATCTTATCATGGAGGCGCTGCCTGCTACATTGCAGCTTGCAGGAGTAGCGCTCTTTTTGATCATATTGCTCAGTTTGTTGTTCGGGGTGATTTGTGCATATGCTGCTCATTCCTGGGTGGACCGGATATTGAGAGCCTTTGTGTTTATCGCCGCTTCAATGCCTAGTTTTTGGCTGGGGATTTTGTTGATTTGGCTTTTTTCTGTCAAATTCAATTGGGTCAATACGAGTGGAATGGAAGGGTTCAAATCGATTCTTCTTCCAGCTGTCACATTGTCATTTGGCTACTTATCGACCTATGTGAGACTGATACGCAATCAAATTCTAAAATTTCAGCACGAGCCCTTTGTTTTTTACGCAAGAGCACGTGGTTTAAAGGAACGAACTGTTCAACTGAAAGTCATGAGGCATGCCCTGCAATTAGCGGTGACAGCACTTGGCATGTCTATTCCAAAGCTCATTGCGGGAACTGTTATTATTGAGAACCTTTTTGCTTGGCCAGGGGTTGGCCGGTTGTGTGTATCAGCTATTTTCCATGCTGATTTCCCTATTATTCAAGCCTATTTGTTTGTGATGGGGTTCCTGTTTGTTATGTGCAATCTCATCGCTGATGTGATCCAAATGACCATGAATCCGCAGTTGCGAAAGGAGGTCTGACAACGATGATAGGGTGGCATCAATTAAGAAAAGACCGTATGGCGATTCTTTCAATCTGGCTTTTAGCACTTGTCGCATTAGCGGGACTGCTTGCACCAGTGTTAGCACCACATGACCCAACAAATACGAACATTCTTCAAAAATATGCCGGTATCAGTCTTACTTATCCACTAGGAACGGATCATCTAGGGAGATGTGTATTGTCTCGGCTTTTATATGGTATTCGGACAACAATGCTTGCGGCCATGCTGACGATGTGTATCACGATGCTTATTGGCAGTGTACTTGGACTCATGGCGGGATTCTTTCGAGGAAAGGTGGATGGGGTTTTGATGAGGCTGTGTGATATCATGCTTTCCTTTCCAGCAGAGGTGATGATCCTTGCGGTTGTGGGAATACTCGGACCTGGACTATTCAATATTATTTTGGCGAATGTCCTAGCGAAATGGGCCTGGTATACAAGGATGATTCGTTCGTCTGTCCTTCAATATGCGAATGAACCTTCTGTTCAATTTGCAAAGGTGTCTGGCGGCACACCCTTTTACATATTGAGGAGACATCTATTTCCTCGCATCTCAGGAGAAATTGCTGTTTTTGCGACACTTGATGCGGGCTGGGTAATCTTAAATATATCAGCACTGTCTTTTCTTGGGTTAGGTGTGAGTGCACCTACACCAGAATGGGGTATGATGCTCAACGAGGCGAAGAATGTCATGGTGACACATCCTGCCCATATGCTTGCGCCTGGACTTGCCATCTTGTTTGTGGTCATGGCGTTGAACTTTTTAGGAGACAGCCTTCAGCATGCCGCGAATCCTGCCATGCATCATACCAGAAAGAAAGGGGGGAGGTCATTTGCCTTTAATCGACGTAAAAAATCTGTCCGTACATGATCCACAGAAGCAAAAGAATATAGTGACGAATATCACATTTTCTTTACACCAACAACGCTGTTTAGCCGTCATTGGAGAAAGTGGTAGTGGAAAATCAACTGTCGCAAAAGCGTTAATTGACCTTGTCGCCCCATCGCTAGAAGTGGAAGGAACGATTATTTTTGACGGCAAAACATTGACAAATCAAGAAGCGCATCAATGGCGGGGGAAACGAATAGGTTTCATCTCACAAGATGCTATGAATGCATTCAATCCCATCGAAACGATTGGTCATCAAATAATGGAAACATTTCAGCAGCATTTGGGCTTACGCGGGAAAGAAGCAAAAGCACATGCTATGGCTGGGCTTGCACGTGTTCATTTAAAAAATCCATATGATTTGATGAAAAAATATCCGTATGAACTGTCTGGAGGAATGCTTCAGCGTGTGATGATTGGCATCACGATGATGCTTTCTCCTAACGTGATCATTGCAGATGAGCCAACTGCATCGCTTGATGCCTTTAATCGGCGTGAAGTCATCAGACAATTACACAGGCTAAAGGAAGAAACCGGTGTTACCTTGATCGTCATAACGCATGATTTAGGCGTCGTTCAGGCAATCGCCGATGAGTTGATGGTCATGCACCAAGGAGTAATGCTTGAGCATGGGTCAGCCAAGGAAGTGTTCACATCACCCGAGCATCCCCAAACAAAGCATTTACTGGAGACGAGGCTTCGATTATCTGCTCCTATTAAAGCACTGCGGCAGCAGAAGAGAGTGGAGGCGTTTCCATGTTGATCACAGCTTTAAATCTAGTCAAACAGGGCGAGAAGAAAGGTCTTTTTTCACATCAAAAGAAATCAAAAGAACGCATATCAAACGTTTCGTTTCAAATTGAAAAAGGACAATGTGCCGGATTAGTCGGTGAGAGCGGCAGTGGCAAAAGTACATTGGCACGTATCCTGCTCGGTTTAGAAAAAATAGATAGAGGCGAGGTACAGATTGATGGCATGCCAGCTGACAAGTGGCGGAGGGTGAATCGGGGGAAAATGAGTGTTGTTTTTCAGGATTATCTATCTTCTGTTCATCCCTCCTTTACGGTGAAAGAGATCGTAGCAGAACCGATGCGTTTGTTAAAGCAGAATCAGAATCTGGATCAGAAAGTTTTGTCATTACTTCAGCAAGTCAGGCTGCCCTCGTCTGTACTGAATCAATATGCTCATCAGCTAAGCGGCGGTCAGCTTCAGCGAGTGTGCATCGCACGAGCCATATCAACGCACCCATCCATTCTCATACTAGATGAAGTCCTGAGTTCACTGGATGTTTCTGTTCAAGTACAAATATTGGAGTTGCTTGAGACATTAAAACAAGAGCTAGACATGACGATCCTTCTCATTACCCATGATGTAGAAGCAGCGGTGTATCTATGTGACCGTCTTCTATTTTTACATGAAGGAAGCCTAGTGGAGGAATGCAAAAAGGACGAATTGTTTGAAGTGTCCCATCCATTTACACTCCAGTTAATCGACTCACTTATGCCTTTTCAGCTTGACAAAAAATAACCAATCTTTTATCGTATACGTAACAAACGACGGAAGGGTGACCCAATGCAATGAAGTACTAATCCTATGACCTGTAAGCAAAATGAACGAACGAAGGCAGTGAGCAAACGATCGGTTTGCCATGTTTGCTGCGTTTTCATTTTTTAGCTTCGGAATAGGATGGTACAGCTTGGGAATCAAAGAATGAGGTGATTGATACGTGGGATGTGTGTGTTCAAATTGGAACGGCACACCATACTGGATCAATCCGCTTATTTTTGTACACCATTTTGCCTCCTATTCTGAGAATGGGAGGCTTTTTCATGTCTCCTGATACGAAAGGAGAGGATTGGATGTTATTAAAAGCCAATCAGTTAAAGGTATTTCGAAAAGATCGCTTGTTATTTGATATTGAGGAACTAGCCATTCATCAAGATGATCGCATTGGTCTTGTAGGGACAAATGGCAGCGGCAAAACGACTTTATTGCATGTGCTGGCGGGGCAAGAAACACCAGACAGCGGCACAGTTGCAGCCACAGCGGCCTGTACGCTGCTTCCTCAATTGAAAAAAGGAGATGGCAGACAGAGTGGCGGTGAAATGACCCAGACTTATATTGAAAGAGCATTAAGCCGGCCGTCTTCCCTTTTATTAGCAGATGAACCGACAACTCATTTGGATACAGAGCATATTGAGTGGCTGGAAGATAAGCTGCGTCATTATCAGGGAGCTCTCATTGTTGTTTCACATGATCGTGCTTTTTTAGATGCAATATGTACGGAGATTTGGGAGCTGGATCATGGGAAGCTTCATCATTACAAAGGCAACTACACACATTTTGCACAGCAAAAAGAGCTGGCACATCGTCAGCAGGTGGAAGCGTACGAAGCTTATACACAAAAGAAAAAACAATTAGAGCATGCACTGGAAAAGAAAAAGAAAAAGGCGGACAAAGCGACAAAGCCATCCCAAAAGGTGAAATCCTCAGGACCTAAAATTGCAAAGCCCTACTATGCAAATAAGCAAAAAAAGCTGCAAAAAACAGCCAAATCCATTGAAACCAGGATGGAGAAATTAGAAAAGGTTGAGAAAGTAAAGGACATTCAGCCGATCCAAATGACTCAGCATACGATGAAGGAAGTAGCAAGCCGTACCATTTTGCGAGTGGAAAATGTAGATGGCAAGGCGGGCGATAAAGTGCTTTGGAAGCAGGCGAATGTGGAAATGAGGGGCGGAGACAAGGTTGCCATTATCGGAAAGAACGGGAGCGGCAAAACGACATTTCTCCGTATGTTAGTGAATGGACATCCCGGAGTTACTCGCTCAGAGGCTGTCAAGCTAGCGTACTTCCGTCAGGATCTTTCAGGACTGAAGGTAGATGAATCGATTTTACAAAATGCGCTGAAAGAGGCGGTTCAAGAAGAGACAGTGGTTCGAACGGTTTTGGCGAGACTAGGATTTAGAGGGGATGATGTGCATAAGCCTGTTGGAATATTAAGCGGGGGAGAACGGGTGAAAACGATGCTTGCGTCCTTACTCGTCAGTGATGCCAATGTTCTCATGCTGGATGAACCGACGAACTTTTTAGATCTGGCCGCAGTTGAAGCACTTGAAGGTCTTTTGAAGGATTATCCAGGTACCGTTGTGTTTGTTTCCCACGATCGCAGGCTGATTGAGGAGGTTGCCACTCGTATTTTCCATATTCATGAGGAACGTATTGAAGGATTTGATGGCACATATGAAGCATATAAACAAAAGGAAGAAAAACCAGCTGTGACAAATAGAGATGAGGAGCTTCTGTTAATTGATATGGAGCTGTCTGAAGTGCTCAGCCGTTTAAGTATTGAGCCGTCGCAAGAGCTTGAAGAGAGATTTCAAGCATTATTGAAGCAAAAAAAGTCTTTGGAGTCATAAAACAAAAACCCCTGTTTACTCTACAGGGGTTTGTTCATGTCGTTCTTTTTTTAATTGTTCAAGTTCACTCACTGTGACGAGCTGGTAGCCTTGTTTGGTGAGTTCACGGATGATCTTTACTGCTGCTTGAGCTGAGCTTTCATAAATATCGTGCATTAACACTGTTTTGCCATCTGCTGCATGTGAGAGAACGCGGTTTGTGATCTGCTGGCTGTTGCGGATTTTCCAATCCTCAGGATCAACATCCCACAAAGTGACCTTCATCCCAATCGCCTCATTGATGTCTTGATTTGTACCGCCATATGGCGGTCTAAAGTGCGTAGGTGTATATCCGCTTGCTTTCTCAATCAGCTGCTGGGTGTCCTTCACTTGTTTCACGGCTTCTTCTAAAGGCAGTCTTGTTAATAAAGGGTGATTGTAGGAATGGTTTCCGATCTCATTCCCGCCTTTTAGAATGTCGGCAAGCATTCCAGGATAATACTGCACCCTGCTGCCTAAGACGAAAAAGGTGGCATGTCCTTTATTTTTCTTCAGCGCATCTAAAATTTTTGAAGTTGTCGCTGGATTCGGTCCATCATCAAATGTGAGTGCGATGGCTTTTTTATTCGGGTCAAGCTTTGATTTTTGCGGAAGCTTGACGGCTTTTCTTTTTGGGTTCGGTTCTTTCATTTCATTTTTATTTTTGATTTTATCCATATATTCTGGCTTTAATATGTCCTTCAGCAATGTCTTTTTGATTGCGAGTGTTTGCGAACCAAGATCCTCTGCGGCTACTTGAGATGCAGGGAAATAAAATTCTACATATTTGTCTTTCAAGGCAAATTGACTGAAGTTTTGAGCATCAGGGGCTGTTCCTTTCTGAAGGAGAGGCTGATCCTTAGATAAGGTTTTGTCCTTTCGAAGCTCCGTATATGTAATATAGGATAATTTCTTTAAATAATTGGTTTTAGGCAGAAATAGATCTTTTGTGTCAAGAAAGGTTTTTTTCTGAAAATCAAAGTTAATCGTGAGATGATTGGTGGTTCCATTTTGCTGACCAGTATACGTATAGGTCGTAAAGCGAATGGCAGCAGACTGCTTTGCATAATGCACCATTTCATAATCAATATTCAGTTCATAGCGTTTATGTTCATCGATATCCTTTGCTTCGCTGAATGTTTTTTTGAAATGCTCTAATGCTGAATTGGCATAGCTTTGAATCTTGTCATCTAGCTCTTTTTGATGAAAAAGAGGATAGTTGACTGCATATCTCATAAATTTCCCGTCATTTACGAGAGTGACAATTTCCACGTTTTTATAGTTCGTATCTTGCTTTACATTTTTCTTCTCTGTACCGCTTGCTTGTTGATTTTGAAAGAAAGCAACTGCTCCAATGACGACTGCAAGCGCAAATAGGACGATACTCCATTTTCCCTTTACTGACACAACTTTCAAATCTCCTCTCATGACGGGTCATTCTTTATTATTTTGACATCTGTTTGTAATATTTTTATAACATTTGACTCACTTTTGTAATTTTAGTGGATATTCATGCAAAATGTCAACTATTTTCCTATTAAAATATGAGAAAACATGATAGGTCGTTCTGTGAGGCAAAAAGAACCCCGCCTTTCTCTGCTCCGCACATACCTTCATTAATTAAAAAATAGGGTGTACATTGATTTTTTAGAGGCTGGCGGCTATAATTTTGTTGATTATGATTCTCATTTTCAAACTGACTTTTAATGAAGAAAAGGATGACACCGATTTTGCAGGATAAGCGAAAACCTCAACAAAAGCGATCATCACATATTCTGTTCTTTTTAATATTTTTTCTCGCCGTTATTGGTTTAGCGGCTGCCATGTTTTTTGCTGTGTCATACGGTGCAAAAACATTGTCTCTGCAAACGGTTTGGACAGCTGTATTTGACTACCAGTCAAATGTCACAGAGCAGCAGATCATCCATGAATTAAGACTTCCCCGTGTTTTAGGGGCAGCTCTAGTGGGAGCGGCGTTTGCCGTAGCGGGTGCTCTTATGCAGGGCATCACAAGAAATCCACTTGCAGATGCGGGGATTTTAGGTATTAATGGCGGTGCGATGTTTGTGGTCGCTCTCTGTTTTGCTTTTTTCCCAGGAATGCCTTATTCGGCACTGATGTTTTTTTCCTTTATTGGTGCTGTGCTCAGTACGCTACTGATCTTTGCGATTGGGGCGGCTGGCGGCGTATTGACACCGATGCGCCTCACTGTAGCAGGAGCGGTTGTCGCCGCATTGCTTCATGCGCTCAGCTCTGGGATCGCGATTTATTTTGACCTGAGTCAGGATCTGGCCTTTTGGTATGCAGGCGGGGTAGCTGGTGTGAAATGGCCGCAGCTGACGATTCTTGCTCCGGTCATTCTGATTGTGATCGTATGGGCAATACTATTAGGCCGGTCACTTTCCTTACTAGCGCTCGGTGAAGATACAGCGGCGAATTTAGGGGTGAAAACCCGACAAGTGCGAATACTAGGCATGACCGCTGCTGTGTTATTAGCAGGGGTTTCTGTATCAGCAGTCGGGTCGATTGGGTTTGTCGGTCTCGTCATCCCGCATATTGCACGAAAGCTTGTTGGTGTAGACTATCGTTTCGTTATTCCGATGTCAGCGATATTAGGCGCAATGCTGCTTGTCTTTGCAGACCTTGCCAGCCGTACAGTCAATCCGCCAAGAGAGCTTGCCATTGGCGTGATGGTGGCACTTGTTGGTGTTCCTTTCTTCTTATACATTGCCAGAAAAGAAGGGAGGAACCTGTCATGAGAGAGAAACAGCGTGCTCTTGCCGTGACAGTCGTTTTGCTTTGCCTGAGTGCGGCTGTTGTGCTGTATAGTTTAAATACCGGTACGCTGAAACTCAGCCCTGTTATGGTTGTCAAGACGTTATTTGGCTTTGGAGATTTCCAAAGTGAAACGGTGCTGTTTGACTATCGTCTGCCTCGAATCGTGGTGACGATGTTAGCTGGTATTGGTCTTGGCATTGCTGGCGGCATTTTGCAGAGCTTATCCCGTAACCCGCTGGCTGATCCTGGAATCATTGGACTGAATGCAGGGGCAGCATTTGGCTTAATTGTGTTTGTGACATATTTTCATGCACTTGAAGGCAATCCGTCTCTTCTTATTCCGCTCTTTACGTTTGGCGGCGGACTGCTTGCGGCAGCGGTTATTGTGCTTCTTGCATATGACCGGCATGAGGGGCTTGTTCCTATCCGTCTGATCTTAGTTGGCATTGCGGTTGCTGCGGGATTTAGTGCACTCACCTTATATTTGTCATTGAAGCTGGATGAAGATACATACACGTTTGCTTCGAGATGGCTTGTGGGCAATGTATGGGGGAGAGACTGGATTCATGTACTGGCACTTCTGCCTTGGATTGTATGCCTTGTGCCGCTTACGCTGATGCAGTCAAACACGCTCAATGCATTGACATTAGGAGACGCTGTCGCCTCAAGTGTAGGTGTACGAGTCCAGCGTAAACGTCTCCTCTTGCTGACCTTAGCGGTAGGCCTCGCGAGTGCAAGTGTTTCGATGACAGGCGGTATTGGCTTTATTGGACTCGTCGCCCCGCATTTGGCCAGACGGCTGGTCGGGTCATTGCATCAGTATTTTTTACCAGTTAGTGCGCTGCTTGGCTTGTTGATTTTGGTCAGTGCAGATACAATCGGGCGATCCATCTTTGCTCCAAATGCTATACCAGCGGGTGTGGTCGTGGCCTTTATCGGTGCCCCGTATTTTCTCTATTTATTAACTAAAACGAAATAAACATGAAAGAGGAACTCATCATGAAAAAACTACTAGTGTTTGGATTAACGCTCTGTTTCTTGCTGCTTGCCGCTTGCGGACAACAGGAAACAAAGAATACAACAAATGAAAAGACCAATGGAACACCAAAGATTGCTTCCTTGTCCATTCATTTAACAAATGACTTGTTAGCCCTCGGTATCAAACCAGCGGGCTCTGTTGTAGGAGGAGACTTAAAAGATTTCCTTCCACATGCGAAAAAGCAGCTGAGTCAGACAAAGAAGCTCGGCATTGCAGCTGATCCAGATATGGAATCACTGCTTGCGTTACAACCAGATGTCATTTATGTTGATGAAGAATTAGCCGGACAAGACTTATCGAAATATAAGAAGATCGCCAAAACAGAAGTGTTTAATTTAAATGATGGCACATGGCGGGATCACTTGAAAAAAATCGCCAAACACGTCAATAAAGAAAAAGAAGCGGACCAATATATTAAGAATTACAATCAAGAAGCAAAAGAAGTCAAATCGCTCATCAAGAAAAAGATTGGAAACGGTAAAGTTATGGCGATCCGTGTGACAGCAAAGGAGCTTCGCGTATTTAGCATGAAGCGCCCAATGGGTCCTATTTTATACGATGATTTAGGCCTGACACCTGTCGATGGTGTGAAAAAGCTGGACAGCAAGCGCCCATTTGAAGTGATTTCTCAAGAGGTTCTTCCTGATTATGATGCTGATGCGATCTTTGTTGTCGTCAACCGTGATGATAAAGCACAGCAGGCATTCAAGCAATTAGAAAAGACTCCAATTTGGAAGGGTCTAAAAGCAGTGAAGAAAAACCAAGTCTATCCGATTGCCGATCAGCCATGGCTCGATTACTCAGCTCTAGGCAATAAAATGGCATTGGATGAAGCAAAAGAGATGTTTTCTAAATAAATAGCAAATGAAATCAGACATCATTCCGCGTATAGGAATGATGTCTCTTTTTTTGATTCGTTCTTCTATTCATTCGGCCGCTGCATACATATGAGAGAGAACGAGCAATACCGCCCGTGAGAAGAGGAAAGGGAGGGGTTACAGTTGAAGGTTCAAAAAATTAGTGCAGGTACAATTGCAAGGCTTGTGCTGCTTTTACTGGCGCTTGTTAACAGTGCGCTAACCGCTGCGGGAAAAAGCCCAATTCCTATTGATGAAGAAGGCGTTCAGCAATTCATCACGCTGGCCTTTCTAGGAATTACATCACTATGGGCCTATTGGAAAAACAATGATATAACGAAAAAAGCACGAACAAAAAAAGAAGAATAAGAGAAAAAAGAGCCTTTCATGAATCAAAGGCTCTTTTTCATCGAAGCGTCAAACGCCTCTCCCCGCAATCATTCTTCCTGAAAGGCTTACGCCCTGCGTTCTCCCATGTTGTTGAGGAAAGCTTTTACTTCCTCAATGCTTAAGCCAATTGCCTTCGCTTCACTCATTAGACGCTTCCACTCTGCAATATTTGAGTCAGTCAGCTTTCTATGGGTGACATGTATTGACTTTTCTTCCTGCTCCTTTCGGTACGTTTGGAGCAGCTGATAGAGCTCTTCTTTAGGCATGCCGGCTTGGACGGCATTGACAATATGCTCCCGCCATTCGTGTTCATCACCCTCAGTGTAATGAAACATCATCGTCTCTGCATCAAACAGCTCTTGTAAATCAATCTCTAATGAAGAGGATACCTTTTTTAAGAACTGGACAGATGGATTCCTGTGGACACCACGCTCAATTTTGCTCAAATATGACTTAGAGACATGAGCATCCTCAGCCAGCTGCTGAATCGAGTATCCTTTTCTCTTTCGGTAAATGCGTATCACCTTGCCTATCATTCGATCAATGATCTCCCTTCTCCCCGGCGAATAGTTCTGCGACCTTTTCGTTCATTATAAGAAATAAATTGTTCTTTATAAAATTCAAAAACGTAAGAATCAGGAAGTAAACAAAAGAAAACGAACGATTTCGTTCTTTAAAAAGAACTATAAGACCTATTATGACATTTTTCTTTGCGGGTATTATCTTTTATAATCCAATCATTAACAAAAAGAAACCATATATAACCTTTTTATGATGAAATCGGGAGGTATCTATGAATGAGAATATAGGTTTTAAGCAGCTGTTTTCTGTCATTAAAGAGAAAATGGCCCTTCTGATCCTGATTGTCCTGATCGTAACGGGCATTTCAGCCTATTATCAGTTCTATGTCTCGACTCCTGTATATCAGGCAACCACTCAAATTCTTGTTCATAAACGCAGCAATGACGCACAAGCAGATTTAAACGATATTCAGATGAACCTTCAATATACACGTACCTTTCAAGTTTTATTAAAAAGCCCAATCGTCATTGAAAAAGTAAAAGAAACACTCCATCTCACAGAATCAGCAGAAGGACTAAAACACAAAATTGCCACAAGTACAGAAAATGAGTCTGAGGTCATCAATATTTCTGTACAAGATGAGGATCGCGCGAAGGCAGTCGCCATTGCGAATACTGCAACAGAGGTGCTGCAAGAAGAAATCAAAAAAACAATGAATATGGATCGCATTAATGTTTTGTCTGAAGCCAAGCTGTCCAACACGATTCTGATGAATTCGAGAAAATTCGTTCATATCGTTCTGGCACTAGGCGCCTCTTTATTAGGGGGAATGACACTCATTTTCTTAATGAATTTACTCGATGATACTGTAAAACGAACACATCAAATAAGAGAAGAGATCGGATTGCCGTCACTTGGCAGTGTCTATCAGATGCAGGCAGACAGGAGGGCCAAAAAAGACAAGCAGTCCGTCATAACGGGAGGACAGAACATTGATCTTTAAGAGGAAGAAGAGAGAAAAGAGAGATTTATCCTGTATTTCTGTATTAAATCCTCACTCTGTCATTGCGGAACAATTCCGTACGATCCGAACAAACATCGAATTCACATCGATCCAAACAAGGCTGAAATCGATATTAGTGACCTCCTCCTTGCCGAAGGAAGGGAAATCATTTACGGCTGCAAACTTAGCAGCTGTTTTTGCACAGCAGAACAAGCGGGTGCTGCTCATGGACGCTGATTTGCGAAAGCCGGCCGTTCATGAATATTTTGACCTGAGTCATCACACCGGTTTGACAAATGTGCTATTAAATAATTGCAGCTTGGAAGAAGCAATTTTACCGACACCGATTGAACATTTAGAGCTGCTTCCGAGCGGAACCATTCCGCCGAATCCAGCAGAGCTGCTCTCCTCTTCTGTGATGAAGCAGCTATTTTATGAGATTGAACAGCAATATGACTTGGTGATTGTTGATTCCACGCCGCTTCTGCCAGTTGCAGATGCAAAGATCTTGGCGAACCGGACGGATGGGAGCATTCTCGTTGTCTTAAGCGGCAAAACAAAGATTGCTGCTGTGAAGAAATCAAAAGAAGTATTAGAGGGAACAACAAGTAAACTGCTTGGAGCTATGCTAAATGGCAAGAAAGAGAAAAAGGGCAGGCTGTACATGTATTAAAAAGATTGATAGGTGATGTCTCCTAATCTTTAACAATGGAGGCACTCGATCCTGCTGTGGGCACAACCGGTGCCTTAGATGCTCGTCATCAGTAGTGGGATGTGAGGACGGGTTTGATGCCCATGTTACGTAAGAATAGTGATGCTTTAAAAAGGGGGAGGAGCGTTGACTTACGCCCAAAGATTATCAATCATCGTAGCACTAGATTCATATCTCATCTTAGTTGCCGTCTTTTTTGGTTTTCAATTTGTCCAAGAGGCGGCTTTAACCGTTTATACATTTGAAATGCTCGCCATTTCTTCACTCAGTCTGCTCATTGGGCACCATCTATTTGCCTGCATATTTCATGTGTACAAGCAAGTGTGGGCTTATACAGGAGTAAGAGAGTTATTTTCTTTAATGAAGACCTTTGTGTGTTCTTTTTTATTTTCGATGACGATGCTGTACCTTTTCGTGCAGACATGGCCATTTCGGTTTTTATTCATCGTGTGGCTTTTTCATATCTTATTCATCGGTGCCTCTCGGATGGCTTCCAGGCTATTTCATGACGGAGCAAAGCGGCTTCAGGCAGAAAAGGAGCGGGCATTAATCATTGGCGCCGGATCAGCGGGGACCATGCTCGTTCGTCAGCTTCAGCAATCGAGTGATGTACATATTGAGCCAGTTGCCTTCATCGATGATGACAAGACGAAACATAGGCTTGAAATTATGGGTCTGCCTGTCATAGGAGGAAAAGAACAAATTCAAACAGCTGTCGTGATGATGGATATTCAGAAGATCATCATTGCCATTCCATCTAAAAGCAGCCACACCTTAAAAGGGCTGTATAAGGAATGTGTAGCGACCGGAGTCAAAACACAGATCATGCCGGAAATGGAGCAGATTTTAAAAGGAACCCATGCGCTAAATCAATTACGGGATGTACAGCCAGAGGATTTACTAGGGAGAGAACCGATTCAATTAGATACGAGCCGTCTATCTGCTCATTTAAAAGGAAAAACGATCATGGTCACAGGGGCAGGCGGATCAATTGGGTCAGAAATCTGCCGTCAAATTTGTGTGTTTGCTCCTCAAGCGATTGTACTTGTGGGACATGGAGAATTTAGCATTCATTCTATTTTACTAGAGCTGAAAGAATTATATGGAGACAGCATCAGACTCTATCCACAAATTGCGGATATTCAAGATAAACAGAAAATGAGTGAAATCGTTGGTCAGTTTCAACCGGATATGATTTATCATGCTGCGGCACATAAGCATGTTCCGCTCATGGAGATCAGTCCGAAAGAAGCCGTGAAAAACAATATTATCGGGACAAAAAATGTCGCAGAAGCCGCACACGAGCACGGCATTGAAACATTCGTCCTCATCTCATCTGACAAAGCAGTCAACCCTGCCAATGTGATGGGAGCCACTAAGCGGTTTGCTGAAATGCTGATCATGCAAATGGGGGCAAGCAGCGAAACAAAATTTGTCGCCGTTCGATTTGGAAATGTACTTGGAAGCAGGGGGAGCGTCATCCCTATTTTTAAGAAGCAAATCGAGCAAGGCGGGCCGGTGACGGTCACGCACCCAGCCATGACAAGATATTTTATGACCATCCCAGAAGCATCAAGGCTTGTGATTCAGGCGGGTGCACTGGCAGAAGGAAGACAGATTTTTGTTTTAGATATGGGGGAGCCAGTGAAAATCGTAGACCTCGCAGAAAACCTCATTCACCTCTCAGGCTACACCACAGACCAGATTCCGATCACTTTCACAGGCATTCGTCCTGGGGAGAAAATGTACGAAGAACTACTCAACCAGCATGAAAAAGCACAGGAACAAATCTTCCCGAAAATTCATATCGGCCATGCGCTGGATGGTGACCCATATGTGCTGAACCGCTTTATCCATGAATTTGACATGATGAGTGAAGAGCAAATGAGACAAGCATTATTTGCTGCCATTGAGTCGCATGATATGTTGTCCGAACAGATGAAACGAGAGGAGGAGCCGCTTGCCAATGAAGAAAAAAGTCTTGTTTTGCGCAACGGTTGATTATCACTTTAAGGCCTTTCATCTTCCATATTTCCGGTGGTTTCAGGAAAAAGGATGGGAAGTGCATACAGCGGCAAATGGCCAGCTGGAGCTGCCCTATGTGAATCAAGCTCACTCGATTCCGATTCAGCGCTCTCCTTTTCATGTCCGCAACCGGCTTGCGTATGTAGAACTGAAGAAGCTGTTAGCGAAAGAGCACTATGATTTCATCCATTGCCACACACCAATGGGAAGTGTCATTGGCAGGCTTGCAGCCAAAGGCGCGCGCAAAAAAGGAACGAAGGTTCTTTACACGGCACATGGCTTTCACTTTTGGCAGGGGGCGCCGCTTCAAAACTGGTTGCTCTATTATCCAATTGAGAGATTTCTTGCTCGCTATACAGACGCACTGATCACCATTAATGGGGAGGATTTTAAAAGAGCAGACCGTCTATCAAAAGAGCGGACATCTGTTTATTATGTGCCTGGTATGGGTGTGGATATGAAACGGTTCGCACCAGTTGATGAAAAAGAGAAACAGCGTCTCCGCGCAGCCTACGGCTTTTCTGCGGAAGATTTTATCGTACTGTGTGCTGGCGAATTAAACATGAATAAAAATCAAGGAATGCTCATCAAAGCATGTGCACAGCTGTCTAGGAAAATACCAAATATAAAGATCGTGTTTGCCGGGGAAGGGACAATGAGACCAAACTATGAAAAGCTTACCCGCCAGCTCCAGCTTGAAAAGCATGTTCACTTTGCTGGGTTTTGCAAACAAATGGAGGAATGGATGCATTTGAGCGATGTGTGTGTTTCCACCAGCTTGAGAGAAGGGCTCGGCATGAACCTGCTTGAAGCGATGTCGGCAGAAAAACCCGTGATTGCAACGGAGAATAGAGGGCATTGTGAGCTTGTCAAACATGGCGTCAATGGTTTTTTAGTTAAACCGCAGGATGTGAATGGTTTAGCTGATTACTTGCAGCAGCTCTATGACAAAAAGGATCAGCTGCTTCTCATGGGAAAAGCGGGACGCTCTATCGCTCATGCATTTGCACAGGAGCAGACGGTCAGTGCAATGGAAGAAATTTATACAATTTATATGGATCAAGCAGAGAAGGTGATACAGCATGCGTAAACCAAAGGTGTCTATTATCATGGGTGTCTACAATTGCCAAGAGACAGTAGAAGAAAGTATTGAATCCATTCTTCATCAAACATATGAAAACTGGGAGCTCATCATATGTGATGACGCATCAACAGATGGCACTTATGAGAAGGTGCTGTCTTATACAAAACGAGATCCTGAAAGAATTCGCCTGATCCGTAATCAAGAAAATCAAAGGCTCGCTGCCAGTCTCAATCGCTGTCTGGCTGAAGCGAGGGGAGAGTTGATTGCAAGGCAGGATGGCGATGATCTATCGGTGCCTATTCGTTTAGAAAAACAGGTTCATTTCCTCGATACATATCCTGAATACGATGTGGTCGGTACGGCGATGACGGTTTTTGATGAAACGGGAACAAGGGGTGTGCGGGCACTTGTTTCAGAGCCTGATCGGAAGGTGATGGCAAGAGGAACTCCTTTTTGTCATGGGACCATTATGATGAGGGCTTCTGCTTACAAAGCTTTAAATGGATATCGCTCTGTGAAAACAACAAGGCGGATGGAAGATATCGATCTTTGGATCCGCTTTTTTGCTGCTGGGAGGAAAGGCTTTAATTTACAAGAGCCGTTATATCTTGTGAGAGAGGATGAAGCAGCCTTTCAGCGGCGAAAGTTTCGATATTCGATGGATAATGCCTGGCTCGTTTTGAAAGCATGCTGGCTATTAAAGCTATCGCCGCTTGACTATTTATTTGCTCTAAAACCGGTGGTCCGTGCCTGCTTGTCACCGAAGGTCATGAAGCTTTATCATCGCCGGAAGCTGGCGTCGTCTATGCTGAAGAGGAGGGCTGTTCGGGATGAGTGAGCCAAAGCGCGTGCTTCATATTGTGGGCGGGATGAACCGCGGCGGAGCTGAAACGATGATTATGAACATCTATCGTGCACTCGACAGGAATGTCCTTCAATTTGATTTCATTACCCACCGGCAGGACGTCTGTGATTATGATGAGGAAATTCGCGAGCTTGGGGGACGCATCTTTTATGTCCCGAGTATTGGGGCGTCCTCTCCGGTTGCTTTTGTGAAAACATTGACAAAGACAATTAGGCAAACAGGACCCTATCAGGCCGTGCATGCACATACGGATTTTCAGACAGGCTTCTCCGCACTTGCTGCAAAACTAGCGGGTGTGAAGGTGCGCATTTGCCATTCGCATAATACAGCGTGGAAGCAGTCGCCAAACTGGCTGGATCATATGATGCTCAAAGGGTTTCGCCAGCTGATCTTTGCATTCTCTACACAGCTTGTTGCATGCGGCGAGGATGCCGGAGTCTTTTTATTTGGACAGAAAAAAATGCAGAACGGGCAAGTTGAGGTGCTGCCAAATGGGATTGATTTATCCCTTTTTTTTCAGCCTGATCCAGACGAAAAGGCGGAGATCAAAAAGCAGCTCTATCTTCGCGAAAAAAACATGATCATCGGTCATATTGGGCGGTTCCATGAGCAAAAAAATCATGTTTTTTTTATGGAGCTGGCCCAGACCTTAAAGAAGCAAGGCGTTTCATTTCAGCTTGTCCTCGTAGGAGATGGACCGCTGAAGCAAGTAGTCGAATCATATGCGGAGAAGGCAGGCTTGATGGAGGACATTGTCTTTACAGGCGTCGTATCAGACGTTCCACAGTATATGAAAGCATTTGATGTTTTTGTGATGCCTTCCTTGTTTGAAGGTCTTCCGCTTGTATTAGTGGAAGCACAAGCATCTGGGCTGCCTTGTGTGATTTCAGATCATATTACAGAGGAAGTAGATTTAGGCTGCGGCCTTGTGAAAAGGATGTCGCTGCGAGATTCCGCGCATGAATGGATGAAGGCGGTGCTTGAAGTATATCATGCAGAACCTCCTCTTCAAGAGACCATTACCTCACAGCTTGAACAAAGAGGATTTGATGTGAAACAGAATATTACACGTGTGATGAATCTATATGGACTGTAAGGAAGGAATGGCAGATGGCGGTTTATTTGGTGAACATGATCATGGTCTATTTATGGTCGAGCTTTGCCGCATTTTACGGCAGACGTGATGATACCATTCAAAGCGGATGGCGGCCTAACAAGCTTCTTGTGTTCTTTCCGTTTTTGTTTCTTTGTATCGTGTCTGGTATTCGGTATAAAGTAGGAACCGATTTTGTCACATATGGACAGATGTATGAGTTCTCCATTAACTATGAAAAGCCTTGGCATATATTTGGATTCGGTGTGGATAAAGCCGCAACGGATCCAGGGTTTACGTTTATTTTATGGATGCTTAATCAACTGACTCATGATCCGCAAATCATGTATATCTCAGTCGGAGCCATTACTTATTTTTTTATTATCAAGACGCTTATTCAATATGGCCGTCCATTTGAGCTCAGTATGCTGCTTTTTCTTGGGACCTTTCATTATTATGCGTCATTTAATGGCATGCGTCAGTATATGGTGGCAGCGATTCTTTTTTATGCCATCCGGTTGGTGATCAATGGTCAGTGGAAATTGTATTTTTCGCTCGTCCTTGTATGTTCATTGTTTCATTCATCGGCTCTCATCATGATTCCTGTGTATTTTATTGTGAGGACAAAGGCTTGGTCTTGGATGATGCTGTTCTTATGCCTGATTTTCTTAGGCTTAACCGCGCTTTATGACCGTTTTGTCTCAGTGTTTGTCGTGATGCTGCAAGGAAGTTCATATGGTCATTACGAGGAATGGCTCACAACGAATACGAATGGAATGAATGTGACAAAAATCGGTGTCTTGATTTTGCCGCTTCTGCTCGCTTTCTTTTATCGAAAACGACTTCGTGAGCTGACACCTGAGAGTGATTACATTGTGAATTTTTGTTTGCTTGGTTTCTTGTTTGGCATCCTTGCAACGAAGGATGTCATTTATGCAAGATTTCATATTTATTTTGGCTTGTATCAGCTCATTTTACTGCCATATTTCACACGTATTTTTGATCAGCGGTCTAATGTGTTTATGTATGTAGGGATTGCTGTTTGCTATATTCTGTACAGCATCATGCTGATGCCGTTCGATTCTTCGGTTTTGCCGTATAGAACGATATTTACAAAGTAGATTTGAAGAAAGGTGGGGCATGCTGTAATGCCAGCTATCAGTCTATTGGTCGCAGTTTACAATACAAGTCAATATGTGGAGCAATGTCTTCAATCAATTGCAGATCAAAGCTTTTCCGATATAGAAGTCATTCTTATCAATGATGGATCGACCGACCGCAGCGGTGAATGGCTTGAAGCGTTTGCTAAGCGTGATGAGCGTTTCCGGGTGATTCATCAATCCAATCAAGGGTTAGGCGCTGTGAGAAACAGGGGCATCGAGGAAGCGAAAGGGACGTACCTCGCCTTTGTGGATTCAGATGATATTCTCGCTCCTCATTACTGTGAAGCCATGTACGAAAAAGCCGAAATGACCGGGGCAGATCTTGTTGTGAGTGAGTATTGGATTCAATTTGAACAGTCAAAGCGAACGATACCAACGACGCTGTTAGACAAGCGCTCAGCTGAAAAAACGGATTTAATCAAAGCGTTATTACACGGAGACTTGACTGGATTCTCATGGAATAAGCTGTATCGGCGTGCCTTTATGGAAGAACATCACATTCGATTTCCGCTGCGGGGGGAGCTTGAGAACATTGAAGATCAATATGTGACGCTGCGCTGTTTTTCTTTATCACGCAGCATCGCTTTTGTTCATGAGCCCCTTTATTACTACAGGGTTCATTTGTCATCTATTGTGCAGCGATATCAGAAGCAGTATTTTCATCATGGACTGACCTATTATCATGCACAGCGCTCGTTTTTAAAAGAGCATGATGACATCTCTCTGTATGAGAAAGCATTAGACTTTTTTATCGTCAATCATACGCTTCATTGTATGCTAAACGAATGGAAGAGCCAAAATGACCTCTCCATTCGGGAAAAGCTTGATCACATGCGGGAAATGGTGACACACGATGTTTTCCAGCATGCCGTCAAACAAGTGGAACCATCGAAGCTCACAGTTCGAAAGCGTATGATTTTATTTCTTGCTAAGTGCCGATTGATTTATCCGCTTTCTGCTGCGGCTTCTAGCTATCAAAAATGGATCGAATATCAGACAAGGAAATAGGGGTGATGGGATTGACATTGCAGCAATTGAAGGCAAACGCCGCAGAGTGGCTGCTCTTAAAGGTCAAATATCCGCTTGAGTATAGACTGAGCCGCAAAAGACTGACAGAGCTGAGTCATCAGAAGAAAATCATTCTCACGCTGCTGCCGGGACATGATAATTTAGGGGATCATGCGATTGCCTATGCGAGTTATTGTTTTTTAAAGAAACACTTTCCAGCCTATGACATCATAGAAGTGGACATGAAAGAGATCTATCGCCTCGCTCGTCCGCTAAAGCGCAGCCGGCACCCAGAAGACATCGTTTGTATGATCGGTGGGGGCAATATGGGTGATTTATACCGATACGAAGAATGGACGAGACAATTTATCATCAAGACCTTCAAGTCCTATCCTATGATCCAGCTGCCTGCTACTGTTCATTTTACAGAAACAAAGAAAGGGAAACGGGAGGAGCGACGCGCCATACACACATATAAGCAGCACCCAAGACTGCTCCTCATGGCAAGAGATCAAACAACCTATGAATGGATGAAGCAGCATTTTCCTGATCAAGATGTGTGGAAACAGCCTGATATGGTGCTGTCATTAGACGAATCATCAAAGGATGAAACACGTGAAGGGGTTTTGCTTTGTCTGCGTGAGGATCAAGAAGCATATCTCACAAAGGAGGAGCGCCAACAGCTACAGCAGTATATTCAAGAGACATATGATCAAGTCGGTTTAATCACAACGACAATTGGCAGACGGGTCGATCGAACAACTCGCTTAGATGAATTAACGGCTTTATGGACGGAGTTAAAACAAGCACAGGTCGTCGTGACAGATCGTCTGCATGGCATGATCTTTTGTGCGATCACTCATACACCGTGTGTTGTCCTGAGATCGTTTGATCATAAGGTAATGGAAGGATTTGAATGGGTGGCTCACCTTCCGTTTATGACCCTTTTAAAAGAACCAGATGAGACCGCTGTGAAAGAGGCCATTCATCAGCTGATGAAAACAAGTGGTCAAAAGGGAGAGGAAGCTGGATGAGGGCTCTTAAACGCTGCGTGAAAGCACAATGAATCGAGCGTTTCTTTATAATGCCAGTGCGAACTTAATCACATTTGTCCTGATGATGCTCATGTCTGTCTGTTTAACACCTTATATTGTTCATACACTTGGAGTGGAAGCATTCGGCTTAATCCATCTGACGCAAAATATGATCAACTATTTATCGGTCATTACCGCTTCGTTAAGTGCGGTTGTTGTGCGTTTTTTTTCTGTGGCGGCTCATAAAGGAGAGATGGAGAGGGCGCAGCGCTATCTCGCTTCCTATTTCGTCAGTTCGTTTTTACTATCTATTAGTCTCTTTTTGCTTTGTCTTTTCATATCTCATCAGCTGGTTGAGTGGCTTCATGTGCCCGATCATCTCGCAAAAGACACACAGACCGCCTTTATTTTAGGGGGTCTTTTATTTATGCTCAATTTCGTCATGTCTGGCATTGGGGCTGCACCGTTTTATGCGAATAAGCTCTATGTATCAAGTGTTGGACAGGCAATTCAAATGTTTCTGAGAGCACTGATGATTGTCATCCTGTTTACATGGACGACACCAGCCATTTGGCATATTCCACTTGCGGCCGTCATTGGAAGCTTAGCGGCTATGGGAATCGGTATCTATTATTTTAAAAAACTCATCCCTTGGTTTTCGTTTAAGTGGCGGCATGTCTCATTATCGTCTAGTCTCACTCTTGTTCGATCAGGGGTCTGGCATTCATTTGAGCAAATGGGGATTTTGTTGTTTTTACAAATTGATTTATTGATGACCAACTTGCTCATTGGAGCTGAAGCGACAGGCAAATATGCGGCGATTTTACAGTTTCCATTATTATTACGCACACTGGCAGGGACACTGGCCGTTGTGTTTGCACCAACAATCACGAAATTTTATTCGAATCACGACAAAGAGGGGCTCATTCAATATGCTGCAAACGCTATTAAGTGGAGCGGCTTATTTGTTGCGTTCCCAGCCGCGCTTTTAGGAGGTCTCGCTGGTCCGCTCATGCTTCTATGGCTTGGCCCTGCTTTTGAGGAGCTGAAATGGCTTCTCATGATTCATGCGGCTTATTTATGTTTGACCTTGATGTTTTTACCGCTCACATATGTGCCAACCGTGTTTAATCGTTTTAAAGTTCCTGCGGTTGTCACCCTTATATTAGGTGTGTCTAATGTGCTTTTTGCCTATGGATTGACTCATTTGCTGCAGCTCGGTTTATATGGCATTGCATCAGCGGGGGCAATGGTTTTATTGATCAAAAATATTGTGTTTCTGCCATTTTATACGGCTAGCATCACGAATCAGAAACGCACCATCTTTTACAAGCATACGCTGGTTCCGCTTGCAGGAGCGCTATTTATTTGGGGCGTCTGCGCAGGAATTCAAGCGGTATATAACGTGACTTCATGGTGGGAGCTGTTTTGTATTGGCGGGCTTTGTTTCATTCTCTATATAGGCTACTTGTATGTGTTTGCAGGAACGAAACGAGAGCGGATGCAGCTGATGCGTAAGGTAAAACATGCGGTCTCCCGCTAATATGAAAAGGAGATGCAATGATGAAAAGAATGATCGATGTGATGGTGGCATTGACGCTGCTCATCGCAGGCAGTCTTCTTTTTCTTCTCATCTATGGACTGATTAGATGGAAAATTGGAACGCCTGTGGTGTTTCGGCAGAAGCGGCCTGGTCTGTATGGCAGGCCTTTTATGCTCTATAAATTTCGGACAATGACCGATGAACGCGACGAACATGGGGAGCTGCTGCCAGATCATCTGCGTTTAACAAAAACCGGCGCCTTGATTCGAAAGCTTAGTCTTGATGAATTGCCGCAGCTTGTCAATGTACTCAAAGGAGAGCTCAGTCTCGTCGGGCCAAGACCGCTTTTGATGGAGTATTTGCCTATGTATACAGAGGAACAAGCAAGGCGTCATCTTGTGAAGCCCGGCATAACAGGATGGGCACAGGTGAACGGCCGAAACACGCTTTCTTGGGAGGAGAAATTCACCTATGACCTTTGGTATGTCGAGCATCAATCGTTTTGGCTCGATATGAAAATTCTATGGATGACCTTGCTGAAAGTCATGAAAACAGAGGGGGTGCAGCAGCCGGATCATGCCACAGCTGAAAAATTCAAAGGAACCGATATGTAAAAAGCAAACCATTGGTTTAATTGGGGCTGGAGGACATAGCAAAGTCATCCAAGATCTCATTTTTGCACATTCCGATTACTCATTATGTGCGGTGTTAGATGATCAATTTGAAGAGGTGGTCACTCAAAGCGGGATTTTGTATGGACCGATCTCCATGAGTGAGCAGCTGAGAAAGACCATGCCACATATGAAATGGCTGATTGCAATCGGGCAAAATGAGATCAGACTGCTCATGAAGGAACGCCTCTCATTTGAAAATACAGCGTACGCCACACTCATTCATCCAGAGGCGGTCATAAGTCCGTCAGCTGTCATTGGAAGGGGGACTGTCGTGATGGCAAGGGCAGTGGTACAAGCAGATGCAGCCATCGGTGAGCATGCGATTATGAATACAGGATCTATCGTGGAGCATGACTGCATACTCGAATCGTTTGTGCACCTGTCACCAGGCGCGGTTCTGACTGGCGGTGTTTCCGTGCGGGAGGGTGCACATATTGGGGCAGGTGCCGTCGTGACACCGGGTACAACGATTGGAAGCTGGACGGTCATTGGGGCTGGAGCGGCAGTGACAAGAGATATACATGATCAGAAGGTCGCGGTAGGAATTCCTGCAATGGAAATCAAAGATCGGAAAGAAGGTGGGAAGTCATGAAAGAAAGGAAGCGAATTTACTTATCTCCTCCGCATATGAGCGGAAAAGAGGATCTCAAAATAGAGGAAGCCTTCAAGAGCAACTGGATTGCGCCGCTTGGACCGCTTGTGAATGAATTTGAGCAGACAGTAGCGGACTATGCAGGAGTGAAGTCAGGAGCGGCTTTATCCTCAGGAACAGCGGCGATTCACCTTGCTTTAAAGCTGATAGGTGTACAAAAAGGAGACATTGTCTTTTGTTCCACCCTCACGTTTGTTGCAACGGCAAATCCGATTTTATATGAACAAGCGTCGCCCGTTTTTATTGATTCTGAAAGGGAGACGTGGAATATGTGCCCGCTCGCTTTAGAGAAAGCCTTTGTTGAATCAAAACGTCTTGGTAAAAAACCTCGCGCGGTCATTGTCGTCCATTTATATGGGCAAAGTGCAAAAATGGACGAGATCATGGCTCTGTGTGAAGCATATGATGTACCCGTCATTGAGGATGCGGCTGAATCGTTAGGTGCGCTGTATAAAGGAAGAAAAAGCGGCTCAATGGGCAGGTTCGGTATCTATTCTTTTAATGGAAATAAAATCATTACAACATCAGGGGGCGGAATGCTTGTGAGTGATGATGAAGCTGCGATTGAACGATGCCGCTTTCTTGCGTCACAGGCCAGAGAACAAGCCATGCACTATGAGCATCAAGAGATGGGCTACAACTATCGCATGAGCAACCTCTTAGCAGGGGTCGGGATTGCTCAAATGGAAGTGCTGGACGAGCGTGTTGATCAAAAGCGCCGCATTTTCCAGCGTTATCAGGACGCTTTATCAGAAGCGGAGGGTCTTCATTTGATGCCAGAATATCAAGAAACGAAATCCAACCGCTGGCTGACGGCATTGACCATTGATCGTGATACAAAATTGTCTCCAGCAGATATCATTCTTGCTTTAGAAAAAGAACAAATCGAAGCAAGGCATGTATGGAAGCCGCTGCACCAGCAGCCGCTCTTTCGCCATTGCCCTTTTTATACTGCGGAAAAAGGGACGCCTGTATCCGAGCTGTTATTTGAGAGGGGGCTTTGTCTCCCGTCTGGAACGAGCATGACAGATGCAGATCAGGAGCGTATCATCCATATACTTCATGACATGCTGCGAGAAAAAACATTTACCTCTTCACAGGCTGCTCATTCGTAAGCAGCCTGCCTCTCTTTCTATCAAATTCCTCAATTTGTGGAATAATTAGGAATAAGTATTGTCATGTCGTTTCAAATATGATATTGACAAGGGCTCCCTTCCTCCTTAAAATGAAAATGATTATCAGCATCAATTAGGAGGAGCAACTTATGACTATTTGGAATAATTTTCCGAAAATTAAAATAAATACTGTGTTACCCTTCCTGCTTATTCTCTTTTTATTAGTAGGATGCTCTCAAACAAACAATGGAGCGGATGGAAACAAGGATCACCCTGACATGATCACTATGGCGTGGCCAAGAGATATTGGTGAAATGAATCCACACGTATACAACCCATCACAATTGTTTGCACAATCAATGATTTATGAGCCGTTGGTGAGCTATCAAAAGAATGGAAAGCTGAAACCAGAATTAGCGAAATCATGGGATGTTTCAAAGGATGGCAAGGTGTATACGTTCCATTTAAGAGACGGAGTAACATTCTCAGATGGCTCTGAATTTAATGCGGATATTGTTAAAAAGAACTTTGATACGATTTTAAAAAATAAAGATTTACATAGCTGGTTAGGTGTCATTAAGAAAATCAAAAAGACAGAAGCCGTTGATAAAAAGACATTTAAACTCACATTAACAGCACCATATTATCCAACTGTGCAAGAATTAGCCGTTGTTCGTCCAGTTCGTTTCTTAGGTGAAGCAGGCTTCCCTAAAAACGGAGATACGTCAAAAGGAATTGAAAAACCAGTGGGGACAGGCCCTTGGATTTTAAAAACATATAAGAAAGATGATTATGCTATTTTCGAACGAAACGATCATTATTGGGGAGAAAAACCAAAGGTAAAAGAAATCAAGGTAAAGGTTATCCCAGATGCGGAAACGAGAGTCATGGCATTTGAAAAAGGTGATGTGGATCTACTTTACGGAGAAGGAACCATTAGCCTTGATTCCTACAAACAGCTAGAGGCAAGCGGCAAGTATGAAACGAAAATGTCAGAGCCTGTTGCAACGAGACAGCTTGTCATGAACACAAAAGTGGATCAGCTGTCAGATGAGAAAGTGCGTCATGCCCTTCAATATGCCTTCAATAAAAAATCAATGGTAGAAGGGGTCACTTCTGGTTTAGAGGATGAAGCAGATCACATCTTGCCGACAAACATGCCGTATACGTCAAACATTCAGGTGAAGTCTTTCAAATATGATGTGGATAAAGCCAAAGCATTGCTGGATGAAGCGGGCTGGACACTTCCAAAAGGAAAATCCGTTCGTGAAAAAGATGGGAAAAAGCTTGAGTTCAGCATGATGTATGACTCGGCAGAATCGATTCAAAAAGCGATGGCAGAAACGCTGCAAGCCGAATGGGCAGCCGTTGGTGTCGGCGTCAAGCTTGAGGGTGTGGATTTGGCCACACAGGTTCAGCGCTTTAAAGCCAATAAGTTTGATATGAACTTCTTTAGCAACTACGGAGCGCCGTATGATCCGCATACGTTTATGAACGTTCTCTCATCAGATGGATTTGGATTCAAAGAAGCCATTTCAGCCTACCCAAATAAGGAAAAGCTGATCAAAGAAATGACGGAAATTCCATCAACAACAAATGAAAAGAAACGTAAAGCACTGTATTCGTCTGTCTTATCCTCTTTACAGGATCAAGGGGCAATTGTGCCAATCTCTTATTTTAAAAAGACAGCCGTTTATCAAAAAGCTGTGAAAGACTTTGAATTCCCTGCGAATCGTGATGAACAACCTTTCACAGGCATTAAGCTGAAGTAACAGAAGGAAGGTAAGGAAATGGGCCGCTATATCTTCAAACGATTGCTATCAATTATTCCTGTATTTTTATTAGCCACACTGCTCACAACTGGTATGATTCACCTTTCGCCAGTTGACCCGGCTGAGGCATATTTAGCAGCGGCTCATATCCAACCTACGGATGAAATATTAGCGCAAAAACGAAGTGAATTCGGCTTAGATGAGCCATTTTATATGCAGTATCTTCATACCATTGAAAAAGTCATTCATCTTGATTTCGGCCGGTCGTATATGTCCAATCAGCCTGTCGTTGATGAGGTGATGTATCGAATACCGGCAACGATTCAATTGGCACTGACCAGTCTGCTGATCGCTATTTGTGTCAGCATTCCGCTCGGCTTTTTCAGCGGCATGAGGAAAAATGGTGCCGTTGATCATGTGAGCCGGCTGATTTCTTTCTTAGGAGCATCTATCCCAACGTTTGTTTTGGGGTATTTGCTCATCTTCTTTTTTTCAGTGAAGCTAGACCTTTTACCAGTTGAAGGGGTCGGAACATGGGCGCATCTCATCCTGCCGTCGATCACACTGGCAGTCCCTTTAATTGCTACGTATACAAGGCTGTTACGTTCAAGTGTGAGTGAGGCGCTTCAAGAACCTTTCGTTCAATATGCGAGAATGAGAGGATTGAAGGAACAATCGATCATGTTCAAGCATGTGTTCAGAATTGCGATATCGCCGATGTTGACCGGACTTGGGGTGAACCTCGGCAAGCTGTTAACTGGAACCATTATTGTAGAGGCTGTTTTCTCATGGCCAGGGTTTGGCCGCTTTTTTATTGAAGCGATCTTTAACCGGGATCTGCCAGTCATTCAATTTTATGTCCTCATGTCAGCCTGTATTTTTATCTTGAGCAGCTTGATGGTTGACTTGATTCAGCTGATCATTGACCCTCGTATTTCTAGAAAGGAAGGCCGCCAGCAATGATGACAAAAGTAAAACATCTCTTCTCTCATCAAAAGATGATCTCGATCTGCGCCCTGCTGCTCGGTCTCCTGCTGATTGTCACAATATGTGCGCCATGGATCGCTCCACATGATCCGGCAGCTGTCAATCTAGCGATGAAGCTAAAGGGATCTTCATGGGAGTATCCGCTTGGAACAGATCAATTAGGGCGGTGCAATTTATCTCGTATTTTATATGGTGCGCGTGTTTCGCTCGGCTGTGCGTTATTAATCTTTCTTTCTTCGTTATTCATTGGTTTAATTGTCGGCCTGTTTTCAGGATACAAAGGCGGCTGGATTGATCATGTTTTGATGAGAATCTGTGACGGTGTCATGGCATTTCCAAACCTGGTGCTGATCCTTGGATTAGTCGGTATCTTCGGTCCGGGACTTTCTCAAGTCGTACTAGCCTTGATGCTTGTGCAATGGGTGTATTATGCCCGCGTCTTCCGTGGAATGGTGCTCAGTTTAAAAGAACAGAACTTTATTGCAGCTGCAAAAATCAGTGGGACCTCGCACTGGAATATCATGAGAAAGCACATGATCCCCAATGTCCTGCCGCCTTTAGCAGTCATTGGAACACTCGAAATGGGCTGGGCAATTATGGACATTTCTGCGATGTCTTTCCTCGGATTAGGGGTTCAGCCTCCTATGCCTGAATGGGGAGCAATGATTCATGAAGGGAAGTCGTATATTCAAACGAATCCTCAGTTGATGCTGTACCCAGGTCTTGTGATCATGACTGTGGTGATTCTGTTTAATTTACTAGGAGAAGCCCTTTCAGAGAAATATGGTATCAAACGCCGTGTGTAAAGGAATGATCAATGTGCAAGAGCCCATTTTACAAATAGAGAACCTGCATGTGCATACGAAAACACCTCAAGGGACAACCCCTCTTATTCAAGAAGTATCGTTTGAAGTAGAGCGCGGTCAAATCCTTGGATTAATTGGTGAGAGCGGCTGCGGGAAAACAGTGACAAGTATGTCGATCTTACGTATGCTTGATCGAAAAACAACTGAAGTCACTGGCAGTATCACATTACAGGGACGAGAATTGATCGGTATAAGTGAAAAGAATATGCGGTCCATTCGAGGCAAAGACATCTCATATATTATGCAAAATCCAATGAACAGTTTTACGCCGGTATGGACAATCGGCCATCAGCTGGTTGAAACCATCCGCCGGCATTCTGCTGTTAGTAAAAAGAAGGCACGAGCACAGGCAATGGATGCTTTAGCGCAAATGAATCTGCCGCAGCCAGACGAACTGTTCAACAAATACCCCTTTGAATTAAGCGGAGGGATGCTGCAGCGTGTCATGATCGCCATGGCTGCCTGTATGCACCCGCCCCTCATCATTGCAGATGAGCCGACAACTGCTTTAGATGTACACAATCAGAAACGGGTTCTTCAGCATCTGAACCAAGTTCGTCATGACTATGGAACGGCCATTTTACTCATTACCCACGATCTTGGTGTCATTGCTGAAATGGCAGATCAAGTTGTCGTCATGAAACAAGGAGAAATTGTGGAAAAGGCAGGAGTTCTTGAACTTTTTGAACAACCAAAGCATGATTATACAAAAAAACTATTAGCAGCTCGTCCATCCATCCCAGCTGTTTGCCCGATTTGAGGTGAGAAGGCCCTTGCATTTATTAGAAGTAAAAGCAGTCAGTCATGCATACAACAGCCGGTCGTTTCTAATGAGAAATAAAGGCGCAGCCCCTGTCTTGAAAAGCGTCGATTTGAACATTGAAGAAGGCACATGCCTTGGGCTGCTGGGACAAAGCGGCGCAGGGAAAAGTACACTTGGCCGCATCATACTTGGTTTAGAGAAACCAAGAGCTGGACAGGTTCTTTTTGAAGGTCAGGATGTCTATCGTGCAGATCAGCAAACACGTAAGCATTTTCGCAGGCATGTGCAAGCGGTATTTCAGGATTCCTATTCGGCGGTAAATCCAAGATGGACAGTTGAACAAATTTTATCTGAACCGCTTGAAAACTATGAAACCATGAGCCGAAAGGAACGTAAAAACGTGCTGATTCACTGGCTTGAAAGAGTCGGGCTCGGTGAAAAGGATTTGTCTAAATATCCGCACCAATTCAGCGGCGGCCAGCTGCAAAGGATCAACATTGCTAGAGCTTTATTGCTCCAGCCAAAGCTCATTGTACTTGATGAATCTGTCAGCAGCTTAGACATGGTCACACAGGCTGTCATTTTAGATTTATTAGTAGAATTAAAAAAGGAGCTGGGTGTGGCTTACTTATTTATTACACATGATATGACAGCAGCCTATCACTTAAGTGATCAATTGGCGATTCTTGATCAAGGCGAGCTTGTGGCCCAATTTCAATCAAAGGATGAATTCTTTTCATCAGAAGAGGAAGCGGTGCGGAAAATGAGAGATGCAATGCTTGCAGACCATCCTTTGTCAAGAACGATTGGCAGACCGGTTCGGTAAAGCTTTATTATCAACGCCTCTTTTAGAAGAGGCTATTTTTCATGAAAGGCAGGTGGCGTCGTGAACCATCGAGCGTATTTAGCTTTGGCCATTCCTTTAACGATTTCAACGATGACCACTCCTTTACTTGGAGCTGTTGATACAGCGGTTGTCGGTCAGCTCGCAAATCCTGCTTATATTGGAGGCGTTGCGGTCGGCAGTCTCATTTTCAGTACATTATATTGGCTGTTTGGTTTTTTGCGGGTAAGTACATCTGCTTTTGCTGCTCAGGCAAACGGGGCGCAGAATGAGGAGCAGGGTGTTCTTGCTTTTCTAAGACCTTTTTTCGTCGCCATCATCGTCGGACTTTGTTTTATTGCCCTGCAATGGCCAATTATTCAATCTGCTTTTCTAGTGATCTCTCCTGATGCTGATGTCCGTCAATTTGCCGCAGACTATTTTCATATTCGCATTTGGGGAGCGCCTTTTACTTTAATGAATTATGTCATATTGGGCTGGCTGATGGGGATGGCAAAAATGAAAGAAGCCCTTTCTTTACAAATCTTGATCAATGTCATGAATATGGCGCTTGCATTTCTGCTTGTTCATGTGTTTTCGTTTGCGGTCAAAGGAGTTGCGGCTGCGACATTGATGTCTGAATTAACCGCTTTTGTGTTAGGGGCATGGATCATCATGAAGCATTCGTCAAACGGATTCCAGATGCCTTCCATTAAGAAAATCATGGATACACAGGCAGTGCAGAAAATGTTTCATGTGAATAAAGATTTGTTTATTCGCACGATCTGTCTGCTAGTGGTCATCAACATGTTTACAGCAAAAGGCGCTTCTTTTGGTACAGAGCTGCTGGCAGCGAACGCTATCTTATTTCAAATTCACTACATCATGGCTTATTTGTTTGATGGTTTTGCCAATGCGTCCAGCATCCTTGTTGGGCGGTCAGTTGGTGCAAATGACCGTTCTCTTTATGAAAAAACTTTAACCCTTTCAAGGCAGTGGGCACTTGTTATGGCATGTGTCATTGCGGCGGTTTATTTTCTATTAAAAGAGCCGATATTGAGCCTGTTTACAAATCTCCCTCAGCTGCTTGACGTGACATTACGCTATGCGGACTGGCTTGTACTTTATCCGTTTGCGGCTTGTTTCGGTTTGGTCATTTACGGCGTATTTACAGGTGCGACAGAAATTGCCCCTGTTAGAAATTCGATGCTGTTTGCAATGATTTTGTTTATCGTAGTTCAAACCGTGGTCACGCCCATTTGGCACAATCATGGCCTATGGTTTGCCTTTATCATCTATACTGTAGGGCGGTCTGGCTTTTTAATGATGTATAAATCGAGGCTGGATCAGAAGCTTTTTGCATATGATAAACACCCTTTGTCATCTTGACAAAAGGGTGTTCTTTTTCGTTCATTCGCTTTCTTTTTTCACCTTTTGATAGGCTTCATCAAGATGCTGAATTCGCTTCAATACAACCGCATTTTTGGTCAGCTGGTCTTGAACAAGCGTTGACACCACTGAGCGGTAATAGGCATTCATCGCATGAACTTTGTCTTCATTTTGGTTCATGGCGATGTGCTGTTTCAAGTTGTCGACAAAGTATGGAACGGAAAAAAGTTCAGACATAGAAATCACTCCTATTTCGTATATACGGTCCGTCAATCTTCATGTAAAATGATGAGAGGGAGGGGAGACAATGAGCCTTAAACTGCAACAAGAACAGGTATTAAAGCAGGTGCTCACACAAGAACTCAGGCAGGCCATTACGCTGCTGCAACTGAATTGCGCAGAGCTCGGCGAGTATCTTGACCAGTTAGCGCTTGAGAACCCTCTGATTGAGCGGAAAGACACGGACAGCTATCAACCAGTTTATCATAAAAAATCACAAGAACGAATGACAGAGCCGTATCGAACGCATCAAAAAGAAAGCCTGCAAATGTTTTTAAAAAGACAGGCGATTGATTTGAATTTAAGTGAAAAGAATCAAAGAATCTTTCATTTTATGATTGAATCCATTGATTCCAATGGCTATCTAAATGAACCGATCGACGCAATGGCAGCTGTCTTAAAGGTGCCAGTTGAAGAAGTAGAAGCCGTCCTTCATCAGCTGCAATCACTAGAGCCTGCCGGGATTGGCGCAAGATCATTGCAGGAATGCATCCTCCTGCAGCTGAGAAGAAAAAAGGAGCGCTGGTATGAAGCTGAGCTGATCATCGAAGAGCATTTCTTTCTTTTTGCCAGAAAAGCTTGGAAGGAAATTGCGGCGAAAACAGGTGTTTCAATGAAAACACTCCAAGCGGTACAAGATGAAGTGTCTCAGCTTGAACCAAGACCAGGTCTTCATTTCTCATCTGATGAAGAGCATGTGTATATCGAGCCTGATGTGACGATTACTGTGGTGCAGGATCACATCACATTTGAGCTAAATCAGCGCGCTTTTCCAGACGTTGAAATGAATGAAGGTTACTTCGCCATGATTCAAGACCAAAAGCGGCACGAAGCATACACGTATTTAAAGGAAAAAGAGCAGCAGTACAATTGGCTTGTCCAAGCGCTGAGGCAAAGAAAGCAAACGATGACTCATGTCGTTCGTGAGATTATCTCACATCAGACTGATTTTTTCCTTACAGGGAAACATAAAATGAAACCGCTTACGATGAAGCGGATCGCAGATATACTGCAAGTCCATGAGTCAACAGTCAGCCGTACTGTAAAAGGGAAAATGGTGCAAACCCCTTATGGTCTCATGGAAATGAAACAATTTTTCCAAGCAAAATTAGAAGGGCATTCGCTCGAAGAGGCGTCCAGCTACACAGTCAAAACGCATATTGCAGAGCTCATTCAAACGGAAAATAAGAAAAAGCCGTATTCAGATCAGCAAATCATGACGCTGCTTCAGCAAACCTTTGGCATCCGCGTGTCGCGCAGAACCATTGCAAAATATCGCGAACAAATGAATCTTCCAGCCTCAACGCTGAGGAAACGCTACGATTAAAAAGAAGTACTTGCCAGAACATGGCACGTGCTTCTTTTTTTGTTGAAAGCAAGGCAGCTCGAAGATTTCTTGAAAATTAAAGAGGGGAGACGTGTGATCTGAAATTTTGGGGTAAAGTATAAGATAGGGCATGAGCCGATAGGGATAGACAACAGTGATGAGGTGAGACCAATTGAAATATAAACAAATCAAAACGAAAAAAATATATGAAGAAATTGCGGATGCATTAATTGAATCCATTCGTACAGGTGAGCTTCTTCCGGGGGAAAAATTAGATTCGGTTCAAGCGCTTTCAGAAAGCTTTCAAGTCAGCCGTTCCGCTGTAAGAGAGGCACTGTCTGCTCTTAAAGCGATCGGATTAATAGAGATGAAGCAAGGGGAAGGCACGTATGTGAAGCAGTTCGATCCTGAGCAGCTCACATTTAGTCTGTCTCCTGCATTTTTGATGAAGCAGCATGATATCACGCAGCTCCTTGAATTAAGAACCATTATTGAGACGGGTGCTGTCAAAAAGGCAGCGCTTTTGCGAACGGACGATGACCTTCATCAGCTGCGTGAGGCACTCGAACAAATGAAACTCGCAGAAGCACATAAAGAAATTGGTGAAGAGGCAGACCTCTCCTTCCATCTTGCTTTAGCCAAAGCCTCAAAGAATGATTTGTTAAAGGCGTTAATGAATCAGGTCTCCACCTTGCTGGTAGAAACAATGCGGGAAACGAGAAAAGTCGTCTTGTTTTCAAGGAAAGCCTCCATTCGGCAGCTTTACAAAGAACATGAACACATTTACAAAGCTGTTATGGCAAGACAGCCAGAAGAAGCAGAAAGGGCGATGCTCACGCATCTAAAAAATGTAGAAAAACTGCTGAGTGATGTGAGTCAAGAACCGGCAGGACAGTCAGAACCACAGTAAGCTGTGCCGAATGAGGGCACAGCTCTATTATGAACGAGAAATATGCAGTTTCTTCATGCGATACTGCAGACTTTGCCTGCTCATGCCCAATATCTTTGCAGTCTGTGAAATATTATCGTCCATTTTTTCTAAGTAATGGACGATGTATTGTTTTTCGAATCGTTCCATTTGGGTTTGAAAATCAGTCGTATGTTCTGCGCTTGTATAAATAAACGTGTCAGCTGCTGCGGTATGCTGCAAAGGATTCGTCTGTAATTGCGCTGCAGGACGGCCTTCCCTATGTTTAAATCTAAAATGATATGGAAGATGATGCATGCTTAAGTAATCCTCATCCATCATCATATTCATCCCCGCTTCAATCACATGCTCGAGTTCCCGTACATTCCCCGGCCAATCATACGCTTGAAAAAGGGCTAGTACCTCTTCGTCTGCTGCCTTCACCTCCATTTGAAACAGCTCATTATATTTTTGAATAAAATGACTGACAAACGTAGGAATATCTTCTTTTCGCTCAGAAAGCGGCGGAATAAATAAGGTGACAATACCTAGCCGATAAAATAAATCCTTGCGCATGCGTCCGCCTGCGATCGCATCCACAGGGTCCTCATTCATATTGGCAATGACTCTTACATCAACAGCGATTTCTTTTGTGCTGCCTAACCTTCTCACCCGCTTCTCCTGTAATACGCGCAGCAGTTTTGCTTGAAGACCAGGATTTAATGAGTTGATCTCATCAAGCAGAAGTGTACCACCCTGCGCCTGTTCAAATAAACCGGGCTGATCAGTTGCGCCGGTAAAAGCCCCTTTTTGTGTACCAAAGAGCAGACTTTCAATGAGATTATCAGGCAGTGCCGCGCAATTCTGGGTAATAAATGGTCCAGATGACCGGCTGCTGCCGTTATGAATGCTTTGAGCAAATAGTTCTTTTCCTGTCCCTGTTTCTCCCACAATGAGGACGTAGGAAGAGGTGCGTGTTGCTCGTTTTGCATGCTCAATCACCTCTAAAAACGCAGGGCTTTGTCCAATAATGGAATCAAAGGTAAAGCGTGTGCTTCCTTTTTTCTTCATATTGTGGTGAATCAGCCGTTCCAGCTTGGTCACATCATTCGAAATTTCAACCGCTCCTTGGATGAGACCATCTCGAACGAGCGGGTATGTATGATTAATCGTTGTAATTTCTTTTCCGTTGTAATTATGATACGTCTGCTTTGCATGAACGGTTTGTTTCCCAGTTCGCAGTGCTTGGACGAGCGTACTGTGCATTTCGTCTTGGAAGACGAAGAGGTCTAATACATTTTTATGGAGAACATCAGAGCGTTTCAAAGACTCAATCTCCATCATTTTTTTATTATAAACAACAGTATTGCCATTCTCGTCAATTGCATGAACCCCGACATCTATTAAATCGAGCATTTGCTTATACAGATCAATCTCATTTGCCAGCTTTGCAGTATACGAATCTTCTTTCATTGCGGCACCTCCAGACGTTACCTCTATTTTACATGAAAAATTTTGCGGTTTCCTCTAAAAAAATTTGCAGGTGCAAATATATTTTGCATGAATAGCCTTTACAATCAGCGCCATGATGCAGGCAGAAAGTTGGCACAATCCTTGCATATCATATGTGTGTAGATGAACCTAATTTGAAAAAGGCTAGCTTATAGAAGGAGGAATAGACGATGACACAGACAAATGAATTGATTCAACAAACGGAACAATACGGTGCGGCAAACTATCATCCGCTGCCAATTGTGATTTCAGAGGCTGAAGGAGTTTGGGTGACAGACCCTGAAGGCAATCGATATATGGATATGCTGAGTGCGTATTCCGCAGTGAACCAAGGCCATCGCCATCCCCGCATTATTGAGGCGCTCAAAAAACAGGCAGACCGTGTGACACTGACTTCAAGAGCTTTTCACAATGATCAGCTTGGACCATGGTATGAGAAAATTTGTCAACTGACGAATAAAGAGATGGCACTCCCTATGAATACTGGAGCTGAGGCTGTAGAAACAGCTGTAAAAGCAGCACGACGCTGGGGCTATGACGTCAAGGGAATCGAAGACAATCGCGCAGAAATCATTGCGTGCGTCGGAAATTTCCATGGCAGAACGATGACGGCTGTTTCCCTTTCTTCTGAAGCAGAATATCAAAGAGGTTTCGGTCCAATGCTTCCAGGCATCAAACTGATTCCTTACGGAGATATTGAAGCGTTACGTGAAGCCATCACACCACAAACAGCGGCTTTTCTGATTGAGCCTATTCAAGGGGAAGCGGGAATTGTCATGCCGCCAGAGGGCTTCTTGAAGGAAGCGAAGGCGCTTTGTGAACAGGAACATGTGCTGTTCATTGCAGATGAAATTCAGGTCGGATTAGCGCGAACAGGCAAGATGTTTGCATGCGACTGGGAAGACATTGAGCCAGATATGCTGATTCTTGGGAAAGCTTTAGGCGGCGGTGTATTCCCAATCTCGTGTGTAGTAGCAAACCGCGATATATTAGGCGTGTTTAACCCTGGGTCTCACGGCTCTACCTTTGGCGGCAATCCTCTTGCGTGTGCGGTGTCGCTGGCTGCACTAGATGTCTTAATCGACGAAAACCTTGCAGCGCGTTCTATGGAGCTTGGCGAATACTTAAAAGACAAACTGTCTCGCATTCAAAGTCCTGTTATCAAGGAAGTGCGCGGCCGCGGATTATTTATCGGCATGGAGCTGACAGAGGCTGCGAGACCTTATTGTGAGAAGCTGAAACAAGCAGGACTGTTATGTAAGGAAACCCATGAGACCGTCATCCGCTTTGCACCGCCTCTCACTATTTCTAAAGAAGATTTAGACTGGGCGATTGGTCATATTGAAGCATTATTTCAAGCATAAATGTCAAAGGGGGAGAACCATCACTTTCTCCCTTTCTCTTTCCACGAACAGCGAATTTTGTCAAAGGATGATGAATAGAAGAGTGAAAGTGGGGAAGCGGATTTGAAGCAAGAACAGCATAATGAACTAGAACGTTCCATGAAAAGCAGGCATCTCTTTATGATTGCCTTAGGCGGCGTCATTGGTACTGGTCTTTTCCTTGGATCAGGACTCATTATCCATCAGGCTGGACCTGGGGGAGCCATTCTCTCCTTTATCATTGGCGGATTGTTAATGTATTTGGTGATGCTCTGTCTTGGAGAATTAGCAGTGGCGATGCCGACAGCGGGTTCCTTTCAAGAGTATGCAACCAAATATATAGGCCCGTCCACAGGCTTTATGATCGGCTGGCTTTATTGGTTTAGCTGGGCATGTACAATTGGACTGGAGTTTACGTCAGCAGGCATTTTGCTCCAAAGGTGGTTCCCGGATATCCCTGTTTGGCTGTGGTGTCTTGCATTTAGTGTGATTTTATTTGCCGTGAATGCCATCTCAGCTCGCAGCTTCGCTGAAACCGAGTTTTGGTTTTCAGCCATTAAGGTCGCTGCCATCCTATTATTTATTATCATTGGAATTGGCGCAATTTTCGGAATGATTCATCTGAAAGATGGAGAACCAGCCCCTCTATTTCGTCATTTGACGGATCATGGCGGACTATTTCCTAACGGTGTTTTTGCTATTTTATTAACCATGGTCACGGTCAATTTCTCCTTTCAAGGAACAGAACTTGTAGGGATTGCAGCAGGAGAGAGTGAAAGCCCTGAAAAAACATTGCCGCGATCTATACGAAATATTATTTGGAGAACGATGGTCTTCTTCGTTTTATCCATTGCGGTTCTGGCCGCTCTTCTTCCGTGGCAGACAGCAGGCACCGTTGACAGTCCGTTTGTCGTCGTGCTGGACAAGGTCGGCATACCATATGCTGCAGATATCATGAATTTTATCATCATCACAGCCGTCTTATCTGTAGCAAACTCTGGGTTATATGCATCATCGCGTATGCTCTGGGCGCTTTCGAAAGACGGAAAAGGACCCGACTTTACGAAAAAACTGTCCAAGCGTAAAATTCCGATCAATGCATTATTGGTGACAATGGGTGTATCTGCACTATCTCTTCTTACAAGTGTTGTAGCACCAAAAACGGTGTATGTATGGCTCATTTCTATTTCTGGTATGGTCCTTGTTGTGGTGTGGATGTCCATTTGCTTGTCTCAGTATTTCTTTAGAAAACAATTCATAAAGGAGGGCGGAGATGTAAAGGATCTCGTCTTCCGAACACCGCTCTATCCATTTGTTCCATTAGCAGGCTTTATCGCATTTGGCATCGTCCTCATCAGCTTATTTTTTATCGAGGATCAGCGGATCGGCCTTTATTGCGGAATCCCGTTCATGGCCGCCTGCTACATCATTTATTATATTAAAATCAAACCGAAGGAAGAGGCAAAACAGCTTGGAACCATCACAAAAACATAAGCAGGTCCTGAAAAAAATGTGCATGCTGATATCACCAGCATGCACATTTTCAATCGTCTATTCATTCTATATAAAGGGAAATAAATATTTTGAAAAGAAATATCATCGCAA
This sequence comes from Bacillus sp. SRI_025, assembly GCF_057592095.1. Lineage (NCBI taxonomy): Bacteria > Bacillati > Bacillota > Bacilli > Caryophanales > Bacillaceae > Bacillus > Bacillus sp. SRI_025. The sequence goes on along the minus strand of NZ_JBYEGB010000001.1, from coordinate 264,995 downwards.
GAACCTTGATGACAAGCAGGCTTTCGGTGAAAATGTGTCTATTTTTTGTCTAAATGTGTTTCTAAGAGTTGAAAATGCAAGATTATCCTGTTAAAATAATTAAAGAAAGCAGGGATTGATTTTTTTTGGCTGTGGCGGGACGTTTTTTGTCACAGTGGGACGTTTTTAGTCCAACGTGAAAAGAAAGGGTCGTTAGCCATGAATCGTTTATTGGAAGCTCAAAAAAAATTATTGCCAGATCTTCTCATTGTTATGCAAAAACGCTACGACATTTTGCAGTACATCAGATTAGCTGAACCAATTGGCCGCAGAAGTCTTGCGACGAGTCTTGGTCTCAGTGAGCGTATCTTACGCGCTGAAGTTCAGTTTTTAAAAGAACAAAATCTGCTGGATGTCAAAACGAGCGGCATGATGCTGACGAGTGAGGGTCACGCTTTGCTTGAAATGCTTGAAGGAATGATGAAGGACGTTTTAGGTTTAACCTTTTTGGAAAATACATTAAAGAGAAAGTTAGGCCTGGAAGAAGTCATTATCGTTTCTGGTGACAGTGACGAATCCCCGTGGGTGAAGCAAGAAATGGGAAGAGCTGCTGTCCAATGTATGAAAAAAAGGTTTACTGGAAATAATATCGTCGCCGTCACTGGCGGAACGACGATGGAAGCCGTTGCCGAAATGATGACCCCTGATGCCAAAAACCGCGATATGATGTTTGTCCCTGCGAGAGGCGGTCTTGGGGAGAATGTAAAAAATCAGGCAAACACCATTTGTGCGCACATGGCTGAAAAAGCTTCTGGTACTTACAAACTGCTGTTTGTTCCAGGACAGCTGTCAGAAGGTGCATACTCTTCCATTATTGAAGAGCCGTCCGTCAAAGAAGTGCTTCAAACGATTAAATCGTCCACGATGCTCATTCATGGTATTGGTGAAGCAAAAACAATGGCGATGAGACGAAATACACCAGCTGAAGATTTAAAAAAGATTGATGAGCATGACGCAGTGACAGAGGCCTTTGGCTATTACTTTAATCGTGATGGTGAGGTCGTACACAAAGTACACTCCGTCGGCATGCAGCTAGATGATCTAGAAAGCATTCCACACATCATTGCTGTTGCAGGTGGATCATCAAAGGCGGGGGCGATTGAAGCTTATTTCAAAAAACCACGCCGAACGGTTCTCGTCACAGACGAAGGAGCCGCAAAAGAGTTATTAAGGGAGTCAATTGATCCCTCAATATAAAACATTGTGACCTATAAAAGGAGGAAACATCATGGCAGTAAAAGTCGGTATTAACGGATTTGGACGTATTGGACGTAACGTATTTCGTGCAGCATTAAATAATCCTGAAGTTGAGGTAGTAGCGGTTAACGATCTAACAGATGCTAACATGCTTGCACACCTTTTACAATATGACTCTGTTCACGGAAAACTAGATGCAGAGGTTTCTGTAGACGGTACAAACTTAGTAGTGAACGGTAAAACAATCGAAGTATCAGCTGAGCGTGACCCTGCGAAATTAAGCTGGGGTAAACAAGGCGTAGAAATCGTTGTTGAATCTACTGGATTCTTCACTAAACGTGCAGACGCTGCGAAACACTTAGAAGCTGGCGCTAAAAAAGTCATCATTTCTGCTCCTGCTAACGAAGAAGATATCACAATCGTTATGGGTGTAAACGAAGACAAATACGATGCAGCTAGCCACGATGTCATCTCTAATGCATCTTGTACTACAAACTGCTTAGCTCCATTTGCAAAAGTACTTAACGATAAATTTGGTATCAAACGCGGTATGATGACAACTGTTCACTCATACACAAATGACCAGCAAATTCTTGACCTTCCGCACAAAGACTACCGTCGTGCTCGTGCAGCTGCGGAAAACATCATCCCAACTTCTACAGGTGCTGCGAAAGCTGTTTCACTTGTATTGCCTGAACTTAAAGGTAAATTAAACGGTGGCGCTATGCGTGTTCCAACACCTAACGTTTCTTTAGTTGACCTTGTTGCTGAATTAAACCAAGATGTAACAGCTGAAGACGTAAATGCAGCACTTAAAGAAGCAGCTGAAGGAGAACTTAAAGGAATCCTTGGCTACAGCGAAGAGCCATTAGTATCTGGTGACTACAATGGTAATGCAAACTCTTCAACAATCGATGCTCTTTCTACAATGGTGATGGAAGGCAGCATGGTGAAAGTGATCTCTTGGTACGATAACGAGAGTGGATATTCTCACCGCGTTGTTGACCTTGCAGCTTACATTGCAAAACAAGGTCTTTAATTTCTCACACTGAAGGAACTCACTTGGTTCTTTCCTAGAGACACGATATAATGAAGACGGACAAGGGAAGGGGAAGCATCCCTTTCCCTTTTTCTCTGTTTTTATCCGTTCTGCACGATTTCTCGTTTTGATGAGGGCAAAATGGGAAAAGGATAAAGAGAGTCTTGTCCAATGCGTAAGGAAACCAGAATAAAGGAGGATCTCCTGACGAGCATGAATAAGAAATCAGTAAAAGACATTGACGTAAAAGGTAAAGTTGTGTTCTGCCGCGTAGATTTTAACGTTCCAATGAAGGACGGAGAAGTGACGGATGATACTCGTATCCGCGCAGCATTACCAACGATTGAGTATTTAACAGGACAAGGCGCAAAGGTACTGCTAGCTAGTCATTTGGGTCGTCCGAAGGGTCAAGTTACTGAAGAACTGCGTCTGACACCTGTGGCAAAACGTCTGCAAGAGCTTCTTGGAAAAGAAGTGAAAAAAGCAGATGAAGCTTACGGCGACAACGTGAAAAAGCAAATCTCTGACTTAAAAGAAGGAGATGTGCTAGTGCTTGAAAACGTTCGTTTCTATCCTGGTGAAGAAAAGAACGATCCTGAATTATCAAAAGCATTTGCTGATTTAGCCGATGTGTATGTCAATGATGCGTTCGGTGCTGCACACCGTGCACATGCATCGACAGCAGGAATTGCAGCTTATCTTCCGGCTGTTTCAGGCTTCCTCATGCAAAAAGAGCTTGAGGTGTTAGGAAAAGCCATTTCAAATCCTGATCGCCCATTTACAGCGATTATCGGCGGCGCAAAAGTAAAGGATAAAATCGGTGTGATTGAAAGTCTTCTTGATAAAGTAGACAACCTCATCATCGGCGGCGGACTTGCTTACACATTTGTGAAAGCACTTGGCCACGAGGTAGGGAAATCTCTATTAGAAGAAGACAAAGTCGATTTAGCGAAATCCTTTATGGACCGTGCAAAAGAAAAAGGCGTGAACTTCCTGATTCCAACAGATGTTCTGGTAGCCGACGATTTTTCAAATGATGCGAATACAAGCATTGTGCCAATCTCTGAAATTCCAAGTGATCTAGAAGCACTTGATATTGGAACAGAGACAAGAGAAAAGTATGCTGACGTTATTAAAAACAGCAAACTTGTTGTCTGGAACGGACCAATGGGTGTATTTGAAATCGATGCATTCGCTAAAGGAACAAAAGCAATCGCAGAAGCACTGGCAGAAGCAAAAGATACATATTCTGTCATTGGCGGTGGAGATTCAGCAGCAGCTGTTGAGAAATTTGGTCTTGCCGATCAGATGAGCCATATTTCTACAGGCGGCGGCGCTTCACTTGAATTTATGGAAGGCAAAGAACTTCCTGGTGTTACTGCATTAAACGATAAATAAGACCAAAACTGCTATAAGGAAGTGTCAATCATGAGAAAACCAATTATAGCTGGGAACTGGAAAATGAACAAAACACTTGGCGAAGCAGTCAGCTTTGTTGAAGAAGTTAAGTCATCTATTCCATCTCCTGACAAAGTGGAATCCATTGTCTGTGCGCCAGCTCTTTTCCTTGAAAAGCTAAACAGCCTTTCAAACGGAACAGACCTTAAAATTGGTGCACAAAACATGCACTTTGAAGAAAATGGTGCATTCACTGGTGAAATCAGCCCTGCTGCTCTAAAAGATCTAGGCATTGGCTATTCAGTGATTGGGCATTCAGAGCGCCGTGAATTCTTTGCAGAAACAGATGAAACAGTGAACAAAAAAGCACATGCTGCATTCAAGCATGGCATCGTTCCAATTATTTGTGTAGGTGAAACGCTTGAAGAGCGTGAAGCTGGCAAAACAAATGAACTTGTCGCTGATCAAGTGAAGAAAGCACTAGCTGGTTTAACGAAGCAGCAAGTGGCTGAATCTGTGATTGCCTATGAGCCAATCTGGGCTATCGGTACAGGAAAATCTTCTACAGCGAAAGATGCAAACGATGTTTGCGCACACATCCGCCAAACCGTTGCAAGCGAATTTGGTCAAGAAGCGGCAGACAGCCTTCGCATTCAATATGGCGGAAGCGTGAAGCCGGCAAATATTAAAGAATATATGGCAGAATCCGATATTGACGGTGCTTTGGTAGGCGGCGCAAGCTTAGAACCTCAGTCTTTCGTTCAATTATTGGAGGAAGGTCAATATGAGTAAGAAACCAGCAGCATTAATCATCTTAGACGGGTTCGGTTTAAGAGGCGAAACAGTCGGTAACGCTGTCGCACAAGCAAAAAAACCGAACTTTGACCGCTACTGGAACGAATTTCCGCATCAAACCTTAACAGCTTCAGGTGAGGCAGTAGGTCTCCCGGAAGGTCAAATGGGGAACTCTGAAGTGGGACATTTGAACATCGGTGCAGGACGCATTGTGTATCAAAGCTTAACAAGAGTGAATGTTGCCATTCGTGATGGGGAATTTGAGAAAAACGAAACGTTCCTAGATGCAATGACTTATGCAAAAGAGAATGACAAGGCGCTTCATTTATTTGGTCTCTTGTCAGACGGCGGTGTGCACAGTCACATCCAGCATCTTTTTGCCCTGCTGAAGCTGGCGAAAAAAGAAGGCTTAACAAAAGTATACATTCATGGCTTCTTGGACGGACGTGACGTTGGTCAGAAGACAGCCAAAGTGTACTTAAAACAGCTGGAAGAACAAATCAAAGAAATCGGTGTCGGTGAAGTGGCAACACTTTCTGGACGCTATTACTCAATGGACCGTGACAAACGCTGGGATCGTGTGGAGAAAGCGTACCGCGCGATGGCGTATGGTGAAGGCCCAAGTTATCAAAACATCTATGATGTCGTTGATGACTCCTATGAAAATGGAATCTACGATGAATTCGTTATTCCATCTGTCATTACGAGAGAAAATGGTGAGCCGGTTGCCAAAGTAAACGACGGCGACTCTGTGATTTTCTATAACTTCCGTCCAGACCGTGCCATCCAAATCTCGAACACTTTCACTAATGCAGATTTCCGCTCGTTTGACCGCGGAGAAGCTCATCCGAGGAATTTACACTTCGTCTGCTTCACACACTTCAGTGAAACGGTTGACGGCTATGTTGCCTTCAAACCAGTGAATTTGGATAACACAGTAGGAGAAGTGCTTGCTCAAAACGGATTGAAACAGCTGCGGATTGCTGAAACAGAGAAATATCCTCACGTGACGTTCTTTATGAGCGGTGGCCGTGAAGAAGAATTTCCTGGTGAAGACCGCATCTTAATCAATTCACCAGATGTGGCAACCTATGACCTCAAGCCGGAAATGAGCGCTTATGAGGTAAAGGATGCACTTGTTGCAGACATCAATGCTGACAAGCATGATGCGATCATTCTGAACTTTGCTAACCCGGATATGGTTGGTCATTCAGGTATGCTTGAGCCAACAATCAAAGCCATTGAAGCAGTAGATGAGTGCTTAGGAGCTGTAGTCGACGCAATCCTGGCAAAAGGCGGACATGCCATCATCACGGCAGACCACGGTAACGCAGACGTGCTAATTACCGAAGAAGGAAAGCCGCATACTGCACATACAACGAATCCTGTGCCAGTCATCGTGACGAAAAAAGGTGCGACGCTTAGAGAAGGCGGCATTTTAGCCGATCTATCTCCAACGCTTTTAGACTTACTTGGTCTTGAAAAACCAAAAGAGATGACAGGAACATCATTGATTCAAAAATAACAAATTGATTCAAAAGGAGAGAAATTAAAAATGCCATACATTGTTGATGTATATGCACGCGAAGTATTAGACTCTCGCGGTAACCCAACAGTTGAAGTAGAAGTTTACACAGAATCTGGCGGCTTTGGCCGTGCGCTTGTTCCAAGTGGTGCTTCTACTGGTGAATATGAAGCAGTAGAACTACGTGACGGAGACAAAGACCGTTACCTTGGAAAAGGTGTTCTGACAGCTGTAAACAACGTAAACGAAATCATTGCACCAGAGCTTTTAGGCTTTGATGTAACAGAACAAGTAGCGATCGACAAAATGTTAATCGAACTTGACGGAACAGAAAACAAAGGGAAATTAGGCGCAAACGCAATCCTTGGCGTATCTATCGCTGTAGCACGTGCGGCTGCTGATTTCTTACAAATTCCACTTTATCAATACCTTGGTGGATTCAACTCCAAAACGCTTCCAGTACCGATGATGAACATCGTCAACGGTGGAGAGCATGCGGATAACAACGTAGACATTCAAGAATTCATGATTATGCCTGTAGGTGCTCCAAACTTCCGTGAAGCACTTCGCATGGGCGCTCAAATCTTCCATAGCCTGAAATCTGTATTAAGTGCAAAAGGCTTAAACACAGCTGTAGGTGACGAAGGTGGATTCGCTCCAAACCTTGGTTCTAACGAAGAAGCACTTCAAACAATCGTTGAAGCGATCGAAAAAGCTGGCTTCAAACCAGGTGAAGAAGTGAAACTTGCAATGGATGCTGCATCTTCTGAGTTCTACAACAAAGAAGACGGTAAATATCATTTATCAGGCGAAGGTGTTGTGAAAACATCTGCTGAAATGGTTGATTGGTATGAAGATATGGTATCGAAATACCCAATCATCTCTATCGAAGACGGCCTTGATGAAAACGACTGGGAAGGTCACAAACTATTAACTGAACGCCTTGGCAGCAAGGTTCAGTTAGTAGGAGACGACTTGTTCGTTACAAATACGAAGAAGCTTTCTGAAGGAATCAAAAACGGCGTTGGTAACTCAATCCTGATCAAAGTAAACCAAATCGGTACATTAACTGAAACATTTGATGCAATCGAAATGGCAAAACGCGCAGGATACACAGCTGTTATTTCTCACCGTTCTGGTGAAACTGAAGACAGCACAATTGCAGACATCGCTGTTGCAACAAACGCTGGACAAATCAAAACAGGTGCTCCGTCTCGTACGGACCGTGTGGCGAAATACAACCAATTACTTCGCATCGAAGATCAATTGGCTGAAACAGCACAATATCACGGCATTGCAACATTCTATAACTTGAATAAATAATGTCAGCTATGCGCTGCGTTCCACTCTTTTATGAGAGCGGGACGCAGCGTTTTTTTTGTTGGCTAATTCATTTGACTTATCCTATTTCTGTAAAACCTCCTCCTTCAGTTAGAGAAGAAGTCAACATCCCCTCCATTTATAAGCACTAAATCATGAAAATTCGTCTAAAAATATGATCTGAAATGAACTTATGCTTTCTGTAAGGGGGTGGTATCATTTTACATATATTAGGGGGTGATGAGATGCTGAATCCTTTTGGCCTTCGTTTTCCAGTAGGTGTGTATATGTATGTTCTTCACCTATTGGCGGCATATGATGAAAGGAAGCAACGAATTCTAACTTCTAAGAATGTACAGAAAAACGCATTTTGGATTTATGTCCTTGCCGCTATATTGGGCATTATTTCACTTGGAGCATTGATTTGGGCATGCAAGACATTTGGACAGGGCTCGAAATTTTTAGGAGAGTTCAAATTATTAGGCATGTACGTTAAAATCCAGTGTGGTTATTAACAGGGATGAGAACAGATGCAAGGTCATCTGTTCTATCTGAATCAAACGGAGGGATATGATGCTGACATTACAATTAAAAGAAAAAACATATAGCCGCACCTTCTCTCTCCGCAATATTCAAATAAGTGTCGAGAAAGGGCAGATGCTACTGCTTTTGGGGCATAATGGTGCGGGAAAGACAACGATGATCCAATCCATGTTTGGGCTGACGCCATTTATAGGATGCGTCACTTTACATGGTAAACAGCTGAACCTTCAATCCTCAGAACATATCTCCTTATTGAAAAAACATGTTTCCTATATTCCTGATGACCATTCGTTGTTCGATTATTTATCGCCGAGGGAATACTTTCAATTACTTCAGCTGCCAAATGAGCAAGATGTCACACGGGAAGAGACGTTTATTGATCTGTTTGAGCTGGGGTCGTATATGGATCAGCCTATCGCTCAGCTGTCTCATGGCAATCAAAAGAAAACGCAGATCATTTCCCAGCTCCTCAGGCCATGTGATTATTATGTGTTTGATGAGCCAACGAACGGACTTGATCCAGATATGATGATCATCTTAAAAAAGGTGCTCATGAAGCTGAGAGAGCAAGGCGCTGGCATTCTCATTTCAACCCATCATTTGAGTTTTGGTGATACGCTTTATGACCATCTCATGATCTTGAGAAATGGTGACGTCAAGCTGGATATGTCCCGCCAAGAAACGAATCAGACATTTCCTCATCAGGCACTTGAAGAGATTTATAAAGAAGTGAATCGAGATTACTATATGCAGGTGGAGAGGTTACTCAATGATCTGGACACGACACGTTCTTCATAAAATAGAATGGGGGATGCTGACAGCAAAAGGAAAACAGCTCGCAAAAAAGTACCCTATACAGCTTCTCGCAGCCGTGGCTTTTTTCTTGCTCATGTATGCGATATACGTCGTTATCAGCCTGCGCTTTTTCATGCAGGCAGGAGAAAGCGAGCCTGCTGCTCTATACCTCCAATTGATGAAAATGACGCTTTTACTTTTAAGCGTAGGCATTGTGTTATCCCGCAATAAATTAAAGCGCCAGGAATATCAATTCTACTTTTTGAATAGTGCGATACAAAGTGTGCCATTTGTCCTTTGTGTATATTTCTTTCCGATGCTCTTTTGTTTCCTCGTGGTTGGACTGCTTTTTTTACCGATTGTATTAGGCCTTTTGATCAGCGGTGTTACGCCATCTCTGTATTGGATAACGGTTGTGTGCATGACTTGCTGTGTACTGGCGCTGCTTGCGCTTGCTTCTTGGGTGTTAATGCGGATTGCTGTGAGCCATTTCATATCAAAAACAAAAGAGCATTTGCTGCTGCAAATGCTTGGCTTTGCGGTGCTGAATCTATTGGTGTTTCTCCTTTTGCAAAAAGCAATGGAGATGATCCGCGTATGGCCACCAGTCTATCTCATATTTCTAATGATCCTTTTAAGCGCAGGCTGGCTATGGCTGAAGGGGGTAGCGGCTTCTTATGTCCATTGGATGTTTTTGCAGCTGAAAACAGAGGTGAAGTCGTTTTCTTATAAGAAAATCAGAACGAAATCTTCCTTTCTGACGCACCTGCGGCAGGAATTGGTCTATTTCAGCCGTTCATCTGTTTTTAAAGAACAGGGCATTTTGTTTTTATTTCTCGTTTGTTTGACGGCGGGGCTGCCTTTTGTTTTTACACCGGTAGAAATCGGCTGGCTGTATGCCTTTATCGTGCAGTATGCGTTAAAGGAAATATTGATCATGCTTCCGCTGATGATTGGCAGAGAATATCATATGAATCAAAGGGCCATCTTTATGTTAAATACATCAAAGGGCGCTTATTTGTTGTCGAGAATTTTATTTTATTACGCTATTAATTTGTTGATATATTTTGTGTTTATTGGGTTTGCATCTATAGTGATAGGCATTGAAAGTGAAGGCCACGTCCTTGCAAGTTTGTCCATTTTGTTGATCACTGCCATGGCGGCCTGTACCGGATTTATCGTGAAGATCAGTGAGTTTAATAAACTGTTTGTCATCGTAATGATGATTGCTGTATTCAGCTTCATCGATATGCTTTTATTGAAGTGGCTTTCAACAGATGTGTATCTTCTCGCCACCGTCTATCTGTTAGGTTCACTTGCATTTTTTAGCTGTATATATGCGGTCATGTTAAAGAGGCCTGTCTTGCGATGATAGAGCTTGTGTGTAGTTTCCTAGCGGTTGTGCTGATACATGAACTTGGTCATATGATGATGGTGTTGGTGTGTAACAAAATTGAAAAAAGACCGCTCTTTGATTTTGTGATAACGATTGATTGGAAGCATGTGGCGGTCGTCCATGAGAAATTTGTCCGGCCGAGCTTCAATATGATGGTGGCACTTGCAGGCCCGCTCTTTCCGGTGCTTTGTTCGATTGTGCTTTTTATGATATGGAAACATCCGGTAAGTCATCAACTGCTGTTTTTTTCTTTACTAAATACGGTGATGCTGCATCCAGCTTGCCCAGACGGGAAAAATATCACAGCCAGTTTAAAAGAGATGAAGGAGAGAAAGAGATGATTAAAGTATTTCATTCGTTTTCCAGCGGTTTAACACTTGCGATGCTGTATGTGTTTGCTGTGTTTATGACCCCTGTTTTTTTACTGCTGCTAGAGGTCAATCATGTTGAATCAAGTCCATCAATGTTTGGCATGCCATTTTATATCATGAAAATTGAAGAGTATCAATTCAGTTCAGAGGCGACGCTCTTTGGATGTGTGGTCTGCTTTTTAGCTGGCGCCGTGCTCTATTTTTTCATTCAATATGTGAAGCATGTGGTGAAAAAGCGTAGAACATAAAAAAAGCAGACGGAACAAAACATCAGTCTGCTTGCAAAGTGAGTGAGAGCCGTACCATATCCATACACTGAATGCCATTTTCAAAAATCGGTTCATCATAATGCTTAAGAAAGAAATCGTGGTCAATAGATGTCATGCGGAAGCCGCATTTCTGATAAAGTGCTAGCTGCTGGATACTCGAGTTACCTGTGCCGATTTCAATCGTGTGAAAGCCGGAGGCTTTCGCTTCAGCAATGGCATGGCGGATCAGCTGCTTTCCAATTCCTTTTCCTTGCCATGATTCCTTCACGGCGACGTTGATAATTTCGACTGTCTGCTGAGACAGAGATAAAAGCACATAGATACCAATCACGTCCTGTTCATGATAAGCGGCATAACAAGAACCGGATTGCACATATTCAAGTACCTTTTCCTTTGAAGGATCAGCTAAGAGTAAAAGATCCATAGGGACAGAATGATCACCTGACAATGGCCGAATTTGTATCATGTTTTTCATCCTTTCTATTCTTTAATATATCCTTGTTTCACACCCCAATCATATTGATCCTGTACCCATTGTGAGGGCGGATTGTGGGTGACATTTGGGTCTTTTTTGACAGTTGTTTTCCTTGGAGTCTGTGAATTCTGCTTATTCGCTTGAGCAGTGGCTTTCGCTGCTGTCAGCTCTTTTTGAAGCTGGTCGATTTTTGCCTCAAGCGCTTTACGCTGTTGGACTTCTTTTTGATAGGCTTTCTTTTCTTTTTTGAGCTTTTTCGTGATGGTAGACAGTTTCTTTTTTTGATCTTCGTTTTTATGCTTCAAATCTGCTTGATTTGATTTTAACTTCGAAAGCTGCTCAGTGTTCGTTTTGCTTTCTTGCTGATGTTTTTCCTCTGCTGCTTGGATGGACTGCTGCTGCCAAACAATCCAGCCGGCTGCTCCTAAAACCACAGCACATAAAAGGATGATGGTGATCGTTTTCTTCATGTGTCATTCCCCTTTCTTTAAACCTTTATTATCATCGGTTAAATATATACAGGTTTTAACATCCTAAGGGAATATTCACATCAGATTGGCAGACACTATGAAAAAAGGAGGGTGTCTGTTGATTTCCTTTATGATTCATGTCGTGGTCTCATTATTTGCTGTATCAAACCCTATTGGAAACGTGCCTCTTTTTATCACCTTAACTGAAGGATATACAGAGAAAGAACGCTCCCAAACAGCCAAAAAAGCCATTGTGGTCTCTTTCATTATTTTGGTTGCCTTTCTATTGGCAGGGAGGCTCATTTTCAAATTGTTTGGGATCGATATTCATGCACTCCGCATCGCCGGAGGTATTTTCATCTTTGGTATCGCTTACAATTTGCTGAATGCAAAGGAGTCACATGTCCAAAACCCTCATTCTGAGGAAAAGGCAGAAAGCAAAGAAAAGGCTGATGTATCTGTTACGCCGCTTGCGATCCCGATCATCGCTGGTCCCGGTACAATCGCTACAGTGATGAGCTTAACCCCGGGAAGTCAAGTGATGCTTCACATGTTTGCGATTTTAATCGGCATTGTCATCGTACTGGCGATGACCTTTTATGCTTTTCATTATTCAAGTTTCATTATGCGAAAAATGGGGAAAACAGAGATGAATGTCGTGACGCGCTTAATGGGATTAATTCTTGCTGTAGTGGCAGTTGAAATGATTGGTGCGGGCTTAAAAGGGATGTTTCCGATGTTTATGTCATAAGTGTATATAAAAAAGCTGTTTTTTTCTACAATGATGTAAAATAAAACAGCTTTTTTTAAGGTTTCGGCACATGCTTAAACACTTCTTCACTTTCAAAGAATTCAATTAAGCGGCTAATCCAATCATAGTAATCAAGACTTTCCTTGATTTCTGAAAGAAGCAGATTGATTTTATCCTCTGTCTCTTCTGGCAGGTCGTCCTGTTCAAGCAATTCCAGCAATTCCTTGCACGTTTTCTTATGTGCTTTGCGGTTTTTGCTGACAACTCGGGACCAATTGGCTGCAAACAAGGAAATAAACGTTTGGTATTGATCTTGCTCAACGTCATATAGATCTTTACGTATTCCTTTTTCATAAACCTTTTCCGCAATATTCAAATCGAGCATTTCTCGAACGACTTGACTCATTCTCGTTTTGCTCATGCCTGTCGCCTCTGATAGCTCTCCAAGCGTCATTGGTTTACGGTTCATGTGAATGATACCAAGCACTCTACCTACTGTAGAAGAAAGACCAAAGGCATTCATGTTCTCGGCAGCTTTTTCAATATAATGATCCTGTGCTTTTTGAATGGCGCCTAACGCTAGCTTGTCCACTCCCCGCTTCATCCCTTCACGACTGACAATTTGTAACACAATATATCATATACCTGTTTGTTGATGAAAACAATAAATATTGAGTATTTGCTCGTAATTTGGAGGAAAAAGGAGAGATCTCTATCTAGCAGGCCGTTAACTGAAAATTTTAAATAAATGTTATGCAATACAAACACATCGTAAACTTTTTATTTTATAAAGTTTGCACTATAATAAATAAGGTGTAAATTTTCTGAAAATATTAATCCGACTAATGGAGGTGTCTCATTTGCTGAAACTAGAGAATGTATCTAAGACGTATAAAGGCGGAAAAAAGGCTGTCAAAAATATTGATTTAGAAATAGCAAAAGGAGAATTTATTTGTTTTATTGGACCGAGTGGCTGTGGTAAGACAACAACCATGAAGATGATCAACCGACTCATCGAACCTTCCTCAGGAAACATCTTCATCGAGGGAGAAAATATTATGAAAAAAGATCCAGTTCAATTAAGAAGAGAAATTGGCTATGTGATTCAGCAAATTGGACTGTTCCCCCATATGACCATCGCACAAAACATTTCACTTGTTCCAAAGCTGTTAAAATGGCCGGAAGAAAAACGAAAAGAACGGGCACGTGAACTGCTGAAGCTTGTCGACATGGGACCAGAATATTTAGAGCGCTACCCTCATGAACTCAGCGGAGGACAGCAGCAGCGCATCGGTGTTCTTCGCGCACTAGCAGCGGAACCCCCTCTGATCCTCATGGATGAACCGTTTGGCGCACTTGATCCAATCACACGAGATTCATTGCAGGAAGAATTTAAGAAACTGCAAAAAACGTTAAATAAAACCATCGTATTCGTCACACATGACATGGACGAAGCCATTAAACTAGCTGATCGAATTGTGATTTTAAAAGATGGAGAGATTGTCCAAGTAGGTACGCCTGACGATATTCTGCGGAACCCTGCTAATGAATTCGTAGAAGAGTTCATCGGCAAAGAACGACTGCTTCAATCGAACCCGAACATGGAACGTGTAGAACAAATGATGAACACGTCACCAGTCACCATTACAGTTGAAAAAACATTAACAGATGCCATCTACATCATGAGAGAAAAGCGGGTCGATTCCTTGCTTGTAGTAGATGAACATCATGTGTTAAAAGGCTATATCGATATTGAAACAATCGATGCGAACCGCAGAAAAGCAGCTTTTGTTGGTGATATTTTAAATACAGAGTTCTATACCGTACAAGAAGGAGCACTTCTAAGAGACACTGTCCGGAAAATCTTAATACGCGGCATTAAATATGTACCGGTTGTGGATGCAGAAGGGCACTTAAAAGGCATTGTGACACGTGCAAGTCTTGTAGATGTTGTGTACGACTCCATTTGGGGAGACGATACGCCGGCGGCTGTCACTGAAATGAATTAAGGGAGGTGTACACATGGATCAAATCATCGACTTTCTAGAGAAAAATGGTGGGGAACTCCTTACGAAAATGTGGGAGCATTTATATATTTCCTTAATTGCTGTTGTGCTTGGTATTCTTGTTGCCGTTCCTTTAGGTGTGGTTCTCACACGAATGAAACGAGGCGCAGGCTTTATCATCGGTATCGTGAATATCTTTCAAACACTCCCTAGTTTAGCGATTCTTGCCTTTTTTATTCCTATTTTGGGGGTTGGGAAAATACCTGCAATCGTTGCTCTCTTTTTCTATTCGGTTTTACCTATTTTAAGAAATACGTATGCCGGGGTCCAAGGTGTGAACAAAAACTTGCTTGAATCCGGTAAAGGAATCGGGATGACAACATGGGAACAAATTCGTCTTGTTGAACTCCCGCTTGCTGTACCGGTCATTATGGCAGGTGTCAGAACGTCAACGATTTATTTGATTGGCTGGACAACACTAGCAGCCTTTATCGGTGGGGGCGGTCTAGGTGACTACATTTTGATTGGACTTCAGCTGTATCAGCCGGAATTCATTATTGCGGGTGCGATCCCAGTCACGATTTTAGCAGTCATCATCGACCTATCATTAATGAAGCTGGAGAAAAAAGTTACACCAGAAGGCTTAAAAGGATTGAAGGAAGTTTCATAAGGAGTTGGCTTATGTGAAGAATCGAAAAACAAAATGGATCAGTGCACTGCTTGCCGGATGCTTGCTATTGATAAGCGGCTGTTCACTTCCTGGACTAGCCGGCTCCTCAGGGGGCACGCTGCGAATCGGAGCACAAAACTTTACCGAATCAGAAATTATGGCCTATATGGTTGGCGATATGATCGAACATTACACAGATAAAAAGACAACCATTGTGAAAAACCTAGGTTCCAACACTGTGCAGCAGAAAGCAATGGAAAACGGAGACGTGGACATCTCTGCCACAAGATATTCAGGCACGGATTTAACAAGTACGCTTGGAATGGATGCAGAAAAAGACCCGGAGCGTGCGATGGAGATCGTCCAAAAAGAATTTAAGAAACGATATGATTACAAATGGTTTGATTCTTATGGATTTGATAATACGTATGCCTTTGCCGTGACGCAGAAGATGGCGAAGGAAAACAAGTTAGAAACGGTTTCTGATTTGAAAAAGAATGCGAACAATTACCGTTTTGGTGTCGATAACGTGTGGCTCAAAAAGAAAGGCGACGGCTATGAAGGGTTTGTGAAAACATACGGAATTAAATTTGGCAGCACATTTCCGATGCAAATTGGTTTAGTCTATGATGCATTAAAAAATGAAAAAATGGATATTGTGCTTGCCTATTCAACAGATGGACGAATCAAGGCCTATAACCTCAAAATCTTAAAAGATGATAAACGGTTCTTCCCGCCATATGATGCATCGCCAGTAGTCCCGGAGAAAGTCTTAAAAGAAAATCCAGGACTTAATAAGGTGATCAACAGGCTGATCGGAAAAATCGATACAGAACAAATGCAAGAGCTGAACTACCAAGTCGACGGCGAGCTTCAAGAACCAGCAACCGTTGCAAAGAATTTCCTGAAAAAACACAATTACTTTGAGTAAGATGGGGAGGTGTCACGGCTGATGGACACACTGCAGCAATTATGGACGTATTATCAGCAGAACGGTTCATATGTGTTAGAAGAATTTTATCGGCATTTTCTCATGTCGGCGTACGGGGTGTTGTTTGCGGCGATTGTCGGGATTCCAGTAGGCATCTTTGTGGCGCATTACCGCAAGCTGAGTAATTGGATCTTCGCCATTACCAACGTCATTCAAACGATACCGGCATTAGCGATGCTTTCTGTGTTGATGCTTGTATTAGGTCTTGGCGCAAATACAGTCATCCTATCACTCTTTTTATATTCGCTTCTGCCGATCATCCGAAACACATACACAGGCATTGTCAGCATTGAACATGCCTATTTAGAATCAGGTAAAGCGATGGGCATGACGAAATGGCAAGTGCTGAGAATGGTTGAATTACCGCTTGCTTTATCAGTCATTATGGCAGGTTTAAGAACCGCACTGGTCATCGCTATCGGTATTACAGCGATTGGAACATTTGTGGGCGCGGGAGGTCTTGGTGATATCATCATCAGAGGATCAAACGCCACAAACGGAACAGCCATCATTTTAGCAGGTGCGATCCCAACGGCACTCATGGCTATCGTTGCTGACCTTGTCATGGGCTGGCTCGAACGTTATTTAAGCCCGACAAACAAGAAAAAAGAAAGAAAAGCGTTAGCTGAAAAAAACATCACATCTGCTTAAGCGGTTGAAAAGGCAAAACCTCCCTTACATCTGTAAGGGAGGTTGTTTTATGATGATCAGGCAGTTCACATGCATGTATTTTATGATTCAAGCGTGATCCATTCAGAGGACCACTTCGCAATTTCTTCAAAAACGGGTGCAAGTGAACGCCCCATATCTGTTAAAGAATACTCTATGCGCACGGGTGTTTCAGCAAAAACCTCCCGTTTTACAATACCTGCTGCCTCCAGCTCTTTTAATCTCTCAGATAATACTCTTCCGCTTAAATTTGTCAGAGCCGCCTCAATTTCACTAAAGCGCTGCTGACCTGAGAGAAGCTGAAAAACAATCAGTGCCACCCAGCGTTTGCTCAATAACTCAACTGCTTTTTCAAACCGCGGGCACATGTCAGATTGATTCATCTTCCTTCACTCCAATCTGAACCCATTATACCGTACATCTGTCATAAATCGGCGCAAAAAGCTTGTCAATGATGAAAACATTTATGAGGATGATCGGCTGTTTAACATAAATAACAAATAGCGGTTGAGGTCCTCTATTTCTTTTTTCGAAAGGGTCGACCATATGTCACCATCAAATATTTCGAGATCATCAAGTTCATATTTCGCTGCGGCTTCCTTTATTTTGGATAAAGCCAGATCCTCTTCCTTGATCTGATGGACAGGAGAGACTTCCTCAATATAGCCCGCAGCCTGCATCATGTCTTCATAAGGTACCTTTAACGCACCAGCTAGCTTTTTAATCGTAGGAGGTTTCGGAATGCCGCGTTTCCCGTTCTCAATACGAGAAATACCGGCAGCGCTGACCTCAGAATACATCGCTAATTGGTTTACTGACAGCTTCTTTTCTTCACGTAATGCTCTTAAATATGCACCAAAGTTCATCAACGCAAAACCTCACATGGTTATAGATTCGATATGTCTATTTTACTTGATATGTTGACTATTGGCAATAAGTATACCATGAAAATATTGACATTAGTTAATGGTGGATGTACATTAGGTTTATGCCCCGCTATTTGTTCGCCTTTTTTTGGTTGATGAGCGTGAGAAAGTATTCATTCAGCTGGCTGATGTCTTGTGCGGAGAGCCTTTCCCATTTGTCCCCGTCAAAAATGGGAAGATGTTCTACATCCTTTTGAAGCGCCGTTTGATAGATTTTTAACATGGACTCATATTTCGGTTTCATTTCATGAACTTGTTCCTGTTCAATATGACCGGCAAGCAGCATTAAATCCTCATAAGGCACCTTCAAGGCGTGTGCTAATTTTTTTATGGTTAAAGGTTTTGGCACACCGCGCTTTCCATTCTCAATACGAGAAATACCAGCAGCGCTTACACCTGAATACATGGCAAGTTGATTGACCGACATTTTTCTATTTTCTCTTAAAATGCGTAATTGTTCACCAAAGTGATTCATGACATCGAACCTCACATTTCAGTATATGACTTATTTTAGTATGATCATTGACCAAAGGAAATAGCAGAGGGGTAAAAGTGTTGACATAAGTTAATGAATCTGCTTGATGTGAGAGCCTTACATGTTGTACATATTGATTCCATAGGAGGTTGTAATGATGGTCGAAAAGATTCAGATCAGGCGGGCTTTTGTCATGCAGTATATGATCGAGAACGATATGTCTTTAAATCAGCTCGCTGATGAAATTGGCATCTCTCCTGCTACACTTAGCAGGGTATTAAATGGTCACCGGAAACCAGGACAGCTTGTCATTGGCAAAATGATTCATTACTTTGATAAAAAATTTGAAGATCTATTTTACTATGAAAATATTGACAAAAGTCAATGATTCATATCATCATCAAGGAGGAAATGTCTTTGAAAAGGACTGGGATGGTCAGACACATTGATTCTCTCGGCAGAATTGTTCTGCCCTCAGAAATGCGCAAGGTACTCAATATTAAAGAAGAGCAGCTGTTAGAAATTTTCATTGAAGATCAAACCATTATGCTGAAAAAATATGATGCAGATAAGAGCTGCCTGCTAACGGGACAAGTGACGAAGTACAACAAAAGCTATGGAAATGGAAGCGTGATGCTGAGTCCTGAAGGAGCTGAACGTTTGTTAGAAGAATTAAAACAGCTATTGAAGGAAGAAGCAACTCATTAAAAATGAGTTTTTAACCGAAAAATTGCATAAAAAAATGCTGCAACCAGCACTTTGGAACGAAATTGTATCAAAATAACGAATCAAGTCGACAATATATAGGAAATCTTTATTTTGATGTTTCGTGACATGCACCTTGTTTTCATGTAAAATAAAGTTATGTGTACCAGTTTGTCTGGAGGTGTTTTCATGCACGCATTTGTTATCACATTACTCGTAATTGTCAGTATCGCACTTATCATCGTTGTATTACTACAATCAAGTAAAAGTGCTGGACTGTCAGGCGCTATTTCAGGTGGAGCCGAGCAGCTTTTCGGTAAACAAAAAGCGAGAGGCCTTGACTTGATTCTTCACCGATTAACGGTTATTTTGTCAGTGCTTTTCTTCATCTTAACACTTGCATTGGCATATTTAGGCGTGTAAAGCGCGAGTAACAGAAGGTCTGATCTTTTTTCAGACCTTTTTTTATTATCAGCACTCTTTTGTGT
Organism: Bacillus sp. SRI_025; assembly: GCF_057592095.1. Classification (NCBI taxonomy): domain Bacteria; kingdom Bacillati; phylum Bacillota; class Bacilli; order Caryophanales; family Bacillaceae; genus Bacillus; species Bacillus sp. SRI_025. Next base: position 245,682 of record NZ_JBYEGB010000001.1, on the reverse strand, counting down.
TTGTTTCATACATACAAGTGGAAAATATAAACCATATCAGAAGGAAAGGAAGTCACATCATGAAAGTTGTTACACCAAAACCATTTACGTTTAAAGGTGGAGAAAAGGCGGTGCTTCTTCTTCACGGTTTTACTGGGAATACAGCCGATGTTCGAATGCTTGGTCGTTATTTGAACGAAAGAGGATATACATGCCATGCACCTCAATATAAAGGACACGGTGTGCCGCCAGAAGAGCTTGTCCATACAGGCCCGGCTGACTGGTGGAAAGATGTAGAAGAAGGCTATCAATTCTTAAAAGATGAGGGCTATGAGGAGATTGCGGTTTGCGGACTATCCCTCGGAGGAGTTTTTTCATTGAAATTAGGTTACACTGTACCTGTAAAGGGAATTGTACCTATGTGTGCACCTATGTACATAAAAAGTGAAGAAGTCATGTACCAGGGTGTACTAGATTATGCCCGTAACTATAAGAAATTTGAGGGTAAGTCAGAGGACCAAATTGAACAAGAAATGGAAGCGTTCAAGAAGACACCAATGGATACTCTCAAGAGTTTGCAAGAACTGATTGCAGATGTCAGAAACAATGTAGACATGATCTATTCACCTACTTTTGTTGTGCAGGCACGTCACGATCATATGATTAATACAGATAGTGCGAATATCATTTATAACGAAGTAGAGACAGATGATAAGCATCTGAAATGGTATGAAGAATCAGGCCATGTCATCACGCTTGATAAAGAGCGGGAGAAGGTTCATCAGGATGTCTATGCATTCTTAGAATCACTTGATTGGTCAATTTAAATATATAGGGGGTTAGAGTGTGCAAAAAGAAGAATTTATGGATGAATTACTCGCTTTTATGAAAGAAGAAGCGTATAAACCGTTAACCGTTCAAGAGCTGGAAGTCATGATGGAGATTACCAATCCTGATGATTATAAAGAGCTCGTCAAAGCACTTGTGACGCTGGAAGATCAAGGACTCATCGTTCGCACGCGCAGCGACCGTTACGGTGTACCAGAAAAAATGAATTTATTAAAAGGAAAGCTGTCTGCTCATGCAAAAGGATTTGCATTTGTGACGCCTGAAGAGTTTGGACAGGATGATATTTTCATTCCCCCAAATGAGTTAGGCACAGCGATGAATGGCGATACTGTCATGGTTCGTGTCAGCCACAAATCAAACGGCACGAAAAAAGAAGGAACTGTCATCCGCATTCTGGAGCGTAATACTCAGACGGTTGTCGGTACCTATACTGAAACGAAAAGCTTTGGCTTTGTCATTCCTGATGATAAAAAAATCACAAACGATATCTTCATTCCGAAATCCGCTAAAAACGGAGCGGTTGAAGGTCATAAAGTCGTTGTGACGCTGACAAGCTACCCTGAAGGAAGAATGAGTGCAGAGGGTGAAGTGACTGAAATCCTTGGTCATAAAAATGACCCTGGCATTGATATTTTGTCGATCATTCATAAACACGGTCTGCCAGGTGAATTCCCAGAAGAAGCACTTCAGCAGGCAGCGGACACACCGGAAACGATTGATGAAAAGGACCTTGAAGGCAGACGTGATCTGCGCAATGAAACGATCGTGACGATTGACGGTGCAGATGCGAAGGACTTAGATGATGCCGTAACCGTGCAAAAGCTGGATGATGGCAAATATAAGCTCGGCGTGCACATTGCAGACGTTTCTCATTATGTCACAGAGAATTCACCGATTGATCAGGAAGCATATGAACGTGGAACGAGTGTGTATCTCGTCGACCGCGTCATTCCGATGATTCCGCATCGTTTATCAAACGGTATTTGTTCATTAAATCCAAAGGTCGATCGTCTCACCCTGTCTTGTGAAATGGTCATTGATCGTAACGGGAAAGTCGTCAAACACGAGATTTTCCAAAGTGTGATCAAAACGACGGAGAGAATGACCTATTCCGATGTGAATAAGATTTTAGTCGACCAAGACGAAGAGCTTCTAAACAAATATGAGCCGCTTGTTCCGATGTTCCAAGAGATGGAGAAGCTTGCAGAGATTCTTCGTGAAAAACGAATGGAGCGCGGAGCTGTAGACTTTGATTTCAAGGAAGCAAAAGTGCTTGTAGATGATGAAGGCGCAGCGAAAGACGTTGTCATTCGTGAGCGTTCCGTTGCAGAGAAATTAATTGAAGAATTCATGCTTGTTGCAAACGAAACGGTTGCAGAGCATTTCCACTGGATGAATGTTCCGTTCATTTACCGAATTCACGAAGAACCAAATCCTGAGAAACTTCAGCGCTTTTTAGAGTTCGTGACGACGTTTGGTTACATTGTAAAAGGAACGTCAACGAATATTCACCCGCGCGCACTTCAAAGTGTCCTCGATGCTGTCAGGGATCAACCAGAAGAAGTCGTCATTCAAACTGTGATGCTTCGCTCTATGAAACAGGCGAAGTATGATCCAGAAAGCATTGGCCATTTTGGATTATCAACGGAATTCTATACACACTTCACATCACCGATCCGACGTTACCCGGATTTAATCGTGCATAGACTGATTAGAACCTATTTGATTCAGAAAAAGACAGATGAAGCGACATTAGAAAAGTGGGGCCAGCTGCTGCCTGAAATCGCAGATCATGCGTCGACAATGGAGCGCCGCTCAGTCGATGCAGAGCGTGAAACAGATGATCTTAAGAAGGCAGAGTTTATGTTAGATAAAATCGGTGAAGAGTTTGATGGCATGATTAGTTCCGTGACGAACTTCGGACTATTCGTTGAACTGCCAAATACGATAGAAGGTCTTGTCCATGTCAGCTACATGACTGACGACTATTATCGCTTTGATGAGCAGCACTTTGCCATGATCGGTGAACGTACAGGAAATGTCTACCGTATCGGTGATGAAATCACTGTCAAAGTCGTGAATGTCAATAAAGATGAGCACTCGATTGATTTTGAAATCGTCGGTATGAAGGGCACTCGCCGTAAATCACCAAAAGATTTCAAGTTCAAAAAACGGACAGATCCACCAGCGAAAAAAGGGCGTGGAGGTCAAAAAGCCTCTGGGGAAAAAGGCAAAGAGGATAAAAGCGGAAGTGACTGGTTCACAAGCCGTAAGAAGAAGAAAAAGAAAAAACGTGTATTTGAAAACGCACCGAAACAAAAACGCAAAAAGAAAAAGTAACGTGCCAAAAAGCAAATAGGGCATCACGCTCTATTTGCTTTTTGACCACATGGCGTTAGCATTGTCGAAAGGTGGATTGTTTGATAAAATAATCCGTACGATTTGGACCGTGTCTGTGTCAAAAGGAGGGTGTACGCCAATGCCAAAGGGAGAGGGAAAGGTTGTTTCCCAAAACAAAAAAGCAAATCATGATTACTTTATAGAAGAAACTTACGAAGCCGGCCTTGTATTACAAGGAACTGAAATCAAATCGATTCGTGCTGGAAAAGTGAATTTAAAAGATTCCTTTGCCAAAATCGAGCGAGGAGAAGTGTTTCTTCACAACATGCACGTGAGCCCATACGAACAGGGGAACCGTTATAACCATGATCCGCTGAGAACGAGAAAGCTGCTACTTCATCGCAAGCAAATCAGCAAATTGATTGGTGCGACAAAGGAAGAAGGCTACTCACTTGTGCCTCTGAAACTATATTTGAAAAATGGCTTTGCCAAAGTGCTGATTGGAATTGGGAAAGGGAAGAAGAAATACGATAAACGTGAAGATCTGAAGAAAAAAGATGCAAAACGTGAAATCGAACGTGCCTTCCGCGATCGTCAAAAGCAATTCTAGCCTGATGCAGATGGCTTGCTGAGAGCGGAAGCATTATGCTACAATATGTTATGCAGAAAACAATCATCGCTTTTTTACAGAAACCACCAGTTGTTTCGAGCGATGAGATTGTTATAATAGTTATATACGGAAGCAGTGAAGCTGAACTTCCATCCCGTATATCCCTTTTACAAGGGGACGTTACGGATTCGACAGGGATGGTTCGAGCTTAGGCTGCGAGCCGAGAGGCGATCTCGTTAACACGCACTTAAATGTAACTGGCAAAACTAAAAGTTTTAACCAAAACTTAGCACTAGCTGCCTAATAAGCGCAGCGAGCTCTTCCTGACATCGCCTATGTGTCTGTGAGGAGCCCAATGAAGTAGGCTACGCTTACGTTTCCGTCTGAGGACGTATGAAGAGATCCATCAGACTAGCTCTCCAAGCGCCCGTCAGCAGGCATGAGGATGAGTGAATACAAAATATGTTGACTACGCTCGTAGACGCTTAAGTAATCGATGTCTCTGGACGTGGGTTCGACTCCCACCGTCTCCATAATTTAAATAAAAAGGCCTCTTTCTATAAAGGGGCTTTTTTTTTATCTAATTTAAAAAATATTGACTTTTTTAATTTATTTGTATTTGAGAATGTTAAGCTTGGAAATGCTACTTATATTATTAAAGGAGATTGGGAAGCCATTTCGAAAATGAGCAAGTCGACTATAGTTAAGAATAATCTACATGAATTACGTCTAATTCATAGGAGTGATTGGAAAAATAGGATAGAGGGAATTTTAGCTTAAAAACTCCGGTTATTTCTATTAGGAATAACCGGAGTTTCTTTAATTATTATTAACCTTATTTATGTACGGTTTGTCAAAGAAGACACCACCAACCGAACAAACAAAGGAAAAACGACAACCACCGCAATCATCATCAAAAATTCATCTGACACAAGTTCCACAAATGTTGTCTGAATCACATAAATCGCAATCAGCAGCAAGTAACTGATCAAAAATAATAATCCAGAACTTCTCTTTTCAAACGGTTTTTCCAAAAGAATCAGCAGAAACAGCCCCATCATGATGATCCAAAAAGTTATATTCATTTCGAGTCTCCTCTCCATTGATCCCCACATTGTACATATATTTTTCTGGGCGCAACATACTTCTCCCTCAAATTAAGCAAAAAGTAGTGAAAATATAAGGGGGCACGAACAGGTAACGCCTGAAAATTTACAAAAAACCTCCAACCAATTCAAAATCACATCTTCCCATTTTAGACTTCCTCATATATAGTAAGATTAGACTAGTTCTAAATGACTGAAATTGGGGCGTTTACATGGATTCGATTGTTTTACATTTTATTGTGATCATGAGTGTTTCTGGCATTCTGTCCGTGATATTATCAATCATTGCTCATGCAAACCGCCATCGGTATATTGGCTGTCAATTGTTTATGTACATGTCTGGAGCAACTGCGATTTATATCTTTGGGCATACGTTTGAATTATTGGCTCGTACCCCTGGAGAAATCATGTTCTGGGTTTGTTTTCAATACATAGGTCTTCCGTTTATCGCACCGCTCAGTCTGCTGATTGTGCTGCAATTTACGGGATTCCATCAATATTTCACAAAGCGCCGCGTGCTTCTCATCTTATTGATTCCAACTCTCACAACCATTTTGGTGTTCACCAACTCTTTACATTCGCTCTTTTATCGAGACATCACGATAAATCCAGTAGATGGTTTTTTATTGGCTGATTTTACGATTGGCTATTGGTATATCATCCATGGCGTTTATACGTTTGGCTGTTCGATGCTCGCTATTTTTATGCTGGTTTGGTTTTTACGTGTCACAAAAAAAGAATATTTAAAGCAGATTCTGATACTGTTAGTGGGAATGTTATTACCCATTATGACTTCTTTTATCTATTTATTAGGTGTCACTCCTTTTCATATTGATCCGGTCCCTGTGGTGATGTTTTTGACTAACGCACTCTATTTATGGGCGATTATGTCGTTTCAGCTCTTTAAAATCTCTCCCATTGCAATGGAGCGTGTGTTTGAGCATATGTCTGAAGGGGTTCTGATTTTAGATCGATATCGGACACTCATTGATTACAACCCCGCTGCAGCATCGATCATTCCGACACTTGCGAATAAAAAGGGAATTGGCTATAAAGTCGACGATATTTTCTCAGGAATCATCAAAGATTCAGCGTTCATTCAGTGGCTGCGCTCTCCGCAGGATCATTCGCAATATGATCTAATGTGGAAAAAGGAAAAAGACCAGTCCTGCTATTATCATCTGACCGCTTCGTCTCTATTTAATAAAAGAGGAGAGATCGAGGGCAGGCAAATAGTGATCAGTGATGTAACAGAGCAGCGTTTGCTGCAGGAAGAGCTGGAGCGTCGTGCGTATATCGATGGTTTGACGAATATTTTCAATCGTTCTTCTTTCATCGAACGAACGCAGCTGATTTTGGAAGAGGATGCGCAGGATACGGCGGTTATGCTGTTTGATATTGATTTCTTTAAACAAATTAATGACACACACGGACATCATATTGGAGATGAAGCACTGCGTCATGTTGTCTCTATTTGTCAGGAGCATTTACAAATGGATGATTTATTTGGACGATATGGAGGAGAAGAGTTTGCCATTTGTCTGCCGCATCAGTCATTTAAAGAGGCCTGTCATATCGCGGAACAAATAAGACATTCGTTTGAAGCGAGCTTCTTTACGAATGATGAGGAAAAAGTTCGAGTGACAGCGAGCTTTGGAATTGCTCATACAGCCAATGATCCTTGTGTATTAGAAACACTTCTATTTGAAGCGGATCAGGCCTTGTATATGTCAAAACGCCAAGGACGGAACCGGATTTATGCATCAACTGGAAAGGGTCATGTGCTGTATCATGAGCAGGACCTCCCGAATTGACTGTTGTCCCGACATTCGATATGATAAACATAACATTTGAACGGTTTCCTAAAGGGGAGTAGCTTTTACGGTCTGGTCGTCATTACAGAAACGTTCGTTGTTTCTCGGTCATTCCGGCATGAACAATGTTAGCCAGACCTTTGCCTATCACACATGAGGCAAAGGTCTGGCTATTTTTAAGGTCTTTTTGCATCTGTGTGATATAGAGGGAAGCGGAACAAATGATGCTTTTAATCCTACAGATGAAAGGATGATCGATCTTGAAAAAATATGTGATGGCTTTCCTATTTTACGGAACGCTTGTATTAAGCGGGTGCTCCGGCTTGCTTGATCAGGTCAACGATACAACGACATATGTCACTGAGGCAAATGACTATGTGACAGACATTCAGCAATTTACAGAGGACTTTCCAAAACTCGCTGAAGAAGCTGTGCAAAATGCCGCCAAAAAAGCAGAATTAACGCAGCAGCTTGAATCATTGAAGGCAGATATTCAAGATTTTAATGAAGTCACAGCGCCAAAAATGGCAGAAGACCTGCATGCACAAATCATTGAAAAAAATAAAGTGCTGTCAGAGGAAATCCAAACGTATTTACAGCAATTGAAAGCAGGCGATATCGATGTTGCCTCCATACTGGAGGATCAGCAGGGATTGATGAAACAGCTTCAACAATCCGTCAATCTTTTGCAGGATATCGAACAATTAACAAATTAGGACAAACATAGCTTTATATGCCGCATATCTTTGCCTTTTCCGGTGGAGATATGCTTTAATTTAAGTAATGACAAGTCATAATAGAAAAAAGGTGATCACACATGACAGAACATGAAGAACGACATATGGCTTCGCCAAGAGCCGAGAAGGAAAAAGATCAATTGATCAATCGTTTGAAACGAGTGGAAGGACAAGTTCGCGGGATTCAGCAAATGATTGAAAACGATCGTTACTGTATAGATGTTGTGAATCAAATTTCCGCAGTCAATGCGGCTTTGAAAAAAGTCAGTCTGCATTTGATGGAAAAGCATACACATCATTGCGTAGCAGATGCTATCAAGAGCGGCAATGGGGATGAAGCCATTGAAGAGTTAATGACGGTCTTTACGAAACTGACAAAATCGTAGCATTTATGTTTACATTGATACCCTACTAGGGTATAGTAAGTTGTAGAAAATGATTGATGGAGGCGATGAGAAGTGGAACAAGCAACACTTCAAGTGCAGGGCATGTCTTGTGGACATTGCGTGAAAGCAGTCGAAGGAAATGTAGGAGAATTAGCAGGTGTTGAATCTGTGAAAGTCCATTTAGACAAAGGACAGGTGGAGGTTTCATTTCACCCGGATCAAGTCACATTACACCGTATCTCTGATGTGATTGAAGAACAGGGATATGATGTCGTATAAATGAACATACGTGCTGCATGACAGCACGTCTTTTTTTCAAAATATAATACCCCCATGGAGTATGTGGAGAGGTGAGATCAATGAAAAAGGAAATTGACTTTCAAATTACGGGGATGACCTGTGCTGCCTGTGCAGGCCGCATCGAAAAGGGATTGAACAGGCTGGAAGGTGTGGAGGATGCCAGTGTGAATTTGGCGCTTGAAACTTCCCATATCATCTACGAATCAGAGCAGTTAACACCAGATGATTTGAAGCGAAAAGTCCAATCTCTTGGTTACGATGTGGTGATAGAGAAAGCAGAATTTGATATAGAGGGAATGACTTGTGCGGCTTGTGCAAACCGAATCGAGAAAAAAATTAACCGAATGGACGGTGTCGATCACGGGTCTGTAAACTTTGCGCTAGAGACACTTCAGGTCACATATCATCCGGGCCAAACGTCTACAAATGATATAAAAAATGCAGTGCAGTCTATAGGGTATTCCTTAATTGAACCAGACGTAGATCAAGCAGAGGGAGGAAAAAAAGATCACCGCCAAGCAGCAATAGAGAAGCAGACGGCACGCTTTTTATTCTCAATGATTTTGTCACTGCCGCTTCTTTGGGCAATGGTCAGCCATTTTTCTTTCACATCCTTTATTTGGCTGCCTGAAGCGTTCATGAATCCATGGGTTCAGCTGGCGTTAGCAGCGCCTGTGCAGTTTATTGTCGGCTGGCCATTTTATGTAGGTGCGTATAAGGCTTTAAGAAATAAAAGTGCCAATATGGATGTTCTTGTCGCACTTGGGACTTCTGCCGCGTTTTTCTATAGTTTATATGAAAGCATTCAGTCAGCGATTCGAGGCACACATGAGGCAGCCCTCTATTATGAAACAAGTGCTGTCCTCATTACGTTGATCGTGCTCGGAAAATTAATGGAAGCAAGAGCAAAAGGAAGATCATCAGAAGCGATTCAAAAACTGATGGGCTTACAAGCGAAAGAAGCGGTTATCGAACGAGATGGCAAACAGATGACTGTGCCTATTTCTGACGTGAAAGTGAATGATCTTGTGTTTGTCAAACCGGGTGAAAAAGTGCCGGTAGATGGAGAGATCACAGAGGGAACAACCGCAATAGATGAGTCCATGATTACAGGAGAAAGTCTGCCTGTTGATAAAACCGCAGGAGATATGGTCATCGGAGCAACGATCAATAAAAATGGATTTATGAAAATAAAAGCGACAAAAGTCGGAAAAGAGACGGCGCTTTCCCAGATTATCCGAGTCGTAGAACAAGCGCAGGGCTCAAAAGCACCGATTCAAAGAATGGCAGATCAAATATCAGGGATATTTGTGCCCATCGTTGTAGGAATTGCTGTGCTCACATTCCTCATATGGTTTTTCTTTGTCGACCCTGGGAATGTGACGTCAGCACTTGAAACCTTTATAGCCGTCATTGTTATCGCATGTCCATGTGCGCTCGGACTTGCTACACCTACCTCTATTATGGCTGGCAGCGGCCGTGCGGCTGAATCAGGCATTCTGTTTAAAGGCGGAGAGCATTTAGAAGTGACTCAATCACTCGACACGGTGGTGTTAGATAAAACAGGAACTGTGACAAAAGGGGAGCCGAGTCTGACAGATGTGTTGGCATACGCGAATTGGACAGAAGATGCGGTGCTGCAACTAGCAGGATCGGCAGAACAGCAGTCGGAACACCCGCTTGCCAGGGCGATCACAGACGGTATGAAGGAACAAGGTCTTGAAGCAGTCGGAGTTGAAGCCTTCCAAGCAGATCCAGGTCATGGAATTGAAGCAAATGCCGCAGGACACAAGCTTTTAATTGGAACGCGTAAGCTATTACAGAAACATCATATCCCATATGATCAAGTCGAATCATCCGTCACAACGCTGGAGGAGCAAGGAAAAACGGCTATGCTTGTCGCGATTGACGGCGAAGTCGCTGGCATTGTCGCGGTCGCAGATACGATCAAATCATCCTCTCATCAAGCCATCGCTCGTCTGAAAGAGCAGGGGATTCACGTTGTGATGATGACAGGTGATAATAAACTAACAGCAGAGACGATTGCGAAACAGGCAGGCATTGATCATGTCATTGCTGAAGTGCTGCCTGAAGAAAAAGCGGCTCATATTGCAGCGCTTCAGAAACAAGGAAAAAAAGTCGCCATGGTCGGAGACGGTATCAATGATGCCCCAGCTCTTGCAACAGCGAATATTGGGATGGCTGTGGGAACAGGGACAGACGTTGCCATGGAAGCAGCAGATATTACGCTCATGACAGGAGATCTCCATGCGATTGCAGATGCGCTGGAATTTAGTCAAAAAACAATGAGAAACATTAAGCAAAATTTATTTTGGGCGCTTGCCTATAACTGTATTGGGATACCGATCGCTGCATTTGGTTTCCTTGCGCCATGGCTTGCAGGAGCGGCAATGGCCTTTAGCTCCGTGTCCGTTGTGCTGAATGCGCTCAGATTGCAGCGATTGAAGCCAGTCAGAGAAGGAGTGGCAGAATGAAGATGAATGTCAAATGGGTTTGGACGATTAGTGCATTGTTCTACGTTGTTCTTGTCCTCATTGGATATGCGATGTACGATAGATTTTCTACACAACAAGATACACCAAGTGAACAAATGCAAAATCATTAAGACTTCGCCAAAAGCGAAGTCTTTTTTTAACAATATTGTGGAAAAACCCACCTTTTTAAAGATTTTTCATAAAAAATTCACTTCTTTTTGTTCCTTTTTGTCGTTTTTTGTAGGTTCGTCGTTAAGATGCGATTAAGCAACAAAGAAAGCGTTATCAAAAAAAGGGGGTTCACGTATGAAAAAGTTAGGGTTAGCTTCTCAAATACTCATTGCACTTGTTCTGGGTGTTGTCGTGGGAGCGCTGTTTTATCAAAATGAAACCGTTATTAATGTGTTAACGCCGATTGGCGATATATTCATCCATTTAATTAAAATGATCGTTCTTCCAATTGTTATTGCTGCATTGATTGTAGCAGTTGCAGGTGTAGGCGATATGAAAACGATCGGAAGACTCGGCGGAAAAACAATTCTTTACTTCGAGATTGTGACAACGATTGCATTAGCAGTTGGACTGCTTGCAGCAAACGTCTTCCATCCTGGTACAGGAATTGATATGAGCAACATGGAGAAAGGCGATATCTCTAAATATGAAGAGACATCTAAGGCTTCTTCTGAAAAAGCGACTTTCTCTGAAACGTTGGTTCATCTTGTACCAACAAACGTTTTCCAATCTATTGCAGAAGGTGATCTATTACCAACCATCTTCTTTACAGTCTTATTCGGATTAGGAATTGCCGCAGTAGGAGATAAAGGAAAACCAGTATTAGGATTCTTTGAGGGTATACTCGAAGCCATGTTCTGGGTGACCAATAAAGTGATGAAGTTTGCACCATTTGGTGTATTCGCGCTCATCAGTGTGACGGTGATCAAATTCGGGGTCGGAGCGCTTCTCCCGCTAGGTAAACTGGTACTTGTCGTTTACGGTACAATGGCATTCTTCGTCATTGTTGTACTTGGCATTATTGCTAAAATGGCTGGAACAAGCGTCTTTACACTATTTAGAGTATTAAAAGAAGAAATCATTCTTGCATTCTCAACAGCAAGTTCAGAAGCTGTACTGCCTAGATTAATGGACAAAATGGAGAAGTTCGGCTGCCCGAAAGCGATCACGTCGTTCGTTATTCCAACAGGCTATACCTTTAACCTAGATGGAAGTGCCATCTATCAATCCATTGCTGCGATATTTGTTGCACAAATGTACGGCATGCCGCTTTCCATCTATGAGCAAATTACGTTACTATTAATTTTAATGCTGACATCTAAAGGAATGGCTGGTGTACCAGGTGCATCGATCGTTGTTGTCATCACAACTCTTGGTGCTATGGGACTGCCGCTTGAAGGACTTGCCTTCATCGTTGGGATCGACCGACTTCTTGACATGGTTCGTACAACAGTGAACGTATTTGGTAACTCACTTGCAGCCATTGTCATGTCTAAGTGGGAAAAAGTATTTGATCAAGAGAAATCGAAGAAGTATATTGAGGAATTGAAACAACAAACAAAAGCAGCGTAAAAAAGGAGATCTTTTCAAATGACGAAGCTACAGGACAAGCAAGTTCGAATCGAACGAGACTTTCTAGGTGAAAAGGAAGTAGACACTCAAGCATATTATGGAATTCAAACATTACGTGCAGTGGAGAACTTTCCAATTACAGGCTACCGTATTCATGAGGAACTCATCAAAGCATTAGGGATTGTCAAAAAGGCAGCCGCACTTGCAAATATGGATACACAGCGACTATATTCTGGCCTTGGAGAAAAAATTGTTGAAGCGGCAGATGAGGTCATCGAAGGAAAATGGAACAATCAATTTATTGTCGATCCAATTCAAGGCGGGGCTGGCACTTCAATGAATATGAATGCCAATGAAGTCATTGCAAACAGAGCGCTTGAACTACTAGGAAAGGAAAAAGGCGCTTATACTGAGCTAAGTCCAAACACGCATGTGAATATGTCGCAGTCAACAAACGACGTTTTCCCAACAGCGATTCATATTTCAACATTGAATATGATTGAAAAACTACTTTATACGATGGAAAACATGCATCAAGTCATGACTGAAAAAGCGCAGGAATTCGATCATGTCATCAAAATGGGACGTACGCATCTTCAGGACGCTGTTCCAATCAGACTTGGACAAGAGTTTAGTGCGTATGCAAAAGTTCTTGCTCGTGATATTAAACGTATCAAGCAGTCTAGACAGCATTTATATGAAGTCAATATGGGTGCAACAGCAGTCGGAACTGGATTGAATGCAGATCCTAAATATATTCGCCAAGTGGTTGGCTATCTATCTGACATTAGCGGATTACCGTTAGTTGGTGCTGAAGATTTAGTCGATGCAACGCAAAATACAGATGCTTATACAGAAGTATCTGCTGCGCTTAAAGTATGTATGATGAACATGTCCAAAATGGCGAACGATATTCGTCTGATGGCTTCTGGTCCAAGAGCAGGCTTTGGTGAGCTGCACTTGCCGCCGAGACAGCCAGGTTCATCTATCATGCCAGGGAAAGTCAATCCAGTTATGCCTGAGGTCATGAACCAAGTGGCTTTCCAAGTCATTGGGAACGATCACACAATCTGTCTTGCATCAGAGGCTGGCCAGCTTGAACTGAACGTTATGGAACCAGTGTTGGTGTTCAACCTGCTTCAATCTCTCAGCATGATGAAAAATGTATTCGAGTCCTTTGTGGACAACTGCTTGCGTGACCTAAAAGCAGATGAATCTAGATTAAAAGAATATGTAGAAAAGAGTGCCGGTGTCATGACGGCGGTGAACCCGCATATTGGTTATGAAGCGGCTGCACGAATTGCAAGAGAAGCCATTCTTACAGGCGCATCTGTACGTGAGCTTTGTCTGCAAAATGATGTGTTAACAGAGGAAGAGCTTGATGTCATCTTAAATCCTTTTGAAATGACAAAACCAGGTATTGCTGGCGCATCACTTTTAGAAAAAGATCGTTTAGAAGATTAAGCGGCATCATGAGAAGCGCACACCGGCAAAGTTCCGGTGTGCGCTTTTTCATGAAGGTTTGTTTTTCTTTAGCTCACATAGTATACTATCGTCAATTATTAGGGATGTGACTGCGTTTGAATCTACTAAAAAAATGGCTGAATACAGAGCCTTATTTAATTGTGCTGCTCATTGTACTGACGCCGATTGGCGGAGAGTTTAAATTTTATCCATTTGAGGACAGCTTTCGGGTCAGCTTTGGAACCGTTGTCTTTTTCTTTATCCTGCTTCAAATGAAAAGATTTCCTGCATGGGCAAGCGGCATCATCGCTGGGATATCTGTTTTTGCGTTTCGCGTGCTGCTTGATACAGCCGTGACAGGGCATCTTCCGCTGGAAGAGGCGGTTTCATTAAGATTTCCTTCCCTGCTTTATTATGTCGTCTATGGCACACTCTTTTATTTATTGAAGGTCAGACGTTTCCGTGATCAGCCTTGGCTGATTGGAGCAACAGGCATCATCATGGAGCTGTGCGCAAGCGTTGTTGAGATCATTGCACTTCGAGGCACCATGGATGAAATTTTAACGGGGCGGACGCTGTTTCAATTATTTGTTTTGGCGATTTTCAGAAGCTTTTTCGTGTTAGCTTGTTATACAATGATTCGCTTATATGAAGAGCAGGCGAGAGAGCGTCAGATGAAAAAGGAAAAGGAACATCTGCTGATGCTCCTGTCTAACCTTTACACGGAATCTACATATTTTCATAAAACACTCGCACATGCTGAGCACATTACGGCTACATCCTATCAATTGTATCAATCCCTTCACCACGCAAAGGATGCAGAATCATTGGATTTGAAAAAGCTCGGTAAAACCGCCTTGCAAATTGCAGGAGAGGTGCATGAAATCAAAAAAGATAACCAGCGGATTTTTTCTGCCTTATCAAAGCTGATTCATGAGGAAAATTTCCAGGCTTATGAGAGTCCTTCTCATATCGCTGGGCTTGTCATTCGCATTCATGAAAATTATGCTGAATCTCTTAAAAAAAACATCGTCTTTCATTATGATGAAGATGGGCAGCACCCCGCCTATCACGTGTATACCATTCTATCTTTGTTAAATAACATCGTATCCAACGCTGTTGAAGCCATTCCTGTAGATGGAGAAGTGTCACTTTCTATTTCACAGAAAGAGAACCAGGTGATTTTTCAAATCAGCGACAACGGGCCTGGCATAAAAGAACGTAATCATCATGTTATTTTTAAGCCAGGTTTCACTTTAAAATACGACCAGGTTGGGAATCCATCAAGCGGTATTGGGCTTGCGTATGTAAAGGATACAGCGGAGAAGCTTGGCGGAAGTGTTGAGATGAAGAGTATCCCAAATAAGCAAACGATTTTCACTTTAACGATACCAGTAGATCAAGTCAGTAGAAAAGAGGGGATTGGGAGATGAGATTTTTTATTGTTGATGATGATGAAGCCGTTCGTTCTTCACTGGCTCAGCTCATTGAAGATGAAGAGCTTGGTATTGTGGCCGGAGAAGCAGAGGATGGCGCAGAGTTAACAGCCAGCTACTTAAATGATTTGCACATTGATATTTTATGTATTGATCTATTGATGCCGGAAAGAGACGGGCTTGAAACGATTCGAGCAATCAAGGATGAGTTTCACGGGAAATATTTAATGCTGTCACAGGTTGAAACAAAGGAATTAATCGGACAGGCGTATACGCTTGGCGTTGAGTATTATGTGACAAAGCCGATCAATCGGGTAGAGGTCTTAAGCGTTCTCCATCTCATGATTGAACGTCTTCATTTAGAGCATTCTATTGAAAATATTCAGCACTCACTTAAATCGGTCATGCAATTTCAGCAGCGCGGTCAGACGAAAACGAAGCAGCGGGGGAAAAGTCTTGCAGAGGCAGGGCAGTTTTTGCTGGCGGAGCTCGGTATTGTTGGTGAGAAGGGATCTAAAGATTTATTAGATATGATTCTGTTTACAGACCAGTATTTAGCGATGCATGCTGATCATCACGATTCCTTTCCTTCTTTAAAGATCATTTTCACTGGGATTACGGAGGATAAATTAAGTGATCCCTATACATCGGCAGACATCGCAAGAGAAGCAAAGGCAGCCGAGCAGCGGGTAAGACGTGCGATCAACCAATCATTGAAACATATCGCATCACTTGGGCTAACCGACTTTTCCCATCCAACATTTGAAAATTACGCATCAAAATTTTTCGATTTCACCATCGTGCGAAAGAAAATGAGTGAATTGACGAAAGAGATGAGCGGAAGAGAAGAACACACCCGTATCAATGTGAAGAAATTTGTGCAGGTGCTTTATTACGAAGCAAAACGTATTTTTATGGAAGATTAAAAAAGACATGCTCTCCAATTAGGGAGACATGTCTTTTTTTGTGATGGATTGCAGGTGCATTTGCAGCACGGAGCGTATGAGCTGAGGCGGTAACCGATGAGGCTGTACAATTCCATTCAATGCAAGCCCATTAATGACCGCATAAAGCCGCTCAGTTTCTAATAAAAGATCGATATCATCTAGCAGCAGCCCATCCTCTTTCAATTTTAATAAACAATATTGGGCCGTTTGAAAAAGCTCGTCATACATCTTTGCATTGAGCGGCTGTAGATCTGGTTCAGTCAGTGCCTTGACTGAAAAAGCCTGCCACACCTCCATTTCAAATTTTCGTTCTTCATCAAGTGGAAGAACCTGCTCCAATAAAGTGATGACATTTTCCTCCGTTGAACCGTTTAATGGAAGCCCTGTAATCCGCTCCTTGACTCTTTCCTGAATTAAATTCATGGAGAATAAAAACAACTCTTGCTGTGTGGAAAAATAATGACGCATAGAGCCGGCTGAAATTCCAGCTTCTACTGCTATTTTTCGTACAGAAGCGCTTTCCAATCCCTCTTGTTTAATCACTCTCATTGCAGCTTGAGCGACCTTTTGTTTTTGTTTATGGTGATCGACGATTTTTGGCATACATTGATTTTAGCATAGCTGTTGTTTTTTTAACACATCTGTGTTATTTTTTATTTAATACAATTGTGTTAAAAAGGATGTGGGGGAAATTGGTCGGGTTATTGATTGTGGCATGTGAAATTGGTTTTTGGCTGTTTATTTTAATGGGGTTAACGCTTCGTTATGTGTTTAAACAGAAAAAGTGGGGTGCTTTCTTTCTTGTCTGTACGCCGGTTTTAGATCTCATCCTTCTTGCGGCTACTTATATAGATTTAAGACAGGGGGCTGTGGCGACTGTCATCCACGGGCTTGCGGCTGTTTATATTGGTGTGAGTCTGGCCTTTGGACATCAAATGGTGAAATGGGCAGATGCTAAGTTTGCTTATCGTTTTGCAGGAGGTCCTAAGCCAAAGGGAAAACCAAAGTACGGTAAAGAGCGGTCTATGTATGAAATGCTCGGCTGGGCTCGGCATGTCATTTCTTATGTCATCGGAGCGGGGCTGTTATATGGTTTGACCTATCTCATCCAAGCACCAGAGCGGACGGAAGCGCTGATGCAGCTTGTCAATACATGGGGAATGATCCTAGCCATTGATTTTGTCATTAGCATCAGCTACGTCATTTGGCCGAAAAAACATCCAGAAAATATAGCAGGCTGACAAAAAAGACAGGCGGATTCACTCCACCTGTCTTTCCTTATGATGACAACCCTTTGTAAATGGTGTCAATATTCCATTTCATCATCTTATAGTAGCTGTCTCCATCTTCACCTTTTTTTCCAATAGAGTCAGTGAAGACTTTCCCTTTGATTGGAACCCCGGTTTCCTCAGAGAGGCTTTCAAGGCTTCGTTTATCAACGCTTGTTTCAAGAAAGAGAGCAGGAACTTGATGATCTTTGACAAAATGAATGATGCGCTTCATTTGTCCTGGTGTTCCTTCACTTTCTGTGTTGATCTCCCAAATGTAGCCGGCTTTCAGTCCATACGCCTCTGCAAAATACTTGAATGCTCCTTCACTTGTGACTAGGAGCTTTTTGTCTTTTGGCAGCTGATCAAACTTGTCTTTTGCTTCATCGTGAAGCGCTTGAAGCTTTTTAATATAGGCTTCTGCATTTTTTTCGTAATCCTCTTTATGCTCAGGGTCCGCTTGAATGAGGGCATCTCGGGCATTTTGGGCATAAAGGATCCCATTTTCAACATTCAGCCATGCGTGGGGGTCCTGCTGGCTTTCGAGCCCTTTTGAAGACAAATGCTTCACTTTGACGCCTTTACTCAGCTCGGCTACAGGTGCATCATCCCCGTCCTTGCCGCTTGATTCGAGCAGTTTTTGAAACCAGCCGTTTCCTGTTTCAAGGTTCAAGCCATTATATAGAACAAGGTCTGCATCCGTCGTATATTGAACATCCTTTGGCAGTGGATCAAATTCGTGTGGGTCTGTACCAATGGGAACAATGCTGTGAATAGAGACATGCTGCCCGCCTACTTCCTTCACAATGTCATAAAGAATGGAGTAGGTCGTGACAACTTTTAAGGTGCCGTCATCTTTACCGGAATTACTTTGCTGGGTCGAACAGCCTGCGATGATCATAAGGGCAATGAATACTGCGGTCAAACGGATTGCAAATACCTTCTTCATATATGTCCTCCTTTTACATAGACGCTTCCTTTTTTAAGTGCGTTCGTTTTCGTTTAGATTTTAATGATCTCCATAGAATGCCTTGCTTTGGTGAAAAGATAAAGGCACTGCCGAATAAAATGGTGGCCACCAGCACGATGGAAGCACCAGACGATAAGTTATACGTAAAGCTAAGCCCTAGGCCTATGACAGCAGAAACCGCACCGAAAAAAGCAGATAAATAAATCATGATCCAGAGCCGGTCCGTCAAGAGATAAGCGGTGGCTGCCGGCGTGATCAGCATGGCAACGACAAGAATAATCCCAACAGTTTGCAGTGATGCAACGGTTACAAGGGTCAATAAGGTCATGAGAAAATAATGAATCAAGCGATTTGGTAAACCGTAAACCGAAGAAATCACCGGATCAAATGAACTAATGAGCAGTTCTTTGTAGAAAACGATGACGGCTAGCAAAATAAAAATACCGATGCCAAGTGTAATCCACATATCAGCTGATCGAACAGCTAGTACGTTTCCAAATAGAATATGATATAGGTCACTCGAACTTTTCAAAAATGTGATCAAAATAATCCCGATTGAGAAAAAGGCTGTAAAGACAATGCCGATGGCTGAATCATTTTTTATCCGGCTGTTTTGACTCACATAACCAATCCCAATCGCTGTTAACACGCCAGTTAAAACGGCACCGAAGAAAAAGTTAATTCCAAGCATATACGAGATGGCGACACCTGGCAGTACGGCGTGTGAAATGGCGTCTCCCATCAAGGCCATGCCGCGTAAAATGATAAAGCAGCCGATAACGCCGCAAATGATGCCTACCATGACGGATGTAAATAGCGCTTTTTGTAAAAAAGCATATTCAAAGAGTCCGGTTAAAAATTCCATTACACGTCTCCTCCTGCTGATTTTAAGAATGGCAGCTGTGTTTCATATGCTTCCAGCATGATCTCTGGGCGAAGAATGTCGTGTACAGGCCCTGCTTTGATGAGTTTTTTATTTAACAGAACAAGATGGCTGAAATAATCATCTGCCTTACTTAAATCATGATGGACAACCAAAATGGTTTTCCCTTCATCTCGTAATTCCTTCAAAATGCGCACCATCGTTTCTTCACTTGCCATATCAATTCCGACAAACGGTTCATCCAAACAGAAGAGCTGTGCGTTTTGAGCAAGAGCCCTTGCAAGGAAGACACGCTGCTGCTGCCCGCCGGATAACTCACCGATTTGTCTTTTGGCAAAGTCTTGCATTCCGACTTTTTCTAAACAGTGATACGCATATGCCCGGTCTTCTTTTTTTGGACGTTTCATTAGTCCGAGCTTCGGATATGTTCCAAGTAGTACGGTATCCAGTACATGAATGGGAAACGTCCAATCTAAATCATTTCTCTGCGGTACATAGGCGATCTGTTTTCTCACTTGTTTAAAGGGCTGTTCAAAAAAACGAATATCCCCTTGGTCTTTTTCAATTAAATCCAAACATGCCTTGAGTAACGTCGATTTACCAGCACCATTTGGACCGATGATTCCTGTCATTGTCCCTTCCTGTATGGAAAGAGAGACGTTCTCTAATGCATCTTGTCCGTGATATGAGACATGAAGACGGTCGATTGTTAAAGCATTTGACATCTCTTGCGGCCCCTTTCAATCATGATTGCACTTCCTAAAGATATATGCATAAAATAAATAATTTTGACTAAAGGATGAAATGATTCTCTAATGCTAATTTGTTTCCTTAGGGAAACTTTTATTTTATTCTAAGCGTCTGTCCTTCTTTTGTAAAGAGAAAAACTGAAAACGATCGTTTTTATGTTATGCGGGGAGCAGGGGACATGAGCTTGATTTATTGAAAATCCGTATGACAGAATCGGACACAAAAAAACCAATGATTTCTTCATAAATGATTGACAGAAGACAAGAACTCCTCATATAATAAAGGTAATCCAATATATGAATATATGCTCATATATAAAGTTTTTGATTTTTAATAGGTTTAATCGATCCAGGGAACGTTACTTATCATATAGAAAAAAGGTGAGAACATGAAAAAAATGAAGGATGAATACGTATTAAACGGTCTTGATTGTGGAAACTGTGCACGTAAAATTGAAACAGGTGTCAGCAAAATGGATGGCGTTGAAGCTTGTTCCGTTAATTTTGCGACAGGGACATTGACTGTCACACATGCAGATAAGCAAGAAACGATGTCAAAGCGTATTGAAAAAACGGTTCAGTCCATCGAACCTCATGTGAGTGTATCACCAAAAGAAGAAGGCCATCATCACGATCATGATCATGGGACAAAGAATTTAAAAGCGATTGTGCTTAAATTAATTGGCGGTGCAGTCATTGGAACAGCAGCTTATTTCATACCAGAAGATGGCTTACTAAAATTCATCACGTTTTTCGCAGCCTATTTACTAGTCGGCGGTGATGTTGTTTTTAAAGCGCTGAAAAATATCGTGCGCGGCCAAGTATTTGATGAGAACTTCTTAATGACCATTGCAACAGCTGGCGCTTTTGTGATTCAGCAATATCCAGAGGCACTTGCAGTGATGCTGTTTTACCAAATTGGAGAACTGTTCCAAGGGGCAGCAGTGAATCGTTCAAGACGATCCATTAGTGAATTAATGAATATTCGCCCTGAATATGCGAATCTCAAAGTAGGAAATGAAACGAAAAAAGTGAAGCCGGAAGAAGTAAAAGTCGGTGATCGTATCGTCGTGAAACCGGGCGAAAAAATTCCACTCGATGGCCTCGTCATTGAAGGATTTTCACTCGTGGATACCTCCGCATTAACAGGGGAGTCTGTGCCGCGGGATGTAGAAGCAGGGAAGGAAGTTCTTGCAGGATTTGTGAATCAAAACGGGATTCTTGAAATTGAAGTGCAAAAAGGACTTAGCGAGTCGGCAGTGACGAAAATTTTAGATTTGGTTGAGAATGCGAGCAGCCGAAAAGCGCAGACAGAAAATTTTATTACAAAATTTGCAAAATACTACACACCGGCTGTTGTTGTATTGGCATTACTGCTTGCCTTTGTGCCGCCGCTTCTCATTCCATCAGCACAATTGTCTGACTGGGTTTACCGGGCACTCGTTTTCCTTGTTATTTCATGTCCGTGTGCGCTTGTCGTATCCATCCCATTAGGATTCTTCGGGGGAATTGGTGCAGCTTCTAAACGAGGCATCCTTGTAAAAGGCAGTAACTATTTAGAAGCACTGAACTCTGTGAGCTATGCTGTATTTGATAAGACGGGCACACTTACAAAAGGAAACTTTACAGTGACCAATATCGTGACAGCTAGCGAAAAGTGGTCAGAAGAGGAGCTGCTTTCTTTTGCAGCTTTAGCAGAAGCTCATTCTTCACATCCGATTGCTGAATCAATTAAAGCAGCATATGGTTCGCCGCTTGATGAAAGCCAGATTGAAGCATATGAGGATATTGCAGGACATGGAATTAAAGCGACCATCAGTGGTTCACAAGTCTTAGCGGGAAATCATCGCTTGATGGAACGAGAAGGCATTTCATATGAAAAAGAAAAACGAAGCGGAACGGTTGTGTACATGGCCATTAACGGTGAGTTTGCCGGATCGATCTTGATTGCAGATGAATTAAAGGATGATGCAATTGAAGCCGTCTCCGCTCTAAAAGCGTCTGGCATTCAAACTGTCATGCTGACTGGTGATGCCAAGCAAGTCGGAACAGCGGTCGCCCAGCAAATTGGCATTGATGAAGTTCATGCAGAATTATTGCCGCAGGATAAAGTAACAAAATTAGAAGAAATTGATCAGAAAAAAGCGCCTCAAGAAAAATTATTATTTGTTGGGGATGGCATTAATGATACACCGGTATTAGCAAGAGCAGACATAGGTATTGCGATGGGCGGACTTGGTTCAGATGCAGCGGTAGAAGCAGCTGATATCGTCATTATGACAGACCAGCCGTCAAAAGTTGCAGAAGCCATCGCTGTCGCTAAACGAACAAGAAGAATTGTATGGCAGAACATCGCATTTGCTCTTGGGGTTAAAGGGGTTTTCCTATTACTCGGTGCATTTGGTATTGCGACCATGTGGGAAGCCGTCTTCTCGGATGTCGGTGTGACCGTACTCGCTGTTTTAAATGCCATGAGGGTGATGAAATAAAATTGTAAGGAAAAATTCATGAATACCATCTTTCATAATGAATCCCCTCTTGTTAAAATAGAAGAAGTTGGATAATGGCATTATTCTAAGCTATTATCCTTTTTCTTTTGAAGGAATGAAAAAGATAAGGTAGGTGCTTATGTGAGTAAAAAAAATAATCAATCTTCATCCATTAAATTTGCTGTTATTTTAACCATTATCGCAGCTCTTCTCATCGGATTATTCGTCGTCATTGGGAACAACAACAGCAAAGAAGCACAAACGGTTGACAGTAAGCCTTCTATTAAAGGACAGCCTGTCATGGGAGATAAAAACGCAGCCGTGCAAATTGTCGAGTTTGGGGATTATAAATGTCCTTCATGTAAATCATTTGAAACAGACATTTTCCCAAAACTGAAAGCGGACTACATAGATAAAGGCGATGTATCATTTTCGTTTATTAACTTACCACTTCCTGTTCATGGAGATGGCGCTGTATTAGCAGCACTAGCTTCTGAAGAAGTGTGGAAAGAAGATCCGAAAAACTTTTGGGCATTTCATGAAGCTGTCTATCAAGCACAGCCAGATAGTGAAGCAGAATGGGTTACGCCTGCTAAGCTGACGGAGCTAGCGAAAAAGACAACAAAAATAGATACGGACAAGCTTAAAGATAACCTATCAAAGAAAACATATCAGCCGCAGCTGAACACAGACGATCAGCTTGTGAACCAATATAAAGTGAATGCAACACCAACTCTTTTCATTAACAATAAACAAGTCCAAAACTTTTATGACTATGATGAAATCAAAGAATTAATTGATCAAGAGCTCAAAGGGAAAAAATCATGAAGAATAAGCTTGTTTACTTATACAGTGCTTGGATCGTCTCTATCGTTGCGACGATGAGCAGCCTGTATTTAAGTGAAGTAAAAAAGTTTATCCCATGTGATATGTGCTGGTTTCAGCGCATTTTCATGTACCCGCTTGTGCTTTTACTTGGAATTGCGACATTCAGAGGCGATGTCAAAATAAAATATTATGTCCTGCCTTTGGCTGTGATAGGCGCTTGTTTTTCTATTTATCATTATATGGAACAAAAGATACCTGGCTTTGCATCGATTCGCCCTTGCCTGAGCGGTATTCCTTGTTCTGTTGATTATTTGAACTGGTTTGGTTTTATCACGATTCCACTACTAGCCCTTATTGCATTTATTCTCATCATCATTAGTATGCTGCTGTTAAATGCAAAAGAAGATTGAAGGAGATAGCCTGCTTATAAGCGGGCTATCAGCGTGTAGACAAACCCTCGCATTCGTTGTCAGTCCTGCGCGCTGGTGCTCACGAATGTCAAATTCGCTCCGCTCCAGTACTCGTCCTTCCTAGACTTCAAAGGTTTTCTATCACGCTGAAAAGAAGACAAAGAGCTAAAATAAAGATCATTTTAGCCCTTTGTCAACAATCTGTAGCCTGC
The DNA here is from genome assembly GCF_057592095.1 of Bacillus sp. SRI_025. Classification (NCBI taxonomy): domain Bacteria; kingdom Bacillati; phylum Bacillota; class Bacilli; order Caryophanales; family Bacillaceae; genus Bacillus; species Bacillus sp. SRI_025. The sequence goes on along the minus strand of NZ_JBYEGB010000001.1, from coordinate 221,826 downwards.
TTATAAGCGGGCTATTTTTTATTTTTGCAAAAAGATAAAATTTAAAGAAAATTTGTATTGCTTTTCGCCTGTGTCAGATATACATTAAGGGAGTAGTATTAGATGATTAGATAATGGTAAGGAGATAAGCGGAAAATGGCATGGGAAGTCTTAAGTATCATTGGCATTGTCGCATTCGCCATTAGTGGTGCGATTGTGGCAATGGAGGAAGAGTACGATATTCTTGGTGTGTACATTTTAGGGATTGTAACAGCATTTGGCGGTGGAGCGATTCGGAATCTATTAATTGGTCTTCCGGTGTCTGCTTTATGGTCACAGGGCAAAATGTTTACCATTGCCCTTGTATCTATTACGATTGTGTTTCTTTTTCCGAAGCTTTTGCTTAAGCACTGGAGCACATGGGGAAATTTCTCGGATGCGATCGGTTTAGCAGCGTTTGCGATTCAAGGCGCACTATTTGCTGTGCAAAGAGAACTCCCGCTCAGTGCAGTCATTGTGGCAGCCATTTTGACTGGAAGCGGCGGCGGAATTGTACGTGATTTATTAGCAGGACGAAAGCCGCTTGTGCTAAAAGCAGAAATTTACGCCGTATGGGCAGCCCTTGGCGGCTTATTCGTCGGACTCGGCTTAGCGCAAGGCGAGCTTGCTTTATATATGCTGTTTGTCATCCTCGTCGTATGCAGGGTTTGTTCCTACTTATTCAAATGGCGTCTTCCCGCCAGGTCTTATTTTTTAAATAAAGGGTGAAACGAAAAAAGGGCGATTCCGCTCTTTTTTTTTGTTTATTAAGAGCTCAATGTCAGCAGATGTTGGAGTTTTCGTGTAAAATAAAAAAAGGTCTATTGTTCATCATTTGAACAATACATATGATGAAAATTTTGTCAGCAGGCTGAATATCTGGATTCAGCCTTTTTTTGCCTAGATGGATTGTTATGTGTTGGTTTCACTTTTTGCGGAATACTAAAGAAGCACTTCTGATCGGACGGATGGATGAAATGAACACATCTTTGCATGTAAGCAAAACTTGACGAAAAATATACATAGGAGGGATATGTACTAGTGGAGATTTTTTTGGCAGTGCTCGTACTACTGGCACTCATTGCAGCATCTAATATTATCAATCGTTTTGTCCCCTTTATTCCTGTTCCGTTAATTCAAGTGGGCTTAGGAATATTGGTGGCAGCTTTTCCTTCAGGTTTACATATTTCTTTAAATCCTGAACTCTTCTTCGTTCTATTTATTGCGCCGCTGTTATTTAATGACGGGAAGCGTACCCCAAGGGACGAGCTATGGAAATTAAGAGCACCTATTCTTCTTTTAGCGCTCGGTTTAGTCTTTGCGACTGTCGTTGTAGCGGGATATACCATTCATTGGATGATTCCAAGCATACCGCTTCCAGCCGCATTTGCGCTTGCAGCGATTTTATCACCGACAGATGTGGTGGCAGTAAGTGCTTTATCCAGCCGTGTGAATATGCCAAAGGGCATCATGAGACTGCTGGAAGGCGAAGGGCTGATGAACGATGCATCAGGACTTGTCGCCTTTAAATTTGCCATTGCCGCAACAGTGACGGGAGCCTTTTCAATTGCTCAGGCATCCTTTAGCTTTGTACTCATTGCCGCAGGTGGTTTATTAACTGGATTTATTCTATCCTTCTTTATCATTCGTTTTCGCTATTTTCTCCGCCGTTTAGGAATGGACGATGTCACGATGCATATCATCCTGCAAATCCTTACACCATTTGTGATTTATTTAGCAGCAGAAGAAATTGGTGTATCCGGAATTTTAGCCGTTGTGGCCGGTGGTGTGACGCATGCTATTGAGCAAGATCGAATGGAAGCGAATTTAGCCAAACTGCAAATTGCTTCATCAAACACATGGAATATTATTTTATTTATTTTAAACGGACTTGTTTTCGTCTTACTTGGATTGCAGATTCCGGATGTTTCTACAGTCATTTTCCAAGATGAATCCTTTAACAATATGCAGGTGATTGGCTACATCTTAATTATTACACTATGTCTCATGGTGCTGCGGTTCTTATGGGTATGGTTGTTCTGGGCAGGAAAATGGAGTGCAACAAAAAAGCAAAATGTGAAAAAGCCGAAGTTTCGCGCCTCGATGCTGATGACATTCTCTGGTGTCCGCGGGGCTGTGACATTAGCCGGTGCCTTCTCTATCCCATTTACGCTTGCGGACGGATCACCATTTCCAGAGCGGCACTTGATTATTTTCCTCGCAGCAGGCGTGATCTTATGTACACTCATTTTAGCTAGTGTGTTACTGCCTCTTTTATCTGAGAAAAAAGACAAGCAGGTCGACGTGGACTTGGATACAAAGATTCAGCATGCAAAACGGAAGCTGCTCAGAAGTGCTATTAAAACGTTAAAAGAAGGGATGAATGAGGACAACAGGGAAGTATCCCTTGCACTCATCAATGATTACCGAATGAAGCTGAGAAATATCCAGCGTGAACCATACCAATTCGGGATGAGAAGACAAGAGAAAAAAATCAGACTGCATGGTATCAAAGCAGAACAGATGAAACTTCAACAATTAATTGATGATGAGAAAATTGACAAGGAAGAAGCTTATGAGCTGCAAGAGAGATTTCATGAGCTGGAAATGCTGTACTCAAACTCATTCAAAATTCGTTTTTCAAAGGTGAAGTTTCTCCGCTTGCTTCAATGGCTGCAATTATGGCGGCCGAATCAGCACATTTCAAACGGTATTTTAGAAAAAGAGGACTCGTATAAACAAATCCGTAAGAAAACGGCTGAAGCTGCGGTAGACTCGATCAAACAGCATATGACAGATGAAAACCAGCAAACGTGCCACCAAGTTATTGGTTTTTACAACCAAGTGATTTACCGCTGTGAACACGGTCCAAGCTTCTTCCAGCAAAAAGACCGTTCATTTGACCGAAAGAAAAAAGAGCTAAACTTCCAAGCTGTACAGACGATTCGAAATGAAATACAAACCTTATATGAAGATGGTGAGATCAACCGTGATATTGCCCATCATTTAAGAGAGTATATCAATGACATGGAAGCTGTTCTGCTCACTAATACGTGATGTTGTCATCTTCTCCCCCATGTTTTATGATGAAGAAAGAGAACGAGCAGGGGGAGATCAATGATGGCTTATTATGGAGCAATTGAAGCTGGGGGTACAAAATTTTGTTGTGCAATCGGTAATGAGCATGGAGACATCTTAGAGGAAATGACGATTCCGACAGAGCACCCGGATCAAACAATACAAAAGCTCATTCCATTTTTCAAGCAGCATGACATTGTAGCATTAGGGGTTGGCTCCTTTGGACCCATTTGTGTACAACAGGACGATCCTTCATACGGTTATATCATGAACACACCGAAAGTGGAGTGGAAGCAATACCCGTTCATTCCTGAGCTTGAGAAGCAATTAGGTGTCCCCGTATCTTTTACAACCGATGTCAATGCCGCAGCACTAGGTGAATTAACAAAAGGGGCAGCCAAAGGGCTAAGCAGCTGTTTGTATATCACGGTCGGTACAGGCATTGGTGCGGGGGCTGTTGTGAAAAATGAGCTTCTACACGGTCATTCACATCCTGAGATGGGGCATATCCTTGTCAGGCAGCATGAATCTGACTCATTTGCAGGTGTCTGCCCGTCACATGGAAATTGCTTAGAAGGACTGGCAGCTGGACCAGCGATTGAGAAAAGGTGGGGGAAACCTGCCAAAGAGCTGACGCAGGATGAAGCGGTTTGGGCACTTGAAGCGGACTATTTAGCACAGGCGCTTATGCAGTACTCGCTCATTTTAAGCCCAGAGCGCATCATCATGGGCGGAGGCGTCATGAAGCAAAAGCAGCTATTCCCACTCATTCGAGAGAAGCTAGCTGCTTATGTCAATGATTATGTGGACCTGCCGCCGCTTGATACATACATTGTCTCCCCTGGACTTGAGGACAAGGCTGGCATGACTGGTGCGCTGCTCTTAGCCATCGAAGCGAAGAGAAACGCCTGATAATAGAGTTTTGAAGCGCAACATGAGATAATGAAAGAGATGGAATCTATAAAAAAGGTGGTTGTTAAAATGGTCAAGAGCTTGAATGATACCGTAACACTGAATAACGGAGTGGAAATGCCTTGGTTTGGTTTAGGTGTATTCAAAGTGGAGGACGGCAATCAAGTGGTAGATGCCGTAAAAGCAGCCATACGGAACGGATATCGCAGCATTGATACGGCAGCTGTTTATAAAAATGAGACAGGCGTAGGAAAAGCGATTAAAGAATCTGGCGTGAAACGAGAAGACTTATTCATTACGTCTAAAGTATGGAACACAGATCAAGGCTATGATAAAGCGCTTGAGGCGTTTGACGCAAGCTTAAACCGATTAGGTCTTGATTACTTAGACCTCTATTTGATTCATTGGCCTGGACCAAAAGCAGATACATTTAAAGACACATGGCGCGCACTTGAGAAGCTTTATAAAGACGGGAAAGTCAGAGCTATTGGAGTCAGCAACTTCTATATTCAGCATTTAGAAGAGCTGTTAAAAGATGCTGAGGTTGTTCCAGCTGTGAACCAAGTGGAGTTTCACCCGAAACTGACACTTGTTGAACTGCGTCAATATGCAAAGGAAAAAGGGATTCAAATTGAGGCATGGTCTCCGCTAATGCAAGGGAAGCTATTAGATCATGACGTTTTGAAAGACATTGCTGCACGCTACAACAAATCTGTTGCTCAAGTCATCTTGCGCTGGGATTTACAAAGCGGTGTCGTGACAATTCCTAAATCAATCAATGAAGAACGTATTAAACAAAATGCAGACATCTTTGACTTCGAGCTTTCTAAAGAAGACATGGAAAAAATCGATGCATTAAATAATAACGAACGCGTCGGCTCGAATCCAGAGACGATGACGGTTGGGTTTGAATAAATAAAAAAATCCTCTTTCTCATGTGAGAAAGGGGATTTTTTACGTACTGCTTCGGCGCACAGCCAACAGCATGATAAAAGATAGAATCACAATACAAATCGTCCAAGCCCAAGCAAGCTCCATTCGTCCAGAATCAATTGCCACATAGATAGCGGTTGGGAGTGTTTGGGTTTTTCCTGGGATGTTGCCGGCAAACATTAGGGTTGCCCCGAATTCGCCAAGTGCTCTGGCAAAACTGAGGACACTGCCTGATAGAAGGGAAGGCAGAGCAAGTGGTACTGTAATGTAGGCAAAGACTTGAAATGAATGAGCACCATCTACTTTTGCAGCGCCTTCAATGTCTGACTCAATCGTAGAAAATCCAGCCTTTGCAGATTGATACATAAGCGGGAATGCCACAACTGTTGATGCAATAACTGCCGCCCACCAAGTGAAAATGACCGGCTGGTGGAAGATCCATTCAATCGCGCTCCCGATCATGCTATGCCTTCCGAATATGACGAGCAATAAAAAACCTACAACCGTTGGTGGAAGGACAAGCGGCATCATTAAAAGCGTTTCTACGATCATTTTTCCCTTAAATGTAGTTCGCGCCATCCAATAGCCAATCAATGTACCAAAAACAGTTGCCAGCAGCCCGCTTACAACGGCAACTTGCACGGACAGCCAAATGGGAGATAGGAATTCTTCAGTCAACATGGGCATTATGTCACTTGAAAGCCGTACTTTTTAAAAATTGATTTGGCTGTTTCTGATTGAAGAAATTGAAAAAAGGACTTGGCTTCCTCTACATGTTCTGTCCCTTTGACGATTCCTACTGGGTAAATGATTGGGGAATGCATGTCCTGATTGGCTTCAGCTGCAATTTTTACTTTTTTGGAAACGAGGGCGTCTGTCTTATACACAACACCAGCCTCCACATTTCCTGTTTCTACGTAGCTTAAAACTTGCCGCACATCCTTGCCGTATACAGCGTTCTTTTTCACTTGATCCCAGATGTTCAGCTTTGTGAAAATCTCTTTGCCATATGTACCAGCAGGAACGGATTCTGGTGTGCCAAGAGCAATCTTCCCTTTTATGTGCTGGGCGTCTTGAAAGCTTTTAATAGAGGAAGAATGATCATTTGGCACAATGAGTACAAGCTCATTTTGGATGGCATCCTTGATAAAATGTTGATCGATATCTCCAGATTGCACAAGCTCATCAAAGGGCGCTTCAGCTGCTGAGAAAAAGAGGTCCGCTTTTGCCCCTTGCGCAATTTGCTGCTTCAATGCGCCGGATGACCCGAAATTATTTGTTAATGTCACATTCGGATGCTCATCATTAAAGGCGGATTCAATTTCCTTTAGTGCATCCTGAAGACTTGCCGCTGCTGAAATGACAAGTTCTGTTTTTTTGCTTGTATCCGATGACTTCATCTCTGTTTGACACCCGCTCAGAAGCAAGCAGATGGCGATGAAGGGGAAGAACGCATACTTCATGTTCACACCTCTTATTCAATATCATGTGTATCCTATATTATAAGCAAACTTATTTGACCATTCATAGGCTTTCAGTAAAAAGAGAAAAGAAAAAGCCGCCAGATGGCGACTTTTTAATGCTGATAAAAACGCAGCAAATTCCCATTGATCACTTTGTCTGATAAGGAAAGTTCTTTATTGGCTTTTTCGATATAAGGCTGACACACCTCATCCTGTTCAACAGGTTCTTTTGTTTTTTGATCATAGCAGGTGTTCTTTGTATAGAGATAATCATCTGTAATAAAGTTCCCGTTTCTCAAAACAGCAAAAGGCGTCCGTTCGTTTGAAAATAAGTCATTGCCAAATTGAATGGCATCCTTCGTTTCAATACCGAGTAAGTGCAGGAGTGTCGGCTTCACGTCGATTTGCCCAGCTGTTTCAGAAATTGTCTGCGGTGCTTGATCTGTGACCCCCGGAATGTAAATTAAAAAGGGCACCCGCTGCAATTTCACAGCATCAAACGGTGTGATTTCATCTTTTTTAAGCAGCTCTGCCATTGCCTGATGATGTGCCTCGGAGATACCATAGTGATCCCCCATGAGGACAAACATTGTATTGTCATACAGTCCTTCTTCTTTCATGCGGTCAAAAAATGTCTTAATGGCTTCATCCTGATAGCGGACGGTCGTCACATAGCGGTTTAAAATGGCGCTGGACGAATCATATTCATCAATCAATTGATCCTTTGGATCGATTTCAAATGGAAAGTGATTGGTCAAGGTAATAAACGTGCTGTAATAAGGCGCCTTCAACTTTTTTAAATAATCAATGGATTGGTCAAAGAAGTCAATATCCTTTAAGCCCCAGCCAGTTGAATTCTGTTCATTGACCTGATACGAATCGACATCATAAAAACGGTCAATCCCAAACGATTCATACATGACATCACGATTCCAAAACGTTTTATTATTCGCATGGAATTGGACGGATTGATAGTTCTCTTTTTTCAACTGCTTGTATAACGTGTCGTATTCGTTGTCACTCGCTGTGAAAAAGACAGCGCCGCTGCTAGATGGGTAGAGGGAATTTGCGACAATAAACTCTGAATCCGATGTCTTTCCTTGCTCAGTCTGCTGATAAAATTCATCAAAATAAAAACTCTTTTTAGCGAGTTGATTTAAAAAGGGGGTGATGTATTGTCCATTCACCTTTTGATCAACGACAAATTGCTGTGTTGATTCAAGTGAAATGAACACAACGTTCTTACCTTTAGCAAGTCCAAAATACTCTTCGTTTGGTGCACTGTAATCAGCCTTTGTGTAGTTTGCTACGGTTGAAAGTGTATCTTCATCTGCAAAGGCTTTTTGTCCAATACGCGCTGTTTGGGCAGCGCCGTCATACAGGTGGAACTGGAACAGCCCAAGGTTTCGTACAATCACTTCTCGATCATAAGAGCTTGTCAGAAAGCGAGGGTGATCCATCATGGCTGAACTGACATGAAACAATAGAAAGCTGCAGCACACCGCATAATATGTTTTGATCGTTTTAAAGGAGGCTTTTGGCGCTAAAGGTTTGCGCTTTAACAGCCACGCCAGCACCACGAAATCAATGAGCATCAGTAAAAACAGCGGGTGAAATAATTCTGTCATACTGCTGCCCATATCTCCCATGTTTTTCGCTTGGAATAATACAGGGATTGTAATGAAATCAATATAAAATCCATAAAAGATCGTATTCGATATGAGAATCGCTGTCAAAATCAAATTTGCGGTTAATAAAAATACCTTTTGCTTCTTTTCATTTAAAAAAAGAGCAATCCCAAACAAAGGGAGCAAAAAGCTAAGTGGATTGATCAAAAGCAGCCATTCATGAAACAGATTGGCCGTTCGTATGTGAAATCCGAATTGATAAATGATGTATGTTTTCATCCACATGAAGAGGATGGAGTACACTAAAAACCAGTGATTTTTGAAAAACGCTTTCATTTATGTAGCTCCTCACCATTCTGTATTCAGCTGCAAGGCAAAAACACTTATCTTAAACCTACTAAAAAAATGAGGAATGATCAATTCATATCCTGTGTTTTTCGGAAAACTCTTTCTGATTCATTAGAATGGGATGGAGATGCCGCAGAGGACAGCGATGTAATAGCAGGTAACGACGGTGAGAGCAGCTAGTACGACTTGTTCTCCTGTGCTGCCTGTTTTGACATAGAAGGGAAGACGCACTTTAATGGAAGCCGGAAATAAAAATTTAATCCCATTCACTGTTCCTGCATCCAGAATGAGATGGCTTGCCATCCCGACTAGTAAACCGATACTTAGGCTGTCATTTGGAATGTATGTTGTTGCTAGAAAATAAATGATCAGCAAAAATAATAAACTGTGTGTAAACGTGCGATGACCGAACACACTGCTGATCAGTGTCGAGAGCAGCGGGAATTTTCTGCCGATTTTACTTTTTGTATGGCAAAGATCAGGGATCAGAGCACCTGCTGATCCAGCAGCAGCCATCGTCACTGGGTCGAATCCATAATAGTAGGCAACGGCTGTGGAGGCGGCAATTCCGCCCATGATGTGTGTTTTTCCTGTCATGATGCGTACTCCTGTTCTATCTTTAGTTCAAGTACTCACTATATCAAGGGAGGATTCATTCAGCAAGGCTTATTTCTAAAGAAAAAGAGGCCAAAAGGGTTGGCTGAATGGAAAAACATTCTATAATAAGGGGGAAGTCATGTTGATACTAACGATAAGGATGCGATTCGGATGGGTAATGCAGACATTTTAAAAGAAATTGTTCTTGTACATTATGAAGTCAGCCGTAAATTAAACCGCAAGTTACTTGAGTTAGAGAAAGACATCACGCCCCCACAGATATATGCTCTTTCTATTTTGATACAAGGCAAAGTATCACATGCCGAAGAGCTGAAGCAAAGACTCTCTTTAAACCCTGGTGCAGCCTCTATCGCACTCAATAAATTATGTGAGCAGGGTTATATTCAAAGAGAACGGGACAAGGACGATTCGTCACTTGTCCGTTTAGAAGTCACGGAAAAAGGGATGGCCATTTATGAAAAGCATACACGTCTTTTCGGAAAGGTGATTCAGCATATGATGTCAGACTTCACAAAGGATGATTTAAAAACCTTTCTGTCGTACTTGCAAAAAATGAGACAGACCTTTCATGATGATTGAGCCTCTTCCCTTGTATAATGCTGAGCGCTGTAGCACAAATTAAACAGGCAACCGCATTATATGAAAAGGGAGGAAACAGCGATGTCATTTTTCCAAAAGGATAAAAAAGCGAAAAGTGAGAAAAACCATCAGCAGGTAGATCAGCTGTTAGAGGAAGCAAGTAAAGAGCTAGCAGGCGATCCGCTTCAGGAAGCTGTACAAAAGAAGAAAAACAACCAACAATAAGCAGGTAAAGGGCAGAGAAAAGGTTCTCTGCCCTTTTTCTATGTTTTACCCTTTGACAGAAATGAGAATGTTTGATAACCTTCGTGTAGTAAAAATGAATAGAAATCCTCACGCTATGTCTCAGTGAGGTAGAGGTTGCGCGGATGATGAGTCACTCATAGGAGAGATGGAATCGTAGATCATGAGAAAAAAGGCATCAGCGCCGAAGTGTAGAGAGAGCTCCAACTTTCTTTATGCTGGGTCTGCATTGAATAAATGCAGGACTGCCACGTCTTTGAAGCGTGGAGGGCTATCCGGAGATCAAGGTGTATGTTTTGAAAAGCATGGACTTTTGTTCAGGCTTTTTTTTATGTTCTGAGTCACAAAAATAAGGGTATGCTGTTAAAAAGTAATCCATTATGAACATAAAGAATGCAAGTCATTGCTTCACAAATATATCAATGAAGATACTGCCGGGTCTGGTCCAAAGTGAATAAAACGGAGGTACGGAAATGGAACAGACAAAAAAATGGGGTTTTTGGTTATTGACGGCTTTTGTCGTCGGAAATATGGTAGGTTCAGGCATCTTTATGCTGCCAAGTACGCTTGCCCAGCACGCAAGTCCTTTAGGTGTGACGATGGCATGGCTTGTCACAGGCGGCGGTGTGCTGATGATTGCGCTTGTATTTGGGCATTTGTCCATTCATAAGCCGCAGCTGACAGCTGGACCACAAAGTTATGCAAGGGCGCTTTTTAAAGATCCGAAAAAAGGGAAAGCAGCTGGATTTACAATGGTTTGGGGATACTGGGTGGCAAGCTGGATTAGTAATGTCGCAATTATTACAAGTCTTGCTGGTTATTTAACGACTTTTTTCCCGATTCTCACAGTGAAGACTGAAGTTTTTACCTTTGGAAAAGAAGCGGTCACGCTTGGTCAGCTCATGACGTTTATCGTATGTACCCTTCTTCTATGGGGAACACATACCATTTTAATTACAAGCTTAAGTGCTGCAAGTAAATTGAATTTTATTACGACCTTTTCAAAGGTGCTTGGATTCGTCCTTTTTATTGTTGCGGGATTATTTGCATTTCAAACGGCATTATTTGAACATTACTACTTCCCGGTTGAAACAGGCAGCGAAGGAGTGCTTGGCCTTGGAGGTCAAATTCATCATGCGGCTATTTCCACACTATGGGCATTTATTGGAATTGAATCAGCTGTCATTTTATCAGGAAGAGCATCCTCACAGCGTGATGTGAAACGTGCGACGATTACAGGTCTTTTAATCGCACTTTCGATCTACATGATTATCACATTGATTACGATGGGCGTTCTGCCGCACGATCAATTGCAAGGCTCTGACAAACCATTCGTAGATGTGCTTCAGCTTATTATTGGGCCAGCTGGCGGAATTGTCATGGCTCTGCTGGCGATTATTTGCTTGTTTGGTTCGATGCTTGGGTGGATTTTACTTGGTTCAGAAGTACCGTATCAGGCAGCAAAGGCTGGTGATTTTCCAGCAGTATTTGCAAAAACAAACAAAAAAGGAAGCCCTGCTTTCGCTTTGACTGTTACAAATATTATGTCACAGCTGTTTATCTTCTCTGTGATGTCACGTACGATTAATGAAGCTTTTACCTTTTTAACTACATCAGCGACACTTGCGTATCTTATTCCGTATATTGTGTCTTCCATCTACAGCTTTAAGGTCATTATGCAAGGTGACACGTATGAGCTTCAAAAAGGAAATCGAACGAGAGACGGCATCATTGCACTTGTTGCCATGGGGTATTCAGCTTGGGTCATTATTTCAGGAACAGCCGACTTGAAAACTTTTGGTCTTGGAATCGGTCTATTCTTAGTAGGTATTTTGCTTTATCCATTCATGTCAAAAGGATTTGCCAAAGGAACGGTATAAGGAAGACGTTTCTCCATCTCTGGAGAAACGTTTTTTTATGATGCAGATGTCAATCGATCCACAATAAACTCTAGCTGACCTTCTAGTGACACTGGGTCATTAAAGAAGAAACCGACTGGATCTATTTCGAATACATGTTTATTTTTGACGGCAGGAAGTGATGTCCAAATGCTGCTTTGATACACTTGGTCACCTTTACTTTTTGAGCCGCTCCATGGACCTGTGAAAATATAGTCGCCTGCGAATTCTGGCAACTTCTCAAGAGAAATATTCGCATAGCCAACACCGCTGTCGATCGCTTCTTTTTTGACAGCCTTCGGTGCTTTTAATTTCAGCTCGTCATAAATGATTTCGCCCCCGCGGGCAAAGGTGTTTCCGAAGATATAAATGCCTTTATCAAATGGCGATACGATCGAGACCGTTTTGCTGCCAACAGCTTTGGTTACCTTTGGTTTCACCTCAGCAATTTTGGTATCCCATTTTGTGATCCATTCTGTTGCTTTTTTTGGTGTACCTGTCATTTTACCGAATTCTTTTAGCTGGTCTTTGAAAGAATATTGATTGTATTTTACCGCTACAGTTGGGGCGATTTTTTTGTATTGATCAAACTTCTCATCTTCCCCCCAAGCAATAATCATATCTGGCTTCGAAGCGGCTACTTTTTCGACCGATGGGGTCCTTCCGAGATTTTCCACTCCATCTGTTTTCCCTTTATAAAAAGGGTTTTTAAAGATGGGTGATGTTGTAGCAACCGGAGTTTTGCCGAGTGTGACGAGGTCCCCGTAATAGCTTTCTGCAAGAAGCACTATTCGTTTCGGATTTTTCGGAAGCTTCACTTCACCTTTTGCATCCTGATATGTCATCATGTCATTCTTTTTCGCTGCAGATTGTTTATTTGAAGTGCTGCCGCAAGCGGCTGTAAAGATCATAAGAATCGATAAAGAAATCAAAAGAAATCCAGTTCGTTTTTTCACAAAAGTTCTCTCCTATTCATTTTTCCTTGATAATGATTCTCAATTTCATTTTTTATCGTAACATGATAGGAACAAAAATGCATTGGCTAATTTAGGCCTAAAGAAAAATGGTGAAATTCTCACAATTTTTTTGTGAAAATAAAGAAATTTATCAGAACAATGATTTCAAAAAGAAAAGAAAGTGATATACTAGACTTCGAGATTGATAATCATTATCACTAATAGAGAATAAACATGAACGGAAAGGAAGAGACTGGTTTTGGGCTCACAATCGAATAAACAGCTGCCAGCCAGCGATGATACGATCGATATTGTCACGAAGCCTTTTGGAACAGCAGCTGTTATCATCATAGGAATCATCGCTTTAGCATTTGGTCTTTTTTTATCAGTATCATTAGGAGCGGCAAACATTCATCTACAGACTGTATGGGAAGCCGTTTTTCATTTTGATTCACAAGAAACTTCACATCAAATCATTCGGGAATTGAGGCTGCCGCGCACAGTTGGAGCCGCGCTCGTCGGTGCCTTTTTAGCCGTATCAGGTGCCATAATGCAAGGAATGACAAGAAATGCGCTGGCGTCACCGGAGATTATGGGTGTGACAAATGGCTCCGCATTTGCGATTGCCATTGCATTAGCATTTTTCCCTGGCCAATCTTCTTTCACATTAATTCTTTGGTCATTTATTGGAGCCGCACTCGGAGCTTCTATTGTATTTGGTGTCGGTACTATGTCAAAAGGGGGACTGACTCCGGTTAAACTCGCACTAGCTGGTACAGCGGTTGGAGCACTTTTGAGCTCAATTTCTTCAGCCATTGCCATCCGTTTTGACGTCGCTCAAGATATGAGCTTTTGGTATGCTGGCGGAGTGGCAGGTGTGAATTGGAGCAACATTCATATCATCATTCCAGTTGCCATTGCAGGACTAATCATTGCAATGATCCTTGCCCGTTCGATCACGGTTCTGAGCTTAGGTGAAGAATTGGCGAAAGGACTTGGACAGTATACGAAAACGGTCAAGGTGCTTGGCGTATTGGTTGTTATTCTTTTAACGGGTGCTGCCGTGTCGGTAGCAGGCTCTATTGGTTTTATCGGGCTTGTGATCCCTCATGTCACTCGATTCTTGGTTGGAGTGGACTATCGCTGGATTATCCCATGCTCCGCTATTTTAGGGGCCACTTTGTTAATTTATGCAGACATTGCTGCGAGGCTGGTCAACGCTCCGTTTGAAACGCCAGTCGGTGCCATCACGGCGATTATAGGCGTTCCTTTCTTCTTATATTTAGCTAGACGTGAAAGGAGCGGAATCTAAATGGAAATGGTGCAGCAAGCAAAGAAAAAGAAATATCAACGAACGATGCTCATGATCTTTTTCGCGATCGTAGCTGTGTTCCTTATTAGTTTAAATACCGGAGAAATTCGGATCTCTCCGATGGATACATTGAAAACACTTTTTGGATTCGGAAGTGAGATGGATGAGCTCGTATTATTCGAATTCCGACTTCCAAGAATGGTCATCGCTTTACTTGTCGGTGCTTCTATCGCTGTATCAGGCGCGATTTGGCAAGGCGTTTCTCAAAATGGTTTAGCTGACCCAGGTATTCTCGGCGTCAATGCCGGCGCTGGCTTTGCCGTTGTGCTATTTATTTTTGCATTTCAAGGCACGATGGCGAATTTAGGTGACTTTACGATTTTTGTACTGCCGCTTTTCGCGTTCGTAGGTGCAGGCTTTGCTGCATTTCTTATCTATGTGTTAGCGTGGAAAAAAGGCATCACACCTGTCCGATTGATTTTAACTGGTATTGGTGTGAATGCTGCATTTTCAGCAGCGATTGTGGTCATTCAGTTAAAAATGAGCCCAAATGATTTTAACCAAGCCATCGTGTGGTTATCTGGAAGTATTTATGGCTCGAGCTGGACGTATGTCCTGTCTGTTCTACCATGGATGGTGATTTTCCTTATATTCGCGATTGTCAGATCACGCTATTTAAATATCATGAATTTGGGTGATCAGCTATCCTATGGATTGGGCATTTCAGTTCATAAAGAAAGAAGCTTGTTCATGCTGATTGCCGTTGCATTAGCTGGTGCGAGTGTTGCTGTTGCAGGGAGTATTTCTTTCCTAGGGTTAGCCGCACCGCACTTGGCGAGAAAGCTTGTTGGGCCAAAGCATCAAGGAATGATACCGGCCTCCGCGTTAATTGGGGCGCTGTTATTATTATTGGCGGATACACTTGGCCGCGTCATACTTGCACCATCAGAAGTGCCAGTTGGCCTTGTCGTTTCTGCTTTAGGCGCACCTTACTTCATTTACTTATTGATGAAATCGAACTAATGAGGAAGGAGAGACAACATATGAAATCGCTCGAAACAGAAAAGCTTTGTATCGGTTATCAAGACCGTTTGATTGTAGAAGATTTGAATGTCAGTATCCCAAAAGGCAAGGTGACAACACTGATTGGACCGAATGGCTGCGGGAAATCAACCATTTTAAAAACGATGTCTCGTATTATGAAGGCCAATCGAGGAGCTGTTTATTTAAATGGCCAGGCTATCCATGAGACGCCGACAAAAGAAATTTCAAAACAAATGGCGATCTTACCGCAAACACCCGAAGCACCTAGTGGACTGACAGTGTATGAGCTTGTGTCATATGGACGTTTCCCACATCAAAATGGGTTTGGTCGCTTATCAAATGAAGATAAACGAATCATCAGATGGGCACTTGAGGAAACGGGAATGATCGCTTTTCATGATCGGCCAATTGAAGCACTTTCCGGCGGACAGCGCCAGCGAGTATGGATTGCGATGGCACTTGCCCAGGAAACAGAGCTGCTCCTATTGGATGAACCTACGACGTATTTGGATCTTGCACATCAGCTCGAGATTCTTCAGCTGTTAGAACGCTTAAATAGAGAGCAGGGGCGAACTGTGTTGATGGTCATCCATGATTTGAATCATGCGGCGCGTTTTTCACATTACATGATTGCCCTCAATCAAGGGAAAGTCATAAAAGACGGTACGCCTCATGAGGTCATGACCAAAGAGGTACTCAGTCAGGTATTCCATATTGATGCAGAAATTGTGCTTGATCCAAGAACGAATAAGCCGATTTGTTTAACATATGATTTAATGAATCATGAACGAAAGCTAGAAGCTGTAAATGGATAATAGATGTAAAGGAACTCGGTGCAGATGCCGGGTTTTTTTGCGTGTTTGAAACTTCCTAGTGCTGCTATTTTCTCCAGTTGATTTTTTTCTCTTTTATGCAGAAAAGAGGTACTTTTTTACTTTAGACAATGGTAATATACGGTTAGAGATCATAGCTAGAAAGGAAAGAGATGCGTGGAAACAGCAAAAATATTGATTGCAGATGACGAAGAAGCAATTGTGAAAATGGTTGAACGCGTATTAAAAAAAGAAGGATTCAAGCATATTTATAAAGCCTACCATGCAGATGAAGCATTAGATGTTGTCAAAAACGAGGACATCCACCTCTTACTTCTAGATGTGATGATGCCCGGTAAATCTGGCTTTGACGTTCTGCCTGAAATCAGAAAAGTAACGAAAGCGCCTATTTTTTATTTAACTGCAAGAACGTCTGATGTCGATAAACTGACGGGCTTTGCGCAGGGGGCAGACGATTATATCACGAAGCCATTTAATCCGCTTGAGCTAGTGGCTAGAATTAAGGCTCATCTAAACCGAACATACATCTCCTTACAGGAGGAACAAGAAGACACTCAAAGCCAGTATCATTATGCCCATTTCTCCTATCATCCTCATGCAGCCGAATTGAAAGTAAGAGGAGAGGTGACGGCATGCTCAGCTCAGCTTCTTTCTTTGCTGAAGTACTTTTGTGATCATCCGAATGTGGTTCTTTCAAAAGATCAAATCTATGAGAAAGTATGGGGCGTCCCATCATATGGTGATAACAACACTGTCATGGTTCATATTCGAAAGTTGAGAGAAAAGATCGAATTAGATCCGAGTCAGCCCGAATATATTGTGACGATCCGTGGTATGGGATATAAATTTATACCACACCCTGCAAAGGTCCTTCAATAGTTTATGAATTTACGAGCAAAACTTTTCTTTCACTTTGTCGGACAAATGTTTATTGTCATTGCCATTCTGATGATCGGGAATACGTTCTCTGAGAACTTATATTTAACAAAACACTATGAGAACATGACTGAAACTGGTTTAACTAAAGCTGATGGAGATACACTCATGAGCTGGCTTTATTTTAACGAGGATGGACAAATGGAAGCCGACGATCAGCTCAAGCAAGCAGTAAAAAAACGAGACGGCTGGCTGCAAGTGATTGATTCGAAAAAGAAAAACGTTTATAGCTATCACCGCCCTAAATCCATTCCAACATCCTATCAAAAGGATGAAATGATCAAGATCTTTGAAAAAAGAGAATTTAAAGATTACAAGATGTACTTCTGGCCAATTGAGATTGATCAAAAAAGCTTTATTGTGTTATACGGGTTCAAAACGAACAGTACAAAGGTAGCCAATTATCTGAAGCAGCACGAGAAAAATTTGGCTGCATTATCTCAATATTCGGTTGAAACGAAAGAATTCTTGAAGAGAATGAACGGATCTGTTCATCTGTTCAATGAAGAAGGAAAATATTTAAAAGGCATTCGGACCAACACCAGTTTGAAACATAACGTAACAGATATTGAATTGCTCAAGTATCAATCGAAGCCTTGGGAGTTTAGAAGTGACCTCACTTATATGAAGGTGAATAAAAACCTGTATATCATCGTTTCGGTACCAAATAAAGTATACAGCCCAGATGAGCTTTACGATAAAGAGAGAGACGCTTTAAATCAATATACAACCATCTTAATTGCAGGTCTTGCTCTCACTATTATCATTGTCATGACATTATGGTATTCGTATCGCTATGGGCTGCCAATTTATCACATTATTCGCTGGCTGATTTTCTTATCAAAAAATAAATTGCAGGAACCAACAAATAGAAAGGGAATTCCAGTCAGTAAAAATAAAAAAGGCCGTATTAAGCGGGAATACCGTTTATTTGAGGATATCCTAAAAACAATGGATCAGCTCACACATACGTTAAAAGAGAATGAAGCAAACCGAAGAAAAATTCAAACCACAAGGGAAGAATGGATTGCAGGATTGTCTCATGATTTGAAAACGCCTTTAAGTACGATTTACGGCTATGGACTCATGCTTGAATCCGATCAATATCAATGGTCCAAGGAAGAAGTCATGGAAATGGGACAGGTGATTCGTGAGAAATCAGAATACATGTCGACACTGATTGAGGATTTAAACCTCACGTACCGATTGAAGAATGGCGCCCTGCCTATTAATCGGAAACCTGTTGAACTCAGTGAATTTTTAGCTTCCATTATGGACGAGTTCTCAAGAAGCTCCTCATCAGAGGATTATCCATCCACCTTTGAAGATCAAACAGATGGTGTCATATTTGAGATCGATAAAGCCTGGTTCAGACGAGTGATTGAGAACCTGCTGGCGAATGCAGTGAAGCATAACGAAAAAGGCACTCATATTACAGCTGTTTTATCTGAAACAGATGAAGAAGTTCGGATCGAAATGAAAGACAATGGCCGCGGAATGGCACAGGAAACGGTGGATCACCTATTTAACCGCTACTACAGAGGGACAAATACAAATGATCCAACGAATGGAACTGGTCTCGGGCTTGCGATAGCAAAAGAGCTTGTCTTGCTGCATGACGGTGATATTCAAGTTGAAAGTGAACTAGGCACTGGAACAACTATTGCGATTATCCTAAAAAAATCATCACCTGTAAAATAGCCAAAAAACGATTTTCTTTTCTAAAGGGGATCGTTTTTTCCTGTTTTAGGATTGAAATCAAATTTGTAAACGATTACAATAAAATTGTTAACGTGAACAAATCATTTTTATTTATAAGAGAGATGGGGGAGTTTGATGAAAGCCTTTTTAGATGATCAGTTTTTACTCAACAATCAAACGGCGGAAAAGCTATATCATGAGTTTGCTAAGGACCTTCCAATTATAGATTACCATTGTCATTTAAGCCCCAAAGAAATCTATGAAAATAAAACCTTCCATAATATCACCGAAGCATGGCTTTACGGAGATCATTACAAATGGCGTGCCATGAGAGCAAACGGCATACCAGAATCACACGTCACAGGGGATGCCTCAGACTATGAGAAATTTCTGGCGTGGGCGAAGACTGTTCCCATGACCCTTGGAAACCCGCTCTATCACTGGACTCATTTAGAATTGAGACGATATTTTGGAGTTGAGGAACTTTTAAACGAAAAAACCGCACACATCATCTGGCAAAAAGTAAATGAAAAGCTGCAAGGAGAGGGTTTTGGTGCAAGAGACTTCATTGTGAAATCGAATGTTGAAACAGTCGTGACGACAGATGATCCAGTCGATTCGCTTTGCTATCATCAAAAACTGCGGGAAGAAGGATTCACTGTGCAAGTGCTGCCCGGATTTCGGCCTGATAAGGCACTTGATATAACGAATCAACTATTTACAGCGTATGTTCACGAACTGGCAGAGGCTTCTTCTACTCCAATCCAATCCTATCAAGACTTTTTAACAGCACTCCGTGCAAGAATTGATTTTTTCCATGAACAGGGCTGCCTGATCTCAGATCATGCTATTAACGAAATGACGTTTGAAGAAACGACGGAAGAAGAAGTGGAAACCATCTTTCATAAAAGAATGTCTGGGCATGCATTGACGGAAAAAGAGAAGATTAAATTTAAAACACAAACATTCATTAAGCTTGGTCAGGCTTACTATGAGCGGGGCTGGGCGATGCAGCTTCATATCAATGCGCTTAGGAACAACAATACGAAAATGTTTGAGCGGCTTGGGCCAGATACAGGGTATGATGCGATGAATGATGAAGACATTGCCAAGCCGCTTTGCCGAATATTGGATCGTTTAGAACAAGAACAGGCACTGCCAAAAACCATTTTATATTCCTTGAATCCAAGGGATAATGTTGTGATTGCCACATTGGCTGGAAGCTTTCAAGACGGAACGGCACCTGGGAAGATTCAGCACGGTACAGCTTGGTGGTTTAACGATACGAAACAAGGGATGACAGAGCAGATGATGGCTCTATCCAGTATTGGACTGATCAGCCGTTTCATTGGGATGCTGACAGATTCAAGAAGCTTTTTGTCGTATACAAGGCATGAATATTTTCGAAGACTGCTTTGCGATATCATCGGAGATTGGGTAGAAAAAGGGGAAGCTCCATATGATCTTGATCTGTTAGGGGGAATCGTGAAGGGAATCGGCTATGAAAATGCCAGACAGTATTTCCAATTTGACCGGGCGAAGCAGCTCCAGCATCCGAACAAAATGACATGAAGAAAATGAAAGCGATTTTATGATAAGATGGTAAAAAATCATAAAAGGCGGAATAGCATGACAGTCACAATTAAAGACATAGCAAAATTGGCAAACGTCTCTCATACCACGGTATCAAGGGCTTTGAATAACAGTCCTTTTATTAAAGAGAAGACAAAACAAAAGATTTTGTCGATTGCAAAACAGCTGAATTATTCACCGAATGTCCATGCGAGAGGCCTTGTATCACAAAAATCATTTACAATCGGTCTGTTTTTTACGAGTTTAACAGAGGGCACATCTTCAAGCTTCTTTGTGGATGCGTTAAAAGGTGTCAATAGCGTCATGACAGAGTATTATAATCTCTTTGTCAGAGGAATTGATGACTTTCACGATTATACAACCATTCATAAACAACGCTATGATGGCATTTTGCTCATGAGTCAAAGCGAGCACGATGAGGCGTTTATCCATCATGTGAAGAAACAGGGCATTCCCATCATTGTGCTGAATCGCCGTGTAGAAAGTCATGAAGTCATGAATATATTAGCAGATGATAGTCAAGGAGCTTACCAGGCTGCACAACATTTCATTCAGCAAGGTCATGAACAAATCGCCATCATTGAAGGGAAAGAAGGCTTTAAATCAACTCAAGAAAGAAAAGCTGGTTTCCTGCAAGCGTTAATTGATCACCAAATACCTATGAAGAAAGAATATATGATGAAAGGCGATTATCACATGAAAAGCGGCTATGAATCAATGGAATCGCTGCTGGCCCTTGATGAACCGCCAACAGCGCTCTTTTGCTCAAATGATGACATGGCGATCGGTGCAATGAATGCTTTATTTGCAAAAGGCAAAACGTGTCCAAATGATATTTCTATTATTGGTTTTGATGATATTGCATTTTCATCCTATACCACACCTGCATTGACAACGGTGAAAAAGCCGATTGAAAAAATGTGTGCACTTGGAGCAGAAGCCATCCTTTCAGTAATAAACGGTGAAGAGCAAGAAGAAGATCATATGGAAAAAGTGTATGTTCACACAGAGCTGATGATCAGAGATTCAGTTAAAAAGGTGCAGTAATCAGCACCTTTTCAGAAAAATGTTCACGTGTGCATATTACTTGGAGAGGGGAATCCATTTGAAACGATTATCAAAAGCCATTTACCCGGCACCTGAGTATCCGGAAACGATTTTGCAGATTGGTGAAGGAAATTTTATGCGAGGATTTATCAATTGGCACATCCAGAAGCTGAACGACTGCACAGATTTTAAAGGAAGAGCGGTTGTTGTCCCTCCTCGAAAAGGATCAGTGGCAGCCTTAAATGAACAAGATGGCTTGTACACATTATGTATTCAGGGATATCATGACCGGCAAGAAATGAATGAACGTATAATCATCCAATCGATTAGCAGAGGAATTAGTACGTATACGGATTACGAGGAGTTTTTACACGTAGCGGAAAACCCGGATCTCCGCTTTGTCTTCTCAAACACGACGGAGGCAGGACTTGTGTTCAAAAAGGAGGATCGTTTGGAGGATCGGCCACAAGCCAGTTTTCCAGGAAAGCTGACAGCGTTCTTGTATCACCGGTTTAAAGCTTTTGCTGGAGATGAGCGGAAAGGTCTGATCATTCTACCTTGTGAATTGGTTGAACAAAATGGTGATCGATTGAAAGAATATGTGATCAGTATGGCAACTGAGTGGGAATTGCCGCCTGCGTTTATGACATGGATAAAAGAGGCCAACACGTTTTGTAATACGCTTGTGGACCGGATTGTCCCTGGATTCTCTAAGGAAGCGGCTGAAATCGTAGAAAAGGAAGAAGGGTATATTGACGAATTGCTTGTCACGGCAGAATATTATCATCTTTTTGTCATTGAAGCACCTGCCTTCGTACAAAAGGAGCTCCCCTTTCAAGAAGCAGGGTTAAATGTTCTTTTTGTAGAGGATATTGCGCCTTATCGTATGAGCAAGGTACGAATTTTAAATGGTGCACATACAGCGATGGTGCCGATTGCTTACTCATGCGGTATAGAAACTGTAAAAGAAGCTGTGGATGATGAGCATGTTGGTCCGTTCATCCGGCGTATGCTGGAGGAGGAAGTACTTCCAGGACTTGAACTTCCTCAAGATGAGCTTCTTCTTTATACACAATCCGTTTGGGATCGTTTTTGCAATCCATTTGTAAAGCATCAATTGCTGGATATTGCACTGAATGGGGTATCCAAATTCCGAACCCGTAATCTTCCGTCATTGCTTGATTATGTCGAGCAAAAGAAACAGCTGCCAATGAAACTTGTGTTTTCACTTAGCAGTCTCATTTATTTCTACAGAGCATATGCAGGAAGGGTAAAGGATGATGAAACTGTGCTCACGCTCATGAAGGACGCATGGGAAAACCGTTCCAATGAAGCGGTTGCAGCGAGTATCCTTTCATACGAATCATTATGGGGCAGAGATTTAACCGATGTAAAAGGATTGAGTCAAGCTGTAGCTGATCAGCTTACCCTCATACAGAAGTACGGGATGAGAGCGGCTGTTCACCGAATGATGCGTCATCAATATGAAAATCAGGGGGAGAAGGCATGAAAGACTTTATTGTAATCCACCCTTCAGATAATGTCGGTATTGCTTTAAAAGGATTGGAACAAGGGGAAGAGCTGCAGCATCAAGGACATACGATTATCTTAAAAGAGACCGTTGGCAAAGGTCATAAGTTTGCATTGGCTGATATCAAGCAAAGAGAGAATATTATCAAATATGGCTATCCCATTGGTCATGCAGTGACTGCCATTTCTGCTGGGGAATGGGTGCATACGCATAATATTAAAACCAATCTATCTGGCAAGCTAGAATACGAATACCAGCCTTCATTATCAGAAAACCCCTATGAAAAAACGAATCTTACATTTAAAGGATATAAACGAAAAAATGGCGAAAGCGGAATCCGCAATGAGCTTTGGATTGTTCCTACCGTTGGATGTGTGAATGGCATCGCCGATCAAATGATCCAAATATTCACCGCTGAAATGGGTGGAAACATCCATCCTTTTGAAACAGCCCTCGTATTAAAGCACAATTATGGATGCTCCCAGCTTGGGGACGATCATGAAAATACGAAAACCATTTTACAAAATGCGGTGAAGCATCCTAACGCTGGAGGAGTACTTGTTCTTGGACTTGGGTGTGAAAACAATGACATTGAGGATTTTCAGTCCACATTAGGTGAATATGACCGTACGAGAGTGAAATTTTTAAGAAGCCAAGAAGTAGGAGATGAGATTGAGACGGGAGTCGCTTTACTCAAGGAAATTTATGATGCGGCGAAAGAAGATCATCGTGAAGATATTCCGTTATCTGAGCTGAAAATTGGCTTGAAGTGTGGAGGATCAGATGGATTTTCCGGTATTACTGCAAATCCGCTTTTAGGCAGACTGTCCGATTTTATTGTCGTGCAAGGCGGAACGACGGTGCTGACAGAAGTGCCCGAAATGTTTGGTGCTGAAACGATTTTAATGGAGAGAGCAGCATCAGAAGCGACTTTCGACAATATTGTGCAAATGATCAATGACTTTAAACAATACTTCTTGGATCATCGACAGCCGGTATATGAAAATCCTTCCCCGGGAAATAAAGCTGGTGGAATTTCGACATTAGAGGATAAGTCTCTCGGCTGTACACAAAAAGCAGGCACTTCTGATATTAAAGATGTATTGAAATATGGGGAGCTGCTGAAACAAAAGGGATTGAACTTATTAAGTGCACCTGGTAATGATTTGGTTGCTTCATCTGCTCTTGCTGCTTCCGGTTGTCAAATGGTGCTTTTTACAACAGGCAGGGGGACACCATTTGGTACGTTTGTGCCAACAATGAAGATCTCGACCAACACAGCTTTATATGAAACAAAAAAGCACTGGATTGACTTTAATGCCGGAGAACTGCTTGAAGATGTACCGGAAGATGTTGTGTTAGAAAAATTCATTTCAACGGTTATTGATGTGGCGAGTGGGAAGCTGTTAAATCATGAAAAAAACAATTTTAGAGAGCTGGCTATTTTCAAAACAGGTGTCACACTTTAAGGCGACTGGGGGATGAGAAAGTGTCTAAAAAACGGAATTTGATGTATATCACAGCAGGAACGGTACTAACTGGAGTCGGAATTGCTCGTTTAGCAAAGCAAGGGAAGAAAGATAAAAAAGCAAACGGGATCGATCAAGTGTTAAAGCAGATAAAAGCGCCGCATTTCCCAGATCGTGAATTGAATGTGGTTCATTATGGAGCAGATGCGGAAGGGAAAGAGTTATCTACAAATGCCATTCAGTCTGCCATCGATGAAGCACATCGGTTGAAAGGAGGAAGGGTGCTGATCCCAAGAGGGACGTTTGTGACAGGTGCTTTAGAATTGAAAAGCAATGTAGAACTTCATCTGCAGGAGAAAGCCTATGTGACATTCAGTCAAGACCCAAAGGATTATCTGCCTCTTGTACTGACAAGATATGAGGGGATTGAGCTTTATAATTATTCACCTCTCATTTATGCACACCATGCAGAAAATATCGCTATTACTGGAGCCGGAACGCTTGATGGCAGAGGGGATGAGCATCATTGGTGGCCTTGGAAGTATGGGACAAATGGCCAGCCCTCTCAAGATCAGGATCGTCAGCTCTTGTTTGAAATGGCGGAAAAGAGAATACCGGTAGAAGAAAGGGTATTTGGAGAAGGCCATTATTTAAGATCGAGCTTTATTCAGCCATACCAATGTCAGCAAGTTCTAATCGAAGGAGTGACAGTGAAGGATTCACCAATGTGGCAAATTCATCCTGTATTAAGTAGTCACGTCATCGTCCGCGGCGTTAAAATCATTGGGCATGGACCAAACACAGATGGTATCAATCCGGAGTCTTGCCGGAATGTGCTCATTGAAGATTGTTACTTTGATAACGGAGATGATTGTATTGCCATCAAATCGGGCAGAAACGAGGATGGACGGAGAATAGGGGTTCCATCTGAAAACATCGTCATTCGTAGAAATGAGATGAGGGATGGACACGGCGGTGTGACGATCGGGAGCGAGATTTCTGGCGGGGTAAAGTTTGTTTATGCAGAAGATAACGTAATGGACAGTCCGAACCTTGATCGGGCACTGCGTATTAAAACCAACTCTGTCAGAGGCGGTACGATTGAACATATTTATTTTAAAAACAATACAGTCAAAAGTCTAAAGCATGAAGTGATCTGTATCGACATGATGTATGAGGAAGGAGATGCTGGTCCGCATCGTCCTGTTGTACGTCATATTGAAGTAGAAGGACTCAAAAGCAACGGCGGACGATATGGTGTGAAAATAGCCGCATACGCACATTCTCCTGTTACTCATTTTAAAATGAAAGATTGTGTCATAGATGAAGTGGCGTATCCCTTATCTTTAGAGCATGCAGTTTCTCCTGATTTTCAGAAAGTCGTTATCAATGGAGAACCAATCAATCAATAGAAGAGTGAAAAACAGTCTTTTTAGAGGCTGTTTTTTTGTTTTATGAACAGAAAAGACGCTTTTAGAAATCACATATACAACCTATCTGCACTGTAGTATAATATTCCCGAAATTAGAAAAGAATTGACGAAAGAGATTTCGTTAAGCAGTACATAAACCAGGGGGTTCGCTCATGAAAAAGTTAACAGCTATTTGGCTATCGTTATTGCTTGTGATGGGTGTTTTAGCAGGATGTGCAGGCGCTGAGACAGATCATAAAGCAACAGGGTCACAAAATAAAGAAACGGCCACTGCGGCATTTCCAGTATCGATTAAAGATGCAGCTGGAAAAACGGTCGAAATCAAAGAACAGCCTAAACGAATTGTTTCGTTAATTCCAAGTAATACAGAAGTTGCCTATGCACTCGGCCTTGGAGATAAAATGGTTGGACGATCAGACTTTGATAATTATCCAAAGGAAGTCGAAAAGGTAGAGAAGATTGGCGGACTTGAATTCAATGTCGAGAAGGTCATTTCATTAAAGCCAGATCTTGTGTTAGCACATGCATCTCAAATGGGATCAAAAGAAGGATTTAAACAGCTTGAAGATGCAGGGATAAAAGTTCTGACTGTAAATGATGCAACCTCCTTTAAGGATGTGTACAAATCAATCGATATGATCGGTGAAGCAGCTGGCGTGAAAGAAGCATCAACAAAACTTGTAGACGAGATGAAAACAAAATTGAATGACATCAAGAAACAAGCAGAGACGATTTCAAAAGACAAACAAAAAACTGTCTTTGTCGAAGTGTCAGGTGCGCCTGAAATCTATACAACTGGTAAAAATACATTTATGGATGAAATGCTTTCTGTTATCCATGCCAAAAATGCTGCTGGCGATCAAACTGGCTGGGTGCAAATGACAGAAGAATCGATCATCAAACGAAATCCTGATGTCATCGTGACAATTGATGGTTCCAGCTTAGCTGATTTGAAAAAAAGAGACGGCTGGAATGCAATGAAAGCAGTGAAAGAAAAACAAGTCTTTCAATTGAATACGGATCTCGCATCAAGACCGGGACCGCGATTGGTTGAAGGAGTCGAGGCTCTTGCGAAAAGCGTCTATCCTGACACGTTCAAATAAATTGATCATCGCATATACATTAAGTGCTTTACTTCTTGTGATGAGCATTGGAATGGGAATCTCCTTTGGAAGCTTAGGGATTCCCATTCCTTCTATTCTTCGTATATTTATTCATGAACTATTCGGAATACAGTTTGGAACCATTGATTCCATCGATCGCAATATTATGATGAACATTCGGCTGCCAAGAGTCATATTAGCGGCATTAGTCGGAGCAGCACTGGCGTTATCTGGTGCAGCTTTTCAAGGTTTATTAAAAAATCCTCTCGCTGACCCTTATACGCTGGGGGTATCTCAAGGGGCATCAGTTGGAGCCGTAGCGACTCTGTTTTTTAGCTTGCAGCTCCCGCTTGTTGGCAGTTTCACATTGCCATTATTCAGTATGACAACGGCGCTTGTGACCCTGTGTCTCGTTCTCTTTTTTGCGCGTCTTGTTCATCGGGGGATGAGCATTTCTTCTTTAATTTTAACAGGAGTGATTTTTAGCTCTTTTTTGGGTGCGCTCATTTCATTGATGATTGCTTTAACAGGTGATGATCTAAAAGAGATCATTCATTGGCTGCTTGGCAGTGTGTCCATGAGAGGCTGGCGTTATATTGCGCTTTTTCTTCCTTTCTTTCTTATTGGGACCTTTACGTTAATGTTGATGGGGCGAGATTTGAATGTCATGACATATGGCGAGGAGAAGGCAAAGCTATTAGGTGTCCATGTGAAAAGGAGCAAATATATTGTGCTGCTGGCGGGCTCGATTCTGACCGGAAGTGCAGTAGCGGTATCAGGGACGATCGGTTTTGTAGGACTTGTTATTCCGCATTTTATCCGCCTCTTAACTATCACGGATCATCGGCATCTGCTGCCTTTGTCTATGTTGAACGGTGCTTCCTTTCTCGTATTAGCAGATGTGTTATCCCGTACCATCATTGAGCCGACTGAATTACCGATTGGCATCATTACTGCGTTAATTGGTGCACCTGTATTTGGCATCATCCTCATTCGTCAATATAGAGGGGGGACGCACGTATGATTCAAGTGAAGGAAATCAGAGGTGGCTATGGAGAGAAAGAGATCATTCGTGGCATTAGCCTTGAAGTAAAGCAAGGAGAATTTCTCGGTATACTCGGCCCAAACGGGAGCGGGAAGACGACCCTGCTTAAAATGATGGCAGGAATTTTAGCCCCTGAGAGCGGTGAAGTGCGCCTCGGCAGTCACCTTGTTCAATCCTATCAGCCAAAGGCGCTTGCGCAAAAGATGGCAGTTCTGCCGCAGAAAACGGATCAAGTTTTTTCATTTACGGTGGAAGAAACCGTCCAATTCGGCCGTTATCCATATCAAAAAGGGTGGCTGCAATCTGCCACGCAAGAAGATGTGCAGGTCGTCAGAAAAGTAATGGAACAAACGGGTGTTGCACAGTTTAAGGATCAACCCATCCATGAGTTAAGTGGCGGTGAACAGCAGCGTGTGTATTTGGCACAGGCATTGGCGCAGCAGCCTGAATATTTATTGCTGGATGAACCAACCAGCTTCCTTGACTTAGCCTATCAAAAAGATTTGCTTGATTTAATTAAAGAAGAAACGACTTCCTCTAGGTTAACGGTCATTGGCGTATTCCATGATGTGAACATTGCTAGTTTATATTGTGATCGGCTGCTGCTGCTTCATGAAGGAAAGACTGACATGTTAGGACTGCCGCATCACGTTTTGACCACCGAACGAATCAACCGTGTGTATGAAACAAATGTGACACCGCTCCAGCATCCAATTAGGGCAAACCCTCAGCTGATGGTTGAACCTTCCGCCCCTTCTAAAACATCAATTGTAAACATAGCGGATGGCTGGAGGACATATGGCTCAGAAGGAATGACATTTTCCATTAATCAGCCTCTTCGCATCCTTACCTCACATAAGGAAAACGGCGGGTTCTTTTGGAAAAGGTCGATTGGAACGGGAACGAAGACGCTTCATCATCAGTTAGAGCCAACTGAAGATATGCTGTTTTTCGAGCAAGCTAAAGGATTAGCGAAATACGCTGCAGAAGACGCCGAAGACGATATGATCCTTTACAGCATGCTTCAGCAGGAAAAGTTGAACATTTGGCTTATCCTGAAACGATCTTTATCAGACGGCGCAGCTGTTCAGCTCATAGGTCAGCTTATGCACATCATAAAGCAAGAAACAAGCATTCCAATCCATCATCTTTGTATTGCTGCACCCAATACGCAGGAAACGGAAGATGTTGACCTTCTACACGAAAGATTAGGACAAAAGGTGTATGGGCTTCTTCATAAGTTGAAAGTCATTCAAAAGTGAACGTACAGTTATATTTAGGTTAGTTGAGTAAAACAGTTGATATTGTAATGACTACACATATCTAAAATGTGTAGTCATTACAATTGTTCTTAAGAAAAAAAGCTGCCACAATGACAACCAGTTCTAATTTTATATCTAAGACGGTTGAATTCTAATTAGATGAAATGCCCTTTCCGCCTTGTGTTATTAAAGTATTGATTCTATCAATACCAGTAATAATTGGTTTCGCACGACTTATTAATGTTTGGGTAGCTTCATGACCTAGAGATGCTTGATGGGCATCTTCGTTTGCCCACACTTCATAAACATAAACAGAATTTGGTTCATTCTCGGAAATATTCACAAGATATATTTCACATTCATCCAAATTCTTCATTGATTCTGCTGCTTCTAACAGAATATCAACCATTTTTTCTTTTTCGCCTTCTTGTACCATAAACTTGTTAAATAAACTAAATTTACTCATACCATCCTCCTTCATTTTGTCTTAATCACATTTTAGACACTATAAACTATATCTTCAATCATTATTTTATAAGGAAATAAAAGGGGTGGTTGGCCTTCATAATGGACAAATGGTTCACTTTTCTGTTTCATTAATGACATTCATTCACCATGTTTTAGTAAAACAACTACATCCTATTTAGTTCGGGTTATACTAAAAGGACAAAGCAGTAGAAAAGGGGGAATACCGTTGAAACTTTATACGAAAACCGGGGATCAGGGACAAACAGGCTTGATCGGAGGAAGAGCCGATAAAGATGACGTGAGAGTTGAAGCTTACGGCACATTAGATGAGGCGAATAGCTTCATTGGACTTGCGCATGCAAATTTACGGCAGCATGGCGAATTGTTTCAGGACCTTTTGTCAGAGCTGATCGTTATACAG
This sequence comes from Bacillus sp. SRI_025, assembly GCF_057592095.1. NCBI lineage: Bacteria > Bacillati > Bacillota > Bacilli > Caryophanales > Bacillaceae > Bacillus > Bacillus sp. SRI_025. The sequence continues at coordinate 191,955 of NZ_JBYEGB010000001.1, read as the reverse complement.
CATGAGCTGTTTGACTGCGGCGGTGATTTGGCAGCAGTGAAACCACCTAAAGAGGGCAAATTAACAGAAGCCTCTGTGGCAGTCCTTGAGGAAAGAATGGATGTCTATGTAGAAGAAGCTGCGCCGCTCACCAAGTTTATTTTACCGGGCGGTCAGGAAGGTGCTGCTCTTTTACATGTGGCGCGGACAGTCGTTAGAAGAGCAGAGCGGCATATTGTGACGCTTGCGAAACAGGAGGAGATTCCAACCGTTGCGCTCACATATGTAAACCGTCTATCCGATTATTTATTTGCTGCTGCCCGAATCGTGAATTATCGGCTTGGTGAAGCTGATGTTGAATATGAACGAAGTGCCGACGTGTTTCATTCTAAATAAGGAAAGCACTCTTCGAATGAGAAGAGTGCTAAACGTCTTCGTTCTGTAAGCACAGAAGGGATTCCAAGTCTTGCTTGTGCAATGAACACTTTATTTCGTATACAAATGCTTCATCAGCTCTTTGTTTTTTTGAATAAATATGTCATTGTGCGAAGAAACCATTCCACGAGCGCTTGCATCAGGCATTACGTATTGCTTCGCTTGGTTTACCGCATTCGCAGCATCTTGGAAAGCCCCAGCAATCAAATGTAATTTTCCTTCATGATGCAAAATATCGCCTGCTGCATAAATGCCCCGGACTGACGTCTCACTCAGTGGAGTTCCTGCAATCCAGTAATCCTTCTGCTCTAGTTTAATGGTACTATTCGCAAGTAATTCTTTGTCTCGTTCGTATCCATGATTGATAATGACTTCATCTATGGCTAGCTTATATAAAGTATCGTCCTGATTATTTTTGAGGACAACCGTTTCAATCCGCTCATGATCGTCTGCTGCGATGAGCTTTTCAATTGAGGTATGAAGCAGACATTGGACAGAGCTGTTATTAAGTCTTGATATTTCGGCTTCATGGCCTTTTAAAGCATCTTTCCGGTAGGTTAAATACACTTGCTTGGCAATCGGCTCCAGCTCATTCGCCCAGTCAATGGCTGAATTACCACCTCCTGAGATCAACACGGTTTTATCTTTAAAACGTGCAAGGGATTTGACCGTATAATGCAAATTTTGAACCTCAAATCGTTCTGCACCCTCAATATCCAATTTAATCGGCTTGAGGATACCTCCTCCAACAGCTAAAATGACGGTTTTGGAGTAATGTTTTTGATTGGACGCGGTGTGGAGAACAAAGTGACCTGTTTCATCTTGAGAAATAGAGGTCACCTTTTCTCCAAGTACGACCTTTGGATCAAAGGTCAGTCCTTGAGTAACAATTTGTTCAATCAGCTGCGAGCCTGGAACTGGCGTTAATCCTCCTATATCCCAGATCATCTTTTCTGGATAAACATGAACCTTTCCTCCAAGGAAAGGCTGGAATTCAATCAGTTTCGTTTTCATTTCACGCAATCCACTATAAAAGGCGGAAAACAATCCAGCAGGTCCGCCGCCAATAATGGTTACATCATAAACTTCCATATCCTGCATCGTATAATTCTCCCCACTTCTTTTGCTTCATTTATTTTTAAAAATGACCATAGTCATGATTTCATAGATGATTCATGCAGTCTCATTTATTTTCTAATTGCTGCTGCAAGGCTTCTAAAAACTGGATGCGGCTATAAGCAGGTCCTCCTTCAAGGAGTGGATGTACCACATTGATATAAACCTGATCCTTTTTAAAGGCCGTCATGTTTCGAATAACAGGATTCTTTTTCATGTCATCAAATGCCTGCCTTGCCTCTTGATTTTCATCCGTAGAAAATTGTACAAATAGATAATCCGGATTCATTTCCCCTAGCTGCTCGACAGAGATTGCTTCTTGTGTCTTTGCCAAACTAATCGGCTGAGGAACGGCGAGACCCAATTCGTTATACAAGACAGGATTGAAATACACATCTTCTGGATATACGAAGGCTTGTGCTCCCCGAATGCGAATGATGGCTACTTTTTTATCCTTGAGCTTTTCCTTTAACGAAGCTTTTGCGTCTTCGACATCTGTTTTGTATTGAGTGAGGATTTTCTCTGCTTTCGTTTGTTTTCCTGTTAATTCGGCCATTAGCTCTAAATTAGCCTCCCAATTTGTCGCGATATGGGAGATTGGAATGGTCGGCGCAATTTTCTCTAACTTGTTCAGTACGACTTGTTGAAATTTAGAGGAGCCTAAAATAACATCAGGCTTCAAACTTAATATTTTCTCAAAATTTGGCTGCTGTTTTTCACCGATTGATTCGGAATCGCTTGTGATTGAAGCAAATATTTTCGGAAACTTTCCTCCTACTGATATTGCCCCTGCCGGATGAACATCAAGTACAACGGCATCTTCCATCGCTTCCATTGCCCCAGTAATGACGATTTTTTCGGCTTTTTTCGGGATGGTATACTTTTTCCCAAGATACTCTATTGTTTTCGTAGCAGCATCACCTGAATTTTCAATTCCGGCATTTTTGCTTCCGGAGGCAGTAGTTGATTGCTTAGGCTTGTCTCCTCCGCCGCATGCCGCCATGATCAGCATCAATAAGGAAATGAAGCCGATGATCATTAATTTCTTATTCATCTTTTCAAAACTCCTCTCAAACTGTCTATTGTAGTCGTGCTTTATTTCATCCCCAGATGCTCACGTAAGGTGGATCCTATATATTCACTTCTAAATAAGCCATGTTGGACGAGTAAGGGGACCAATTCGTCAAAAAATAATTCTAGTGATTGTACTGAGCCCGGAAGAGCAATGAAACCGTCTAAAGCGCCTGCTTCAAACCATCTGGTTATTTCTCTCTGTGCATCCTCAGCTGTTCCCACGATGACCCAGTGTGCCGATCCAATGACCTCTGGTCTGGAGAGTAGTTCTCTTACGGTAGGCTGCGTTTGTACAATCAACCTGCGCAGCAAATCAGCATGAGTCTGACTGCGTACCTGCTCATCCAATCCTTGCAGCATATCGGCAGGAACGGGTTGATCTAAGGGAAGGTGACGAATATCGAGACCTAGAATCGATTGTATCGCTGCATAACCTTGTGCAGTGCTTAAATGGGAATGAGCCTCTCGATACATTTCATGCGCCTCATCACGTGTTTTTCCTATAAAAAAGTACAAGCCAGGCAGCACACGGATCTCATCCGGCTGGCGGCCATGCTTGCATGCTCTTCTCCTCATGTCTTTCCGTAATTCAATGCCTGAGGCCATATCAGGGGTTGCTGCAAACATCGCATCTGCAGTTGAAGCGGCAAAATCCCGCCCCGTTTCCGAAGCACCTGCCTGAAACAAAGGAATGGTTCCTGACGGATGAGCTGGCACATTAAGCGGCCCCTTAATTTGAAAGAAATGCCCTTCATGTTGAATAGAATAAATTCTCTCCTTGTCAGCAAACTGTCCTGTCGCTCGATTGATGAGCAGCGCCTCATTTGGATAGCTCTCCCAAAGCTTGCGTACAACATCCGTAAATTCCATCGCCTTCTTATATCGTTCTTCTGAGGTTGGCATGGGTGAATGGCTAAAATTATCGGCTCCGTCGATCGAAGTGACAATATTCCAGCCGGCACGTCCATTGCTGATCGAGTGCAAGGACTGAAGCTGTCTCGCCACTACATAGGGAGGGTTGAACGTAGTCGAGGCAGTTGAAACAAGTCCGATTCGATCCGTCTCATGAGCAATCGAAGCAAGCAGAACCGTTGGATCAAGACCGCCAAAGCCAGGGGAGTGATCCAATGACTCTATGTGGAGTGTCAGTGCATCCGGCTTAAAAAGAAAGTCAAGCTTGGCCATCTCTGCTCTCTTTGCAAGCTCAACGTAAAAGTTGGTTGAAAATAAGTGTTCTACCATGCTGCTCGGATGCTGCCAGCCTTTTCCCTTCAACCAGGTCGCTGACAAGGACAATCCGATACAAATCTGCCTTTTTTTGTTCACATCATCTGCCTCCCTGTCGTTGCTGATTATTAGTCAGCAATAATCGATATTGATAATCATTATCATTTAATAGTATAGCAAGGACCTCGTGAAATGCGAATACACAAATAGCGAATATCATATGCATTATTATCTAATCTGGACTGACAGAAGAGCGATGATCTTGATCGACTTCAATTTATGAGGCAGTTAGGCTGGTTATTTCATAGAGAGCTGTGGAATTCCTTTAAGGAATGAGGCTGGCGTCTATCGTTTTGAGAAGAAATACGACAGATTTATTTAGCGATATATGCGCTAGGCGGCACTCCGAATTTCTTTTTAAATAGTCTGCTAAAATATAGCGGATTGGGATAGCCGACAGTCATAGCAACGTCACGAATCGAAATATTGCCTGCCTTTAGTATTTCAAGCGCTCTTTCCATACGATACTGGATGACATAGTCAATTGGGTGAAGTCCGGTATATTTATGGAAAAAGTATGAGAAGCTTTTAGGATTCATATCGAACAGTTCAGCGAGATCCTGAAGTGTTAATGGAATCATATATTGTCCTCTAATATAAGCGATGGCTTCCTCAATGACCCTTTCATGAGGAGAGCTCTCTTCCTGCTTACAGCCCATTAGTATTTGATATAGGATGCGTAAAAATAATTCTTTGACTCGAAGTTTCCCCATTCCGCCAGGTGTATGGACATTCTGATGGAGCATGGTGAGTAATTCAATGATTCTCGGATTTGCTCCCGTTTCCAGCTTGAAAACAGTGTCACAGTCAGATTCTTTATCACAATTCAAATGATAGAAAAGTGAATGGTACTCGTATTCTGATTGACTGATCACCTGCAGGGCAAGCTGGCATCCTGGTGTTACATGGATGACGGACCCTGGCTGCAAATCGTAGCTCTTTCCATTAACATTCAGCCTAGCTTCCCCGCGAATACTGAAAAGAAAGCAAGCACTTTCTGTCTTAAACTCCCTTAATGTACTATGGGGCTGGATGACTAAACGATAGATTTCTTTTATGTGAAAAGGATGACTAGCAAATAGATCAGCTAGTTGATCTCTATTTATCAATATACGACACCTGCCTCTTACTTGATTTAGATACAACTTATTCTGTGATTCTACCATACGTTTAACAACACTCTTCTTTTCGATGAGTGTTTTTTGTTTGATTCAACCGTTCAGTCTGAGCATTGTTACGACTCTAGTCGCAATCAAAGATCAATCTGTAACACGTTTTGCCGGCTTTCTTTTTTGACTATAGTTAAAGCAAGGAGCAAGAAAGGAGGCATGAAGATGAAAATAACAAGTAAAACCATTATCGGTTCAATTTTATTGTTTGTCGGTTTATCCATCTTCTTTGGTGGTTCATTAGGTGGACTGATTCCGGTTTTGATTGGGGCATGGCTCATCTATGTAGGTGTTAAAAAATATGAAAAAGGCAGTAAAACCTCAGGGATCATTCTAGCAGTCATTGGTGTACTGATCGTCGTGCAATTCCTGCCGTTTTTACTCGGCATCGCATTTGCAGGGGTACTTCTTTATTTTGGCTGGTCGATGATTAATGGTGAATCTACCAAAAAATCATCAAGCAGAGCCTATATGGAGCCAAACACGGCACCCAATACGGAAGAACCGATTCACACGTCATTTGATCAAGAATGGGAAGACTTTTTAAAGAAAAAATAAAAGGAGGAACATCAAATGGTATTAAGAAGAGTAAGAGATATGTTTGTTGCAACTGTCAATGAAGGGTTAGATAAATTGGAGAATCCGCGTGTCATGCTGAATCAATACGTTCGTGATATGGAGGATGATGTTGCGAAAGCGAAACATGCCATCATCAAACAGCAAACGATTCAGCAAGGCTTCCTGCGAAAAGCAGAAGAGACGGAAGCATTTGCTGAAAAGCGAAAGAAACAGGCAGAGATGGCATATCATGCGGGAGAAGAGGAGCTTGCACGAAAAGCGCTCACAGAAATGAAGTATTTTGAAGAAAAGCACAACGAATATCAGGAAGCGTACCAGCAGTCTGTGAAACAATTGAAAGAGCTGAAAGAGCAATTACAGCACTTAGAAACGAAGCTGCGTGATATAAAAGACAAGAAACAGGCACTGATTGCAAGAGCCAATGCCGCACAGGCAAAGCAGCATATGAATGATTCCATCAATAAAGTAGACAGTGAAAGTGCATATAAAGAATTTCTTCGAATGGAGAACCGTATTGAAGAAATGGAAACAAAAGCAGGCAGTTATGCACAATTTGCGGATCAAGGGGCATATGCTCATTTAGACTATGCCGACGAGGTTGAAAAAGAATGGCAGAAACTGAAGCTTGAGAAAAAGCCTGAACAGCAGCAAGCAAACGTATAGAGATCACATCGGAAGAAAAGCAGGCTTTTTCTTCCGATATTTGATTTCTTTCTGTTTCGCTTTTCCTTATAATGAAAAGGTCAGAAGATAAAGGGATGGTATGAATGAAGCGATTAATCGGTCTAATTTGTATACTTGTAGGTATCTTTTTAATGATTGGCATGCTTTTCAAAAATGAAGGTCTCTTTCATTTAAGTTTTTCCCGTGAAAAACCAGTGACAACAGCTTCAGCAAAGACAGAGGAGATTGATCAATTAGATATTTCTCTTTCTGGGTTTCGCGTGAAGGTAAAACCTGAAAATCGTTCCGATATTTCCGTGACTGCTGTCAATGGAAAAGGGAAAATGTATGCGGAGCAAACAGGTGGTACCTTCAAAATTCGGGCTGAAAATAAAAGCTTCTTGTTTTTCACTCAATTTGAAAAAGGAGAGCTTTTGGTTAAAATTCCAACAGATTATCATAAAAATGTGAAGATTACAGGTGGAAGTGGCGTCAGTGAGATTGACGGAGGAGGAAAGCTGTCCCTTCAAGATGTGATACTCAAATCAACGAGTGGAAACCTCACAGCCGAGAATTTTTCAGCAAAAAATGTAGAAATCAAAGCAACCTCTGGCAGGATGGCAGTGTCGCATATCGATGCGAAGGATAGTGATATTGGGGCAACTTCAGGGCGTGCCGATATTAATGATGTCAAAGGCAAACTGCAATTGGGCATGACAAGCGGCCGAATGACGGCAAGTTTTGATACAATTGAGTCACCTGTCTCCTTTCAGATGACATCAGGGAGCGCGAAATTTAATTTGCCAGATGACGGAGATTTCAACGTTCAGGTGAAAAAAACAAGTGGAAGCGTCGATCACTCGTATGACTTTGATCAAGTGGAGAATGAAGGTCGAGGCTTTACAGGTACGCAGGGAAAAGGGACACATTTAGTCGATATTGAAATGACAAGTGGTAACCTCAAGCTGCGGTAATGAATGAAAGAAAAGGAAGGAGGCGAGTCAACTGCGTTTTACAAGGAATCAAATATTAGGCATCATTGTTGTGATTTTTGGTATTAATTTATTTCTCAAAATTATTGGGATCGGAGCAGATCTGTTTTGGCCTGTGTTTTTTGCGCTGGCGGGTTATTGGCTGCACTCACGATCCAAACGTTGGCTCGGTTCAGTTTCCTATATTTTTGCCGGCTTTCTCTTCTTAAAATTTCTGCTCAATATTACATTTAGTTTAACAGGTTACTTATTTGCGGCCTTTTTGATTTATGCCGGCTATCGCTTATTGAAAAATAAACCTGTTTTTGATGTCGATAAAAAGGAAACATCAGACGATGGGAAGCCTTCACTGAAAGTCAATCTTGAAAAAGAGGGCGATCAGAAGAAAACAAAAAGCCAGACAAAGCCGCGCAAAGAGCATGATTTTTTTATCGGTGAAGTCAGGCTGATGAAAAAGCCTTTTCAACTAAGTGATTTGACGATTTCAGGTTTTATTGGCGATGTTAAAATCGATTTATCAAAGGCGATCATTGCAGAAGAAGAGAGCACAATCGTGATTAGCGGACTGATCGGCGATGTGGATATTTACGTACCGCAGGATATTGAAGTATGTGTGAGTGCTTCAGCCGCGATTGGTGATATGAAAATCATAGATGAAAAAAGAAGCGGCTTCGGCAGTAAAGTGTATGTGATGACCAACGATTATGATGAGAGCAAACGAAAAGTGAAAATCTCCATCTCTCTACTGATCGGAGATGTGGATGTGAGATACTTATGAGGAAATTGCATTTAGGTATCCAGTGGCAATCTGTTCGTCTTGGAGTCGGCGTCTCGCTCGGTGTTGTAACGATGACGACACTGCTGATGTTTTTTTATTATCAGCTTGATCCAATGATCCTGCTTTCTACCCGCTGGTTTGGCATACCGTTTTTTTGTATTTTACTCATCGTTAGTCTTGCGATTGGGATTTCTGCCGCGAGTGTATTTGGCTATCAGCATAAGAAGAGGCTCGACCAGCTTGTAGAGTCGATTTTGAAGTTCGAAAATGGAAACTTTGCATACAGACTGCCGTCGCTTGGCGATGATGAAATTGGCTTAGCCGCCGATCAATTAAACGAAATGGCGAAGCGGGTGGAAGGGCAAGTAGCCTCTTTGCAAAAGCTTTCGAATGAACGGGCTGAATGGCAGGCTCAAATGAAGAAATCGGTTGTCTCAGAAGAGCGTCAGCGGCTGGCACGAGAGCTCCATGATGCGGTCAGCCAGCAGTTATTTGCGATTTCGATGATGACCTCAGCTATTCTTGAAGGCATGAAGGAAAAGGACGAAAAGATTTTAAAACAAATGCAGCTTGTCGAACGAATGTCTGGCGATGCACAAAATGAGATGCGTGCTCTTCTGCTTCATTTGAGACCGATCACTCTAGAAGGAAAAGACCTGAAAAAAGGCTTAATTGAGCTGCTAAATGAATTTCAAGCAAAGCAGCCGATTGATATTGATTGGGAAATCGAAGATGATGTTCCGTTATCTAAAGGAGTAGAGGACCACCTCTTCCGAATTGTGCAAGAAGCACTGTCGAATGTGTTTAGGCATGCAAAGGCGACAAAAGTGACAGTGCGTCTGCTCATAAGAAACCGTCAAGTGCAGCTAAAGATTATTGATAATGGTATTGGCTTTCAAACAGACCATGTGAAGACGGCCTCCTACGGACTGGAATCGATTCGAGAAAGAACAAGTGAGGTAGGCGGTGTCGCAGAGATTATGTCATTTGAGGGAAAAGGCACACAAATTGATGTGAAGGTTCCCATTTTTGATGAAGGAAAAGGAGAGAACGTTCGATGATTCGAGTGCTTTTAATCGACGATCACGAAATGGTTAGAATGGGGCTTGCGGCCTTTTTAGAGGCGCAGGCTGATATTGAAGTCATTGGTGAAGCGTCAGATGGACAAAAAGGTGTAGAGCTAGCCGTTGAATTAAGGCCAGATGTGATTTTAATGGATCTTGTCATGGAAGGGATGGATGGCATCGAAGCAACGAAAAGAATTTGTCAGGAAATTGAAGATGCCAAGATCATTGTTCTGACGAGCTTTATTGACGATGATAAAGTCTATCCAGTGATTGAGGCGGGTGCTTTAAGCTATTTATTAAAAACATCAAAGGCAGGAGAAATTGCGGATGCCATCAGATCTGCAAGTATCGGCGAACCAAGACTTGAATCGAAAGTGGCAGGAAAGGTCATGAATAAACTCCGTCATTCATCAAATGGGTCTATCCTTCACGATTCATTAACAGCAAGAGAAATGGAGATTTTGAAGCTGATTGCGGATGGGAAATCGAATAAGGTCATTGCTGAGGAATTATTTATTACAATTAAAACGGTGAAGACCCATATTACCAACATTCTTTCCAAACTTGATGTGGAAGATCGAACGCAAGCGGCTGTGTATGCCCACCGCCATAAGCTGATTCAATAAAAAAACAGCTTTCAAGTGAAAGCTGCTAGAACATGCGTAAAATTAGTCCTTCTGTCCTGTGATCGGACGTTCGGATAGTTGATGGAGCTCAGGAACTGGAAAAGCCTCCTGCTCCTTGGCCGATTTTTCTTCCAGGGTTTTCTTCATTTCGGATAAAAGCTTTACGCTCTCCTTTGCTGCTGCCGCTTTTTTTTCCTGCAAATCAATGATCTGTGAAAGTCCGACGAATAATCCGCCTCCCAATAGAAGGAGCGCAGGGGTTTGTCCATAATAAACCACGATCAAAAATGTGCTTGAAAAGCTGTCGGCTTCAATGAAGAAATCTTCTTTTGATTGCATGAATACAACGATTAACAGAAGTATCCCTAGAATCAAAAATAGAATGCCGGCCGAAAGTAAAGCTCGTTTCATGATTGACACCCTTTTTTTCTTACCATTTTAACATACTCTATAAAGATTGTGTTGCGCCCTTAGTCCCGAAGTCACGGATTTTCACATTTGCCTTGTAACGAATGTCCGATTCACTAAAAATCTCATCCCAATGCTTCGCTTCTTTTCGAAAGTCCTTCGGATATGCAATACTCGCTTTTTGAGAAAACCCGCAAATATCTGCTTTGATCTCATGCTGTAATTCCCCAATGAAATCTTTTACGGTTTTCTTTAATTGACGCTCCACTGCACCCTCAATCTCTTGAAGATACTTTTCATTAAATGCATTCTCACGCTCATTCCAATCCTCAGATAATCTTCCATCAAGTTCTACTGATACATCAAATTGATATCTTCCGCTGGCTTTTTTCTTCGTTTCAATGTTGTGTTTCAGTTTAAATATTTCATAAGAATAGATGCTGTGGTCATATTTAAATTCAATGACTCCACCTTTTCCTTCCCCTGTCAATAGGTTGTATGACTGCACGGCTAACGGAGAGATGTCGGTGAGAAATCGTTTGTTTTTAATAATAGAGGCACCGTCGAGTATTAATTTCCCTTGATCCACACTGACTTTTGGAACAGCAAAAGATACGTTGTTTTGCATAGCAGTAGAAATATCTCCTAATGAAACAGGCTTTAACATACGGATGGTCGATTTTGTATTCCCCGAAATATCATATAATGTAGAAGAAGCAGGCTGCCCATCATCATTGATTTTCAGCAAGTCTCCAGGCTTTTCAGCGGTCATAAAGACAAGGCTTCCTCTCCGCGTTTCATTGTCGCGAATAAATTGATTGATGACGAGGTCGAAATTATTTTCATTGATAAGCTCCTCAGAAAATAAATACACCCTCAGCTGCTGGGCGAAAATCCGATGGCTTTTGAGAGTCGTTGTTCGGAATATTTGATGCACGGAATCACCGCTAGTTTCAATAATCTTTGTTGGGTCTTTTACGCTGGATTCCTGTTCAATTTTTTGAGGAACAAGGACTTGCATAGATATTTTCAGCTTATGACCGTTATCTCCTTTATCTAAGCCATAACCAATCGCCATGTTGAGCTCCTCAATATTGGTACTATCCCAGCATCCACTTAATAGAACAAGGGCGAGTAATGCAAAGACCTTCTTCTTTTTCATGCTGTTTTCCGCCTCCTTTTCAAAAACACGATGATAAATAAGAGAAACGGGAGGATACCGAATAAAAGGAAAAATAAATGGTTTACATACGTTAAATAATTGCGCACTGTATCAACATCCTTTGGGAAAATGGCGGCAAAGTAGATGACAATTCCCATCAGCGCGAGCACGATCTTTTTAGGGAATTTTGTGAGTTTTGATAACCCCATTGCAGCAAAAAACGTATATCCTACAAAGCTCGTATAAAGTTGAACAAGCCAAACGATGAGCAAAAAGGATTCGATTCGCTCAATAAAGATTCCTTGTATATCAAACGATTGAAATAAGGCAATCGTCGGCCAAGTCAAAGTCGCTGTTTCTTTCACCGTGAACGCACCAACGACAAGAATATAGGTGAAAATATAGATGATCGCAGGAATCAAAAAGCCGACTGCGCCATAAGCAAAGGTGTGTTTTTGCGTTTTCATATAGACAGGCATAAACAGTATCATTTCAATGCCAACAAACGAAATGGCTGATGCGTTAAGGGATTTGAAGACAGGGGAGAATCCCTCTCCTAAAACAGGCCGGAGGTTATCTAACTTAAATTCTTGAACACTGAGTCCGTATGCAACAAATAAGATAATCAAGGTGACAATGAGGAAAAAGGGGCACAGTCTGGCAAAATCACCAATCCCACCGACTACGAGATAAAGGCCAACCAAAATAAAGCTGATCATTGTCACTGCTACAGGTGTGTTTTGAAGCAAAAAAAACTTCACCATTTCCGACATCGCTCGTACTTCATAGCTGGCAACGCCAAGAAAATAAATAATAATCAATATGTTAGCAAGAGCGCCAATGTACTTTCCAAGACCCTCATTTGTATAATCATAGTAAGAGGAGAAGGGGACTTTTTTCATCATAAGGACATTCGCAAAAATAAATACAATGTAAATGGCACTCATGAGCAAGAGCGCAATCCAGCCGTCAGGTGTAGCTGCAGCTTGAGCCATTGCTCTTGGCAGAATCATCATACTGGCACCTAATGTTGTATTGGCAATAATGGCACTTGCCTGATAGCTGGTGATCGACTCTTTATGATTGACCATATCGTTCTCCTTTCTTTTGATTTTTCAAAGGCAATCGAATGATGGAATTGTCTTCATTTTTATAGCTGAACACAAAATCTGGTGAAAAATAAGGCGTACCAAAACTTTTTTGCCGTGTTAAATGAGTAAGGAGAACGAGCATGAACAGCACAATCCCATATAAACCCAAAGTAGCTGCCGTAAACATAGACACAAAGCGGAGCACGCGGAACGACATGCCCATCCCGTATTGAGGAACAGTAAAGGACGCAAGGGCAATCACACTGACGATAATCACCATGATTGAGCTCACAATATGAGCCTGAACGGCCGCCTGTCCGATGACAACTCCACCTACAAGTCCAATCGTTTGACCGAGCGGATTTGGCAGCCTTAAACCCGCTTCCCGCAGCAGCTCAATCGTTATTTCCATAATGAGTGCCTCCACAATAGGAGGAAATGGGACATTTTCTCTTGTACTTGAGATCGAAATAGCCAGTGTTGTTGGTAACAGTCCTTGATGGAAGGACACAAGCGCAATATAAATAGCTGATAAAAATAATGTCAGAAAGATAGAGGTAAACCGCAGCATCCGAATGAGAGAGGCGGCGATCCACCTTTCATAATAATCATCAGGTGATTGCATAATCGTCGCGAGAGAAGCAGGTACAATTAACACAAAAGGAGAATGATCAACAAAAATGGCGACACGTCCATTATTTAAAGCAGACGCCACTTTATCCGGTCGTTCTGTGTTTTGGATTTGCGGAAAAGGAGAGTACACATTGTCTTCAATCAGTTCCTCAAGAACCCCAGAGTCTTGTATATCATCAATGGTGACTTGCTTGAGTCGTTTTTTCACTTCTTTTAAAACAGACGATTGAGCCATGCCATCTATGTACATGATGGTCACTTGGGTGTACTTCTTTTGTCCAATCTTCATATCAACCGTTTTGAGATCGGGGTTTTTCAAGCGCTGTCTTACAAGAGCTAAGTTCGTATCTAAATCTTCAATAAAGCCAATTTTCGGTCCTCTCACAACTGTTTCAGAGGTAGCATCCCCTATACTGCGTTTCTTCGTTCCATGCGTTTCTAAAATGTACGCATGCTGAAAACCGTTAATCAGTACCACGCAATGCCCATCAAAAATCGCAGCGACCAATTCCTCAGAAGTCTTCACCGAACGGGTGGTCATCATCGATAAATTGGATTCCAGCTTCTCTTTTGTGAGAGACGTATGATCTTGGAGAAGCAGCTTTAAAAAGGTTTGAATCTCCATCGTTTCGTTCATTTCTTTTATGTATAAATAGTAAACAACCTGTCCGTGAGGCAACGTTTTTTTCTCATGAACCAAGTCGTCCATTTCTTTTAATTGTGGAAGAATGACGGAGAGGTTATCGTATAAGTGCTCTTTTAATGGAGTTTGATTCATTCGGATCACCCGCCTCAAATCTTTTTCTTAGCATTACCTGCTTGAAAAAACAATATTCTGTGTTACATTATTTTGTGGTAAAAGAAAGAATGAGGGTTTTGGAGGAAACAAGATGGCACAGATTCGTTTAGCAGGAACAAAAGAGGAGATCGACCGTATTCTACAGTCGTTTGACAAGCATTATGAGGTGACTTATACATCAAAGGACTACGGAAAAACGAACCCAAAATACAAATATTCGAAGGATGTTCGCGTTTATATTGAACTAAAATTAAAATAAAGATAAAATTTTAATTGAAAACGCTTAAAGGATTTTCGTTTTTTGTATAGAATAGAGTTGAGTGATGAGAAGCTATGGAGGGATACATAATGACGGAATTTAGAATCGAAAAAGATACAATGGGCGAAATCAAAGTGCCGAAGGACAAGTTCTGGGGTGCACAAACACAACGAAGCAAAGAAAATTTCAAAATCGGTTCTGAGAAAATGCCAAAGGAAGTTGTGAATGCGTTTGCAATTTTGAAACGTAGCACAGCGATTGCCAACGAGCGTCTTGGCAACCTTGAAAGCGAAAAAGCAGAAGCAATTGCTGCTGTATGTGATGACATCATCAGCGGAAAGTATGACGAGCATTTCCCGCTTGTTGTTTGGCAGACAGGTAGTGGAACACAAAGTAACATGAACATGAACGAAGTCGTTGCAAATAGAGCAACTGCTTATTTGAAAGATAAAAATAGTGAGTTCAGCATTCACCCGAATGATGACGTTAACCGCAGCCAAAGCTCAAACGATACATTCCCAACGGCTATGCACGTGGCAGCTGTTTTAGCTGTGTACAAAAAGTTGCTGCCTGCTATTGACCAGTTAAGAACAACTCTTGATGAGAAAGCAAAAGCGTATCAAGAGATTGTGAAAATCGGCCGTACGCACTTGCAGGATGCAACACCGCTGACAGTTGGTCAAGAAATTAGTGGCTGGGTATACATGCTGGACCGTTCAAAAGAAATGATTCTAGAATCAACTGAAAAAATGAGAGAATTAGCCATTGGCGGAACTGCTGTTGGTACAGGCATTAACGCACATCCTGAGTTCGGTCAATATGTTGCTGAGGAAATCAGCCAGCTGACAGGTCAAACATTCAATTCTTCACCAAACAAATTCCATGCGCTGACAAGCCATGATGAAATTACGTATGCACACGGTGCCTTAAAAGCACTTGCAGCTGATTTAATGAAAATTGCCAATGATGTCAGATGGCTTGCAAGTGGCCCACGCTGTGGAATTGGCGAATTGATTATTCCTGAAAATGAGCCGGGAAGCTCTATTATGCCAGGAAAAGTCAACCCAACTCAAAGTGAAGCTTTAACTATGATTGCAGCACAAATCATGGGGAATGATGCCACAATCGGTTTTGCGGCAAGCCAAGGAAACTTTGAGCTGAACGTATTTAAGCCAGTCATCATTTATAACTTCCTGCAATCAGTTGAACTACTTGCTGACGGCATGAACTCATTCCATGACAAGTGTGCAGTTGGAATCGAACCAAACCTAGAAACAATTGAGAAAAACTTGAACAATTCATTGATGCTTGTGACGGCACTTAACCCGCACATCGGATATGAAAATGCAGCGAAAATTGCGAAGCTTGCTCACAAAGAAGGATTAACATTAAAAGAAGCAGCACTTCAATTAGAGCTGCTAACAGAGGAGCAGTTCGAGCAATTTGTGAAACCAGAAGAAATGGTGACACCAAAAGCGAAATAAGAAACCAGGGGCGGCTGCC
Organism: Bacillus sp. SRI_025; assembly: GCF_057592095.1. Taxonomy (NCBI): domain Bacteria; kingdom Bacillati; phylum Bacillota; class Bacilli; order Caryophanales; family Bacillaceae; genus Bacillus; species Bacillus sp. SRI_025. Next base: position 176,335 of record NZ_JBYEGB010000001.1, on the reverse strand, counting down.
CCTGGTTTTTTTCATTAAAAGTGATGCGTTTACAAATGATCCTCTTTCAAAATACGCAAAAGTGAATCAGAGTTGCTTTGCAGCGGTGCGTATAATTTTAATTGGTACAGCATGCCTTTCACGATGACTTGTCTTGGTTTTTGTTTGTTTAATTCATTTTCTAGTATGCCAAGCGCTTCAAATAATTCAGGTTCGTTCTTCACTTCATAGTGTGATTCAGCAATCTCTCTTAACTCCTTTAAAAGAGATTCTGTGAGCGGATCGAATGACCGTTCATAAATCGGACCAAACCAATCGCTCGCTTGATCTACAGAAATGAGAGGAAGGTCATTTCGCTTCATCATACCGCCCATCAAATCATCGATACGATGAATCATGGTTGTGGCAAGTTCTTCTGCTTCCAGCTGAAAATCATATAAAATCGCCAGCTCGAAATAAACGTGGCTCATGCCCTCAATCGTCAAACATAAATCAGCCATATAAGGAATAGCAGCATCTCCATATACTTGTTTAATGTTATCAATGTGAAGCTGGACGGTCGCAAGCCTAATTTGTTTTGCGAGCTGCTGCGTTTCTTCATTCAGTGGAAGCGCCCTGTCGCTCAGCTGCATTTTAATAAAATCCTTTTGCTGCAAAATATTATCATAATAGACAGTGAGCTGTTTTCGGTAGGCTTCTTTTGGTGTGCCGCCCTCTGTTTGAACCTCATGAATCCGGGTAAATACCTTATCGTAATAGTAATGAAGGATTGAAATGAGCAGTGCTTCCTTTGATTTAAAATAAAGATAAAAAGCACCCTTTGACATGTGGCATTCATCCGCAATTTCCTGAACAGACGTTGTGTTGTAGCCTTTGCTGGCAAATAATTTCATGCCAGCCTCAATGATCATTTTTTCTTTCTTTTTCAATATGAATGTCATCCTTTCTTACCGAGAGACAAATGTCTTAGGAAACGTGCGCAAAGAGATATGACTTATCGGTCATAAACGACGAAAGTTTTCAAAAATTAATCAGATTGTAACTTGTTTTTTACAGTGTAATTCTTTATATTATAAAGTAAGGTGACCAACTGGTCAAAATATGTGAAAGGATGATGTTCCATGAGAGAAATCGATGATATGATTAGACGCTTGCGAACAAAAGGGATTCAAGTAGAAAAAGTCAAAATGCCAAAAGAGACAACCATTGAAAAGAAATGGATGTATCAAGCTGGCAAAAAGATCAAAGCCACATACCGTGATTTCAATGGGTATTCATTCATCTAAAAAAGACTGCGGTCAAAAACCTACAGTCTCTTCTTTGGAACTATGATTGTATAACGTACACCTAGATCATCATTTTCAATAGATATGGACGCTTGATGCATTGAAAGGATTCTTTTGACAATGCTTAATCCAATACCGAATTCGCCCTTTTTTCCCTTACTAAAAGGTTCGTATAGGTTGGACAGCATATGTTCTTCAATTGGAGGACCGTCATTTCGAATAACAATGCGGATTTGCTCCTCTTCCTGTTTCATCTGAATATCAATCTTGCTTTTTGCGTATCGAAGTTGATTTTCTAGTACATTCTCAAATAATTTGCTCCATTGTTCTGGATCGCCTTCAAGAGCAGCCTCATCATCTAAGTCCACGTTCCACTGCAATTCATTTTTCGACCAGCGTATTCGGTCGACCACTTCCAGCATCGTATTACTGATTAGGAAGGAAGAATGTGCGGGATGTTGTTTTGATAAATAATCAAGCTTTGTTAAGTACAGCAGATCCTTGATTTTCTTCTCAAGCTTTTCCGCTTCACCTTCAATGACTTCCACCGTTTGTTCAAGATCTCCCTTAGGAAAAATACCATCTTTAATGGACTGCGTGTAGCCGCGGATGACCATGACAGGTGTTTTTAAGTCATGTGAAATATTCTGCAAAAGTGTCCGTTCTGTTTCATCCTTTTGAATGAGTTTTTGTCTCATTTCCTCAATGGTATGACCAAGCTTGCCAATTTCATCTTGCCGGTCAACGATGACAGGATCGTCCCAGTCCTCTTGTGCAATCCGTTTGACGTGTTTTTCAAACGCAACGATTGGTCGGGATAAATAGCGGGCAAGCCATATCGATGGAATCCAGCTTAGTAAAATAACGGTGCCTAAGATAAAGATCAGCTGTTTAAACAGCGTAAAGGACAGGTCGTCTCGATAAGAATCTGGTGCATAGGACAGAAGAATATATGGTGTATTGCCTGATGATACCTTTTTGATGACAAAAAAGATATGCTGGCCGTTCACCTCTTCAGAATACCGTTTCGTTGCGCTTTTTTGTTTTTTCACAAACGATTGGATTTTCTCAATAAAGGCATGCGGAAAAAACTGCGCCATTTGATCTAATTCATTTGACGGAATCAAAATGTGCTGCACGGAGCGGTTTTCCGGTGTCGACTTTGGCGAGCCGTCTCGGTTTAATGGATATTCTGTCAGCACTTGCTGTTCATTTTCAATATTTTTATAAATTTCATTTGTGAAGAAGTCACGTAATGTATTAGAAAATAGAATGATCAGGACAATGGAAATGGTGAGCAAAATGCCAGAGATCACAACCCAAATTTGAAAAGCGAGCGGTTTGTTCTTCATCCTTTCAGCATCCTATAACCAAATCCATAGATGGTCTCGACCTTTAAGTCGGGCATTTTTTTGCGCAGCCGTCTAACAAGGTCATCGACTACACGGTCTGTCCCGAAGTAATCATGTCCCCATATTTTGACGAGGATATCTTCACGAGAAAAAGCATGTCCCTGGTGATGTGTAAATAAAAGCAGCAAGTCAAATTCCTTAGAAGTTAAGTTAATGAGCTGCCCCTCTTCATACACCTCTCTTACATCCTCATGAATGACATAAGAAGAAATGGTTGTGACGCTTTGCTGCTGCGGGGTATCACTGTTTTTATACACAAGCTCCAGCAGCTTTTGTACCCGAATGATCAGCTCACGCGGAAGAAACGGCTTTGCAATATAATCACTGCTTCCCAGTTCTAAGCCGAGGACACGGTCGATATCGGCATCACGTGCTGAAATGAAAATGACCGGTACGTCAGGTGATGCGGCTTTGATTTCTTTAATGAGGGTGTAGCCGTCTGTATCAGGCAGCATGATATCTAAAATCCATAGATGCGGCGGCTTGTTCATTGCCTCGCGTGCCGCTGCTCCGGTTAAAAAAGAGGAGACATTCCAATCCTCACTCTCTAAATATTTGGTTAACAGTTCATTTAAGTTTTGTTCATCTTCAACTAAATAAATGGTGTACGACAAAGTCTTCCACATCCTCTCAACGTCATTATAACGGGATACAAAGGCGGCATGTCAACAATCACACGCTTTTTTCACAATTTCACATATTCTTCTCATCATTATCCCATAATGTTTGATTATGATAAGGTCAAGGGAAAAAAGGGCATAGAAAAAAGGCGGATGAATAGGTGCTTTTCATCAATGTGCGCACCTTGCTTTTTTTCTATGAATAAGTATTATATAATTTGACATATTGCCATAAAGTATTTTTCAATGATCTTTCCATTAAGAGGACATGAGTCCTATCTAGACATATGAAATGAAACATGATGTAAAGGAGTGCAAGCGATGGATTTCCGAAGAGAAGATGAAGAGAATAAGATGAATCATCCAGAAAACACGAATCAAGACAATGAAATGAACCATCAAGAAGATACCCATCAAGAGAATGAGAAACAAATAGACGCACCAGAAAAAGAGAAGGAACTCGTTTTACACCAGCATGAAATCGAAGCATCTGCCGCGCAGGAGAGTGTGACGAATCATTCTCCTCAAATGGTGGATGACCGTGCGTCAAAAAAGGAGAAAAAGCGGAAGGCGGCATGGCTCAGCCCGATTCTTGGAGGAATTATTGGCGGGGGTCTTGTACTTGGCATTACACCGCTTTTGCCGCAGTCACAGGATACAGCTGCCAACACGCAAACGCAGACCGCATCAAGTGAGCCGGCAGCCTCAGATAATTTCTCGACAAAACAAATCACCAATGCGACAAATGTTGCTGATATGGTAGAAGATTTAGAGCCCACCATTGTAGGGGTCTCAAACTATCAATCTACACAAAATTCATTTGGCCTGAGCGGTGATCAAACAGAAGCTGAAGCTGGAACAGGCTCTGGTGTCATTTTCAAAAAAGATGGTAAAAAAGCGTACATTATTACAAATAACCACGTTGTCGAAGGGGCCAATAAATTAAAGGTCACACTATACGATGGTAAAACAAAAGATGCAAAGCTTGTCGGCAGTGATGTCATGACAGATTTAGCCGTTGTTGAAATCAATGCAGACGGCATTGATAAAGTGGCAAGCTTTGGTGATTCTTCTAAGCTTCGTGCTGGAGATAAAGTTATTGCCATTGGGAATCCGCTCGGTGCACAATTTTCAGGTACTGTGACAGAAGGAATCATTAGTGGTCTTGATCGTACCGTAGAAGCAAATACGTCATCTGGTACAGTGGAGATGAATGTACTGCAAACAGATGCAGCCATTAACCCAGGAAACAGCGGGGGGCCACTGATCAATACAGATGGTCAAGTCATTGGTATTAACAGCTTGAAAATCAGCGAAAGCGGTGTGGAATCACTCGGATTTGCGATCCCAAGTAACGATGTCAAACCGATTGTAGATGAGCTGTTGAAAAATGGAAAAGTTGAACGTCCATACCTTGGCGTACAAATGATTGACCTTGAGCAAGTGCCTGAGACGTATCAGGAAAATACGCTCGGCTTATTTGATAAACAAATCGGCAAAGGCATTTACGTAAAGGATGTTTCAAAAGGTTCACCTGCGCAAAAAGCAGGCTTGAAATCTGGAGATGTCATCATCAAGTTCAAAGGGAAAGACGTAGTGAACAGCTCTCAGCTGAAAGAAATTCTTTACAAAGAAACAAAAGTCGGCGATAAAACCACAATGACTGTCATCCGTGAAGGAAAGAACAAAAATTTAGATATTACCCTTGGACAGTCAGAGAGCGAATAAATGAAAAAAACAGGTGGAGGTCAACATATCCACCTGTTTTTTTGTGCTTATTTTTTTGAAGAGAGTGTACGCAGTATGAGGTGTTCCCACATGTTCCACGGCAGAAGCTGTTTTGCTGTGAATGAAAGTCGTACGCCTTTTCCAACAAGATATCTCAGCCGTTTCAGCCGCTTTTTCTCTGCTAACCGAACAACAAGCGCTGCCACTTCACGAGGATCTCCATAGTTGGATTTCTGGGCATCAATATGGGCCATCATCTTTTGATAGAGTTTTATGTATTTCGATCCCTCTGCTGGCCGAATCATTTGCTCGTTCATGGAGGTATTCCAAATATTTGTTTGGAAAGAGCCCGGCTCAATTAAGGCCGCCTGGATACCGAACGAAGCTAGTTCAATCCGTAAGCTTTCTGTATAGCCTTCCAACGCAAACTTAGACGATACATATGGAGAAAGTGCAGGCATTCCCATTAATCCGCTGATACTGCTCATATTGAAAATCTTTGCGCCGCTCGTCATAAACGGCAGGACTGCTTGGGTCATTTCCATCACACCGAAGACATTCACTTCAAATTGCTGGCGGTACGTGTCAACAGGAATCTCTTCCGCAAAACCAGCAAAGGCTGTTCCCGCATTGTTCACAAGCAGGGTAATAGGTGCATAGGCATGAAGTTTCTTCTGAAATGCTTGGATCGACTGCGTATCCGTCACATCTAACGCTTCAATATGTATCATGCCGGATAAAGAGGCTTGCTCGATTTCTTCAGCGAGCTTTTTTGCATTGGTTTTCTGTCTGACGCCGGCAATCACTGTATAGCCCTGCTTGGCGAGACGTATCGTGATGAGCTTGCCAAAGCCGCTATTGGCACCAGTTACAATGGCTGTTTTTTTCATCATCCGGTTCTCCTTTTTGTTTAAATTTATCATAGTGAGATGTTTTATTGAATAACAAAAAGGAGCCTAGAGAAGAATAAAAAGCGATGCTATGAAATAGGAGGAAACACATGATGTGTTGGAAGAAGGCGGGACAAATAGGAGTGCTGCTCTTTATGCTGTCCGGCTGTCAATCAATTGAACCATTACAACAAACACATGAAGCAGAGGCAGAAAGTCTGTCAGCTGTTCAAATGAAGGAACTGCCATTTCAGCATCTGCATCTGCATGTACAATATGGACAGAAAAACGAATTATACGAAGCGACCTACCGTCAGGCAAGAGGCAAAGAGGAGGCAATCATTCGTGATCATATGAATGGGGTCCGCTATGAAGGGGAAGAAGCCTTGCGCGAGATGAAGATGAAGCTGAATGATATGTCGATTCCTAGTGCAAAGATCAATGAAGCGTATGTAAATGAACTATTAGCTGCTTTTAATTTAGATGATGATTATCAGCGGATTCAGATCGATCTGAAGCTCGAGGATGGGACCAAACGTACATTCCAAAGGAAGAAATAAACGAGACTTTCTCATTTTTTAATTGAAAATGATTTTCAAGATCACTTAAATCTGATACACTAAATTGAGATAAGTGATCTTTTACGTCTGTACATAGACGATATTTCATATAAAAATTTGGATGAGAAAAGGAGCGTTTGAGCGGAATGAGTGCCATTTCTACTGAAGGTTTAAGCTTAGGCTACGGAGAAACAATGATCATCGATGAACTAAATGTATCAATCCCTAAGGGTGAAATCACAGTATTTATTGGCAGTAATGGATGCGGTAAATCCACGCTACTTCGCTCTTTGGCCCGTCTCATGAAGCCAATGGGTGGTTCTGTCCTGCTTGAAGGTCATTCCATTGCAAAATTACCAACAAAAGAAGTAGCGAAACAGCTCGCTATTCTTCCACAAGGACCAGAAGCGCCAGAAGGATTAACTGTGCATCAGTTAGTGAAGCAAGGCAGATATCCTTATCAAAATTGGCTGAAGCAGTGGTCGAAGCAAGATGAAGAAGCAGTGAATCGCGCATTGAAGTCAACAAAGATGGAAGATCTTGCTGATCGGACCGTTGATTCATTATCAGGTGGACAAAGGCAGCGTGCATGGATTGCGATGACGCTGGCCCAAGAGACCGATATTATTTTGTTAGATGAGCCGACGACATATTTAGACATGACGCATCAAATCGAAATTTTGGACCTTCTGTTTGATTTAAATGAGAAAGAGCAGCGCACGATTGTGATGGTTCTTCATGATCTCAATCTCGCATGCAGATATGCTCATCATCTTGTCGCGATTAAAGACAAGTCAATTTATGCAGAAGGCAGACCAGAAACAGTGATTAATTGTGATCTCGTGAAAAATGTCTTTGATATGAATTGCCAAGTGACAACAGATCCTCTATTTGGAACACCATTATGTATTCCGCACGGTAGAGGACGCTGTATTGTGCAGCAAGCGCAAGCTGAAACATTTCTTGCTGCAAGATAATCGTATGTCAAAAGCCTGACATCTGTGTCTCACAGAGTCAGGCTTTTTTCTGAAAAAGGAGCGGAATGTCAATGGGAAAAGAATTAGAAGAAAAGCTGGAAGGCTTGCTTGATAAATATACAGAGCTGCTGCTCGGTGAATCAACAGACGAGCTGAAACAAGATGTGAAACAATGGGTGATCTACTCTCATATTGCCAAAAGCATGCCGCCGCTAGCAAAGCATTTCAATGAAACGTATCCGGAAGCAAAAGAAGAAATCAAACACACGATTCAACGAATCAAACAGTTGAACGAAGCTCATCGCGCCAATAAAGACCGTTAAAAAACTGCCAGCATCAGACTGGCAGTTTTTTTCTTATGACATTTGTGATGATCCGTACGGAGATTGATCTGTCAGTGTTTGCTGGAATTTCTGGTGTGTCTGCTGGAGCTTTTGCTGATCAGCCGCTTCAACAGAATACCAGCCATATCGGAACATGACATCATATAAATGTCTTTGTGTTTTCTGTGTTTCCAGCGCAATTCGCTGAATATCCTGGTAAAGAGATTCATGACTGAATTCATTGAGCGCTGTGTTGTATCCACTTGTCATGTATTTTTCAGTCGACAAGAGATCTGTAACGAAATCACGATCGTTCATGTTTGTAGTTGTGGGAACCGGGGTTTGTGGATTCCCGATTTTTTGTTGGTTTTGCTGTTCCATGTTTTTTCCTCCTATTGCATAAAGCCAGTAGACTGGCCTTGCCCTGAGCTGCCTAAATGCTGAAGAATTTGTGTGTAATGCTGATGATGCATTTGGCCAACTTGATTTAATTCTTGTTTCAATGTTTGATCCTGGCAATGCTCGGCCATAAAATGAGCCTTTTTCATGGCGATCAAGTTCCAGTTGAGCATATCCTCTAAGTACAAGGAATCCTTCACTGAAATGACTTCTGGGGGCATATTCATTGGCTGATTGTTCAACATGTGTTCCTCCTTACGATTTTGTTTCCTTACTGATTCTTTTTATATTGCTGATTTTGACTGGTTTTTTTCCCGCCTAGGTCTGCTTCCTGTGATGGACCTGCGTTTCCTTTTACACTTGCAGCACTTACGCCTGCTTTCGATGGGTTTTTCTTCAAACGAGACATGTGGACATCACCTCCATTCTTACAATTCCCTTTGATCTTTAATTCATACACCGCAAAATAAGGCACATGAGAATGTGTAAATTTTTGAAATCCGCTATTGAACTGTTTCGGAAAATCTTTTAAGATAAAGAAAGAGGCATTGCTTTTTTTTGGACAAAAAATGAATGACTGTTCATTCAAAATGTTTAGGGGGATATTTATGGGCAAACATATTCGCAAGGCGGCTGTCATTGGTTCAGGTGTCATGGGCTCAGGCATTGCTGCGCATCTAGCCAATATCGGGATACCAGTAACACTGCTAGATATTGTGCCAAATGAACTGACAAAAGAAGAAACGGCGAAAAAGCGAACGCTTGATCACCCTAGTGTTCGGAATCGATTAAGTCAAGAAGCGATGAAAAAATTGTTAAAGCAAAAGCCAGCACCTCTTACTTCAGCAAAAAACCTATCATACATCACACCGGGAAATTTCACAGACCACCTTTCCTTATTACACGATGCTGACTGGATCATTGAAGTCGTCACTGAAAAGCTCAGCATCAAACAACACGTATTCTCTCTCATCGACGAACACCGCAAAGAAGGAAGCATCGTTTCGAGCAATACATCTGGTATTTCGGTTGAAAAAATGGCAGAAGGGCGATCAGATGATTTTAAACGCCACTTTTTAGGCACACATTTTTTTAACCCAGCTCGTTATTTAAAACTCTTAGAAATCATTCCTATTCAGGAAACAGATCCAGAAGTACTGTCATTTATGAAAACGTTTGGCGAGGATGTACTCGGCAAAGGTGTGGTTGAAGCAAAAGACACACCGAACTTTATTGCAAACCGCATTGGCACGTATGGGCTTCTTGTCACAGTGCGTGAAATGCTTGAGAACAAATACACCATTGGAGAAGTGGATTCAGTCACAGGACCCCTCATTGGAAGACCGAAAAGTGCGACCTTCCGTACACTCGATGTAGTGGGGCTTGACACATTTTCTCATGTGGCACGAAACGTCTATGAACAGGTAGAAGGAAAGGAAAAAGAGATTTTCCAGCTGCCTGAGTTTATTGAAAGAATGCTTGAAAAAGGATGGATTGGCAGCAAGGCAGGACAAGGATTTTATCAAAAAAATGGCAAGGTCATTTTAGAGCTTGACCCAGTGACGCTCACATATGGAGAGCGCACAAAGCTCAAAGATCCAGGCATTGAGATGGCGAAACAGCAAAAGGGAACAAAAGCAAAGTTGAAAGCGCTTATTTATCAAGATGGCCGTGCAGGGCAATTGCTTTGGAATATGACAGCGCCCGTACTTCTTTATTCAGCGCATCTAAAAGGCGAAATTGCGGATGATATTCAGTCCATCGATAACGCAATGAAATGGGGATTCGGCTGGCAGCACGGCCCATTTGAGCTGTGGGATGCAATAGGCGTCAAAAAAGCCGCCGAGCGCATGGAAGCAGAAGGCCACAGCATCCCAGCATGGGTGCAAGACATGCTGTCAAAAGGACACGACACATTCTATCAAGAGAATGCTGATGGAGAGCGTGCGTTTTATCAGGATGGGGCTTACGTACAGGAAAAAGGGAACGACAAACATATTTCTTTAGCTAGATTGAAAAAGAAACAGGACGTCATCTTCAAAAATTCTGGTGCGAGCCTGATTGATATTGGTGATGATGTCGCCTTGCTCGAATTTCACTCTAAAAGCAATGCCATTGGACTAGATGTCATTGATATGATCAATCGCGCTGTTGATGAGACGGAAAAGAATTACAAAGGGCTTGTCATCGGAAACCAAGGGAAGAACTTCTGTGTTGGCGCCAACCTTGCCCTGATTTTAATGGAAGCACAGGACGACAATTTCTTTGAAATTGACTTTGTGATCAGGCGCTTCCAGCAGGCGATGATGAAGGTGAAATATAGCGACCGCCCAGTTGTAGCCGCACCGTTTGGGATGACATTAGGAGGCGGTACGGAGGTTTGTCTGCCGGCAGCGGCTATACAGGCGTCCAGCGAAACTTACATGGGACTTGTGGAAGCGGGAGTTGGACTGATTCCAGGGGGCGGTGGAAATAAAGAATTATATCTTCGTCACCTGCAAGGATCAGCGAAGCCGTCGCAGACGGCTATACAGGATGCCACGCTAAAAACATTTGAAACAATTGCAATGGCAAAAGTGTCAACTTCAGCTGAGGAAGCGCGGGATATGAACATGCTCCGCGTGAGCGACCGGATTAGTATGAACGGGGATCACCTGATCTATGATGCAAAACAACTGGTGCTCTCTCTTGATGAAGCCGGTTATCGTGCGCCGCTCAAGCAAAAGGTGCCGGTCATGGGAGAAACAGGCTATGCAGCGATGATTTTGGCTGCTGAAAATATGAGACTGTCAGGATACATTTCAGAGCATGACATGACTATCGTAAAAAAATTAGCTCATGTCATTTCCGGCGGGAAACTGCCATTTGGAACAGAGGTAGAAGAGCAATACTTATTAGAGCTTGAAAGAGAAGCCTTTTTAAGTCTTGTAGGAGAAGTGAAATCACAGGCACGTATGCAGCACATGCTCGTCAAAGGAAAACCTTTACGTAACTAAGGGGGAGTCAAAATGAGAGAAGCAGTCATTGTCGCTGGCGCAAGAACACCAGTAGGGAAGGCGAAAAAGGGATCGTTAAAACATGTCCGGCCTGATGATATGGGCGCATTATGTGTAAAAGAAACGTTAAAGCGTGCCGGTGAATACGACGGTCAAATAGATGATTTGATCATCGGCTGTGCAACGCCAGAAGCAGAGCAGGGGTTAAATGTAGCCCGAAATATTGGAGCACTAGCGGGACTGCCTTATACGGTACCTGCCATCACCATAAACCGCTACTGCTCGTCAGGTCTTCAGTCTATCGCTTATGCGGGTGAACGAATTATGCTCGGTCAGGCAGACACGATTTTAGCCGGAGGAGTCGAATCGATGTCGCAGGTGCCGATGATGGGGCATTCCATTCGTCCGAATGCTCTCTTGGCAGAGCAAGCACCTGAATACTACATGAGCATGGGGCACACGGCAGAGCAAGTGGCGCAAAAGTATCAGGTCACACGTCAAGATCAGGATGCCTTTGCGGTGAGGAGTCATCAAAAGGCAGCAAAGGCACTTCAAGAAGGGAAGTTTTCTGATGAAATTGTGCCCGTTGATGTAACAGACCGGCGGATAGGAGAACAATATCAATTAGAAGAGCATCAATTCACGTTCTCACAGGATGAAGGTGTGAGAGCAGGTACAACGGAAGAGATTCTTTCCACTTTGCGTCCAGCCTTTTCGACAAAAGGTACGGTGACTGCAGGGAACTCGTCTCAAACAAGTGACGGGGCTGCGTGTGTGATGATGATGGACCGCGAGAAAGCATCCTCACTTTCTCTTCAGCCGCTCGCTAAATTCAGAGCATTTGCTGTTGGCGGTGTACCGCCTGAGGTGATGGGAATCGGTCCGGTTGAAGCCATACCGCGTGCGCTGAAAATCGCTGGACTTGAGCTGAAGGATATTGGTCTGTTTGAATTAAACGAAGCGTTTGCCTCTCAGGCAATTCAAGTCATTCGCCATTTAGGAATTGATGAAGAAAAAGTGAATGTCAACGGCGGGGCAATTGCGCTTGGACATCCGCTCGGCTGTACAGGAACGAAACTAACGCTGTCACTTATTCATGAAATGAAACGGCGAAACGAGCAATTTGGCATTGTCACAATGTGTATCGGCGGGGGCATGGGAGCAGCAGGCATTTTTGAATTGATCTAAAGGGGGAAATCAGGATGAAAGCATTGGAAGATGTAAAAAAGGGTGGAAGCTTTTTAATTGATGAGACGAATTATGAGCATATCTTTACACCGGAGGATTTCTCTGATGAACATCAAATGATTGGAAAGACAACAGAGGATTATATTTTACAAGATGTGGTTCCGCATATAGATCAAATTGAAAACCATGAGTTCGAGCATTCGGTCAGGCTTCTCAAAAAGGCTGGTGAGCTTGGCCTTCTAGGAGCCGATGTACCTGAAGAATTCGGCGGGCTTGGATTGGATAAAATCAGTTCAGCAATCATTACTGAAAAATTCGCTAGAGCAGGCAGTTTCTCACTTTCCTATGGCGCTCATGTCGGTATTGGTTCTCTGCCGATCGTGCTCTTCGGAAATCAAGCGCAAAAGGAAACGTACCTGCCAGGACTCGCCTCTGGTGAAACCATTGCGGCGTACGCACTCACTGAGCCAGGATCAGGCTCTGACGCTCTTGGAGCAAAAACAACTGCGGTTCTGAATGAAGCAGGTACCCATTATGTCCTCAATGGAGAAAAGCAGTGGATCACAAACTCCGCATTTGCCGATGTCTTTGTTGTGTATGCGAAGATTGATGGTGAACACTTCTCTGCTTTTATTGTCGAAAAGGATTTTCCAGGTGTCAAAACGGGACCTGAAGAGAAAAAGATGGGCATTAAAGGGTCATCGACAAGAACATTAATTCTTGAAGATGCCCAAGTACCGAAGGAGAATTTGCTTGGTGAAGCCGGCAGAGGACATGTGATTGCCTTTAACATTTTAAATATCGGACGCTATAAGCTTGCAGTCGGCACAATCGGTGCATCAAAGCGCGTCATTCAATTGTCGGCCGAATATGCGAACCAGCGTAAGCAGTTCAAAACACCAATTTCTCAATTCAGCTTAATTGGTGAAAAAGCAGCCAATATGTCAGCAAAGCTCTATGCGATGGAAAGTGCTGTTTACCGTACGGTTGGATTATTTGAACAGCGGATGGGTCTATTAAGTGACGAAGAGCAAAAAGACGGCAAACAAATTGCTCAATCCATTGCGGAATATGCGATTGAATGTTCTCTCTGTAAAGTCCTTGGCTCTGAAACGTTAGATTATATTGTGGATGAAGGCGTGCAGATTCACGGCGGATATGGATTCATGCAAGAATACGAGGTCGAAAGAGCCTATCGCGATTCACGAATTAACCGGATCTTTGAAGGGACAAACGAAATCAACCGTTTGCTTGTACCAGGTACATTCTTGAAGAAAGCGATGAAAGGAGAGCTTCCGCTGCTTCAAAAAGCGCAGACCTTACAGGAAGAGCTGATGATGATGATGCCGGAAGAGCCAGGCGATCAGCCGCTCGATCAAGAAAAATATTTGCTCACCCATGCGAAAAAGGTCGCCTTAATGGTAGCTGGTATGGCAGCCATGAAATACGGGAAATCCTTAGACAAAGAGCAAGAAATTCTAGTGAACATAGCCGATATCGTCAATGAAATTTTTGCTGCTGAATCAGCAATTTTGCGTACGGAAAAGGCAATCGCTGCATCAGGCGCAGAAAAGAATGCTCAAAAGCTGGCTTACACACAAATTTTCACGCAGGAGGCTTTCTTAAAGATTGAAGCCCATGCAAAAGAATCCTTGATTGCGATGGAGGAAGGAGATTCACTCCGCATGAGCCTGTCAGCCCTTCGCAAGCTGACAAGATTTACTCCAATCAATGTCATCGCCAAAAAGCGTGAAGTGGCAAAACGAATCTTTGAAGCAGAGAAATATATCGTATAAGGATGGCTTAAAAGGTGCGGATATCACTCCGCACCTTTTTGTAAGCATACATTTAGGTTTTTAAAATATTTTGTGATAAAATGTTGTCACAATTTGCAGGAGGTGAAAATGGTGGCTTTAGATTTTTACGAATACCCATCTTGCGGTACATGCCGAAAAGCAAAAAAGTGGCTGGAAGCACACAATAAAGACATCAACAGCATACATATCGTCGAAGAGACGCCTGATAAAGAAACATTAAAAGCCCTTTACGAAAAAAGCGGTTTAGAGCTGAAGAAATTCTTTAATACAAGCGGACAAAAATACCGGGAGCTGCAGCTGAAAGATCAACTTCCTGCAATGTCAGAGGACGAGCAGCTAGAATTACTCGCGTCTAACGGAATGCTGATCAAGCGCCCGATTACAACAGACGGTAAACGAGTAACAGTTGGATTTAACGAAGATACATTTAAAAGCGTCTGGAAATGATGTAACTTTCATTCAGATTGTGGTATCTTCAATATAGATTGTAAGAAAAGACTGGAGGGGTATTGAATGAGCACACCAAAAGATTTACGTTATTCAGAAGAACATGAATGGGTCAAAGTAGAAGGAGATAAGGTGCGTATCGGTATTACGCATTTTGCTCAATCTGAGCTGGGCGATATCGTGTTCGTTGAGCTTCCTGAAGTAGGAGACAAAATCACAGCGGACGAGCCTTTCGGAAGTGTAGAATCAGTGAAAACAGTTTCTGAACTTTATGCACCGATCAATGGCACAATCGTCGAAGTGAACGATGAGCTGGATGACAGCCCAGAATTCGTCAACGACTCTCCATATGAAAAAGCATGGATGATCGTTGTAGAACCAGCTGATGCATCTGAAATCGAGAACTTAATGACTGCTGAGCAATATGAAGAAATGACAAAAGAAGACTAATTCATGTGAAATTGGACACTCTACCTTTATGGGGGGTGTCCAATTTGTCTTTTCAAAAAGAACAGGTGGATATAACAGAGCATGTCACTGGACGATTCAAAGAAAGCGGCATGGTGCTTTATCATCAAAATGAAGAGATTGGCACAATGATTAGTGAAAACCAATATGAGCTGAAATCGGGATATTCCTATGATCAAAATCGTTTTTATCGTCTAACGGATACGTTGACCGATGGGACAGAAAAATATGTAGACTGTGACGATGAAAATGGGTGGTGCTAATCACAGAGGAGACTGCAGTGAACAAAAACTGCAGTCTTTTTGATGACGAGGCGCCCAATCTTTACAACCTGGATGAAAGATTGTAATCTAAGGAAGAAGTGAATCAACGTCAAAAGGGCCGGGTGATCGTGATGAATGTCGAGATAGAAAAGGTCATCATTGTAGAAGGTAAAACAGATAAACAAAAGCTGAAAGAAGTCATAAGTGAACCTGTTACCATCATTTGCACCAATGGCACGATCAGTACATCGAAGCTGGACCAGCTTGTGGACGATTTAGTGGGGAAAGACGTTTACATACTAGCAGACAGTGACGATGCAGGCGACAAACTGCGGAAGCAATTTCGAAAAGAATTCCCTGAAGCACTTCATCTTTTTGTCGACAGAACGTACCGCGAAGTGGCCGCTTCACCGTCAGCCCACATTGCATCTATCCTATTAGCTGCAAACATTGATGTTCATTCGAAATATTTATGAGGGTGGACGTATATGAAAGAGATTGAAGAACACGAATTCAAAGAGATAGAGGACGATTTATTTCTTTTATACTTATATACACCGTTTTGTGGAACATGCCAGCTGGCAAAGAAAATGCTGGCAGTCGTAGACGCCATGCAGCCGGATGTACCATTTTACGAAAACAATTTAAACTACTCACCAGGCTTTGCAAAAGCATTTGAGATCGAGAGTGTTCCTTGCTTTCTACTTTTTAAAAAAGGAGAATTGGTGCAAAAAGGCTATGCCTTTCACTCAGTTCCATATCTTCATGAAATGATTGAAACCGCTAAATAAAGCGGTTTTTTGTCATATTTCAAGAAATTCATTTGAAAATTTGTCGAGTTATTTATAAAGGACAAGAAGATGTTTGTAGAGAAATGTTATGTATAACCAAATGACAGGGAGGTTATACATGTGGAAAATGTGAAAGCCCATGGTAACACAGGGCAGCGTTTATTATTAAAACCGCTGCTCTCATCATCATCCTTGAAGATTACATTTGAGGCGGAAACTGACTCTTGTACATTGATTGTGGATGAACGTGGTGAAGTGAAGAAACTACCTGCAATTGAGTTATCGGATCTCATCTTTTATGGTGAGAGGAAAGAGATTCTACAATTATTAGATGGAGATATGTCCTTACAGCAGTTAATCAGCAGAGGACAAGTCAAAGTCAAAGGGTCATTCCGTGCGCTCCTTAGACTAGAGGCAGTGCTTTGGCTGACGAACGGTTTTTTTCGAAAAATGATAACGTAGTTGTTTACTTGGAAATTAGCGATTTACAGCGTTGACATATCTCAGATAGCATGATATTCTACGTTAGTAAAAACATGAACATCACATAAAACAACATATTTTCTCTTATTAAGAGAGGTGGAGGGACGTGCCCTATGAAACCCGGCAACCGTCAGCATAGCTGAAATTGGTGCCAATTCACTCAAAGCCGCAGCGCTTTGAAAGATGAGAGAAAGGCGTAATTGACATAAAAGGCCTTTCTGCTTGCGTTGCAGTTAGGTCTTTTTTACTGACCTGACGTCAGGCTAGAGTCATGACAGAAAGAAGAATAAATAACGTATGTGATGGAAACCTATAGATTCAGCAAGAAAGCAGGTGATCAGACTGTGATTCATTTACAGAATGTATCAAAAACGTATCATTCAAAAAGCGGAAATGTTGATGCCGTGAAAGACGTCAACTTGGATATTGATAAAGGTGAAATATTCGGAATTATCGGGTATAGCGGTGCAGGAAAAAGCTCGCTTATTCGCCTATTAAACGGTCTGGAGCTGCCAACAGAAGGAATTGTTGAAGTGGCAGGCAACCGGATCAATGAAGTATCGAATGCGAAACTTCGGAAAGCAAGACAAGAAATCAGCATGATCTTCCAGCACTTTAATTTACTTTGGTCAAGAACGGTGAGACAAAACATTATGTTCCCGCTTGAGATCGCAGGTGTACCGACATCGAAACGGAGAGAACGTGCGAATGAACTGATTAAATTGGTCGGTTTAGAAGGAAAAGAAAATGCATACCCGTCTCAGCTGAGCGGCGGGCAAAAACAGCGTGTCGGCATTGCGAGAGCATTAGCGAATGATCCAAAGGTTCTTCTATGTGACGAAGCGACATCTGCGCTAGATCCGCAAACGACCGATTCAATCCTTGAGCTTTTGGCCGATATCAATAAACGGTTAGGGCTCACGATTGTGCTCATTACACATGAAATGCACGTCATTCGCAAAATTTGTCATCGCGTCGCAGTCATGGAAAATGGACGTATTGTCGAAGAAGGCGAAGTATTGCGCGTCTTCAGACAGCCGAAGGAAGAAATGACGAAGCGATTTGTGAAACAGCTTGCGGAACCAGAGGAAGCGAAAGAAACAATCGAGCACGTCCTAGAGCGAGTAAAAGAAGGTCAGGTCGTACGGTTGTCCTTTATCGGTGATTCTGCCGAGCAGCCACTGATCACAGAAATCATTCGATCGTTTCATGTCGATGTGAACATCCTTCAAGGGAAGATTTCTCAAACGCAGGAAGGCGCGTTTGGAACACTCTTTATCCACATTAATGGAGAAGAGACCGAGGTAGAAAAAGCCATCGCCTATATCCAAAGCAAACAGGTTGAAATCGAGGTGATGACATATGTTTGAGAAATGGTTTCCGAACGTTGATTTAGACGTCATCTGGAGTGCAACAGGAGAAACAGTTTATATGACACTGATTTCATTGGCATTTGCCTTTGTCATCGGGATTATCCTAGGGCTCCTGCTCTTCCTTACAGGAAAAGGCGGTCTTTGGGAAAATAAACCGATTAACACCGTCATTGGGGCAGTCGTCAATATTTTCAGATCGATTCCTTTTATCATTCTAATCATTCTATTATTAGGATTTACAAAACTCATTATGGGCACGATTCTTGGTCCAAATGCAGCACTCCCTGCCCTTGTCATAGGGTCAGCTCCATTCTATGCACGTCTTGTCGAAATTGCACTGCGTGAGGTAGACAAAGGAGTCATTGAAGCAGCACGATCAATGGGAGCAAAAACATCGACAATCATTTTCAAAGTATTGCTGCCAGAATCATTGCCAGCCCTTATTTCAGGTATTACCGTAACAGCGATTGCTCTAATTGGCTCTACTGCGATTGCAGGTGCAATTGGAGCAGGCGGACTTGGTGACCTCGCCTATGTGGAAGGGTACCAATCTGGTAATACAGATGTCACACTTGTAGCCACTGTGTTTATTCTCATCATCGTCTTTATTATTCAAATAATCGGTGATTTGATTACAAATAAAATTGATAAACGTTAAGGGAGGATTTATTCATGAAGAAATTGATTTTAAGTGCACTATTTCTAGCATTTGCAGGTATTTTAGCTGCGTGCGGTTCATCTAATAACGCAAGTGAAAGCAAAACCATTACGGTTGCCGCATCAAAAACGCCGCATGCCGAAATTCTTGAAGAAGCAAAACCACTTCTAAAAGAAAAAGGCTACGATTTAAAAGTGAAAGTACTTAGCGATTATAAAATGTACAACAAAGCGTTAGCTGAAAAAGAAGTGGATGCGAACTTTTTCCAACATATCCCTTACTTAAACGAAGAAAATAAATCAAACAAAGATTATAACCTAGTGAGTGCTGGTGCGGTTCACCTTGAGCCTTTCGGTATCTACTCTAAGAAATACAAATCAGTAAAAGATATTCCAAACGGCGGAACAATCATCATGACAAACAACGTAGCTGAACAAGGCCGTATGCTTGCCCTTCTGCAAAATGCTGGTGTCATCAAACTTGATCCAAAGGTTGATACAATCAACGCAACAGTAAAGAACATTAAAGAAAACCCAAAGAACCTAAAATTCAAAAAAATCGCGCCTGAATTAACTGCGAAAGCTTATGAAAACAGTGAAGGCGATGCTGTATTTATCAACGTCAACTATGCGATCCAAAATAAATTGAATCCGAAAAAAGATTCAATCGAACTTGAGCAAACAAAGAACAACCCATATGCAAACATCGTTGCGGTTCGCAAAGGTGACGAAAAATCAGATAAGATCAAGGCATTAATGGAAGTTCTTCACTCTGATAAAATCAAAGAATTCATCGACAAAAAATATGACGGTGCAGTATTGCCTGTATCTGAATAACAACATTTCAACCTCGCTTCTTTCAAAGCGAGGTTTCAGCATGTAGACAAACCCTCGCATTCTTTGTCAGTTCTGCGCTCCGGTGCTCACGAATGTCAAATTCGCTCTGCTCCGGTACTCGCCCTTCCTAGAATGCAAAGGTTTTCTATCACGCTGAAAGGAAGACAAAGGGCTAAAATAAAGATCATTTTAGCCCTTTGTCAACAATCTGCAACCTCGCTTCTTTCAAAGCGAGGTTTTTTGTGTATTTTTTCAAATCTCGCTCATAATAAAAACGTACAAATGACCTGAAGGGATGGAATCAAAATGAATGAACAGCATATGAGCGGATCCATGCAGCAATCACTGACTGATTATAAAACCGCAATGGGTGAATTCCAGAAGAAAATGCCGGTGTTTGGAAAGAAATTTAATGAATTTACGGAGCAGTGCTTTCAAAGCGATTCATTAACGCAAAAGGAAAAACAAATGATTGCCCTCGGCATCAGTATTCACGCGCAGGATGAATACTGCATGATTTATCATACAAAGGGAGCGCTCGATCAAGGGGCGACAGAAGAGAATTTGCTGGAGGTTGTCAGCGTGGCGGCAGCTTTTGGCGGCGGAGCAGCACTAAGCCAAGGAATCACTGTCGTTCAGCAATGTATTGATGAATTTGGAGGACAGACGCATTAAAAGAAGGAAAACAAGGTATTTTTCCATATCACGGAGTTGAGTACTTCTCAACCGAATGTGTGAGAAAATATGACGTCATAGAGCGTCATATCCCTTTTGAGTGAAGCCGCATACGTTTGCTACAATAAAGCTATACTCAAGGAAGGGAATGGTTTATTATTTGTTCGGACCATAGTACACTGGGATTGGATTATACCGCCGAGATGGAAAAGGCCATGCATCAAGCTCATGGCATGAGCTATGCAGAGTACGAAAGAGACCATGACTTAAGGATGAAAGTGGAATATAAACGAGAGCAGTCCTATCGAGATGAGAAAAGACAGCTCGCAAAAATGAATATAAGAGGCTAATAATAGCTGAGGGGCGGGGAGAACAGTTTCCCGCCCTTTCTTTATGAAAACAGTCTTTTCGACATAAATCCTTTTATCTACCTGCTTTTTTTGTTAGAATTTTGAGAGCATCCTCTCACGCTTATCGTGAATGTGTTGTATTCAGTTTTAATTTGTTATAAAATTAGAATGAGAATAAATTGAGAATAATGATTATTTTGGAGGTATCGATATATGACTGCTTCGACATTAACAATTAAGGACTTGCACGTTGAGATTGAAGGGAAAGAAATCTTAAAGGGTGTAAACCTCGAGATAAAAGGTGGAGAATTCCACGCAGTAATGGGACCAAACGGAACAGGTAAATCTACTTTATCTGCTGCAATTATGGGTCACCCTAAATATGAAGTAACAAAAGGCAGCATCTTGCTTGATGGCGAAGATGTCCTTGAAATGGAAGTAGATGAGCGCGCTCAAGCTGGTCTTTTCCTTGCGATGCAATACCCATCTGAAATCAGCGGTGTTACAAATGCTGACTTCCTTCGTTCTGCTATTAACGCACGCAGAGAAGAAGGCGATGAAATCTCTCTTATGAAATTCATCCGCAAAATGGACGAAAACATGGAGTTCCTTGAAATGGATCCAGATATGGCACAGCGCTACTTAAACGAAGGTTTCTCAGGCGGGGAGAAAAAACGCAACGAAATTCTTCAATTAATGATGATTGAACCAAAGATCGCCATCCTTGACGAAATCGATTCTGGTCTTGATATCGATGCCCTGAAAGTTGTTTCTAAAGGAATTAACAAAATGCGCGGCGAAAGCTTCGGCTGCTTAATGATCACTCACTATCAGCGTCTACTGAACTACATCACACCAGATCACGTTCATGTTATGATGCAAGGTCGTATCGTGAAATCTGGTGGACCAGAACTCGCACAGCGTCTAGAAGCAGAAGGCTATGATTGGATTAAAAAAGAGTTAGGAATTGAAGACGAAACTGTTGGTCAAGAAGCGTAAGCGTTAGGAGGATTATTGATGACATTAGAAACGAAATTATCAGTAGATCAAGATTATGTCAAAAGCTTCTCCGAGAAGCATCAGGAACCGGCATGGATGAGCTCCCTTCGCTTACAGGCTCTTGAAAAAGCAGAAGACCTCCCAATGCCAAAGCCTGACAAAACGAATATTTCAAAATGGAATTTAACGAATTTCAAACAGCATACAGTCGAAAGTGCACCATTTGGATCATTAGAAGAGCTTCCAGAAGAAGTGAAATCTCTTATTGATTTAGAGGACACAGATAAGACAGTTTACATTCAGCGTGATCAAACGCCGGCCTATTTGTCTCTTTCAGCTGAAGCGAAAGACAAAGGTGTGATCTTCACGGATCTTCATACAGCAATTCGTGAGCATGGAGATTTAGTGAAACAATACTTCATGACAGATGCAGTGAAAGTGGATGAGCATAAACTAACAGCTTTACACGCTGCTTTAGTCAATGGCGGAGCTTTCCTCTATGTTCCGAAAAACGTTGAGCTTGAAGCACCAATTCAAGCTGTTTATCTTCATGAAAATGACGAAACGACATTGTTCAACCATGTCATCGTCGTAGCAGACGATCATAGTGCTGTGACATATGTAGAAAACTACATCAGTACAGCAAAACCGGAAGAAGCGATCTTCAATATCGTTTCTGAAGTGTTCACAGGTGCAAACGCCCGCGTCACATACGGTGCTGTAGATAACCTTGCAGAAGGTGTCACAGTCTATGTGAACAGACGCGGCATGGCTAATGGCCGTGACAGTAAAATCGAATGGGCGCTTGGTCTGATGAATGATGGAGACGTCGTATCTGAAAACATCACAAAACTGATGGGCGACGGTACATTTGGTGATACGAAATCAGTTGTTGTCGGTCGAGGAAACCAAACTGAAAACTTTACAACAAGCATCATCCACTTCGGTAAAAACTCTGAAGGGTATATCTTGAAGCATGGTGTGATGAAGGATCAAGCATCCTCTATCTTTAACGGAATTGGCAAAATCGAGCATGGCGCAACAAAGTCAAATGCAGAGCAGGAATCACGTGTCCTCATGCTAAGTGAGAAAGCACGCGGTGACGCAAACCCAATTCTTTTAATTGATGAAGATGATGTGACAGCAGGGCACGCTGCTTCTGTTGGACGTGTCGATCCAATTCAATTGTACTACCTCATGAGCCGCGGAATTTCCAAAGAAGATGCAGAAAGACTTGTGATTTACGGCTTCTTAAATCCAGTTGTGAAAGAACTGCCGATTGAAGGAGTTAAAAAGCAGCTGATTTCTGTAATTGAAAGGAAAGTAAAATAATGAATATCAAAGACGTTCGTGAGCAATTTCCAATCCTTCATCAGCAAGTGAACGGACATGATTTGGTGTATTTGGACAGTGCAGCGACTTCTCAAAAACCAAGAGTGGTCATTGATGCAATGAATGAGTATTACCGGTCTTACAACTCGAACGTCCACCGGGGTGTTCATACCCTTGGCACAAGAGCAACGGACGCATACGAGGGTGCGAGAGAGAAAGTTCGTGCATTCATCCGTGCTTCATCTGTCCAGGAGATTATTTTTACTAGAGGTACAACGACTGCACTAAACACAGTGGCGATCAGCTATGCTAGAGACAATCTCAAAGAAGGCGATGAGATTGTCATTACGCATATGGAGCATCATGCGAATATCATCCCTTGGCAGCAAGCAGCGAAAGCAACTGGCGCCACATTGAAATACATTCCGTTACAGGAAGACGGCACGCTATCGCTTGAAGATGTGAAGCAAACGATCACACATCAAACGAAAATCGTCGCTGTCACACATGTCTCAAACGTATTAGGAACCATCAACCCAATTAAAGAGATCGCCAAAATTGCCCACGAACATGGGGCAATCATTGTCGTCGACGGTGCACAAAGCACCCCGCACATGCAAATTGATGTTCAGGATCTAGATTGTGACTTTTTCGCATTCTCTGGGCATAAAATGTGTGGACCGACTGGCATCGGTGTGCTTTACGGGAAGAAGGATCTTTTGAATAATATGGAGCCTGCTGAGTTTGGCGGTGAAATGATCGACTTTGTGGATCTGTATGATTCCACATGGAAAGAGCTGCCGTGGAAATTTGAAGCGGGAACACCGATTATTGCTGGCGCAGTTGGACTAGGAAAAGCAATTGACTTCTTAAATGACATCGGTATGGAGGAAGTCAGCCGTTACGAGCATCAGCTTGCCACTTATGCGCTTGAGCGCTTTAAGGAGCTTGATGGTGCGACTGTTTATGGACCGCAGCACCGAGCTGGGCTTGTGACGTTTAACTTAGACGACGTCCATCCGCATGATGCGTCAACTGTTCTAGATACGGAAGGTGTCGCCATTCGTGCTGGACACCACTGTGCACAGCCGCTCATGAAATGGCTTGGTGTATCAGCGACTGCAAGAGCAAGCTTCTATCTGTATAATACAGAAGAAGAGATTGACAAACTGATTGCAGCGCTCCGTAAGACAAAGGAGTATTTTACGAATGTCTTTTAATGTAAACTTAGACACACTGTACAGACAAGTGATTATGGATCATTATAAAAATCCGAGAAACAAAGGTGTGTTAAACGACAGCATTGTTGTCGATATGAACAACCCAACGTGTGGTGACCGTATTCGTCTCACGATGAAAATCGAAGACGAAAAAGTCACTGATGCGAAATTTGAAGGAGAAGGATGCTCGATTTCGATGGCATCTGCCTCAATGATGACGCAGGCGATTAAAGGGAAAGATATTGAAACAGCTTTGAAAATGTCTCAGATTTTCTCCGATATGATGCAAGGAAAAGAATACGACGATTCCATTGATCTTGGTGACATTGAAGCGCTGCAGGGAGTGGCAAAATTCCCAGCCCGCATCAAATGTGCAACATTATCCTGGAAGGCGCTTGAAAAAGGCGCATCTGCCGAAGATAACGGCAAATCATAAGATTGGAGTGAAAATGGATGGCTAAAAAAATGCCAGATGTTGGTGAATATAAATACGGCTTTTCTGATAAAGACGTTTCCATTTTCCGTTCAGAGCGCGGACTGACAAAAGAGATCGTTGAAGAAATTTCTCGTATGAAAGAAGAGCCTCAGTGGATGCTCGACTTCCGTTTGAAATCTCTTGAGCACTTTTACAACATGCCGATGCCACAATGGGGCGGAGATTTAAATGCATTAAACTTTGATGAAATTACGTACTACGTAAAGCCATCAGAGCGCTCTGAGCGTTCTTGGGATGAAGTACCAGAAGAAATCAAACAAACCTTTGATAAGCTTGGTATCCCAGAAGCAGAGCAAAAATATTTAGCAGGTGTATCTGCTCAGTATGAATCTGAAGTTGTGTATCACAACATGAAGCAAGACCTTGAAGATCTAGGCATTGTGTTTAAAGATACAGACAGCGCATTAAAAGAGAACGAAGACATCTTCCGTGAGCACTGGGCAAAAGTCATTCCTCCGACTGACAACAAATTTGCTGCGCTTAACTCGGCTGTATGGTCTGGTGGTTCATTTATCTACGTACCAAAAGGCGTAAAAGTAGATACTCCACTTCAAGCATACTTCCGTATCAACTCTGAAAACATGGGTCAGTTTGAGCGTACACTGATCATCGTTGACGAAGGCGCACATGTGCATTACGTAGAAGGCTGTACAGCTCCAGTTTACACAACAAACTCACTTCACAGTGCGGTTGTTGAAATCATCGTCAAAAAAGGCGGCTACTGCCGTTATACAACGATTCAAAACTGGGCAAACAACGTCTTCAACCTTGTCACAAAACGTACGATTTGTGAAGAGAATGCAACAATGGAATGGATTGATGGAAACATCGGTTCTAAGCTGACAATGAAATACCCAGCAGTCATCCTAAAAGGTGAAGGCGCTCGTGGTATGACATTAAGTATTGCCCTTGCAGGTAAAGGTCAGCACCAAGATGCAGGTGCAAAAATGATTCACCTTGCACCAAACACATCTTCAACGATCGTATCGAAATCAATTTCGAAACAAGGCGGTAAAGTAACGTACCGCGGGATTGTTCACTTCGGACGCAAAGCAGAAGGTGCACGCTCAAACATCGAGTGTGACACACTCATCATGGATAACAAATCAACATCTGATACAATTCCTTACAATGAAATCTTAAACGACAACATTTCATTAGAGCACGAAGCGAAGGTATCGAAAGTATCAGAAGAACAGCTATTCTACTTGATGAGCCGCGGAATTTCTGAAGAAGAAGCAACAGAAATGATCGTCATGGGCTTCATCGAGCCATTCACAAAAGAACTGCCAATGGAATACGCCGTTGAAATGAACCGTTTGATTAAATTTGAGATGGAAGGTTCTATTGGTTAACAAAAAACATTGATGCACAACGCTTTTTGAAGGCATTTAATTTCGAGTGATACCACTTGTTAATTAAGCCTTCATGGCGTTGTGTTTTTTTATGTAAATGTGGAGAAGTATCCAGTGTTCATCATCAACAAATGGCTCTTACTCACATTCCTGAAGAAACGACAGATGTATTTAGTTCGTGAAGTCAGATCCATCCCTCCAATATCATCATCATTAAAGCCATCATATTTTTCTGTGGAATCAAACTTATTTCTAAATGAACATAAATACTTGCAACATTTAAATTAGTACTGTATAGTTCTAATTATGACAAAGGTAAAATTAATGAATCAAAAACGTGTGCTTGAAGTAGCTGCAACATTATTTTTGGAAAAAGGGTTTGCTTATACAAGTATGGATGAATTAGTTCGTGTAAGCAAAGTGTCAAAGTCTAATGTGTATTATCACTTTTCTAATAAGGAGGAATTATTAGCAGGGGTCGTTGATTATTGGATTGACATGTATCAAGCTGCAATAGACGACGTAATTTCTCAGACCCAATTTTCAGTTGAAGATCGTATCCAAATGTTTTTAAAGCAATTATCAAAAGGAGTTCAGTCGAGAGAGTATAAGGGCGGCTGTCCATTTATTACTCTTTATATTCAAAGTCCTGCACAGGCCACGCAAATAAAAGAAAAAATAGGTCTTTTTTTTACAGGATTACAAAAGAAAGTTTCTCTATTGCTGAAACAAGGGGTAGAGAGCGGGGAATTCCGAAATACGATTCAGATTGATGAGGTGGCATCACTTTTTATTACAAATCTTGAAGGAGCGTTATTTATTTCAGAAACATTGAAGGATGCTACTGTCATCTCGAAAACAGCAGATCATTTATTTAACTTGCTTCGATAAAGAAGCATTTTTTTTACATCAAATTAGTACTAAGTAGTACTAAAAGGGAGACTTTATATGAAAACAGTATTTTTAACAGGTGGAACAGGCTTTATTGGAAAGCAATTAGTCGAAGAATTAGCCAAAGAGGATGTGAACATTCTTCTTTTAGTGAGGTCGAAAAGTAAAGCAACACGTATTTTTCAAGAAAGAGGCATTTTAAAACAGGAAGTGATGCACTTTATTGAAGGTGATTTAACGAAAATAGATTTAGGTCTAAGTGCTAAAGATATGAAGATGGTGTTGAAAACAGATGTGCTGATTCACGCAGGAGGCCCCATGGATATTCAAGCGACAAGTAAAGAGGCAGCTTCTGTCTTTTTAAATGGCGCCAAATATATTGGTGAATTAGCTAAAAATATTCATCAATTGAAGGGCTTGCAGCAATTTATTCATGTTGTCGGTTATATGAGTCCCTTTGATGATGAAAATAGCAAAATTGCCATTGATGTGTTTAAAGAAGGAAACAATTATTTGAAAATCAAAAATCCATATGAGAGAACAAAATTTTTAGCAGACCTTTATATCCGTCAACAGGCGTCAGCACTAGGTTATCCGCTGTCTGTCATTAATCCGCCAACTGTCGTCGGCAGTAGTAAAACAGGGAGTACAGAGCAGATAGCAGGATTAGGTTTGCTTGTGACAAGTATACGAAGAGGGCTCATGCCAGTGATTCCTGGAGGTAAGGGATATAGGCTGCCACTGATTTCAAACGATGAGTTTGCAAAATTTATTGTGCAGGTTCTCAGGATCGAACAGCCCGCTATTCAAACATATACACTTGTTGACGACAAAGAGCATGATCAGAACATTGCTGAATTATTAAGTGTGATGTCGGAAAGTATGAATATGAGAGCACCAAAAATCTCTGTCCCAATGCCGTTTATGAAAGCAATGATGAAAAGTGGAGTAAGTAAAATAACAAACATTCCTTCTGATGGACTCAATTTTATGACTAAACGAACATTTTCAAATGCTTCAGTGAAAAATATAATGGGAGGAGATTGGTTTAAGAAGACGAGCGTCATGAAATTTTTACCTGCCGTAGTAGCTGATCTGGATTATCGAATGATGGATCAACATGGTGAGCATCATCATTTATTTGAGCGAACATTATGCGATAACAATACGGTTTACCAATTACACGGAGAGGGGAAACCTTTTATTTTATTACATGGTTTATTGAGTGATGGAGAGGATTTATTTCCTTTAGCACAAGAGCTTCATAAAAAAACGGGTCAGCCTGTATGGATCTTGGATCTTCCAGGTTTGGGGCGTTCGCCATTTAAACGAGAGAAACATCTTCTAGATATCTATTTGAATGTAGTGAAAAAGTTATTGGAGAAAGCGGCTAATGGTGCACATCTAATTGGCCATTCATTCGGTGCGTTTATTCTACTGGAAGCATTGGGACAAGGGTACATAGATAAGAAGTATTCAATCACTTTACTTCAGCCGCCAGTTGCTAAAAAAAATGCTAAATCGCTAAATGTTCCTCAATGGATGAACAAATGGTCTTTAAAATTAGCAACTCCTAAAATGATAGAGCGTTATTTATTAAGTAATGGTTTGTTTGAAAGGGCGGAGAGCATCCCTGAACATTATATTGAAAAAATCAGAAACAGCTTTACGTCTCCTAGAATTTTAAATACGACGGTTCAGCTTAACCAGTTACTTTTGAAAAACGATCACGGTGATTTCAATGAAGAAACAAAGCATAATCTTCACATGATTTGGGGGGAGTATGACAAAGGCTATTCTGCTCCATCGCATCTTGGTAAGGTTGATTTTGTTCCATATGGTCATCATTTTCCTCTTAGCCATCCGAGTGAAACAGCAGCATTGGTTATAAAAAATAGTATACTAGCAGATGAGAGTGTGGGATAAATAAAGTATGTCGTAATTGAAATGAAGTCGCAGTGCTTGAGTGCTTGGGGTCTCGCCGATACACATCAACTGAAAGATTTTATAGCACCCTAAAACGAAAAAGGTGATTTTTATCAAAAAAAGCACGATTTTTCGTTTTGGGTCTTTTTGATTAAATAGAAGTTAACTAGGTGCATAAAACTGATCTAAGGTTTTCGTCATATCATCAGATGCCGATTGTAAGATCGCATCTTGCTCTAAAATCGCTGTTCCTTGTGCTCGGACAATATGAAATTGTTGAAAGCCCATCAAGTTTTGGAATATTTCTTTTAGGTAATGATGTGAAAATTCCAGAGGTGTATATCGATCGTTATTTGTGAAAATTGAGCCGCTTGCTTGAAGTAAAAGTACACGATAATCGTCAGTCATCAGACCAACAGAACCACTTTCTGTATATTTGAACGTTTCTCTCGCAATAAAGATATTATCTATATAATCTTTCATTCGTGAAGTCACATTGAAATTATGAACAGGTGACACGATCACAATTCGATGATGTGCTTTGAATTGAGCCAATAAAGCAGATGAAGCAGCGGCGATTTTTTCTTCCGTAGCCGTTAATGTTTGTTCGGATGCTTGCTTATCCCAAATACCTAGCAGCTGTTCTTTTTCGATACGAGGAATTTCAGTTCCATATAAATGCAAAATGGTTGGTTCTTCATGAGGAAACCTTTCTTTAAACTGTTCTAAAAATAGTGTTTGGAGTTTGTTTGAATAACTTTCTCGATGAGTGAAATCTGGGTGCGCGTTAATGATTAATGTTTGCATGTACATGCTCCTTTTCTTTTGATAAGCTGAGTATAAATGATAAAGGTGACAAAAGAAGGCACCTTTTTAAGAGGGAAAACAAATGAAAAAATCAGAACGATTAAACCAAGAACTTATTTTTTTAAGCGATAAACACTCTTTTCAGTTAAAGGATTTACAATCCGAATTTGGCATTTCTAAAAGGACGGCTTTAAGAGATATAGAAGAACTAGAGTCCATGGGCTTAGCTTTTTACGTTGAACCTGGCAGACACGGAGGATATCGACTGGTGAATCAATCTCCATTGGTTCCTATTTATTTCAATATAGAAGAAGTCCAAGCTATTTTTTTCGCTCTTAAAGCGCTAAACCTGGTGTCAGCAACACCATTTAAAAAATCCTACTCACAAATTCGGCAAAAGTTGTTTGCCACAATGTCTGATGAGAGAAAGCAAATGATTACGGAGACTTTGGATGTGATTCATTACTATAATGTCGCATCAGTTAGTGAACAAAATCATTTGGAATTGATTTTACAGGCAATGATGAAAGATCAAATCGTGAAGATGACGTACACTCAATATGAAAATAAATGGATCAGGCTGCAATTTCTTGAGTTGTTTTATCGAAATGGCATTTGGTTTTCTCAAGCATATGATGTTCAAAATAAAAAGTGGGGCATCTATAGATGTGACTTTATGAAGGACATGGTGATTGAAGAAGACGGCAAAGACATCTTTACGAAGGAAGAATTAAAAGAACTGCAGCTCGAATACGAAAAAACTTATCATGATATCTCATTTAAATGTCGATTAACGGAACAAGGAAAAGAAAAGTTTTTAAAGCATCATTACCCAAATATGAAATTGGAGATCGTTGATCATATTCCTTATATTGTGGGTGGGTACAATCAAGAAGAATTATCATATATGACACACTATTTGATGTCATTCGGGAAACATGTGAAAATTGAATACCCAGATGAATTGAAAGAAAGTTATTTGAATCAATTACGAGAAGTGATTGACAAGTATTGAAAGTGAACAGATTGTCTCTGAATTACAAAAGACTTCACCTATTAAAAAAGGCGAATTATAGCAATTCGCCTCTTTTTTTACTTCGCCACATGCATTGTGCTTGTTTTCGATTTATCATCAACCTTCCCATATGTCAGTTGACGCCAAATAAACTCCATCGGACCATATTTAAACCGCTTTAACCATAGTGTACTGAAGAGCACTAGGAAGACATAAACCCCCAGCCCAATCATGAACGTGCCAGCTGGCTGAAGATGATTGGCAAGTCCGGCTCCGTATTTCAGAAATAGCATTGTGCCAATGATGGAGTGAAGCAAATAACAGGTCAGTGACATGCGTCCGACTTTGGTAAAGACCATCAAAGCACCACGCAGCTGAGGAACGTGAATAAACAGCATCGCAAGTGTACTCATATAGAACATACTGCCTGTTAATCCGCCGTTTTGTTCAAGGACAGAGGCTATGTCCACCAATAGTGTATTTTCAAAAGGATTGACCGCTACTATGATCGTGCTGCTCTGTGTAATTAGAAACGCGATTGTGAAAATGATCCAAATGCGACTCCAAATCGCTTTTTTCGCCCCCATGTTTTTGAATAACTCCATTTTCACAAAATACACACCAAGTAAAAACATGAGGAACATAGAATAGATCATAGAAAATGAACCAGAAGCCATTGTGGCCAAATCTGTCCACCGGTCACCAATAGATGCTAGATAAGTCAGGCTGTTGTGGCTGGCTAGCTCGAAGTCAGCAAAATCCGGCTTGCCTGATGATACTGTGTTAACGGTATTGAACAGCATCGTGAAAAAAGGAGTGAGCAATTGAATCACAAAGAGCGTGATGAGCCAGTACAGGATGGTTTTAGCTTTACGTTTATAAAAGAAAAGTAACAAAAAGCCAGCGGCAGCATAATGGGTCAAAATATCACCAATCCAAACAAAGGTGACATGCAGGAGACCAATTCCTAAGAGAATGGCTAACCTGCGTGCAAACAGCTTGTTTGGGCTGTCAACCTTCTGAGCAGCTCGGTCCATAAAAATCATAAAACCAACCCCGAATAGAAAGGAAAACAGTGTAATGAATTTCCCCGAGGCAAACCAATTCACCACATTGTGAAAGACATCATTTGACTGCATGTCAAATCCCTTGGCCGAATCCACGATCAAAAAGTAATTGACTAGAATAATCCCCATTAAGGCGAATCCTCGTACGATGTCCAAGAAATGAACCCTTTCTCGCAGACTCATCGGTTGTCCGTGTGCTACTTTGTTTGCATTCATATCCATGCTCCTTTTCTTGTTATGATAAATGTCATTCGGATCAATTCATTGATCCTTACAATGAATCAATATACGGCTCAATTCTTAACAATTTATGAAGATCCAATTTTTTGAAAATAAATGTGACAAATTGATGGCGTATGCTCAACTTCATAAACTGTTAAGGTTTATGCTGTATCTTTTCACATAGCTAGATGATATATAGTAAAGACATAAAAGAAAGAACATCACATTACATGAGGTGAGAGACATGACC
Organism: Bacillus sp. SRI_025; assembly: GCF_057592095.1. Classification (NCBI taxonomy): domain Bacteria; kingdom Bacillati; phylum Bacillota; class Bacilli; order Caryophanales; family Bacillaceae; genus Bacillus; species Bacillus sp. SRI_025. The sequence continues at coordinate 144,236 of NZ_JBYEGB010000001.1, read as the reverse complement.
CATCGAATATTAGTCGTAGAAGATGATCAGGATATTGGTGAACTTCTGCAGGAATCCCTTACACGTGCAGGATATGAGGTGTTAAGAGCGATGAATGGCGAGCAAGCATTGAAGGTTGTGGATGATTCGCTCGATTTGGTGATTTTAGATGTGATGATGCCAGGGCTCTCAGGCATCGAAACGTGCCAGCACATAAGAGCTTCATCTAACGTTCCGATTCTATTTCTGACAGCCAAGTCGAGCACATTCGATAAAACTGAAGGATTACTTGCCGGTGGGGATGATTATATGACAAAGCCCTTCTCAGAAGAGGAGCTTCATGCTAGAGTCATTGCACAATTACGCAGGTATACCGTCTATCAGGAAAAGAAGGAGCAGGTAGAGACCTTTCTTGTTGGGGGCAAACTGAGGGTAAGTGAAGAATTTAATGAAGTATGGAAAGAAAACCAGCAAATTAAGCTGTCTGATCTAGAATATCGGATGTTAAAGCTGCTCATGAGCAGGCGAAACAAAATATTTTCTGCTCAAAATATTTATGAAAGCGTATGGGGACAGCCCTATTTCTATTGTTCCAACAATACGGTGATGGTGCATATTCGAAAGCTTCGTGCCAAAATTGAAGATGATCCTGCGCGCCCTGTATATATCAAAACCGAATGGGGAAGAGGATATCGATTTGGCACATCGTAAATATACACTGGCCAAAAAGCTGGCGCTGTTGATTTTGGCGGCTGCAATCGTAAGTGGTATTGTCTTTTTGACACTGCAAAAGATCACCAATGATTTGATCGATGGATATTTGAGTTCAGACGAGTATTACGAGCAGGAGTCAGCCAAGTATATACAAAAATTCAGCCGCTACGTGTCTGAGAATGAGCTGTCTTCAACGGATCGAAAAGCGTTTGGCGAGTGGGTGAAAAAAGAGAATTACATTAATTTGACCATTTTCAAGGATCAAGTGCTGCAATATGACTCTATTTATTCCGCTGCCGATGAATCGGCGTACGGAAAAGAAAAGATGACCCAGTACGCTGAACACCATTCGTATCCGATTCAGTTTAGCGACGGTAAAGGCCGCGTCATGGTGGACGGTTTCTATTCATCTCGCTACCATGATCTTGCCTTTACACTCGAGCTGCTCGGGGCGACGCTTATATTTCTCCTCATAGTTCTTCTTGGCATTCGCAAAAGTCTGCGCTACCTGCAAACGATTCATCAAGAGATTCATATTCTTGAAGGCGGAGAGCTGGACTATGAGATGACGGTAAAAGGGCATGATGAATTAGCGATGATTGCCAAAAGTATTGAGGATCTGCGAAAAGCCTTTTTAGACAAGCTTCAAGCCATTGATGAACTGCAAGAAGAGAGCCGCAGCTTGGTCACCGAAATGTCCCATGATATGAGAACACCGCTGACGTCGTTGATGATGAATCTGGAGTTTGCGAAAAAAGAAGAGACTGGAGCGGATACCCGTAAAGATCAATATATAGCGAGTGCCTACGGGAAAGCACTGCAATTAAAAAATCTGTCTGACAATCTGTTTGCCTATTTTCTGCTGGATAAAGAACATGAATCTGAGCTTGAGACCGTTGCAGTCAAAGAGGTGATTTACGATCTCCTGTCAGATCAGGTGGCCATTCTGCATCAAGAGAACTTTAAGGTTCATCTTTTAGGAGAACTGCCTGACAGCTATATCAATGTGAATGTCGAGCTGCTTGGCCGAGTATTTGATAATGTGATGTCCAATTTACGGAAATACGCAGATCCCAAAAAGAATATCAATCTCACGTTTTTATCCGATCAAGAAATCTTTGAGATCCATATCAGCAATGCGATAAACGAGACAAATGACTCGCAGGAAAGTACTGGACTTGGTGAACGAAGCATCAAACGAATGATGTCCCGCATGCACGGGCAGTTTGAAAGGATGGAAAAGAACGGCGTTTACTACATCGTGCTGCGATTTTGGAACATCAAAATGTAGAAAACAAATGAATATACTGGAATGGAGAGACAACTCAATGAAACGATTCAACAACTTCCAAAAGATACCTGATCTCTTACAAGGCCTTCTCAATATCTGTCTGTTCTTTTTGGCCATCGCTTTAAGTGTTCTCTTAATCAGTGAAACATGGTACATTGTCCAATTTGTTTATAAGACACTGTTTAACAAAGGAGAAAGCTATTATGGAATGCTTGGGGAACTGCTGATCTTCTTTATGTACTTTGAGTTTATTGCCTTAATTATTAAATACTTTAAATCTAACTTTCATTTCCCACTTCGTTATTTTATTTATATAGGGATCACAGCTGTTATCCGTTTAATTATCATTGATCATGAAGAGGCGGTATCGACCTTCTGGTGGGCGCTGGCCATTCTTGCTATGACCTGTGCACTCTTTATCGCGAGCAAAAGAGATGCTGCTCAAGAGCATGAGGAAGTGAAGTAAGGAAAGAAGACGAACGATGGACGTTCGTCTTTTGATCATTCATAAAGAGATGTACAGTATGATGAAAGGCGTTTGACAAAGCACGACTTTATTGACATGTTCTTATGGTATGCTTTAGAAAAAGTAAGACCTTCCCTCTGCAGGATATGAATGAATAGGATGCAGGAAGGAGGATGACTAATTCGGTTTAGTCATTCTCATTTCTGGCTAAAGGAGCGAAATCAATTGACACACACCAAGACAGAACCATTCTCGTTTACAAGTATGCAGCAAGCAGCCTCTGTACATATTCCAGAAAGACAATTCATTTCATCACATGATGGTACAAGCCTTGCGTATTATCCCTTTTTATCAGAAAAGAAGACGCAGGCCAATGTGATCTTGATTCATGGCGGTGGTGCTCATAGTTTGGCTGGTTATGAGCATATCGCTTACACATTGCAACATGACTTTCACGTAAATGTATTTTTACTTGATCTAAGAGGCCATGGCCATTCACAAGGAAAAAAAGGGGATACACCTAGTGTCACGGATGTATGGCAAGATATGTCGCAGGTTGTGGATGCCATTAAACAGGATCATAAAGGTGCCATCTACCTTTGTGGTCATTCTTCGGGAGCAGGCCTGCTGCTTAACTACTTGTCTTGGCCAAAAAAAAGAGAAGTAGACGGTTACTTTTTTATTGCACCTGAATTTGGCTATAAATCAGGTACTGCAAGGGCTGATCAAATTCCTTTTGCCACCGTTCAAGTATGGAAGTTCATTCTGTCTGCGATGACAAAAGGGAGTCTAATGAGTCATTCTGAAGCGGTACGTTTTCATTATCCTGCATGGGCAGTTGAGCAGGATCCGCTTCTGTTAACGACTATCACCGTCAATCTATCTCTTGCCTTAACACCATCTGCACCTAAGAAACAATTTGCGAAGATGGATCGGCCGTATGGCATGTTTGTAGGCAGCAAGGATGAGCTGTATGACGTCGAGACATTTCTCCCCTATCATGAGCTGCCGAAAGAACCAATCAAAAAACAATCAGTCTATCAAGTGCTGGAAGGACATACCCATTTGTCGATTTTACTAGAATCGGGAAAACAGATTGGCAGGACGATCCAAATGTGGAATCCTTCTATTTAGTATGAACAACTAGTCAATACTCTCCCATTTAATTAAAAATTTACATTGACACCATCCTTTTCTATGATAAAATCATAATGTGATAATGAGAATCGTTATCAAACGAAATGACTACATATAGAATGGATAGGTGAGGTACATGTTCAAGAAATCTTTTTGGTCGCTATTAGTTGTGCTCTCCATCGTTTTACTTGCAGCTTGCGGCAGCAATAGCAGTGACGGCAAGTCAGGTAATAAAGAGAAAACAAGGACTGTTGAAAGCGCTATCGGTTCAACTGACAATATTAAGGATAAACCAAAGCGTATTGTGACGCTGTACCAAGGAGCAACCGATGCAGCAGTCGCTATGGGCATTAAACCAGTGGGTGTTGTAGAATCTTGGCTTGAAGCACCTACGTATAAATATTTAAGAGATGACTTAAAGGATGTTAAAATTGTTGGGCAGGAAACACAGCCAAACTTAGAGGAAATTGAAAAGCTCAAGCCTGATTTGATCATTGCATCAAAAATCCGCCACGAGCAAATTTTTGATCAGCTGCAAGAGATCGCTCCAACTGTTGCAACTGAAACTGTGTTCACCTTTAAAGATACAGTGAAGTTGATGGGTGAAGCGTTAAATCAGGAAGACAAATCAAAAGAATTGCTGACGAAGTGGGATAACCGCGTCGCTGACTTCAAAGAAAAAGCGAAAAAAGACATCAAAAACTGGCCAATGAGTGTGTCTGTGGTCAACTTCCGTGCAGACCATGCTAGAATCTATCAAACTGGTTTCGCAGGGTCGATTTTAACAGAGCTAGGCTTTGAAGGACCTAAGAATGTCAAAGATAAAAAGCAAGACATTATTACACTGACAGACAAAGAGAGCATTCCGCAAATGGATGCAGATGTGATCTATTACTTCATGGATGATCAAGATAAGGCGGTTGAGAAAGCATATAAAGAGTGGACGAGTCATCCTTTATGGAAGCAGCTTGACGCAGTGAAAGCGAAACAAGTGCATAAAGTAGATGAAATCACTTGGAACATGGGCGGCGGTATTATCGCTGCAAACATGATGCTTGATGATATTTACGATCGTCTAGGAATTGATAAATAAGTCTTAACAGAGGAGAAAATGTGAACATACCATTTTCTCCTTTTTTCCATAACAGATTGAAAGCGGGAATTAGATGAGAAGTTTATTAAAAAAGGATTCAAGCAAAGCACTGCTTTTTGCTGGATTCATTGTGTTGATGTTGGTCTTTTTTATGCTCAGTATTTCCCTTGGGCAAACCTCCATTTCCCTCAAAGCCACCATCCATGCTTTTCTTCAATTTGATGAATCGGATCCAAACAGTGTGATTGTCATGACATCCAGATTATCAAGAGCTTTAATCGCAACGGTCGTTGGATCTAGCCTGGCGATTTCAGGTGCACTCATGCAGGCATTGACGAGAAATCCGCTTGCGGCGCCTGATTTATTAGGAATTAATGCAGGTGGACTCTTTTTTATCGTGATTTCGATTGTCTTCTTTTCAACAGAGTCGTTAACAGGCTATATGTGGACAGCCTTTCTAGGCGCAGCGATTGCAGGGATGCTCGTTTTTCTATTGGGTTCCATTGGAAGAGATGGATTGACGCCGGTTAAAATTGTCCTTGCAGGAGCGGCGATATCTGCCCTGTTTGCGTCTTTTACACAAGGTCTTTTAATCGTGAATGAACAGTCGATTCAAAGCATTTTGTTTTGGATGGCTGGTTCAGTGTCTGGAAGAAGCATTGATATGTTAATCCCTGTTTTGCCTTATATTTTAGGTGCGACGATTGTGGCGCTGCTTCTAGGACGTTCTATTAATGTTCTTTTGTCAGGAGATGATATTGCCAAAGGACTTGGCCAGCGTACACTGCTGCTGAAAATAACGATGGGTGTACTCGTCGTCTTTTTAGCAGGTGGTTCGGTCGCTGTTGCCGGTTCAATTGGTTTTGTTGGTTTTCTTGTGCCGCATATTGTGAAAAAGCTTGTCGGACCTGACCACCGCTGGGTACTGCCGTATTGTGCCGTTGTGGGGGCGTCGCTTTTACTTGCCGCGGATCTAGCGGCTCGTTTTCTGATCATGCCGCAGGAAGTGCCGATTGGTGTCATGACGGCGGTAGCAGGAGCGCCTCTATTTGTTTATCTCGTGCGCAAGGGGTTGAAGACAGGTGGCTAAAACATATACAGTGCGTTCTAAAGGCGGGCGCATTTCATTTCAATTTTCAAAGCGGACGTTTTTGATTTTACTTTTATTGACGGCCATTGCCTTTGGTTTATTTATTCTCAGTCTCAGTATGGGGAGCCGGTTCATTCAGCCGGTGGATGTGCTGCTTCATTTAATCGGTCAGGGAGAGGGAAATTCCTTTGTGTTAAATACGCTGAGGATTCCACGAACGCTGCTGGCTGTCTTAGTCGGAGCCTCGCTTGCGGTATCAGGGCTTATTTTGCAAGGATTGATTCGCAACCCGCTTGCATCGCCTGACATCATTGGGATTACGAGTGGTGCTTCGTTTGGTGCGATTATGTTCATCGTTTTTTGGATGGGCACTGTGCCCATTGCTTATCAATCCTTATGGGCGATTGCCGGTGCTTTTGCGGTATCGTGCCTGATCTATTTGCTGTCATGGAAAAAAGGGGTCAAACCGATCACACTTGTCCTAATGGGAATTGGGATTTCTGCCATTATGAAGGCATGTGTGACGTTTACGCTTGTTCTTAGTGATACGATGACAACGACTAAGTCATATATTTGGCTGACGGGCAGCTTATATGGTTCTACGATGAAAGACGTCACGGCGATGCTTCCTTGGGTGATGATTATTTTACCGATTGTCATGGTGTTAGCAAGAACGATGAATGTAAAAGAACTTGGAGATGATCTTGCAACAGGTCTCGGGGTAAAAGTGCAGGCGAAACGATTATTCTTTCTCCTGATGAGTGTGACATTGGCTGGTGTTGCAGTCGCATTTGCAGGCGGCATTGAATTTGTTGGACTCATGGCGCCGCACGTCGCACGGATGATCATTGGACGTTCATTCATAGCACTTGTCCCAGCATCTGCGCTTGTTGGAAGTATTCTCGTGATGCTGGCTGATCTTGTGGCTAGAACCGCATTTCTACCGTTAGATGTCCCAGCAGGTGTTTTTACGGCGGCAATTGGTGCACCATTCTTTATTTATTTGTTATATCAACAGCGAAATCGATAAACGAAAGATAGGGGTTTTGATATGAGGCCAGAGTGGGTTGAGAGAGAATTACTTGATTTCGGGGTACACATCACAAATGGACCAATGACATCTGATCGCACACTTGCTGCGCTTTTTTCAGAAGCAGCCGTCATACGTTTATTAGAAGCTGAAAAGGAAGCGATGCATGCACCCAATCTTGCGGTAGCAGCTTCTATGTTTTCAAAGCGGTATGCCTATTTAGCCGTCAGTTCCTCTCTTTATTTGATGACGCTGTATGACGGTGTCTATCAGTTTTCACCAGCAGCATGTGCATTTAGAGAGGATCGGAAAATTGAAATTGATGAGGCAGCGTGTTCGTTTGTTCCACTAGAAGGAGATCGGCATGAATGGAGAGAGAAGGTCGTACGTGCACTGTTTACGGAGTGTGTCACACCTCTTTTAGACGTGCTGAACCGCACATCAAAACTCTCTTCTCGTATTTTATGGGAAAATGTAGCGGTTCGAATCAACTCTCTTTATCGAAGCATGATGCGGGAAGCGGAAGAACCTGCGGTGAAGCAGCGTGTGCGGGAGGATTATCTGTATCTGAAGCAGGCGGCTGGGGATGTATTTGGAGCTCAGCAAAATCCATTTCAGCACAGTTTAAACCTAGACGACAGCTTACTTGAAACATCCAACCGGAAAACCTGCTGTATGTATTATAAGCTTGAGAAAAAATCAGAGAGTCTTGATTATTGTCTTGTTTGTCCTCTTGAACAAAAGAAAGGCACTGCTTGTTTATAGCAGTGCCTTTTTTTATTCCCAAATCTCACTTGCCCATTCAGGATGATCAATAAAAGGATTGCGGTTGTGCTGATACGTTTGATATATGATCTCATTGCGGTTCCGTTCGATTTGATCGACTGGGTCCTGCTTGTGCCATTTGAGAAGCACAGACATTTTGCCGTGAAGAGGCGAGCTTCCATTATTCACTTTGTCGTTTAATTCTAAATCTGGAAAGCGGTCATCACCCTCGTAGCGAACCGCCATATAAAAGAGCATTCTCGCAACATCTCCTTTGACCCGGCTGTGAGGTTCGAATGAGTCGCTATCGTAGAAATTGCCCGGCGCCCCTTTGTATTCATTACCGCCTGTATCAAAATCTAAATTTCCACGTGTGCTGTTCGTTTGCACATCTGTCGCACGAAGGTGGTGGAGATCTGTCCCAGGCCCCTGACTTGTCCCAAAATTGCCATGAGACTTTGCCCAGACATGCTCTCTGTTCCACTGGCCGACATTTCCACCATTCGCTTGCTTTGAGCGGGAGGCACCACTATAAAGCAGCAGCACATTGTTAGAGTTATTGGGGTCTTCATCTGTTTTCTTTAATGCATCCCAAACCTGGCTGTAGGATAGCTGCGTATGATCATCAATGATATCGTGTAAAGCCTTTTTAAGAGCGGGTCCTGATTTGCCAGCAGCAGATTGGTAATAGGAATCGATTTGACTTGTGGCGGCAGTTTGCGTTTGTTGTGCAGATGTTTCGTTTTGAAGCTGTAACGGGGAAAAGGTGATCGTTTGACTAGGTTCATTCGGATTGAAACCTTGAGCGTTTGCAGCTGGAGGCAGCGGGGCGGCGAATGTGCCGAATATCATGATTCCGGCGGCCACAGTTCCAAATAAAGTTCTTTTCATTCGATTTCCTCCTTGATAGGGAATGTATTCTCTTTATTTCTATCATATTGTCATGAAGAAATAAATGGATTTATCGTAAATTTTATGTAATGAGTTCGTAGGAAAAGAGATTGCTATTTTAAGAGCATTCCTGTATAAGTGGGCTTATAAGGATGGACAGCAAGGGAGAGGATGGATAACGTGAAAGAACTGCAAACACCTTCAAGAACGATAATGACACCGGGGCCCGTAGAAGTAGATCCGAGAGTGCTCCGTGTGATGAGCACCCCTATTCTTGGTCAATTTGATCCAGCATTTACACACATAATGAACGAAACAATGACCTTATTGCGGTCACTTTTTCAAACAGAAAACAAATGGGCTTATCCAATTGACGGTACGTCCCGTTCAGGGCTTGAAGCTGTGCTCGCCAGTGTGATTGAGCCGGGAGATTCAATGCTTGTGCCTGTCTTTGGCCGCTTCGGTCACCTGCTCATTGAAATAGGACAGCGCTACGGTGCTGAAGTACATACAATGGAATGTGAATGGGGGACGGTTTTTGATCCTGCCGACATCATCCAAGAAATAAAGCAGGTCAAGCCTAAAATCGTTGCCATGGTTCATGGTGAAACATCCACCGGACGATTGCAGCCGCTCAAGCAAATTGGTGAAGCATGCCGGGCTCTTGATGTGCTGTTCATTGTAGACGCTGTGGCGACCATTGGCGGTGTCGAGGTAAAAGTGGACGAATGGAAAATTGATGCGGCGATTGGCGGCACGCAGAAATGTTTATCTGTTCCATCAGGCATGTCACCTATTACATATAATGACCGTCTCGCAGCTGTCATTGAATCGAGGAAGAAAGTAGAAAAAGGGATTGCGACACAGGATGAATTACAAAAACAGATCGATATTTCTCCAATCAAAAGCAATTATTTTGATTTAAGCCAGCTTCAGGATTATTGGAGCCCAAGACGATTAAATCATCATACAGAAGCGACAACGATGCTCTATGCACTGCGAGAAGGGATTCGTCTTGTGCTGGAAGAAGGGCTGTCTGAACGTTTTCAAAGACACGCGTATCATGAAAAAGCCTTGATGAAAGGTCTTGAAGCGATCGGGCTTGAATTGTTTGGTGATCCAGATTGTAAAATGCCGGTTGTGACCTGTGTTGTCATTCCAAAGGGTATTGACGGAGAAGCGGTCCGTTTCGACCTGCTTCATCATTTTGGAATTGAGATTGCAAGCTCCTTTGGACCGCTTGCCGGCCGTATATGGAGAATTGGGACAATGGGCTACAGCTGCCGAAAGGAAAATGTGCTGTTTGTGTTAGCAGGGCTGGAAGCGATTCTCATCAAACACGGTGCATCTATCCATTGCGGAGCAGGGCTTCAGGCGGCTCTTTCTATCTATGAACATGCTGAATAGATACATCATACTCGCCACTGGCGGGTATTTTTTTATTTGGAAAAGAACGCTAATTTTTGAAAAACTAGACTTATAGATAAGGTTATCGCTATACTGGAGAAGTTCTCATCCTTTTTGTCATCATTTTCATTTATTTTGCAGAAAGAGGTTTTTTGTATGAAGAAGATGGGCAGATTATACATTTTGATGCTCAATATTTTTATTGCCATGCTTGGCTTTGGCCTCATTGTACCTGTTATGCCGAGTTACATCGAAGCCTTTGGCGCAACAGGAAAAACACTCGGTTTTCTTGTCGCTGCAACAGGCCTCACACAATTTGCGTTATCGCCGATCGCCGGCGCACTGACCGATCGATTTGGACGAAGAAAATTGATCATTGCCGGGATTGCCGGCTTTACGATTGCTCAGTTTATTTTTGCTTTTGCTGATCAGCTTTGGATGCTGTTTGTGTCTCGGTTTTTAGGCGGTGCTGCCGGGGCTTTGCTCATGCCGGCCATGTTTGCATACATCGCTGATATCACAAGTGAAAAGGACCGAGGGAAAGGAATGGGTCTATTCAGTGCAGCGATGACACTAGGTTTTGTCATTGGGCCGGGCGTAGGCGGCTATTTGGTTGAGTACGGGATCGCTTTTCCATTTCTCATTGCCGGTTCCTTTGCCGCCCTTTCTACTTTGTTATCCATCCTATTCTTACCTGAAACTTTAACAAAGGAAAAGCAGGAAGAGGCGCGGCTCAACAAGGACATTCATTTCAATCCTTTTGTACAAATGATCGAGGCCCTAAAGACATCGTACGGCTTTTTGTTTATATTGGCCTTTGTCCTCAATTTCGGGATCATTCACTTTGAATCGATTTTCGGCTTATATGTAGACCAAAAACACGGATTTTCACCGAAGGATATTGCGTTTGTGATTACGGTTGCGGGTCTCGCTGGGGTGCTTGTCCAAGGTGCGTTAGTGAATGCCTGTGTGAAACGATTTGGAGAGATGAGAGTCGTGCGTTATGCGCTGTTAGGTGCGGCTTTCATGCTGATCGCCTGCCGTTTTGCGCCGTCCTTTTGGTTGATCTTTACAGGTTCGATTTTATTTTTATCGGCTACGTCATTTGTCCGTCCAGCCCTCAATACATTGCTGTCCAAGATGGCAGGCAATCAGCAAGGGATAGCAGGCGGTCTCAATACATCCTTTATGAGCCTTGCCAATATCGTCGGACCGAGTCTTGCTGGTATATTATTTGATGTGAATATTGAGTTTCCTTTTATGTTTGGAACACTGGTGCTTTGCGTCAGTTTCGCTGCATCCATCGTGTGGGGAAAAAAGTGTAGCATGTTCATGCAGCGCAAGGAAGATTGTAGTTGATCTACAATCTTTTTTTATTGAATGAAATACATTTAGAAAAAATTCCAATTAGAAATAGTATATGTTTTATATTTTATCTAAATGAATAGTATAGTTTATCAATATTTACACCTTTTACTGAGATGAAATCCATAGATTTAGGTCTTTAAGATCAATAAAAACTTGTTAATAAAATACTAAAATATACATTTTGTGTAAAAAGTGATTGATTGGTTTTTTCCGCAATGGTAACATCAATCTCGACAGCATGAGGTAACTGAGATAATCAAGAGAAAAGGGGATAGAAAATGAAGAAGTTTATGTTTGCCATTATATTTTTTATCGTCACCATGTTTAGTACAGCAGTGCCATCAGCAGTTCATGCGGCAGAAATTGATCATGACAAGGTAGTTGGTTTTAGAGAAGTCAATCCAACAACTGTTACACAAAAAGCAGCGAAAAAATTTCAGCCTTATTTGAAAGTATGGCATGGATGTGTACCATTCCCAGCTGTAGATGCTGCTGGAAACACAAGCAGAGGGTTAAAAACGAGCGGTTCACATAATGGTGGATGCAGCAGTAATATCGGTCAAGTATATTCACGTTCAGATTGGTACAATGGCAGCTGGGCAATTATGTATGCTTGGTATTTCCCAAAAGATAATCCTTCACCGGGCTTTGGTCATCGTCATGACTGGGAATCCATTGTCGTTTGGATTGACAACCCAGCTGTAGCGAGCCCGCGTGTTCAATCGATTGCTTACTCAGGTCATGGGCAATATAAGAAAGCAGCACCGAGTGCCGCAAGTATTTTAGGAACAAATCCTTTGGTTGGTTATGATAGCAATTGGCCATTGAACCACGAGCTGGATGTAAGCGGCAATGTGAGCGGTAAAGGGATGCAGCCTTTAATTGGCTGGGATGATCTAACGCCGGCAGCAAGACATGCATTGAATACAACAGACTTTGGTAGTGCCAACGTACCATTCAAGGACAGTAACTTTAAAAACAATTTAGCAAAAGCTTGGTATCGATAAGAGTTAACCATGATAAAACCGATCATCTAAAAAATGATCGGTTTTTTATCAATAAAATCGCATCATCTCTCATATTTCACGACAGGTGATTTTTCTTTATGAAGCGCACGAATCATTGCATCATCTACGTGTAAATGCTCTTTCACTAATTGAGGCGGAGTTAAGGCCATCCACTGATTCAACGAAATATCTGCAAACCGGTCACTTTTAAAAATTTCTAAAAACCAAAGGCTCGTTTGGCCGATATTTTGGATGTAATGCCCCATACCAAAAGGAACATATCCAACATCACCTGCTCTGTAATTAAAGGTGCGGGCAGTACCTCCTGCTCCAAAGACCGTCATTTTGGCCGTGCCGGTTAAATAGTATTGCCACTCATCATTATTAGGGTGCCAGTGCATTTCTCTCATGCCGCCAGGTTTTACTTCGACAAGTGCAGCGGCAATCGTTTTTGAAATCGGGAAATTCTGTGAGTCGACAATTCGGACGGTTCCGCCTGAGGTCGTTAGCGGCTTTTGGCGAAGAAGCTGGTGCGTAAATGGCGGCTTGATGCTCCCGTATGGATCAGATACCATTTGGCTTTCTAAGGATGCCGGCGGTGAGCCTTGAAACATATAGCGCTGCTTATTCGGAATACGGTCAAACAATTTCTTAGGAACACCAAAATTGGCGGATAGAATCTCTTTCGGTGTATGGGCAAACCAGTCTGTGATCGTGAATGTATCAAATTCAGAAAAATCGCCATCATCAAATACAAGAAGGAACTCACATCCATCTTCAAGTCCTTGGATGGAGTGCGGGATACCAGGTGGAAAATACCACAAATCGCCTTCTTCTATATCAGTGATCATATTTCGCCCTTCTGCATCTACAGATGTGATGCGGGCTTTGCCTAAAATCATATACGCCCATTCCGCCTGTTTATGCCAATGAAGCTCACGAACACCTCCGCGTGTGAGCCGCATGTTGACACCTGCAATCGTTGTTGAAACAGGCAGCTCCCGCTTCGTAATTTCCCTCGACCAGCCGCCGTGATTCAAATGCATGTGTGTATCAGAAAATGAAAATTTTAAATTAGGAATTGTTCCGGCATCGGTTTTAGGGGGAACGAGCATATCTGGGTTCTCTATATCTCGAAGGACATCACGCGGGCCTAAGTCGGTGGCACCCGCGCCATCCTTTCGAATGGGCTGCGGGATGTGACGGAGCTCATCATCCATTTGTCATCCCTCCTCGAGACTCATTTTTCTCTTCCAAACTATATGAAGCTTCGGAAGAAAAAATTCAATCAGGATGGGATGTGAGAAATCTTTGAATACGGAAGGCTAAGCGCAGCCGCAATGTTGCGTCAGGATCTTTTAAGCTGATTCGAAGCAATTCTTCACACTTCTCAAGGCGATAAATGACCGTGTTGCGATGAATAGACAATCGTTTGGCTGTTTCTGAAATGTGGCAATGGGTTTCTAAATAGACAGACAAGGTGTGAAGAAGACTTTGATCGACTTGTGATGGTTCAGATAACGGGTGTAGGTGCAGCTGGTGAAACGTGATCATATCCTTTCTTGGAATAAGCCTTAGTAAATCTGGTACATCCTTCGCCTGATAAAATTGAATATAATCAGTTCGCGATGAGAGATGTCCGGTTTGAAGAGCCTCTAATGCTTCATTGTAGCCCTCAGACAGATGGTGGATTAGGCAGGCGGTCAAACTCACCCCAAAAGAAATGGTGTGATTCAATTGCAGTTTAACAAGCAGCTGCAATTGTTTTAAAAAAGAGATGAGACTGCCGCTAACCTCCGGCCAACTGCCAGTCTCCTCCATCAATACAACACCCATATCACCTTTGACAAACAGAAAGGCAGGAAATGGGCAGGTTAGAAGTGCACTTTCGAGCAGATCAATCACATGATCTAAAACCATTTGCTGCTCCATAAAACATGTGGTATCACTACGCTGGTCAAGCTGACAGATCATACATAGATAGCGGCATTCGGCGCTTAATCCAAACGATTGAGCGAAATGTAAATGATCTTGCTGGGAAAACGATGCCCTCTCTATCCATCTGCGAAAACCTTCATTTCTAGCACGCTTGGCCGTTTGCAGGGCGGCATATTGTCTCATACGAGCAATCGACATTTCGTTCACTGCTTTTGCAAGCATCCCATGCAATGCTTTATTCTGCGGGTGAATGAAAGAAAGGATGACCAGGTAATCACATGTTTGTTCGTTTAAATCAATCGGAAAGATGGAAAAGGTTTGTTTAGCATGTATCATCGAAAAAGAATGAGTTGTCCTGCTTCGAAAAAAGGGGAGAATGTGCATCCATTCTGGGCTCGTCATCATGGAGTTCGAGGTATACAGTATACGTCCATACTGGTTAAACAAATAGACAGGCTCGTGAATATTTCTGGCTATTTTTTGTAATATGTCAAACTGGTTATCGTCTATGTTCATATCCACTCAATCTCCTTTATTGGTGAAGATGAATAAAAAAATGGACAATCACTGTCAACATCTCTGATATGCATTTTATGTTATCAGCTAAAATCATTTTAGATAGAAAGTTGTTAATTAATATGACAAACAAACAGAGCGTCAGGACAAAATCACGTGCCACCAGTCATCTTCATTCAGAATTACGAGCAAATATGATATGTTGTAAACAGAAGAATTTCTTTCAGAAATATGGGGATCACAAAAGACAAAGGCTTCGAATGAGGAAGCCGTCTATACATGAGAGTGGCAAGAGGTGAGAAACATGATTTATATCGGATTAACTGGCTGGGGAGATCATGACAGTCTTTATCCGCCGAAAATTGGCAGCGCGCAAAAGCTGTTTCACTACGCATCAACGTTTCCCATTGTGGAACTAGATGCCAGCTTTTATGCGGTTCAGCCTGAGCGTAATCATGAAAAATGGATAAAGGATACTCCGGATGACTTTCAGTTTGTTGTGAAAGCATACCAAGGGATGACTGGACATCAAAGGGGGGAGATTCCGTTTGCTTCGAAGGAGGACATGTTTGATGCATTTATTCTTTCGCTGACTCCGCTCATTCGTGAAGGGAAACTCGCCATGGTGCTCTTTCAATTTCCACCTTGGTTTGATTGCAAAAAAGAGCACGTCCACTATTTAAGATGGTGTAAGGAGAAGATGGGTGATATTCCTTGTGCTCTCGAATTCCGAAACCGTACATGGTTTTCAGAGGAATTTTATGAGCAGACTTTATCCTTTATGGAAAAGGAAGGATGGATTCATTCCGTCTGTGATGAACCGCAAGTCGGAGAAGGCTCCATTCCGCCAGTCATACAAGCTACACACCGTGATAAAACATTGGTCCGATTTCACGGAAGGAATAAACAGGGCTGGCTTCACCCGGCAGACCATGAGAATTGGCGTGAAGTGAGATACTTATATTTATATAATGAAGCTGAATTAAAAGAGTGGAAAAAGAATCTCGACATCCTGCACCAGCAATCGAAAGATGTCTATGTCGTGTTTAATAATAACTCCGGCGGAGATGCAGCAGCAAATGGACAGCAGATGATTGATTTGCTGGATATTACGTATTCAAGTCTTTCTCCGAAGCAGTTAGATTTATTTAGTTAACCGAGAGCTGACTGAAGCTTTCAACCTGAATGAGACGGTCAGTGACAACTTGAGGGAGAGATCAACATGCTGCAGAAGCTATGGTTATATCATACAAACGACTTGCACAGCCATTTTGAGAACTGGCCAAAAATTGCAGCTTATATTGAAGAAAAGCGTCAAGTTCACGATCAGATGCTCTTGTTTGATATTGGCGACCATATGGATCGAGTGAACCTCGTATCCGAAGCTGATTATGGAAAGGTAAATGTCAAGCTCCTCAATCAGCTTGGCTATGATGGAGTTACGATCGGGAATAATGAAGGCATTACGCTGCCTCATGATCAGCTGGATCACCTATATGAGAATGCACAATTTCCTGTGGTCCTGTCTAATCTATTTGAGAAAGGCAAAAGGCCATCATGGGCAAAGCCCTATCATATGATCACAATGGAAAACGGACTGAGAATATGTCTCTTAGGCGTGACCATTGCGTATACACCTGTTTATGAAAAGCTGGGCTGGAACATTACTGATCCATTTGACAGCATACGGGACATGTTGCAGGAAGTGAAGGGTCAGGCAGATGTCATTGTGCTCTTATCCCATCTCGGTATTATCCATGATCGAGAGGTCGCTCGTGATTTCCCTGAAATCGACGTCATCCTAGGATCACACACGCATCATCTGTTAGAACAGGGCGAAATGGACAATGGGGTGCTGCTTGCATGCGCTGAAAAGTATGGGCATTATATTGGCTGCGTCGAGCTGACAATCGATACAGCACGCAAAGAGCTGATAGAGAAAAAAGCGACAGTGCAGTCGGTGGATCAGCTCATCAGTGAATCAAACGAAGCTATCACCACCTTACAGCAGGCAGAAAGAAGAGCCAAAGCACTCATGCAGGAAAAAGTCACAACGATTGAATCGAAGCTAGAAACGAAGTGGTTCGATGAATCTCCGCTTCCGCAGCTCTTAACAGATGCTATTAAAGATTGGTGCGGAGCGGAGATTGGCATGATGAATGCAGGTATGGTGCTTGAGTCATTAGAGGCAGGAATTGTCACAAGAGAAGAAATCCACCGGATATGTCCGCATCCCATTAATCCCATTCGGGTGACGCTTACCGGTCAACAGCTCATCGAAACGGTTCAGCGGGGCTGTGAAGAAAAAATGGAACAGCTGCGCATTAAAGGCTTCGGCTTTAGAGGTGAGCTGATGGGGAAAATGCTATATAGCGGCCTCAGCTATACATTAGAAGAAGGCGAGGCCAAACGGGTGAAGGATGTCTTTGTACATGGTCAATTGATCAAAAACGACGCCTCCTATTCAGTTGGCACAGTCGATATGTATACATTAGGGTCTCTTTTTCCTCATATCCGTGATCACGAACACATTGAATATTTTATGCCTGAATTTTTACGTGATGTTCTGACATGGCGCTTGAAGGAAGCAACATGAAATCCGCTTCAGCCTAACAACACGCGCCCTCTTTTCACATAGATTGTGATGAGAGGAGTGAAGGGATTTGGTGAATTTAACACCTATTACAATTGATGGCCATTCCTTTACAGCGGTCACCGTCAAACTGCCGAAGACAAATTTCATGGCAGTAACAAATGAACACGGGTATATCATGTGCGGTGCACTTGATGTCGGGCTCTTGAATGAAAAGCTTGCAGATAGAGGAATTATTGCA
Organism: Bacillus sp. SRI_025; assembly: GCF_057592095.1. Classification (NCBI taxonomy): domain Bacteria; kingdom Bacillati; phylum Bacillota; class Bacilli; order Caryophanales; family Bacillaceae; genus Bacillus; species Bacillus sp. SRI_025. Next base: position 126,710 of record NZ_JBYEGB010000001.1, on the reverse strand, counting down.
GGAAGAGCAGTTGGTGTAAGAACCATTGAGCAATTGCTCGATGCTCCTTTAGAATCTGTGACATACGCCGCAGAAGCGCTGGGCATCTCAGCTGGAACAATTGGAAGAGATGCATTATTAAAAATGGTGAAATAAAATAGAGAGATGATTCCTATCCCCCCGCCTGTCTGCATACACATGTAATGGAGAAGGGGGGATTTTTTATTGAGAATGAACCGCCGTTATCGCCCCTACAAGAAGGGCCCTTTGCCATTTCGTTACGTCATGCTGCTTGCGATCTTATTCTTTGTGCTCTCAACCGTGATTAGTTTGTTTTTTATCAACCGATCCATTAAACCAACCCTTATTCACATTGCTGAACTAGAAACAGAGCGCATCGCCAATCACCTCATACAATATTCAGTGCAAGACTTTGCAGACGATCAGGAGAATATGAAGGATATGGTGGTCATGAATACAAGTGAGAACGGAAAAGTGACGACCATCGATTTTAATGCGCAAGCAACATCGAAAGCCATGGCTGACCTATCACGTCATCTTCAGAAAAATTTAGAGGACATTGAAAAGGGGAACTTTCAAAAAGAGGCTAAAGAAGCGTTAAAGGATCAAACAGATGGACATGACGGCATTATATATAACATTCCGCTTGGGCAAGCATCCGGAAATGCACTCATCGCCAACCTCGGCCCCAAAGTACCTGTACGCTTTAGTGTGATTGGTGATCCGCATACGGACGTTGAGAAAAACATTAAGCCTTATGGCATCAACAATGCCTTGATTGATATTAGTGTTCTGATCGAGGTTAAGGTAAGAGTCATTATCCCATTTGCTTCTGAAACAATCGTAGTTAAAAACTCTGTTCCTGTCTCCATACAAGCCGTTCAAGGAGACGTACCAGATTATTATAATGGCAGCGGAACAAATTCAGGTGCTCCACCAATTGTTCTCCCAGAGAAAAAGGAGAAAAAGGAATAACAGCCCAACAATGATTGGGCTGTTTTTTTACGATTTTCGTTTCCGTTCAGCTCTTTCCCACGCCCTCAAATGAGGGTATGGGTCAAATGACCATTCCGTTCTACCGTTGTCTTTGTACATGCCATAGTGAAGATGCGGCGGAAATTTTCCTGCGGTGCCTGGAGGGCCGTAACCGGAGCTTCCGACAGATCCAATCACCTGACCTGGTTCAACTATTTGACCTGTCTTAAGTCCTTTCGCAAAGCCATTTAAGTGAGCGAAGTAATGATAATGATTATGAATATCTCGAATGCCTATCCGCCAGCCGCCAAAGCGGTTCCATCCTTTCATTTCAATCACGCCATACGATGTCGCACGAACGGGAAGTCCATAATGGGCAAATAAATCGGTTCCCTCATGAATTCTTCTTCCTCCAAATCCTCTCGCATCTCCCCATGTACTTCGGTAGCTGTAGTCAGCTCCAACTGGTAGAGGAAAAGCATGCTTTCCAAGATCAAGATGGCCGTAGTGCTTATATAGCTTCATAAAAGATGAAATGATTCCAACGGTTTGATCACGTCCATAATAGTCCCATAAGCCAATTTTTAATTGATCAATGCTGCTGCCGTAGTGAAGCAAGTATTGAGCAAACGTGAATAATACATCCTCATCGTCATCGCTGTCCGCTTTGCCATCCCCATTCCCATCAAGCCCAATTCCGTCAAACACTTTAATGCTTAAAGGAGAGGTATCCTGTTTATTCGGGTTTTCTGGTCCAATCCACATTTCCCGGGGAATGTAGATGCCAATGACGCCTTTTTGTTTCGGTAAATCTCTTCTGCTTTTTCGAATATTGTGTTCATACTGATCAACTGCAGCAAGTACATACCATGGAACCTGTGTTGTGATGGAGACTTTTTCATATAGGGCCATTCTCTGCTTCAATTCATCTGGCTGTTTGCCGGTCCCTTCTGCATGAACAGGTAAAGGGAGCATTGAAAGAGCAATCATGATGGCTAAAACCACTTTCACAAACGTCCATCTCCTTTCATCGAGCATCGTCTTCTACCGTTTAGTGTGGTTAGATCACTCTATTTCATAAGAAGAAAATGTTAGTAATTTTCTTCTGTTTTTTTAGGAGGCTTTTGGGTATTTTTGCAGCTCATTCCCTTGTTGTTCAATCTGTACTATGTTAAAGTGTCTAAAGAAAAGGCTTTAGGCCGAAGATTCAATTTTTTGCAGCTTCTTGGCTGCATCCATCGTATATAGCAGGAAGATTTTTGTAGATGCACCTTTAACGAATTCATATGGAGATGATGGAATTGGCAAAGAAGGAAGAGCACGTAAGAAAACCGGACTGGCTTAAAATTAAGCTGAATACGAATGAAAACTATACCGGTTTGAAGAAAATGATGCGGGAAAACAACCTGCATACCGTTTGTGAGGAAGCAAAATGTCCGAATATTCATGAATGCTGGGCAGTGAGAAGAACCGCTACATTTATGATCCTTGGATCTGTTTGTACGCGCGCATGCCGTTTCTGTGCGGTGAAAACTGGACTTCCAACTGAGCTTGACCTACAAGAGCCAGAACGCGTGGCAGATTCAGTAGCATTAATGAACTTAAAGCATGCTGTCATAACAGCGGTTGCAAGGGATGATCAAAAGGATGGCGGAGCAGGTGTGTTCGCTGAAACCGTTCGTGCGATTAGAAGAAAAAGCCCATTCACGACAATTGAAGTTCTCCCTTCAGACATGGGCGGTAATTATGATAACTTGAAGACGTTAATGGACACTCGTCCTGACATTTTAAATCACAACATTGAAACAGTGCGCAGATTAACGCCAAGAGTTCGTGCGCGTGCTACATACGATCGTTCATTAGAATTCTTGCGTCGTGCAAAAGAAATGCAGCCTGACATTCCAACAAAATCAAGCATTATGATTGGACTCGGTGAAACGAAGGAAGAAATCATTGAAGTCATGGATGATCTTCTTGCCAATAACGTGGACATTATGGCGATTGGGCAGTACTTACAGCCTTCGAAAAAGCATTTGAAAGTTCAAAAATACTATCATCCGGATGAGTTTGCAGAGCTGAAGGAAATTGCGATGTCAAAAGGCTTTAGCCACTGTGAAGCTGGGCCGCTTGTGCGCTCTTCCTACCATGCAGATGAACAAGTAAACGAAGCGTCTAAAAAGCGTCAGGCGCAAGCATAACAAAGAAAACGCCAGAGCTCTCTGGCGTTTTTTCTCATATTAATTTTGGCCATAAGGGGTGTTTCTTCTCATCGTACGGTCGGAATTCGTCATCCCATTTGCATCTTCTTTCGTTGAAATATCTCCACCTTGAGGGGAATACTTCATTTGCTGAATCGTTTTGGTTAAAATCTGGTCAAAATCACGTGAATTGGTTTGAAGACGTGAAAAATTGGCAATGGATTGAAAGTGCTCTGGATTATCAGAGACGTATACATGATAATAACGAGGGAGAACAGAAACCGCCGTTTTCTTTACTTGATCGGCAGATTCATCACGGTTTTTGTTTCCTGTTCGATACACGATGAGTGCATCCTCATCTGTCACAAGTGTCGCTGCATCTTTGATGTTTGGCAGCTGCACCGTTAAACTTGTAATCACGTGGGCAAGATGCTCACGATTTAAAGCAGGGGTTCTTTCTTTCTGATCCGTTACTTGCTGGCGCTGATAACGAACATATCCTGCTTTGTTTGTGTCTGCTTCTGGCATGTTGGAATTATTTCCTTCATGACGATCCGACAGACGGATGGTTTTACTTGAAGAATCTTCATCCACTTGCCGGTTCATACCTGATTGAAAGCCGCACCCGCCTAAAAGTATGCTGAGGAGAATCGCGGCTGTCAGTTGTTTCTTCATAAATGTGACCTCCTTTTTCCTTTAGCTTCGGCTAAATCGGAAAAAACATGCTTTAGCAATTGATGGAGTTCTTCCAATGAATTATCATTAAAGATGGATCGTTTAAAAAGAGGTGAGAAGATGATCGTCATTCAGAATGCTACCTTTGATCTTGTAAGAGATATCAAAGACGGCTTTAATGAAGAAGCGTTTAAAGCAAGGTACTCAGATATTTTAAATAAGTATGATTATATTGTGGGGGACTGGGGCTATAATCAGCTCAGGCTGAAAGGGTTCTTTGATGACCAAAACCAAAAGGCCACATTTGATACTAAAATCAGCACACTCGATGAATACATTTATGAATACTGTAATTTTGGCTGTGCCTATTTTGTCTTAAAACGAATCAGAAAATAACGCAAAGGGGAGCGTCATAATGTATTTCGTAGACAGAAAAAAGATTGAAGAGACATTACGTTTTTTCGAGGAGCAATATGAGTTGATGCAAAGTCATCAAACATGGACAAGCCCTTTAGAAAAAAAAGCACTGGAACGAATTGTTCATTTGCTCGTCGAATGTATTCTTGATACTGGAAATGACATGATTGATGGCTTTATTATGCGTGACCCAGGAAGCTATGATGACATCATGGATATCCTTGTTGATGAAAAGGTCGTACCAGAAGGTGAAGGCAGTCAGCTGAAAAAGCTTGTCTCATCCCGCAAAACACTTGTGCAGCAATATCAGGAAGTGGATCATCATGACTTATTGCAGGTCATCAGCGAAGTAGAGCAGGCGCTAGAGGTCTTTCCAAGCCGCATCCGTACCTACTTGGAGCAGGAGCTAGGCCCAGTATCAGCGTTTAAATAAAACCATTGGAGTTGTGAGCATCATGAAATACAAAGGCTATTTAATTGATTTAGACGGGACAATGTATAAAGGAACAGAAAAGATCGAAGAAGCAGGTCAATTTGTTCAGAAGTTAAATGAGTTGAACATCCCTTACTTGTTTGTCACGAATAACTCATCACGCACGCCAAAGCAGGTAGCGGAAAAACTCGTTTCCTTCGATATTCCAGCCACAGAAGAACAAGTTTTCACAACAAGTATGGCGACGGCCAATTATATTGCTGAGCAAAAGAAAGATGCGTCAGTTTACGTGATCGGTGAAGAAGGAATCAAGCAGGCGATTGAAGAAAAAGGGCTGACGTTTGGTCAGGAAGACGCAGATTTTGTTGTTGTTGGAATTGATCGAGGCATTACATATGAAAAATTAGCAGTAGGTGCGATTGCCATCCGTCAAGGCGCACAATTTGTCTCAACAAATGGAGATATTGCTATCCCAACAGAAAGAGGGCTTTTGCCAGGGAACGGTTCATTAACATCTGTACTGACCGTGACAACAACAGTTCAGCCGACATTTATCGGAAAGCCAGAATCCATTATTATGGAACAAGCGATGCGTGTGCTTGGAACAGATGTGTCTGAGACGCTCATGGTGGGTGATAACTATGATACGGATATTATGGCAGGAATGAATGCAGGGATGGACACATTACTCGTCCATACAGGTGTGACAACAAAAGAGCTGCTTCAGCAGTATGAAAAGCAGCCAACCTATGTCATTGATTCATTATCCGAGTGGATTGAGCGATTATCATAAAAAAAGAGGACAAGCGTTACGCGCGCGTCCTCTTTTTCTTTATTCTGCATTTCTCGCACTATGTGCCAGCCTGCTTGATGCGGCAGCAGCAATAGCGCCGACGATGTCATCTAAAAAGGTGTGGCATTCGCCTGTGGATTTATCGTTGAGTTTTCCGAGAATTCCTGGTTTTTCTTTATCGATATATCCGTAATTCGTAAAGCCGATCGAACCATAAATATTGACGATAGCAAAGGATAAAATTTCATCAACGCCATACAGGCTTTCGTCCGTTTCAAGTATTGATTGAAGCGGCTCAGTCAGCTTCTTTTGCTCGGCGAGTACGTCTAGTTCGACGCCCGTTAAAATCGCATTTTGGACTTCACGTTTTGCGATGACACGCTCCACATTGTGGATGCACTCTGTCATGTCTAAGCCAGGATGATATTTTTCCTGTAAAAAGTAGACAAGGTCTGCTATATCTTGAATGGTTACGCCTCGTTCTTGTAAACGGCGTCTTGCTGTTTTTTCTACTTCGTTCATCTCATGATGATGCGGCATGTATTCCTCACCCAATCCTCTTAATTTGTCCACAACGTGTAAAAAGCTTCGGATAGTAAATAGTATTCATAAATCCCTCAACCTGCGACTACGATATGATAAGAGATTGATCATAGGAACGCAGGTGAAAACATGAAAGAAACCATTTATCACACATTTGGTATTGATGTTCGTCAGTTTATGCCATATGGCAGTTATCAGAGCTTTCAAACGGCGGAGGCTCTCTTCCTCATTGTTCCTGTGTCTCATTTGCGAGAAGAAGAACTCGCAGAGATGTATCATATCAGTCAGTATTTACTGAATGCTGGAGACCCATACGTCGCTGTGTTTGAATTAACAAATGAAGAAAAGCCCACCTTTACTCATGGGAAGGAGCAGTACGCTTTATTAAAAGCAGCGCCTCCGATCTCAAGCCGCTCGTTTCAGCAAGCGTCAGAGCTGGCGGCCTTTCATGTTAGGGGAAGAGGCTTTCCATATGAAGTATCCGAAACAAAACGTGTCGGTGCCTGGAAGGAATTGTGGGCAAAACGATTAGATCAGCTCGAAGGCTTTTGGATGCAGCAAATGCATCAAAAACCGCTGGAACGGTTTGAACAAAAATTCATTGAATCGTTTCCGTATTATCTTGGATTAACGGAGAATGCCATTCAATATTTAGTCGATACTGAGCTCGATGATGAACCGAAAGAAGGTGACTCAGGCACTGTCTGTCATCAGCGCTTTTCACGTATTACATGGCCGCATGAGCAGCCGCTTCGTTTACCTGTGGATTGGGTCTTTGATCATCCAACCCGTGATATTGCAGAATATTTAAGAGAAACCTTTGTCCAGCATAAGGAAGATTTAGTGGAAGAAGGCTTTTCCTTTCTTCAGCAATATGAACAGGTGACACCTCTTTCCTCCTTTTCAAAGCGTTTATTATACAGCCGCCTGTTGTTCCCGCTTCATTATTTTGAAATTGTAGAAGGCTACTACATGTCTGGAGAAAATGAAAAAGCATATTATGAAGAGCGGTTAGATTACGTTTTAAATGATGCCAATCGCTATGAATACTTTCTAAAGGTTTTTCAAGAAATGAGCGCCATGCGAAGCGGCGGGAGCCCCATTCCGGCTATTGGCTGGATTCAGCCTGCAGCTGATTTGAAGTTTCAGTGAACAGACGAAACGTCTCTTTTCTCTTGAGACGTTTTTCGTTATGCTTAAAGAAATCGATTAAAGGAGTGTTCTTCTTGACGAAACCTTATGTCTATATCACAAGAAAGCTTGATGAAGCATCACTTACACCATTAAAAGAAGTCGCTCATGTTGAGATGTGGCCGAGCGAGGATGAGCCGTGTCCAAGAGAAGAGTTAGAAACACAGGCTGCTAAAGCGGATGCGCTTCTCACCATGCTGTCAGATCAAATAGATGAGCCCCTTTTATCAAAGGCCCCTAATGTCAAGGTGGTCGCAAACCTTGCTGTTGGCTATGACAATATTGATGTTGAAGCAGCCAAAAAGCGCGAAATCACCGTATGTCATACACCAGATGTCTTAACAGAATCGACGGCTGATTTAGCCTTTGCCCTACTGATGGCGTCAGCTAGACGCATTGTTGAGGCGAGTGATTGGATTAAGGATGGAAATTGGACAGGCTGGGGGCCGCTTCTTCTTGCCGGTGCGGATGTTCATCACAAAACGCTCGGGATTGTCGGAATGGGTAGCATTGGAACAGCACTAGCCAAGCGGGCCAAAGGCTTTAATATGAATATCCTTTATCATAATCGTTCCAGAAAACCCGAGGCAGAAGCGCAGCTTGGTGTGACATATGCGGATTTTGAGGAACTGCTCAAACAGTCTGATTTCATCGTCTGTCTGACGCCGTTAACCCCGGAAACAAAAGACATGTTTAATGAACAAGCATTTGATCTGATGAAGAACTCTGCTTATTTCATTAACGTATCAAGAGGACAGACTGTGGATGAGGATGCTTTATACGAGGCTGTCACGACAGGAAAAATTGCCGGAGCAGGTCTAGATGTATTTAGACAAGAGCCTGTCAGTCCATCTCATCCATTAACGACATTACCTAACGTCACAGTCCTCCCTCATATTGGAAGTGCTAGTGTCGAAACGAGAAAAACGATGATGCGTTTATGTGCTGAGAATATTGTACTTGTCTTACAAGACAAGCCAGCCAAAACGCCGGTTCGTTCATAATATAAAGCTTCCCGGTGTTCGGGAGCTTTTCTGACAAAAATATTTTGAAAATATAGAATCTTGATATAAATAGCTGTTAAGCGGTTTCATTCTGACAATCTCTTATTTTATTACCTTGTCAAAATGAGGATACCCCTTTATAATGTGTGTACATTGAATGTCTGTGTAAGGTTAACAAATGTCTTTTTAGAGAGGACATTTACGGAGAAAGGTGGAATTTCAGGTGAAGGCAATTCGAGTTGGGCTATTAGGATTAGGAACAGTGGGGAGCGGTGTCGTAAAAATTATCCAAGACCATCAGGATAAATTAATGCACCAAATCGGCTGTCCGGTATTAATACAAAAAGTGCTTGTGAGCAATCCCGATAAAAAAAGAGATGTGGATGTCGCAAGAGAGGTCTTCACAACTGAAGTATACGATGTGATTAGAGATCCAGAGGTCGACGTCATCATTGAAGTGATGGGCGGCATTGAAGAGACAAAACAATATTTAATAGATGCGTTGAATGAGAAGAAGCATGTCATTACAGCCAATAAAGATTTAATGGCGCTTTACGGTACGGAGCTTTTACATGTAGCGAAAGAAAATGGCTGTGATCTTTATTATGAAGCAAGTGTTGCCGGAGGAATTCCGATTTTGCGCACGCTGGAGGAAGGGCTCGCCTCTGACCGAATCACCAAGATGATGGGGATTGTGAACGGTACAACGAATTTTATTTTAACGAAAATGAATGTCGATAAAAGCGCATATGAGGATGTCTTAAAAGAAGCACAGGATCTTGGCTTTGCAGAAGCGGATCCGACAGCTGATGTAGAAGGACTGGATGCAGCCAGGAAAATGGCGATTCTTGCAAGACTCGGCTTTTCCATGAATGTAGATTTAGAGGACGTCAAGGTGAAAGGTATTTCTGATATCTCTGATGAGGATATTAATTTCAGTAAGCGGTTTGGCTATACAATGAAGCTGATTGGAATTGCTCAGCGGGACGGAGAGAAAGTAGAGGTCAGCGTTCAGCCAACCTTACTTCCTGATCATCATCCATTATCATCCGTTAACAATGAATTTAATGCGGTGTATGTCTACGGAAGTGCTGTAGGAGAAACGATGTTTTACGGACCTGGAGCAGGAAGTCTGCCAACGGCAACAGCTGTTGTATCAGACTTAGTCGCAGTAATGAAAAACATGCGCCTTGGCGTGAACGGAAGCGGATTTATCGCACCGCAGTTTGAAAAGAAGATCAAATCATCATCAGAAGTATTTGCTCAGCAATTCTTAAGAATTCATGTCAGAGATCAAGTCGGGGCATTCTCCCGCATTACATCTATTTTTTCTGAAAGAGGCATCAGCTTTGAAAAGATCCTTCAGCTTCCTGTGAAAGGACACGATGAGCTGGCTGAAATTGTGATTATTACACATCAGACCTCAGAAGAAGATTTCTCAAATATCCTGCAAAAATTAAACGACCTCGACGTGGTGGTTCAAGTGAAGAGCACGTACCGAGTAGAAGGGAACGGTTTAAGCTAATGAAATGGAATGGACTCATTGAAGAATTTCAAGAATTCTTACCAGTAAACGAATCTACACCTAAACTAACATTAAATGAAGGGAATACACCGCTGATCCATCTCGCCAAGCTTTCAGAAAAGCTGGGAATCGAGCTTCATGTGAAAACAGAAGGCGTGAATCCAACAGGTTCTTTCAAGGATCGAGGAATGGTCATGGCCGTTGCAAAGGCAAAAGAAGAAGGCAATGATACAATCATGTGCGCTTCAACAGGGAATACCTCTGCAGCAGCAGCGGCATATGCAGCTCGTGCTGATATGAAATGTATTGTCATCATTCCAGACGGGAAAATTGCCTTCGGTAAGCTTGCACAGGCTGTTATGTACGGAGCAGAGATCATTGCCATTGACGGCAACTTTGATGATGCACTGAAAATCGTCCGCAGTATCTGTGAAAAAGCGCCGATTGCTCTTGTTAACTCGGTCAATCCTTATCGAATTGAAGGACAAAAGACAGCAGCATTTGAAATCTGTGAGCAGCTAGGCTCAGCCCCGGACGTACTAGCGATTCCTGTTGGAAATGCCGGGAACATCACAGCCTACTGGAAAGGCTTCAAGGAATATCATGAGAAAAAAGGAACTGGACTGCCTGTCATGCGTGGTTTTGAAGCAGAAGGTGCAGCGGCAATCGTTCGAAATGAAGTGATTGAGCAGCCAGAAACAGTGGCAACAGCTATCCGTATCGGAAATCCAGCGAGCTGGAAACAAGCTGTGGCAGCCGCAGATGAATCAAACGGAATGATTGATGAAGTGACTGATGAGGAAATTCTTCATGCGTATCAATTGATTGCACGTGAAGAAGGTGTGTTTGCAGAACCGGGCTCATGTGCATCGATTGCGGGCGTGTTAAAGCAGGTGAAATCTGGTGAAATCAAGCCAGGCAGTAAAGTTGTTGCGGTACTAACAGGTAACGGACTGAAAGATCCAAATACGGCTATTGATATTTCACAAATCAAGCCGGTTACACTCGATGCAGATGAAGATCAAATTCTTGAACACTTAGAAAAGGCCGCACGCGTATGAGTGAAGCCTCCATGCTTTTTTCAATCACAGTACCGGGAAGCACTGCCAATTTAGGACCAGGCTTTGATTCAGTTGGAATGGCACTCAGCCGCTATTTAAAGCTATCGGTCTATGACCATGATAGCTGGCTGTTTGAAGCAGAAACAGATGTCGTGTCTGGGATTCCATCAGGCACCGACAACCTGATTTATCAAACAGCCAAAAAGGTTGCAGATGACTTTGGAAAAACACTCCCGCCTGTTCATGTCAAAGTGTGGAGTGATATTCCATTGGCACGGGGGCTTGGCAGCAGTGCTGCTGCCATCGTGGCCGCCATTGAACTCGCCAATCAGCTTCTTGAATTAAACATGACAGATGATCAGAAGCTCTTTTATGCAAGTGAGGTAGAAGGTCATCCAGATAATGCGGGTGCCTCTTTATTCGGTGGTTTACTGATTGGTCTTCATGAAGAAGACAAAACCCATGCCGTTAAAGTGCAGCATGTGGATGTAGATGTCGTCGTGGTGATTCCTTTTTATGAAGTGCTCACAAAGGATGCCCGTGATGTCCTCCCAGAGGATTTTTCCTATAAGCATGCTGTTAGTGCGAGTGCTGTAAGCAACGTACTTGTTGCCGCCTTAATGACACAAAACTGGCCGCTTGTTGGAGAAATGATGAATAAGGATTTATTTCATCAGCCGTACCGAACAATGCTCGTTCCAGAGCTGTCGAAGGTAGAGCATGTCGCTTCGCTCAAAGGAGCGTATGGAACAGCTTTGAGCGGTGCTGGGCCGACGATCCTCACCTTAGTGGAAAAAGGAAAGGGAGAAGCGCTGAAAGAACAGCTTGCCCAAAATTTCCCGCATTGCGAAGTCGATTTGCTGACGGTACCTGTAGAAGGTGTTGTCGTGCAGCATCATCCTGTTAATCAAGTAAAGAACGTGCTGTGAATCTGCACGTTCCCAGCGTGTAGACAAACCCTCGCATTCTTTGTCAGTCCTGCGCGCTGGTGCTCACGAATGTTCAATTCGCTCCGCGCCAGTGCTCGTTCTTCCTAGACTTCAAGGGTTTTCAATCACGCTGAAAAGAAGAAAAAGAGCTAAAATAAAGATCATTTTAGCCCTTTTTCAGCAATCTGAGAACGTGCTGTGAATCTGCACGTTCTTTTTTATGCTTGTTTTTATGGGAAGAAGCAGGGATTATTATTTAGAGGATCGAACTATTTTTTATGCATATAAGGGGGAGATACATTCATGAAGAAATTGATGTCGGTAGAAGATTTAACGAAGATTGTTTCTGTTTCTCATCCGGTTTATTCACCAGATGGAAAAAAGGCAGTCTTTACAAAAGTCACTGTGAATGAGAAAAAGGACGATTACAATATCCATTTATGGGTTCGAGATGAAGAGACAGAGGAGCTGGCACAATGGACATTTGAGGATGGAAAGCATCATCAGCCAGTTTGGTCAAAGGACGGCAGGCAGCTTGCTTTTATTTTGCAAAAGCCAAAGGAAGTCCCTCAGCTCGCACTCATAAAGAGCGAAGGAGGCGGCGTGCGTACTTTAACGAAGATTCCATACGGAGTATCTCACCCTGTCTTTTCTCCCGACGCAGCATTCATTTATGCGGCTGTGTCATTGAAACAACCAGAATCTGTTCATGATGAAAAAAAGAAAGAGCAAGATGAATTTGCTCCAGCGATATATGATGATTTGACCTATAAAGCAGATGGAAGAGGCTTTTTAGATGGGCGTGTCACACAGATCGTGAAAGTGGATATCCGTTCAGGAGAGGTAGAGCCTATCACGAGCGAGCAGGTTCATCATATGAATCATACGATTTCTCCTTGCGGCAAATGGCTTGCCTTTATTCAATTAAATCCACAGATACCTTACATAAGTGACGTGTGTCTTCTTTCATTAGAAGATGGTCAGACAAAAAAGATCACACAAGCAAACGGTGCTTATTCCACCGTATCTTTTTCTCCAAATGGAGAGAGTCTTTTGTATATTGGACATGAGCGTGAATTCCAAAATGCCACCTTCCCATCATTATGGCTGTATGATCTGAAAGAAGACAAGGCGGTTCAGCTATCAGAAATGCTCGATATGTATGTTGGAAACTGTATGGCAGGAGATAGCGTGATGGGAGAGGCCTATCAAGTTCCACAGTGGACAAAAGACAGCCAAGGATTTTATACGCTTGTTTCTGATCAAGGCAGTACAGGGATTTATTATTTCTCTATTGAAGGTTTAGCCTATCCAGTTCGACTAGAGGCGGAACATATCACCAATTTCAGCCTTCATCCAGATGAATCCAAACTGCTGCTCAGCCGGCTTTCACCTGTTTCACCAAGCGAGCTATATGAGCTGACATTAGGGGAGACAGAACTGAAGCAAATCACGTTTGAGCATCATGATTTTCTAAAGGAGTACGTCGTATCCGAACCTGAACCATTTTCTTTTCAGTCAAAAGATGGCGACGAGGTGCATGGCTGGTTTATGAAGCCTTCCAAGATGGAAGAGGGGGAGAAATATCCGCTCATTCTAGAGGTTCATGGCGGACCGCATGCGATGTATGGTTATACGTATTTTCATGAATTTCAAATGCTTGCTTCTGAAGGCTATGCCATCGTGTATATCAATCCGCACGGAAGTCATGGATACGGACAGATGTTTACCGACCGTGTGAGAGGAAGTTATGGTGACGTTGATTATGACGATGTTATGCAGGCTGTTGATCATGTGCTCAAAGCCTATGATTTCCTTGATGAAACAAGACTCGGCGTGACTGGCGGGAGCTATGGCGGTTTTATGACCAACTGGATTGTCGGTCAGACCGACCGCTTCCGCGCAGCTGTCACACAGCGCTCCATTTCAAACTGGATTAGCTTTTATGGCATTAGTGATATCGGTTATTTCTTTACAAGGTGGCAGATTGATGGGGATATTTATGATTCTGTCGATAAGCTATGGGATCGTTCTCCGCTAAAATATGTGAAGCAGATGAATACGCCGCTTCTCATCCTGCACAGCGATGAAGATTATCGCTGCCCAGTTGATCAAGCAGAACAGCTTTTTGTGGCATTGAAGGAGCTTGGGAAAGATACAAGATTGGTCAAATTCCCGAAGGCATCTCATGATTTATCCAGAAACGGCCACCCGGGGCAGCGTATTCAAAGACTGACCTTTATAAAGGAATGGTTTAGAGAAAAGCTAGCCTAATAAAAAACGACCCTTCAGCGTGCTGACAAACCCTCGCATTCGGTGTCAGTCCTGCGTGCTGGTGCTCACGAATAGAAAATTCGCTCCGCGCCAGTACTCGTCCTTTTCTTATCACGCTGAAAAGAAGACAAAGGGCTAAAGCCTTTGTCAATCATGAAAAAAACGACCCTAATTGGGTCGTTTTCATGTCATATATGAATTAGAAAACCTGTTCAACTTCTACAACGCCAGGCACTTCTTCTAATAATGCGCGCTCAATACCGGCTTTCAATGTAATGGTTGAACTTGGGCAGCTGCCGCATGCACCAAGAAGACGTAATTTCACAATGCCATCTTCAATGTCTACAAGCTCACAGTCTCCACCATCACGTAATAGAAATGGACGAAGTTTGTCCAGTACTTCCTGTACTTGGTCTTTCATTTCGACTTCAGTCATTAGATATAATCGCTCCTTTCACAACATATCACCATTATATTCATCTGGACGATAAAAATCTATTGATTGGTTTCAAAGTTTCCTTCTCATTATAGCACAATCTCATCTTGAAACAAAAAGTGATTTTGACTTTTTTCATCCAGAAAATTCAGCTAAAATGAAGAAAGAATAGGGGGCTTGTCAAATGAACAAAACTGTCGATCTTTATGTATATGGAAGAGATGTACTGTGCGCTAGCTGCGTGAATCTGCCTTCTTCAAAAGATACATTTGAATGGTTAGATGCAGCATTAAAACGAAAATATCCGAATCAGCCATTTCGCATCACATATATTGATATTGAGCACCCGCCAGAAAACGAACAACAAAAGGAATTGTCTGAACGAATTCTTGATGATGAATTTTTTTATCCACTTGTCTTAGTAGAGGATCAAATCGTTGGAGAGGGCAATCCGAAATTAAAAGACATTTATCAAGAAATGGAGAAATACGGGTACAAGGAGAACAGTGAATAAGCTGTTCTTTTTTTGTGGTATAAAACGAACAAACGTTCCTTTTTGCGTTGAAAAAGAACGCTTGTTCGTTTATAATGAAATGAAAGGAGCGTGAGCATCATGAATTATTTACTGAAACAATCTCTTCATCAGCAAGTACCGATTGAGATGATTTATATGAAGAAAAATGGAGAGTGCACGAAGAGAAAAATCATTGTACACCGTCAAACGGATCAGCTTATCCAAGCGTATTGTTTATCGAAGAAGACGATGAGAACCTTTCGTAAAGACTGCATTCTTGCCCTTGCTCCGATCAAATGGACCAACTCATCGGCACATGCCGTTTCATAGAAAAAAGCTCCCTCGTCACGAAGGAGCTTTGAGAAAAAATTCACAAGATTTTAGCCGTTGTGATGCTTGTACATCCAAAGGAGTCCAGATTTCAGGAGTCTTGGCACCCGACCAACAAGTGGACGATCAGCCACTAAGCCAAAGCCGGCTTTTTTCCCTAAAGAACCTAAAACACCTTTTAGCTTAAACTGTGGATAAGCCTCAGGAAGCGGCTCATTTTTCCAGCGTTTTTGCAGAGATTGGACAATTTGTTCTGCCTGCGCCTCAGCAAGCTGTGCACTTGGGGCATGAGGCAGACTTGCGCAGTCACCTACGACATATACATGCTCATCCCCTGGAAGATTATGATGAGGAGTTAATACGACGCGGCCTTGTGCGTCTTTTTCAACATCCATCTCTCGTACCACTTTGCTTGGCTGTATTCCTGCTGTCCACACGATGACATCTGCTTCAATTGCGTCATCATGGTTGTAAACGACACCTTCTTCAACCTTTGTAATATTGGCACAGTTAATGATCTTTACGTCATTTTCTTCAAACCACTTTTGCACATACAAACTTAATCTTTTTGGGAAGCTTGATAGTATCAACTCTCCGCGGTCAAAAAGAATAATGTTTAAATCAGCACGGCTTTCTCTTAGTTCACTGGCCAGCTCTACCCCGCTAAGTCCAGCACCGACGATGCCAACCGTTGCACCTGCGCTCAAATTGTTTAATTTGTTATACGCATGTCTTGACTGATCAATGGTTTGAATGCTGTATGTATGTTCTTTTGCACCAGGGACATTATGATACTTGTCCTCACAGCCGAGTCCAATCACAGTATCATCATACGGAATCGGTTCACGGTCGCTGAATAAGATCTGTTTGTTTTCAATATCAATTTTTTCTACTTCCCCGTATTGAATATCCAGCTTCGGATGCTCTGGAAAAGATACTCGAATGTGATGATCAGAGATCGTTCCAGCAGCAAGTGCATAATATTCTGTTTTTAAACAGTGGTAAGGATTTCGATCAATTAATGTGATAGTGACATCATCAGGTAATTGATTTGGCAATAAGCGGTGGAGAACCCGCATATTCCCGTAACCTCCGCCGATCAAGACTAAATTTTTCATGACGATTCTCCTTTTCCCCGTAGACATTGAAAAACACTTATACTAAAAAACTTTAAGTTAAAATACCAAATAAAATTATATCGAATTTACTGTGAAACCACAATAATTGTTTCAAAATAACCTACATATTCATCAGTTAGTCCTAAATAGTAAAACATTTTACGAGGAATAGGCGTAACGATACAGATGAAGCTCATATTTTGACTAATACAAGGAATTTCGGTAGGATGGTAAGGCAATGTGAGGTGAAGCACAGTGTTTCCACTGATCGAATTTTGTGTAAGTAATCTTGCACAAGGGTCTCAAGAAGCAAAAGAGAAGCTTGAAAAAGACCCAAACCTAGACGTAATGGAATACGGCTGTTTAAGCTATTGCGGCAAATGTATGGACTCCCCATTTGCACTTGTGAATGGAGAATTTGTTTCAGGAGAAAATGCAGAGCAGCTAGTCGAGCGTATTTATGCTTTTATAGAGGAAAACGACATGTTTTAAATGCACCACATGGGTCATGAGGTGCATTTTTTTCACTCTTCCACCTTCCATTTTTAAGGAGAATGAATGGAAAGCGTATTCAATATGTTATGCTAATAAAATATCATCAATATGAAACATCACACGAGAGAAAAAGAGGCATATGCATAATAAAAGCCCTTTGCCATGGCAGCAAAGAGCTTCTATGTATGAAAAACGGGGGATGATAAGATTGTCTCCTGAATCGACTCCTTTTATACTATAAAGAAACAACATTTTTGGAGGAAGCTCATGACATCATTTCAATTCACGAAAATGCACGGATTAGGAAATAATTATATTTACGTTAATCAGATGAAGGAACAGCTTCCAGAAGAGCAGCTATCAGAAATAGCGATTCGCGTTTCTTCTGTTTATACAGGAATCGGTTCTGACGGGATGATCCTGATTTGCCCATCAGATGTTGCACCTGTGAAGATGCGCATTTTCAACAATGATGGATCAGAGGGCAAAAACTGCGGTAATGGGCTGCGCTGCGTTGCAAAGTATGTGTATGAGCATCAAATTGTGACGGACACAACGTTCCAGATTGAGACATTGTCAGGACTCGTTGAAGCTACCGTTCACGCTCAAGATGGTCATGTTCAGCTAGTCACAGTAGATATGGGAAAACCACGATTTGAAAAAGAAGCGATGCCGATGCTTGGTGAACCGGCCAGCACAACAGTTAATGAGCCGCTTGATTTTGGCACTGCGAAATTAAATGGAACGGCCGTTTCAATGGGAAACCCGCACATCGTTTTTTATTTAGAGGACATTGAAAAAGCGCCTCTTCATACACTTGGACCGATCATTGAAAAACACGATATGTTTCCAGAAGGCGTCAATGTAGAATTTGTTGAAGTTGTCAGTGAAACCGAACTGCATTTTCGTGTGTGGGAAAGAGGCTCAGGCATTACACAGGCCTGCGGAACAGGGGCTTGTGCTGCGGCTGTATCCACAATTGTGAATGGGCAGGCAAAAAAAGAAACAGACATGACAGTTCATTTAGCAGGCGGAGACCTCATCATTCGCTGGAAAGACAATGACCACGTGCTTATGACAGGACCTGCGGAGACCATTTGTGACGGGACATTTTATCTCTAAACCATTTATTTGAGAAAAGGCATCATCACGTTTATAATTGAAAAAGAAACATCCAGTCAAAAGGAGGGATGATCATGAGTACACCAGTAACCATTACAGAAGCTGCTGCACTGCAGATTAAAGATATGATGAAAGAACATGAAGAAGAAAATGCGTTCCTGCGAGTGGGCGTAAAAGGCGGCGGCTGCAGCGGTCTTTCATACGGCATGGGCTTTGACCATGAAGTCTCAGAGAAAGACACGCAGTTCGAGCAGCACGGCATCAATGTCCTTGTCGACTCCGAAAGCCTTGATATCATGAACGGAACCATCATTGATTTCAAACAATCACTAATGGGCGGCGGTTTCACGATTGACAATCCAAACGCCATCGCATCATGCGGGTGCGGTTCTTCTTTCAGAACAGCAACGAATACCGGTACGCCTGAAGAGTGTTAAGAGTTAAAGCGATTCATTCTGTAAAACCATTTGTATAATGAAGACCTCCTCATATTAATCATTTTCTTGAGGAGGTTTTTTGTGTTGTTTTTAAAGATGCAAAAAAAGGACATGACTTCAATCACTCAGCACGTCCTCTTTATAAAGATATTTAATTAGAAAAAAGCTCGCAGTTTCTTAGTATTTCCTCTGTTCATCTTTCACATCTTTTCAAAAGGTTTCATCATGGTGTGTCGGAAAAAATGTTCTTTGTTGTGTTTCGTTGAGAATAACGTTTCGTATTAATCGATTGTATTCTCAATCATCATTTTCAAAGCTGTTCCCTCTTTTATGAAGAGTAGTAAAGACTTTCATCGCTTCGCTCATAAATGATGCCAAGCCCTCACCATAACGATCTATATTCTTTGTGAAACGTTCATCTTGAATATAGAGTTGGCCTAAACCGTAAAAAGCATCAAGAGAGTAATAACGAAAGTTTTCGTTTAAAAAGTCGTACCATTGTTTGATGACGATTTGCACCTCTTTGGATTTAGGGGAATGGCTGCGAAGAGAGGCTAGTTTATTCAATATGCTATCCCAGCTATCAGATAATTCAATTTGTTCATCTTTAGACAAATGATTTAGTTTTGAGCTGACTTCATCAACAGCTTGATTTCCCCAACGGTGACGAGCTTCTTCTTCATATTGACTAAATTTCATATTCATATTCTCAAACCTCTCTTTATATGTGTATTGAGTTTCTCCCGTTAAATGTTGTAGCGTCTTATCAATATTTCCGATCATTTTATTGAGATTATCTCGTTTCTCTATTAACATTTTTCTTTGTAGCATAAATGCTTCTTTCTTATTAAATGAAGAATTGTGCATCATCTTTTGGATTTCCTTCAATGGAAATCCAAGTTCCCTGAAAAATAGTATTTGCTGTAATGTTTCAAGGTTTTCTTCTGAATAGAGCCGATAACGATTATCTGTGACTTCACTTGGAGTCAATAAACCAATCTTGTCGTAATGATGAAGTGTACGAATGCTAATACCAAATAATTCAGCTACTTCTTTCACTTTCATTTCAATTCACCTCTCTTGATATCCACTATAAAATATGACGTTGCGTTAGGGTCAATCATCTTTTTAAAAATTTATATCATTGTTGATCTTGTTTGTGTTTTTTTCGAAAATCGCTCAATTTTGTTACAGCTGGCCCGAACAACTGGCTATTTCCACTCGAAAAGAGTATCATGAAAACCAAACATAAACTGTAGTGAGAAAAGAGGTTGCTGAGGTTTGAGTGAACAAATCAATTGCAGGAACTGTCATGAACTGATTCCGTATCGTTCCAAAACGTGTCCAGCTTGCGGGATTGAGAAGCCGCTTCCGAAAAAGGAACGTGTGAAGGATCGGGTGATTTTGGTTGTGGCAGGGATTGTTGTGGTGCTGCTTGCTGCAATGGTACTTGGAATGGCAAATGCCTATATTGGGGTTTTTAAATAAACGAAAAAGGAGTTCCGCGAGTGGGAACTCCTTTTTTGATCCGTTCTTATTTGTTTTCAAATAAGCTTGTGGAATGGAGAGGCTGTACACGGGCTTTCGGGTCCATGTAGGCTTTCGCATTGTTGACAGCAGTTGGTGCTTCACCAAATCCGCTTGCAATCAATTTGACTTTTCCTTCATACGTGCAGATATCTCCTGCCGCATAGAAGCCTTCGATGTTTGTTTCCATTGTAGATTTCACTACGATGGAGTTCTTTTCGATTTCAAGGCCCCATTGTTTGATTGGTCCAAGGGAGGAAACGAAACCGAAGTTGACGATCACATCGTCCACATCAAGCACTTGTTTTTTGTCGCCTTTGACTTCTTCTAGCACGATCTGTTCAATGCGGTCTTCACCAATGAGCTCAGTTGGCACAAATGGAGTCAGCACATTGACTTTCGAGTTGTGCAGGTTTTCTACACTGTGCTCATGTGCGCGGAATTTATCGCGGCGGTGAATGATGGATACTTCTTTTGCGATTGGTTCAAGCATAAGTGCCCAATCCACCGCAGAGTCTCCGCCGCCAAGAACGGCCACGCGTCTGCCGGCAAATTGGTTCAGGTCATTAATGAAGTAGTGCAGATTGCTTCCTTCAAATGATTCTGCTGTATCCAATTCAAGCTTTCTCGGTTGAAATGCACCGTTACCAGCTGTGATGATGATCGTTTTAGAGTAATGAACCTCTTGATTTGTGACAAGTTTAAAGATCCCATCTGCTTGCTTTTCAACTGTTTCAACTGCCTGCTCTAAGCAAATGGTTTGATCAAATTTATCCATTTGTTCCTTTAAGTTATCAACTAATTCTTGTGCGCGGATTTTTGGGAAACCAGCCACATCATAAATATATTTTTCAGGGTAAAGAGCGGATAGTTGACCGCCGAGCTGAGGAAGGCTTTCAATGATTTTCACACTTGCCTGTCTCATGCCTCCGTAAAACGCAGTAAACAATCCAACTGGGCCGCCCCCGATAACGGTAATGTCATATACCTTAGAATCTTCTTGCATTCCTTTAATCCTCCCAAATGAAAATTGTTATCACTATATCATATCATACCACATATCGTCGTTTGACTTGTTTTGAAAAACTTGTCGTTTTTTGATGCTGAAGCTTTGAAAAGGAGGAAAAAGTGAGAAAGACCGTTTATCATAAGGATTTTCAGTTTAAAGCCTTGAAAATTGGAGCAGAACTCGCTATTATTGTTAAGGGAACTAAATATTAATTTTTTATGAATTTTTGTCGGATACGGTCAAATGCTTTCGTTTTATGTAGGTGAAAGTTCAGATTTTCACATACTTATTTTTTTGTTTAAATTTCATAAAATGCCGCAAAGCGGTTGAGAATAACGATATGTAATTCTTTATCCGTTTTACAGCAAATTTAAAAAAGGTGGATGTGATTCCAGTGAATAAACCGAAAATCGTTGTATTAGGTGCAGGTTATGGCGGATTAATGACTGTAACAAGATTAACAAAACAGCTTGGCACAAATGATGCGGATATTACTCTTGTGAACAAGCATAATTATCATTACGAAACAACATGGTTACATGAAGCAAGTGCAGGTACACTTCATCATGACCGCTGTCGTTATCAAATCAAAGATGTGATTAACAGTTCCCGTGTCAACTTTGTACAAGCAACAGTTGAAAGCATTGATAAGGAAGCGAAGAAAGTTGTGACATCAGATGGCGAACTTTCTTATGATTACCTTGTTGTTGCACTTGGTGCTGTTCCTGAAACATTTGGTATTGCAGGACTGAAAGAATACGCATTCTCAATCTCTAACATCAACTCTGCTCGTCAGCTTCGTGAGCACATCGAGCTTCAATTTGCTACGTATAATACGGATGCTGAAAAACGTCCAGAGCGTTTGACGATCGTTGTCGGAGGCGCTGGATTCACAGGTATTGAGTTCCTTGGTGAGCTTGGAAACCGTGTGCCTGAGCTTTGCAAAGAGTATGACATTGATCAAAAAGACGTGCGTATCATCTGTGTAGAAGCTGCGCCAACAGCTCTTCCTGGATTCGATCCAGAATTGATCGACTATGCGATGAACTACCTTCAAGGTAAAGGTGTTGAGTTCAAAATCGGTACAGCGATCAAAGAATGTACGCCTGAAGGTATCATTGTTGGAAAAGACGATGATACAGAAGAAATCAAAGCTGCAACTGTTGTTTGGGCTGCAGGTGTACGCGGTAACCCAATCGTTGAAGAAGCTGGTTTTGAAAACATGCGCGGCCGCGTAAAAGTTTCTCCAGATCTTCGTGTACCAGAAAATGATGATGTCTTCATCATTGGTGACTGTTCATTGATTATCAATGAAGAAATCAACCGTCCATACCCACCAACTGCACAAATCGCTATGCAGCAAGGTGAGACAGTAGCGAAAAACCTTGCAGCACTAGTAAAAGGCGGTTCTCTTGAAAGCTTTAAGCCAGACATCAAAGGAACAGTTGCTTCTCTTGGTGAACACGACGCTGTAGGTGTTGCGTTTGGTAAAAAACTTCAAGGAACAAAAGCTTCTGCAATGAAGAAAATCATCGACAACCGTTCATTATTCATGGTTGGCGGACCAGGACTTGTTCTGAAAAAAGGAAAATTCAAGTTCTTCTAAACCGATATAGACAAAAACGTGTATCCCTGTGGTACACGTTTTTTCATGTTTGACGGAATATTTTCTCACTTGGTACTGGACAGTAAAATATGTTATGATGAATTATCAGAAAATTTAGATTAAGGAGTGAGCAATATGAATGCACAAACAAAGGAAAAAACATCAGCCTGTCAATATTGTTCAGGAAAAGGGTATTTTCAGCTATTGCTCGGCGGATCTGAAACGTGTGAGGAATGTAAAGGGACAGGAAAGAAGCGTTAATCGTTCTGCTTTTTCCATTGATTGACTTCATCTCTATTTCCAAGTTAAACTAATGATGGGATATTTGGGGGTGGAGATGAAGTGATCAGTTTACCAGTCGTTATCATTTCAGTTATTTTATTTTTCGTGTTATTCTTTGGCATTGGCTTTTTGCTCAATATGCTGCTGAGAATGTCATGGATTATGGCTATTTTATATCCAATTGTATGCCTTTTCATTATTAACAATCAAAAGATGATCGCTTATGTAAGAGAGCCTGGCACTGCTTTTTCAGGAATAGGAGACCGGATCGTCTCACTCGCTGCGGCAGATATCATCATCTTATTAAGCGGCCTGATCGGTGCGATCGCATCAGGTTTTGTCATTAATGCACTTCGAAAAAGAGGGTATCAAATGTTTTAACTCACTTGTGGACACGCAAGTGGGTTTTTTTGTTTCTCCTTTGCATAGTTTCCATTTTGTTTGGAAACAAATAGATGGGTAGAGGAGTGACAAATAGAGATGAAAACATGGATGAAACGATTGTTCATGACAGCGCTATTCATGATTGCACTTTTGACAAGCTTTACGGGCATATCTGGAGTCGAACCAAGTGATTTAGCTGCGTGGGTGAAAGAGACCGATGCGGGCAAGCAAGTGTCTTCTTTTTTTCAGCAGCCAAAAAGGGAAACGATGGCACTCAAAAGTGAAGACATGCGATCTGTTTCTCTCGAAGAAGCGTTTAATTGGAACGATTATCCGAAGCAGAAGGTTGTGGCAACCGGCTATACAGCAGGTGTGGAATCAACAGGCAAAACGAAAGAACATCATGCATATGGCATTACATATTCAGGCGTCAAAGTGAAACGTGATTTATATTCAACAGTGGCAGCCGACCCATCCGTTTTTCCGATTGGAACGGTGCTGTTTATCCCAAACTATGGCTACGGTGTCGTTGCAGATACCGGGAAAGCGATTAAAGGTCATAAGCTTGATTTATACTATGAAACCGTTGATGATGTGTATAGAGAATGGGGTAAAAAAGTGCTCGATGTTTATATCATCAAAAAGGGCGAAGGAACGTTAACGGAAAAAGACTTAAATCAGCTCAATGAAGCAGAATCGATGCAAGTATTCCGTCAGCAGTTTCAAGCCAATAAAGAATAAAAAAGCTTTGGTCCATTTAAGGTCCAAAGCTTTTTCGCTTCTACATGAAGTAATAATCTAAGATGAGTGTCAGCAAGATCCCTGTTAAGCCGCCGAAGAAGACTTCAATCGGCTTATGACCAAGAAGCTCTTTTAATTTCTTTTGCTTTTCTTTTTCTTCCGCATTTGGGAAATTCTTTGCTTCGGAAACAAATCGGTTAAAATCTGTTACGAGCTTGTTGAGAACAGTCGCCTGTTCTCCTGCCTGTCTGCGAACGCCTGTCGCATCAAACATAGTAATAATTGCAAAGATGGCGGAAATGGCAAAGATAGATGTATCTAGCCCGTGCTCTAAAGCCACTGCTGTGGAGAGTGCTGTTACTGCTGCGGAGTGTGAACTTGGCATTCCGCCTGTGCTTGTAATGAGCGACCAATCTAGTCGTCTAGAAATAATAAATTGAATCGGTACTTTTACAAATTGTGCAAAAAAGATGGCTGCTAGGCTGGCAAGCAGCGGAAAATTCGTCAGTACGCTCATGAACAAGAAACATCCTCTCTTTAAGAAAAAATATCGTGCGAAATGATGAACTAAAAATCCTAGTATGATGAAAAAATGATAGCAGTAAAAAATGCTGCCAAGTCCATGTTCATTATAACATTAAAGAAACTAGATGTGGAACGAGGAGAACACGGACAGGCTGCTTAGGTTTTCGCTGCTTTTTCATGATGCCCTTCCACGTGTGAAAATATAAATGTTCATCAAGTAAAGACAGACTGGCAATGATCGTATAGGCACGCAAATTTTGATATAATAGAAGTTCCAATGTGAAAAATGGAGTTCATTAAGGAGCGTGTGATAAATATGTTTTTCTCGACAAATGAATTGCAGCATAAAGATACACTGGCGATCGGACTTTTTCAAAAGAGCCAATTATCAGGAAAAGCAAAAGAAATGGATGAATTACTTGAAGGAAGAATCACTGAATTATTAAAAGAAGGCGACATTTCATCCAAACGAAATCAGCTTTCGAAGTTTTTCCCCTCCCCTGAAACAGGCATCAAACGCATTTATTTTGTCGGGCTTGGGAAGGAATCAGATTACACGTTTGAAGAGGCTAAAGAAGTGTTTGCCCATTTATTTAAAAAGCTTCATCAAGATAAAAAGCAAGCGGTTTCTGTCTTGCTGGATACGTTTGTTGGAAAGGATCTGCCTGCTCAAGATGCAGCCCATGCCCTTTCTGAAAGCTGCCTTTTAGCTACATATGAATTGCAGGATTTTAAACATAAAACAAATGAACCAGATCGCTTTATCGAGTTTGTTTATGCAACGACGGAGCATGATCAAGCTGAAATTCAGGCGAGTCTGAAAGTCGGCGAAGTGTACGGACAGTCAGTCAATTCGGCCCGTACCCTTGTGAATATGCCGCCGAACATGCTCACATCCTCTGATCTCGCTTCGTATGCGGCAGAGCTTGCATATAAATATGAATTTGAGATTGAAATTTTAGATAAAGAACAAATGGAAGAGCTCGGAATGGGCGGTATTTTAGCCGTCAATAGAGGCTCAACCGAACCGCCAAAACTCATCGTGCTGAAATACCAAGGCAAGGAAGAATGGACAGACGTCATCGGCCTTGTTGGTAAAGGCATCACGTATGATACCGGCGGCTACTCTTTAAAGCCAAGAGCGAGTATGGTTGGCATGAAAACAGATATGGGCGGCTCAGCCTCTGTTTTAGGCGCAATGGAAATCATCGGAGAACTTCGCCCAGAGCAAAATGTCATTGCGGTCATCGCCTCAACGGATAATATGATTTCCGCAGACGCTATGAAGCCGGATGACGTCATTGTGTCACTAAGTGGGAAAACAATCGAAGTGCTCAATACAGATGCAGAAGGCCGTCTTGTTTTAGCAGATGGGGTGACATATGCGAAGCAGCACGGTGCCTCTGTCCTTGTAGATGTGGCCACATTAACAGGCGGTGTCATTGTGGCGCTTGGAAATGAGACAACAGGCGTAATGACCAATAACGATGAGCTGTACGCTCAGTTTAAAGAAGCATCAGAAGAATGCGGTGAAATGATCTGGCAGCTGCCAATCACGGAAAAAGATAAGAAACGAGTACGAAACAGCAAAATGGCTGATCTCAATAACTCACCAGGCCGTGATGGTCATGCGATCATGGCAGGTGCTTTCATTGGTGAATTCGCAGAGGATACGCCTTGGGTTCACTTAGATATTGCAGGAACTGCAACAACAGAAAAACCTTCATGCTTTGGGCCAACAGGGGCAACAGGTGTGATGGTAAGATCACTTGCTACATTTGTGGAACGATTTGAAGGAACAAAATAAGGGATAAGGCTCTGCCGGATGGCAGAGCTTTTTTATGTAGGACATACGCCATTTGACGAAGTTTTTTTTATATGGTAACATACGTTGGTACTTTAATTATCTACTACATTAGTAAACTAAAGGATTTCGGGGGTTTCACCATGAATGCAGTTGTTTTAGCGGTTGTTTTAATGTTGATATTAAGCTTACTGCGGGTCAATGTCGTGATTGCGCTGGCAATAGGCGCT
Source organism: Bacillus sp. SRI_025 (assembly GCF_057592095.1). NCBI lineage: Bacteria > Bacillati > Bacillota > Bacilli > Caryophanales > Bacillaceae > Bacillus > Bacillus sp. SRI_025. The sequence continues at coordinate 100,132 of NZ_JBYEGB010000001.1, read as the reverse complement.
TTAGCTGGCGGACTTGCAGGTGGATTAGGCTTGGGAGGAACAGTGAACGCCTTTACGGACGGACTCGGAGGAAATGCAACCGTGGCGATTAGTTATGCGTTATTAGGGGCATTTGCGGCGGCACTGACGAAAACAGGTCTGCCAGATGCTATGGTTGAAGGAGCAGTGAAGCTTCTAGGTAAAGAAGGCGATTCAAGACGGAAAACACTATCAAAAGTGCTCATCGTTCTTGTTATTTTGATCGTGTCCTGTTTTTCACAGAACGTCGTTCCTGTTCACATTGCCTTTATCCCAGTCCTCATTCCGCCGTTATTAAAGGTGTTTAACGAGCTTCAGATTGACCGCAGACTGCTAGCGTGTGTCATTACCTTCGGACTCACTGCACCATATATATTACTTCCAGTCGGTTTTGGACAGATTTTCCACGGAATGCTTCGTGACAATATGAAGGAAGCGGGTCTGACCGTAAACCTTGCAGATATTCCGTATGCGATGCTGATTCCTGTAGCAGGAATGGTTCTTGGCTTGATTGTTTCCATTTTTGTATATCGAAAGCCGAAGGTATATGAGAATCGTGAAATTACAGATGTAGAGAAATCGGCTTATACGAAAAAAAGCTTATTCTTTGCCGGTCTTGCTATTCTCGTTTCGTTGATTGTCCAGCTTTATCTATCGCAAAGCCTTGGTGTGGAAGGAATGATCTTCGGTGCACTCGCAGGACTGCTTGTCTTGTTTGTGACTGGAATGATGAAACGCGATGAAGCAGATGAACTCATTACATCTGGAATGAATATGATGGCATTTATCGGTTTTGTTATGCTTGTTGCCGCTGGGTTTGCCAACGTTTTAACAAAAACAGGAGACATTGAATCTCTTGTCAAGGCATCTTCCCAATTTATCGGCAACAGCCAGAGCCTTGCAGCGATTTTAATGCTGCTTGTCGGCCTGCTTGTGACAATGGGGATCGGATCATCATTTGCAACGATTCCGATTATTACAACCATCTTTGTTCCACTTTGCTTACACTTAGGATTTAGTCCAATGGCCACCATTGCCATTATTGGCTCTGCTGCGGCTGTTGGAGATGCAGGTTCACCTGCAAGTGACAGTACGCTTGGACCAACATCTGGATTGAATATGGATGGACAGCATCACCACATTTGGGGAACTTGTGTCCCGACTTTTATCTATTATAATATTCCGCTTGTTCTGTTCGGCTGGCTGGCGGCGATTATTCTGTAAAATGAAAAGCTTGTAGAGAAAACGATGATGTTTTTTCTATAAGCTTTTTTGTTGTTCGTAGATGAAAAAATAATTAGGACAAAAGTATGAATTAAATGAATCTTTCTTCCTCTATCTTACGTATATATGCTGATAAAAATGAAAAGGGGAAGATGGGATATGTCATTTTTTAAAAAGCTAGCGGCAAGTGCTGGGATTGGTGCAGCGAAAGTAGATACCATTTTGGAGAAAAACGCTTATTATCCAGGACAAGAAGTAAAGGGAACTGTCCATGTAAAGGGCGGGAAAATCTCTCAGGAAATCCGTCATATCAATGTTAAAATTGAAACACAGTATGTGATTGTAAAAGATGATGAAGAGCGTAGAAAATATGCCAACATCCATTCTGTCCGGGTGGCGGATTCTTTTACCATCCAGCCTGGAGAAAAGCATGAATTTCCGTTTTCATTTATTCTTCCTATTGATACCCCGATGACGATCGGAAAAGTAGAAATTGCAGTGGAGACAGACCTTGATATCCAAGGCGGAATCGATAAATCTGACTATGACCGCATTTTCGTTGAAGCACATCCTTGGGTGAGAAATGTACTGGAGGCCACTAGAAATCTTGGCTTCCACCTGAACGAAGCAGACTGTGAGCAAGCACCTTACTTTCAGCGGCGCCTGCCATTCGTCCAAGAATTCGAGTTCATTCCGACATCAGACTACTATCGCTATATGCTTGATGAGCTAGAGCTGATTTTTCTGATAGATGAAGGCGGCTTAGACATTGTTTTTGAAGTCGACCGCAGAGCAAGAGGCCTGAGAGGATGGCTCGAAGAGATGTATAATGAAGGAGAACAGCTTGCGCGCTACCGCTTCAGTCCATCAGATCTTGAAAATGTAGAAGTGCTTGAAGGAATGCTAGAACAAATCATAGATCAATACGCTGAGTAACGATGAAAAAAGAGCCTGAATGATGACAGGCTCTTTTTTCTATGATACAGCTTCTTGTTTTCGAAAGGATGTGGCTTTGGATACAGAGCGATAAATTTTAGGTGCCAGCATCGCAAGTAATATAGTCAATGCGTAGTCTTTTACCATAAACCAGATCATAAAGAACCATGTGGTTTGATAGGAAATCGGTGCATCGAGCCATACATTTAATGCGAGGTATGTATAGGTCGTTCCGATCACATACATCACGGTCGTACCAGCAATGGCTGCAAGCAAAAAGCGACCAAAGCCAGGGTTTTTTCTTTTTTCTAGAATGAATCCGGCAAGCCAGGCAGCAGGGATGTACGATAATACAAAGCCACCGCTTTTGCCTAAAATGACCCCAAAGCCCGCAGAGAACTGGGCGAATACAGGTGCACCAGCAATTCCAACCAAGGCATAGACAATCATAGCTAATGCCCCAAGCCGTCTGCCGAGTAAGAGACCGGCAAGCACACAAAAAAACGGCTGCATCGTAAGTGGAATTCCGCCGACTTGTAAAAACGGCACAATGGATGTGATATTGGCCCCGATAGCCATGAGTGCAGCAAACATTCCGACTAGCACAAAGTCAGCAGTTCGTGTCTTCTTTTGCATGATGTTTCCCCCTGTCTTATCTGTACAAATAGATTAAGGGGAAGAAGAAATTTTGTCAACTTGTTTTTATTTTAAGTTAACAATAAAAACCCGCCCATCAAGAGGGCGGGTAGTTGATTAAGCTTCAGTCATAAAAGTGGCATCGATGGCTTTGCTGACAGGTACGTAATCATAGCCGAGATCACGAGCAACCGCTTCGTACGTGATATGTCCGTTCATGACATTGACACCTTCTGCGATGGCATTGTTTTCTCTAATGGCTTTTGCAACGCCTTTATTCGCAATTTGCAGTGCATATGGAACAGTGACATTCGTTAACGCAACAGTTGATGTCCGCGGAACCGCACCTGGCATGTTGGCGACAGCATAATGCAATATGCCGTGTTTTTCATAAGTAGGCTGGTCATGGGTTGTGATATGATCAATGGTTTCGACAATGCCGCCTTGATCAATCGCTACATCTACAATGACAGAACCAGGTTTCATTTGTTTCACCATTTCTTCTGTCACAAGTGTCGGTGCTTTGGCACCAGGAATCAGCACAGCACAAATGAGAAGATCTGCTTCACTGACTGAATCTGCAATGTTGACAGGGTTGGACATTAACGTTTTCATTTGATGGCCAAATTGGTCGTCCAGCTGACGCAGGCGTTCTGCATTTACATCAATCAGGGTGACATCTGCGCCAAGTCCGATTGCCATTTTCGCTGCGTTTGTTCCAACAACTCCGCCGCCAATAATGGTGACCTTTCCTCTTGATACCCCTGGTACACCTGCAAGTAAAATACCCTTTCCGCCTTTTGGCTTTTCTAAAAATTGTGCACCTATTTGAGCGGCCATTCTGCCTGCTACTTCAGACATAGGTGTGAGAAGAGGGAGTGATTTTCCGTCCGTTACGGTTTCATAAGCAATGGCTGTAACGCCTTTTTGTTTTAATGCTTCAGCCAAGGAGGGCTCTGCGGCTAGATGCAGATACGTAAATAAGATGAGTCCTTCTCTGAAATAAGGATATTCCTCAGGTAATGGTTCTTTTACTTTCATGATCATATCAGAAGATGCCCATACATCTTTCGCCTGATCAAGAATCTCTGCACCAACAGATACATAATCGTCATCAGTGAATCCGCTTCCAAAACCAGCGTTTGTTTCAATTAAAATCTGATGTCCAGCTGAAAGCAATTGAGAAGCTGCTCCTGGTGTTAATGCCACTCGGTTTTCATTGTTCTTAATTTCTTTCGGAATGCCGATGATCATGTTTATTCCTCCTATGCTTATCTATTGATATTGTATGTCTAGTGTATCCTGAAAGTTTAGAAAATTCTTCGGTTGAAATAAAAAATAAAAAAACGCCTCTTTGTGAAATTTCACAAAGGGACGTTTTTTAGCTTCATATCAAGGTATATGGTCATTTTCTCATTCATGTTTTTTAAATCAATTTCTGCGATATCTGTAATCCGTTTTAATCGATAATTTAAGGTATTGATGTGGATATTTAATTGCTTTGCGGCAATATTGGCATTGCTGTCACAGTCAATAAACCGTTCAAGTGTTTCGACGAGGTTGGAATGATGCCTCAGGTCGTAATCCTCCAGCTTCGATAAAGAGTAACTGGAGTAAGAAGAGCCCTTTCGCTTCTCAGCAAGCACATCAAGGTATTGATAAATGCCTAGTTCAGAAAAGCTGTTTAAACGTTCTGTTTCAACTGGAAAGCGTTCTTTCGTTTTTAATACAGCCAGTGCTTCTTTATAGGAAGGCTGAATTTGAGAGATGTTATCGTAAATTCCTCCAATTGCTGCCTGAACATGCTGAATATGATACCGGTCCGCAAGCTGCTGCAGCATGCCGCTTGTGAATTGTTTAATATCTTGAAGTGGATGTTCTGTTTTTGGTGAGACAAGAATAATGAATTCGTGAAAATCAACAGTCGTTAACAATACCTGTACTTGCTGTGTTGTTTCAAGCAGATAGGACAGCTTTTTTTCTGTCTCCTCTGTGAGTTCGTCACGAAGACGGAAGATGATGATGGCATATGTGTCTGGACATCTGATGCCAAGTCTTAAAAAAAGGTCAAGCATCTCATCCTTTTCATGAATATGACCCGTAAGCATCTTCCAGAAAAGCTCCTGATTGCGTTCCTCTGTTTTTGTTTTTCGAATTTGTAAATTGAGTAATTTGTTTTTCACGGCATGTGCTGCCATTTTGAGAAGGTCCATTTCTTCTTCTGAAAATGGCTGTGCGGATTCAATCGCCCAAATAAATCCAAGCACTTCTTTGTCCTTCCAGATGGATATGGCGACCCTGCTAGATAAACCCACCTCTGCAATTTGAGGGACACGAAGCGGTTCGTCTGTTTTAAGGAGTGTAGGAATGATGCCGTCCTTCCAAAGCCGATTGATGACTTTTTCCGGTACCCGGCGGGAGATAATGGTTGAAGTTCTGGCGGGATCAGTAAAATCATTGTGTGTGCTATATGCCAATAATCGATGATGAGTATCTTCTATAGTAATAGGGCAATTGAGCACATCACTTATTTGGTCTGCCACATCCTCTAAACGATCAAGACTATACTTAAACGGATCTGTCTTTTTTGTCATAAAAAACCCCTGCTTTTTCGAATATTTCACGTACTTACATTATGAAGAGAATGAGGTACGTAAATCAACAAAAAACTGCCATAAACTTAAAAAAACAAAAAGTGTGAGAAGCAAGCAAGTGGATGTTGAAGCACGATGAAAAAGAAATAGTACAATAATAACGTAGTAAAAAATCAATAGGCGGAAAGGTCCACCAAAGTCGGTGGATACTTATTAAGAATATATGACCAAAAAACTGTTAAATACTAGATAAAAAGCGAAAAAACAGTAATTCTATAGACTCATTTTGTAAAATAAAAACAGATTTGTTTGACTGTGTATCATTTCTGTTTTTATAATAATAACGTCAAAAAATAAGTGGATTAGCCCATTATATGGCGGCTATGCACGGGAGGTAATGAGGAATATGTCAGGAATTATTCGCGTAACCCCAGAAGAACTAAGAGCGACCGCTAAGCAATATGGTGTTGAAAGTCAAGAAGTGTTAAACCAAGTTGATCGTCTAAATAGAATGATCTCTGATTTAAAAGGAATGTGGGAAGGTGCTTCTAGTGAAGCATTTGCTGATCAATACGAACAGCTTAAGCCTTCATTTATCAAAATGTCTGATCTATTAACAGATGTCAGCAATCAGCTTGATCAAACGGCAAATACACTTGAAAGCACTGACCAAGACATCGCAAGCCAAATCCGCGGCTAATCAAGGGGATTTCCTTTCTAAGTGTGAAAAGCAGAAACAGCGCCGAGTCTGTCAATGGATGCCGGCGCTCTTTCTATTTTGTGAGGTGGAAATTTGTGTATATCGATATTACCATCGACTTAAAAAATTATGATGGCAGTGTGTTTGATTTGAGACTATCAAATTATTTACATATTAAACAAGTCATCCATATCGCCTGGCAGGCAAAACAAATCTCGCTTCCAAAGCGGGAAGGCGGATGGGTGCGAGTAGTCAATAAGAAAGCTGTGTTTTCAGGCGAATATAAGCTGTCAGACTGCGGGATTACCACAGGAGACAGGCTGGAAATACTATGAAAGGACTTTTGTAAATGGCAGATAAAAAGAGTTCCTATTTAGAAGAACAATTAGAAGCAGTCATGAAAAAAGAGGGAGGCACCTATACCTTTATTTTTCAAAAAGAGACAATTAAACTCTTAGACGGTTTAGAAGCGGCACCGATCAAAGACATCAATCCTTCATTTCAGAAAGAGATTCAATTAACTGAAGATGAGGTCATCATTTCTATTCAACCGCCTCCTGCCTATCAGGAATTTCGTTTCATCCATGCAAAGGATGAAAAAAGCAAATGGATTTTTTCATACCAGCTTGTCGATGCAGTTCTTAAACACGACGTGAAGCGGCTGCATCCTATTGTTTCTCCTGAAAACATTGTTTTTCATCAAGGCTTAGCTCCTGCATTTTTGCATTATGGAGTCAAAGAAAGCATCCCGCCATATGAAACTGATCAGCATCGCCTGTTAAAAGAGGTCAAGGCCGTCGTTCTTCGAGTGGTTGACCATGAATATCAATTTCAAGAATATGTGGCTTACAATGAAACGTTGAAATTATCTGAGCTGGCAAAAGAAATTAGTGAAACGAAGTCGCTGGAAGAATTGTCAGCTTTGATTGAGCAAAAGATCAAAGCAATCGATACGAAAGAAAAAACGCTATTAACCATCCCTAAAAAGAAATGGAAGATTGAGCGATACATCGGACTAGGTCTGCTTGTTCTGCTAATCCCTGCATTGGTGTACACCATTTACACCTTCTTTTTTGCCATGCCAAAACAAGAAGCATACGTCGAGGCAAACAAATATTATCTCAACAAGCAGTACAGTCAAGTGGTGGATACGTTAGAGAAGTATCCAGCCAATAAAATGCCAGTCTCTCTTCAATATGAACTGGCCATTTCGTATGTACAAACGAATCAAGGCAGCCTCTTACTTGATCAGCATAAAAAAGAAATCACAGAAACGTACACATTACAGACAGATCCGCAATACTTCCTATTCTGGATTCATATTGGACAAGGCAATAGCAAGGAAGCACTTGATATTGCACGGGTGCTTGGAGACGACAGGTACATATTCACGGCACTCGTCGCCTACCGCAATGAAATTCAAAACGATGACAACCTTTCTGCTGAAGAAAAACAAAAACAGCTAGATCCAATCATTAAAGAAATGGCGAAATATGAAGAAAAAGAAACAGCCGAGACAAACACAAGTGACTCCTCGGGCGCAAGCCAAACAGATGAAACAGCTGAACAAAAAGAGCAGTCAAAAGCCGATCAAGAGAAAAAAGAGAAAGAATCTGAAGCGAAAAAGAAAACCTCTCAGACAAAAAAAGATGAGAAAAAATAATTCTTTCGATACAACTGACAGTTGGTGCTGTCCGATGAGGAGGTGGAGCGTTTGAGTCTTCTTTGGGTTTTTTATGAGGAGGATTATCAAACCGTCCGTTTAGATGAGCAGTTCAATCGAGAAGCTCTGATTGGACCTGAAATAGAGCATACGGTGACAATCCCTTCACTTTCATTTGATGAAGGGACAATTCGTTTATCTCCTGATGAACCTAATGATGGTTTTACTATTTATCAGGGGAATGAAAAGAAAGGCAAATTACTTCCACATGAACCATATCAGCTTGGTTCACTCACATTTATTTTAATGGATGCACATCATGATCAGCATATTTATTACCTAGGAAATAGAGTTGAGCTGTCTTTTTCACGTGATGAGAAAGATGAGATCGATGTGTGGAAAGAACAAGCTCATTCCATGTTTCAAGATGCCAACCAGTTCACTTTAGAGAAAATCAAAGGAACATGGTATGTCATGCCTCAGGACGAGACGATTTACGTGAACGGAAAGAAAATCAACGGTCCAGAGAAGGTTTATGCCGGAGATGAGCTGTTCTGGAACTTTCTGACGGTGACATTTATAGATGATGATTTATTACAGGTGACAGCTTACGAACCTTTTCAAACGCGTTTGGAAAAAACAAGACCTCCAAGCACAGAAACAAAACAAAAATACCCTTCATACAGACGTACACCGCGTTTGATTTATGATTTACCAGATGACCGGGTATCCTTTAGCTTTCCTTCGCAGGAGAGTGAAAATAACAGCAGAGGGCTTTGGCTTGTTGTCCTTCCGCCGCTTGTCATGCTCCTTGTGATGGGGATTGTCGCCCTTATCCAGCCGCGCGGAATCTTTATTGTCGTGTCGATGGCGATGTTTATCATGACGTTAATTACATCGTCCGTTCAATACTTTAAAGAAAAATCACAGCGCAAAAGACGAGAAGAGAAGCGGCAGCGAGTCTATTCTCTTTATTTAGAAAATAAGCGGAAAGAGCTGCAGGAGCTGTATGACCGCCAGCAATATATTTTGACGTATCATTATCCGTCATTTGAACAAATGAAGTATTTAACATCAGAAATCAGCGGCCGCATTTGGGAAAAGACGCTTGTGAGTGACGACTTCTTGCATCTGCGTCTTGGAACGGGCGCAGTCCCATCAAGCTATGAATTATCGATGAGCGGCGGCGATATGGCCAACCGGGATGTTGATGACTTAATGGAACAAACGCAGCACATGCAAAAAGTATATCGTGAAGTGAAGAATGTCCCGATTACATTCGGCCTTGCGGATGGTCCAACAGGATTAATTGGGAAGCCTGCGATTGTGAAAAATGAGCTTCATCAGCTTGTCGGACAGCTTGCTTTCTCGCACAGCTATCACGATTTGAGATTTGTCTTTATCTTTCATGAGCAGGAGTATGAGAATTGGGAATGGATGAAATGGCTTCCGCACTTCCAGCTGCCTCATACATATGGCAAAGGGTTTATTTACAACGAACAAACACGTGATCAGCTGTTGTCCTCGATTTATGAAATTTTACGTGAGCGTGATTTAGAAGAAGAAAAAGAGAAGAAAATCTTTACGCCTCATTTTGTGTTCATCGTGACAAATCATGAGCTCATTGCCGAGCATGTGATTTTAGAATACTTAGAAGGCAGCCGAACAGATCTTGGTATTTCCATCATCTTTGCAGCAGAAACAAAGGAAAGCTTAGCTGAAAATATTTCGACGCTTGTCCGTTATATTAACGAAGAAGAAGGAGATATTCTCATTCAGCACAAGAAGGCAGTACGAATTCCGTTTCAGCTTGATACACATCAGCGCGGGGACAATGAACTGTTTGCCAGAACCCTGAGAACATTAGATCATCAAGTCGGTATGACCAATTCGATTCCTGAGACGGTCTCATTCCTTGATCTTTTCCATGCCAAACAGGTAGATGACATTGGCATTCGTGAAAAATGGCTGACTTCAGAAACGGCCAAATCATTATCAGTGCCGATCGGTTATAAAGGGAAAAACGACATTGTCGATCTGAACTTGCATGAAAAAGCACACGGCCCGCACGGACTATTGGCGGGAACAACGGGGTCAGGGAAAAGTGAATTTTTACAGACGTATATTTTATCGCTCGCTGTACATTTTCATCCGCACGAAGTTGCTTTCCTGTTGATTGACTACAAAGGAGGCGGAATGGCGCAGCCGTTCCGAAATATTCCTCATTTACTTGGAACGATCACCAATATTGAAGGCAGCAAGAACTTTAGTGAAAGAGCGCTTGCCTCAATTAAAAGTGAATTGAAGAAAAGACAGCGGCTGTTTGATCAGTATCATGTGAATCACATCAATGATTATACGAAGCTCTACAAGGAGAAAAAGGCTGAGCAGGCAATGCCTCACTTGTTCTTAATCTCTGATGAGTTTGCTGAATTAAAAAGTGAAGAGCCAGACTTTATTAGGGAGCTTGTCAGTGCTGCACGTATCGGCCGAAGCCTCGGGGTCCATCTGATCTTAGCTACCCAAAAGCCAGGCGGGGTCATTGATGACCAGATTTGGAGTAACTCCCGCTTTAAGGTCGCACTCAAAGTGCAAGATGCGTCAGACAGTAAGGAAATTTTGAAAAATAGTGATGCAGCGTCCATTACCGTCACAGGCCGCGGCTATTTACAAGTGGGCAATAATGAAATTTATGAATTGTTCCAATCAGCTTGGAGCGGTGCACCATATATGGAAGATGGCTACGGGTCAGAAGATGATATTGCCATTGTGACTGATACTGGTCTTATTCCGTTATCAGGAGTAAGCACGGAGCCAGCAGTGAAAAAAGAGACAGTGACGGAAATTTCTGCTGTTGTGGATGAAATTGAACGTATGCAGCAAGAGCTTGGAATTGAGAAGCTGCCAAGTCCATGGCTTCCACCGCTTGAAGAGCGGATCCCTAAAACACGTTATGCGTCGAGTGAAGAGCATGTCTTCCATTTTGCGCTTGTCGATGAACCAGATCAGCAAAGCCAGCATCCACTTTCTTATCAAATGATGGAAGATGGGAACATTGGCATCTTTGGTTCCTCCGGCTACGGCAAATCACTTGCTGCTACAACACTATTGATGAGCTTTGCGGAGAGGTATTCACCTGAAGAATGGCACGCATATATTTATGATTTCGGAAACGGAACATTGCTTCCGTTAGCCAAACTGCCGCATACGGCGGATTATTTCTTAATGGATCAGATGAGAAAGATTCAAAAATCAATGAAGCGTCTGCGGGAAGAGGTTGAATATCGCAAGCGGTTATTCAGACAGCAAGAAATGAGTCATATCAAAATGTACAATGCCTTAAATGAGAAAAAGCTTCCTTTCATTTTTATCGTGATTGATAACTTTGACATTGTCAAAGACGAAATGCATGATCTCGAATCTGAATTTATTCAGCTGAGCCGTGACGGACAATCACTAGGTATATACTTCTTGATTACGGCGACCCGGGTAAATGCAGTGCGTCAATCGCTGATGAACAATCTGAAAACTAAGATTGTCCATTACTTAATGGATCAAGGAGAGGCGTACTCGATTATTGGCAGACCGAAATTCAGTTTAGAGCCGATCCCAGGACGAGTGATTATCAACAAAGAAGAGCTTTATTTTGCGCAAATGTTTCTGCCAGTTGAAGGAGAGAACGATCTCGAATTGTTTGAGCATCTGAAACAAGAGATACAGCTTCTTCATGACCGCTTTGAAGCAACCGAAAAACCAAAGCCTGTGCCAATGCTTCCTGATAAGCTGACAGTTTGGGAGCTTGAAAGTCGTTTAGATGAACAAAAACCGCCTTATGACATTCCAGTCGGATTAGATGAGGAATCTGTGGCACCTGTTTATTTTGACTTGAAAAAGAATAAACATTGCCTCATCATCGGTCAAACGCAGCGAGGGAAAACAAATGTGACAAAACTAATGCTTGATCAGCTTTTAGTGGCAAAGCCTGAAAAACTGGCAGTCTTTGATTCAATTGATCGAGGTCTATCCCATTATGCAAAAGAAGAGAACATTGATTACCTTGAAACAAAGGATGATATCACGGAATGGGCAGAAGAAATGGACCGCTTATTCAAGGTGCGGGAAGAGATGTATGTCGAAGCTGTACGCCGAGGAGAGACCGATCAGCTGTCATTTCCTCAAATTGTGCTTGTGATTGATGGCATTACGCGTTTTCAGCAGACGATCGATCCGCGTCTTCAAGATCAATTGGCTGATTTCATGAAGTCATATGCACACTTAGGCTTCAGCCTGATTGCATCAGGAAATCATACCGAGTTCAGTAAGGGTTATGATGCACTCACAAACGAAATCAAACAAGTTCGTCATGCCATGTTACTCATGAAAAAATCAGAGCAAAACATCATACCGCTTCCGTATGCAAGACAAGAACCAGACATTCAGCCAGGCTTCGGCTATTTGGTTGAAAACGGGAAAGAGAAGAAAATCCAGGTTCCTTTATGTGCGGTAGAAAGGAAGAGTGTTCAATGACAGAGCAGCAAAAAAGCTCCATCAAAATCATATCCACCATGATATTAATTCTTGTGCTGCCGGTTTTGTTTTTCCACCTGATTGGAGATGATCCGGCAAAGCAGAAGAAGAATGCCACACGAAATATTGCGGTGGTCAATGAGGATATGGGGGCGAGTGAAAGTGAAAACACGGCTCGTTTCGGACAGGATGTTGTGGCAGCATTGTCAGAGCGTCCTGATTATACATGGACTGTAGTGAATCGCAGTGCGGCGGAAAATGGACTGAAAAACAGAAAGTATGACGCTGTCCTCTATATTCCGTCTGACTTCTCTAAAAATGTGCTGAGCTATGATAAAGACCATCCGGAAAAGGCGTCCATTCAATTTTCGATTCAAGATCAGCTCAATGCAGTCAATAAAGAGAAAGTGCAAAGAGAGCTGGAAAATGCACAAAAGAAAATGAATGAACAGATGTCGACGTTATACTGGAGTTTTGTATCACAGGAAATTGGCAATGTGAGAGAAGAGTTTGAGCATATTGTCGGCAAAGAAGTCGAATTCCAAAACACGATGTACAACTTCTATAAACCGAACTCGAACAAACTATCAGATGCCGTACAGCAGCAGAAGAAACAAATAGAAGAATTAAAGAATGCAATGGCCGATTCACAGAAACAATATAAAGACGGCTTGAGTACAACAGAAGAAGCAAAGAACCAGTTAAAGGACTTTGTGAAAGTAGTCGATCAATACCAGCAGTATCAAGACAAACAAAAGGATCTCTTGATCAAAGCGCAATCAACAAGCCAAAAGCAAATCCAGCAAGGGCTCAAACAGCTCGCTGACATTCAAAACCAAAATGCCCGCAGCTTTAGTGATCAAATGGGCGGACTTAAAACAGACATCAACGGGGTACAAAGCCAGCTGAAAACAACTGACAGCGCCATCCAATCTGTTCAAAGGTCGAGAGAAGAGGCTATTCCTAAGCAATCAACGGGATTAACGGAACTTGTGAAGACGTCTCAGGAAGAACTGATTAAAAAGTATGAAGAGCGTTACTTAGAAGATTATCGAAATAAAATATCAGCCCTGCAGACAAAGCTATTAGCAAAAAGGCAAGAGTTAATGGACGAGCCGGAACCGCCAGTTGATTCTGATGATGACGGGCCATCAGACCAAGATAATGAAAACCCAGAAGAGATTGGGATTAACTTAGATGAAGAAACAAATGAACTCTCACAAATTTCAATAGAGATGAATGAGCTTGCGGATCAATTAGGAGAACCGGAAACACCGCCTTCGACTGAAGATGGGGAACAAGGTGAAAGCGGTGAAAATCCTGCTCAGCCAGATACTAGCAGTAAGAATTCATCGCAGGATGACCTAAAAGCACTCTCAACTCGCTTAGATGAAGTGAAAAAGAAAATTCAAGAAAAAGCTGCTGCTCATAATGACGAATTGAAAGATAAAGTGAGTCAAATGAGTAAAGAGCTTGAGAGTCTGACGAAAAAAGTAGATAAACTTGAAAAGATGATTCTATCGTTACAAGATCGATATAATGTCATTCCAAATGAAATCAAAAATCAGGAATCATCCATTGTCAGCAAAGTAAAAGAGCTGAAGCGCAGAAATTCACCGATTAGTAATGTCTTTAGCGATAATCTTTTTGAGAAAAAATTTGAAACGAAATCAACAAGAACTAAAAAATTAATGGACTATTCAAATCAACTCTCTCAGCTAGAGCTGATGATCGCAAATGTCTATCAACCATCTAATAACTCTTCTCTATATGACACAAAAGGAGAAGAAATCCAATCCATCCTCTCCATCAAAAAAGAAGAAACAGAAAACTGGGATAAGCTCAAAAACCAGATGCTGACATCAAACGATGATGTGTCTACTTTTATTGATGAGATGCAGAAGTTTTCAGATGGCTATGCGGAGTACATCACGACTCAGCAAGCAAGCATGGAACAGGAATTACAGACAATTGCTGAAAGTGCGGACAATGTAGCTGAGCAAATGGCTGATCAAGGAGATGCGGTATATACAGCAGACCTTGCAGGCAGTTCAATTGTTGTCAGTGCACAGGATTCAATTGGTCAGGAAGTGCTTCGTCTTTCTGAAAATATGAGTTCGTTAACCGACCGCCAAAAAGGGGTGGCGGATTATACGAATAACATTGAAGAGAGTGTCACAACAGTTCAAGAAAAAGCAGATACGCTGAATGAAAACTGGAGCAAGAATGTCGACTCTACAAAACTTGTTCAGCAAGATTTAAAAGGTATTTTAGGAAATACATTAAGTGATCAAGGCAACAGCAACTATGTGTATAACCATTTAGCCAATCCGCTAAAAATCAGCGGCGATGTGCCGGAAGAAAAAACGCAGACTGTACCGCCGGTCGTCATTTTGGTCATTGTGATGATCAGCAGTTTGTTAATTGGCTTTTTCAGCTCGTATTATGCGTCAGCTCCGATGCTGGTCAAAGGTGCACTGTTTGGCATCTTAAATCTATTAGTCGGACTCATGATCAGCTTGTTTGGACTGAACATTTACAAGCTTGCAGATGATCAAGCCATTCAATGGTCGATCTTCACCATTTTGTTATTAGTGGCGTGCTCTGCCTTTATTCGCACGGCCTTCCTTTTCGGTTCCATTGCCGGATGGATGGCAGCAACGGCGCTTATTTTCTTCTTTGTCGCACCATTAATTGATTTGGTGATGCCGAATTTCCACTTTACCAATCCAGTGACAGACGTGTACCTGTCGATCCAATATGGAAATGGAGACACCTTTGGAATGGGCGTCACAGGGTTAGTGATTTTAACTGTCCTTTTCATGGTCGTACCGCTTGTGAAAAAGCTATGGAAAGATAAAACAGAGGAACGTGATGTGACTCATGAAGCTTAATCTATTCGTGAAAGGGGCGGCACTCGCTGCCGTTTCCCTTTTTCTCCTCATCCCTGCCGCTTTTGCTGCTGGTGAAGATACGGATACGAATGTCAAGCCGAATGAATATCAGGAAAAGGAGCTCAATATTAACTCGAGTATATTGAGGGATCAAACGAAATATGAACAAAGTAAAACAACGTCAAAGGTCAAAACAGACATTCATTTTGCTGAACCGCCTAAAGCCCCGGGTGGATCTCTTTCTCCGCAGCTTTTCAGTGATCTAAAAGAGAACCCACCCAAAACACCAGCTCACATGATGAAAGAGATGAATATTTCTTTTAGTGATTCGGCTGTATCAGCACCTTCTGAGGATGAACATGAGAAGCAGACATCAGCACTGCTTCCGATTATCTTTGGTTTCTTGATAGCCCTTGGTCTCGTCGTGATGATTATCCTGATTCCAAAGGTGAATGCGAAGGCTGAAAAGAAATAGTCTGTCTCTTTTAAAAGAGGCAGGCTTTTCTTTATGCAGATTGCTTGATGTCATACCGTTTCACTACGTAAAATAGTGATATCAAGGGAGGAGATTGTCATTCGAATTTCAATCGTTACAGGCGGATCAAAAGGTTTTGGCCTAGCACTTGTGAACAGGCTGCTTTCACGCGGGGATCATGTGTACACAGCAGCAAGAAGTGCATCGCCGATATCCCATCCAAAGCTCACACATACTCAGGTCGATCTGACGGATGAAGAAGCAGCGGCCAAATGGCTTCAACATAGTCTCACGCCGCAAACTCTGGCAGATGATGATGACATCTTATTCGTCAATAACGCAGGAATGGTTACACCTATCAAACGCGTTGGACAAGGGGGACAGGATACGCTTCATGAGCATTACAAGTTGAATCTTGTCATTCCTGTTTTGCTGAGCCATGTGTTTGCCAAGCAGACTCAATCATTTAACGGGAAGAAAACGATCGTTCATCTCTCTTCTGGAGCGGCGAAAAACCCATACAAAGGCTGGAGTGCGTATTGCAGTTCAAAGGCAGGACTCGATATGTTTATGAGGACTTTTCATGAGGAACAGCAGGACGAGGAGCATCCGATCAACACGTTTACCTTTTCACCCGGCACGATCGATACAGATATGCAGGGGGAAATTCGGAAGTCATCAAAACAAGACTTTGAACAAATAGACCGTTTTCAGCAATTATATGAAACAGGCACACTGAAGAGTCCAGATGAAGTCGCAGGGATTTTGCTCGATCTTTTAGGAGATGATCCAGCTGGCGGATGTGTCTACGATGCACGTGAGTATGTGAAAAAGCAGTCATAACGACTGCTGCAGCGTAAAGACAAACCCTCGCATTCGGTGTCAGGCCTGCGTGCTGGTGCTCACGAATGTCAAATTCGCTCCGCGCCAGTACTCGGCCTTCCTAGACTTCAAGGGTTTTCATATCACGCTGAAAAGAAGAAAAAAGCAGTCATAACGACTGCTTTTTTCGTATTGTACAAGCAAAAACAGCTCATTTGACATAAGCTATTTTGGAGACTCATAGAAAATATAACAGAACATTTGAGTTTCTTTTCAGAATATGTTAGGATGCTAAAAATATAGATAAGGAGGGGTTTCCATGAGAAAGGTTACATTAATGGATGTTTACACCCATCCAGTCGCTCAAAAATATTTAAATCGTTCAGGTAAAGCCCATGCGATTGCTTGTGCTTATCACGCATTCAAACTGGCGGTGCAGGCTGGGATTAATCCAGATCTCGCTGTGAAAGCAGCCCTCTTGCATGACATCGGCCACTATGAATGGTATACAGCTGGCGGAGAATGGGATTACGAGACATATAGACGGAATGATATTCATGCCATTAAAGGCGCGGAGCGTGCTCACAAACTGCTCATACGCCTCGGTGAGGAACCAAAGGCAGCCAAAGATATTGCGCTTGCAATTCTGCTTCATACGGATTCATATTTGCCAGAGGGCGACCTTCATAAGGACACACTCCAGCAAATCGTTAAGAAAGCAGATGAAATGGATGAAGAGCCTGGCGGGCATCACCATTACAGACAAATAGACGAATCACTTGCAATGAAAAAAATCACGGAATTGGATCAGAAAGTGCAGCAGGCACTTCAGCCCATGAAACGCTCTGTTTAGTATGGAATGTCACCATGAATATTTCCATGCTGATCGACATACAATGTGCGAATAACGGTACGGTTAAATGCTGATGTACCTGATGCAGTGAGTCCAGTGTAATGAACCGTGACAGAATAAGCACCTTCTTTTTTCAATTGAACAGCTGATGAAGCAGTTGTTTTGAGAGGATGATCTTTTTGGGCATCCTTAAAGTAAAAGGTTTCTACTTTCTTGCTTAATCGTTTAATCAGACCGCTTGAATGGGTTGATGCATCATCCCCTGATTTCGCTGCTTCTGCTTTGATTTCTTCATTTAGTGGTGAATCAAAGGATACGAGCAGCAAATAAGGAGTCATTTTTTCTGAATTTGATCGAATTGTCCATTTTCCAGGAACGGGTTTATTGATTTGCACATGGTGCGAAAATGCGCCTTCATATGGGAAAGATGCTTCCGATGTCTTCAGATTTGTTAAGACGTCTCCATTTGGGGCGATGATTTCCGGCCGCGCCTCCTGCCTTTCATTTAACCACTGAATCGATAAGCCATTCGTTCCTTCCTCTACATAGAACGCTTCTGTTTTATCCTTTTCACTTTCTCCGCCTTTCACATAAACATCTGTATTCAGCTCAGTAGAGTTCGGGCTCTCTATATTTTCACTTCCAGTGCTTGCGGCATTTGCCAGCAGCTGATGCTGGAACACAGGGAACATGCTTGTGCCGTTTTTAATGGAGTTGTGATCCCATTTCCCTGTTAAAATATTGTTTGCATATGATAGTCTTGTGCTGCTTACCGTGACGGCGCCATCGTTTGCACCAAAGCTCTTTAAATACATGCCGCCTAAGTACAGCACCCCGCCAAATGTGCCCCATTCCGATCCCGAATAAGTGATGTATTTTTGAGGAAACTTCTCCAGCTTGTCGGTTTCACTTCGAAAAGCCGCCATGAGCCCCGTTTGCAAAGAATAGAGCGCATCGCTTTTTTGTCCAAGAATTTCCGCGAGCCAGCTTCCGCCCTTGCTATACGCTAAATCTGCCAGCGGCGTCCCGTAATGAGGGGAGCCAAGTGTGATGACCTTCTCTACATATGGATGGGCATTGTGATACACGAGTGCGGACTGTGTATCCACCCCGCCTTTACTATGACCAATCACAATGAGTTTTCGACCGAACACATCATAGATTTCTTTTAGCTTTTCTGCTAATAGTTTGCCATTCTTTTTCGTATCCTGATCTGGATACAAATCTATGAATGCGCTTTCGTATCCGTTCAGAACAGCTTGCTTTGCCATGTCGTTTCGGTCGAACCATGTGGAGGAGGAGCTGTTAATGCCGTGAACAAAAACAAGTGGCGGTTTTGACTCGTCTTTTTGAACTGGCGCTTCTCCTTTAAACCACTTCCCCGGTGTCCCAGGTTCATCTCCAATTGATCCTGCATACGCATAACTTGCAAAGGAAAAAAAGAGCATGACAGCAGCGAGACAGATGAGTTTTTTCAAGATCCTTCACCTCTTCAAATGATTTAAGTTGTTGGCAGCACCAATCTATTATACTTCCAAAAGATGTAAAATAACATAAAATGTTAAAATATGGTATTTATGTTGTGGGTTTGCCCTGAGTGACATTCACATGGGTCATTGCATACGCTGTGGGTAAATACACAAGTAAAGGGGCAGGTAGGATGGCACAACAAGGAAGTCCACAGCTTGTTTCATTAGTTGATCCATATGTTTATCAAACATTGCAGAAAGTAATCGGTATGAGATTAATTGTTCAAACAGTGAAAGATACGGTGCGTGGAAAATTGAAAGAAGTCATGCCGGATCATATTGTCATTGAGGCAGGGGCAAAATCAGTTTTTTATGTGCGGATCCAGCAAATTGTATCGGTGATGCCTGATCACAGTGAAAGAGTGTAACAAGCAGACGCAAAGGTGTCTGCTTTTTTCATGCTTACAGAATGTATATCTGGAAAAAGTGCATGATATACCAATTGTTCTTTTTTTTACAAAAAATAAGGTTCTAAAACAAGAAGCAGTTGACAGAAGGTGGGTTGAATAGTAGTTTTTTAATAAGATCAATACGTAACAGGAGGAGCATCTTTGTTAAAATCTAAAGTTCATTTTTGGACATTCCAAATATTACTTGTTTTACTCATTGTTTATGTATCAACAAAGGTTTCGTTTTTATTTCAGCCGATTATTTTATTTGCTTCAACCTTGTTTGTTCCCATCTTACTGGCTGGAATTCTCTTTTTCATCTTTAATCCAATTGTTCGATTTTTGTCCAAGAAAATTCCTAGGACACTGGCTATCCTGATCATTTATCTTTTGTTCATCGGACTCATCACGTTCATTGTGAATGCTGCGGGACCGATTATTGTCACGCAGGTCGGTGGACTTGTCAAAAGCTTCCCTGGTTATGTGACGGATATGCAGAAATTTATGAATGACTTCTCGCATTCTAAAACATTTACTTGGATGATGAACCAAGATTATGTCTCCGTCTCGAAGTTTGAACAGACAATTGTTTCGACATTAAAAGATTTGCCGGAAAATATTGCTTCAAGTATGTCTGCTGTGTTTGGCGTGATTGCCAATATTGCTTTAGCTGTGATCACAGTTCCGTTCATTTTGTTTTATATGTTGAAAGACGGACATAAGTTTCCGGACAAGCTCGTTCAATTTTTGCCAATGCCTTACCGTAAAGAAGGATTGAAAATCTTTAAAGAATTAAACGATACGCTTGCGGCTTACATACAAGGGCAGATTGTTGTCTGTTTATTTGTTGGAGTGGCTTGTTTTATCGGGTACTTATTAATTGGTGTGAAATATGCGCTCATTCTCGGTATTATCATTGCGGTCACAAATGTGATTCCTTACCTTGGGCCATATCTTGGCGCGGCACCAGCTGTGCTTATTGCGTTTCTTGATTCGCCTGGAAAAGCGGTGGTGACAGTCATTGTCATTCTTGTCGTACAGCAAATTGATGGAAACGTCATTTCTCCTTTGATTATTGGGAAACGCCTCAACACACATCCTTTGACCATTATCCTTTTATTAATTGGGGCAGGAAGCTTTGGCGGGATCCTTGGTATGATCTTTGCGGTTCCTGTTTATGCACTGCTCAAAGCCATCACCTTGAATATTGTCAGATTGGTGCAGCTGCGTCAGCGCTCTCGTAAAGAACAGCATTTAAACGTCTAGGGCAGATGCACACCTTTTCCCTTTTTGAATAAGATGATTGACATAAGCAGATAGGGGGAGATTCTGATGCCTGCAATCGTTGGACCTATTCATATTGAGTCGTTAGGAGGAAACGGTGCGGCTACTTTCGGTGATGTCCTGGCTATTGCTCCTTTGGCTGTAGACCACTCTACTGGCGGGGCAGGAGCCTTTAATTCAGGTGATTATATGTCACTTACAAGTGATCCGAATGCCACAATGCTTTGGGACTTCACATTGTTTGGCCAGCCTCAATCATTTAACGCATAGAAAGACAGCTGATGATTACAGATCAGCTGTCTTTTTTATTTTTCATACACGTATTTTTGAGCTGGGCATATGATGTGGGGAGAAAAGGTGGTGGAAAGATGCCAGCGATTGTTGGACCTATTCATATTGACCGTGTGATTGGGAATGGTTCTGCACATTTCGGTGATGTTTTTGCCATTTCGCCAAAAAGTGTCGATCACTCCGCCGGTGGTTCAGGTACCTATAATGCAGGGGACTTTGTCCAATTTTTTAGCAGTCCAAACGTTACGTTTATGTGGGATATAGACCTGATCAGCCAGCAAAAGAGCTTTAATGCGTAGCCAGCTTTGAAAGGGAATTCCTTTTCAGAAGCTGTCTTTTTTTATGGTACAATGGATATGGATGTAAGAAGAAAAAAGAGGTGTGAACAGAGTCAAATGAAAATTAGAAAAGCACACATCACAAGCGGACAACCAAAGACCTACAATGTATATTTACATGAAAATAAAAAAGAATATAAAACGCTTGTAGCCGTACCTGACATTGAATGGAGTATTTCCATTGCGTATGAGGACGAAAAAGAGCAGCTCATCCATTCGCTTGAACAATCTTTAATGGAAAGAGTAGAAACAGACGAAGCCCGTGACCTCGCACTCAAGATTGTGCACTGGGTCACAGAAATGTAAATTTAGAAACCAGGAGTGAAAACAGCGATGAAAGAAGAATCCGTAGACTTTTATTTGCAGCAGGGGATATTTGGACATGCTGAAACAAAACCTGATGAACGAAGGATGTTTCTTGGTTCATTAAGGGAACGAGCGCTTCTCGCCCTCACAAAGGGACAGGTATCAAGAAATAAACCGTATCAAGAGGTGGAGCAAGTATTGAAGGCCAATCGACAGGCCTCCCTTCTTTTAAATGGTGAACTGTCCTATGCTTCTTATTCTCAATATGTGAAAATGGCAAATGCCGCTGGATGTTCCTTTAAAGTGGTGAATCATCATGAAGCGCACTCTCCATTTGGTCTTGTCATAGAGATGCCAAGTGCGGTCAATCAAGAGCACATCTATCTAAAAGATGAGCTGTTTCAAAAAGCTTTTTCTCATGAATCTGTTGAATAGGTTTCCCTAGTGAAATGAATAAGATATAATGATTCAAAAGAGCATATGGGAGAGATGCGGATGGGCAAAGCGTTGATTTGTATTGATTATACAGTTGATTTTGTTGCAGACGATGGAAAACTGACATGCGGAAAGCCTGGACAGGCGATTGAGTCTAAGATCACAGAGATCACTTCTTCATTTATTGATGAAGGCCACTTTGTCGTCTTTGCTGTCGATCATCATGAAGAAGAGGACCCTTATCATCCAGAGACAAAGTTATTTCCGCCCCATAATATTCGCGGAACAGAGGGTATTGAACTTTATGGACAACTAAGTTCACTATTTCACACGTCAAAACATTTAAAACATGTCTACTATATGGAAAAAACAAGATACTCTGCTTTTGCAGGCACTCAATTAGAAATGAAACTGCGCGAGCGCGGCATCACGGAACTTCACTTAGCCGGCGTATGTACCGATATTTGTGTACTTCATACAGCTGTTGATGCGTACAATAAAGGCTTTGAACTTGTGATTCACCAAAATGCTGTGGCGAGTTTTAATGAAGCGGGGCACGAGTGGGCACTTTCTCACTTTGAGCAGTCGCTTGGTGCGAAAGTGGTTAAGTAAGGGAAGGAGAATGGAAGTTGGAGCATCGGTTTAATGACGACAGTTTATCACTACATACAGATCTTTATCAAATTAACATGGCAGAAACGTATTGGAGAGACGGCATACATGAGAAGAAGGCAGTCTTTGAACTCTTCTTTAGAAAGCTTCCATTTGACAATGGCTTCGCTGTATTTGCTGGCTTAGAAAAAGCGATTGAATATTTATCGGACTTTTCCTTCACTGAAAGCGATCTCGCGTATTTAAAAGATGAACTTGGTTATAAAAGCGATTTCATTGACTATTTAAGCGGATTGTCCTTTACAGGTACACTTCATTCAATGCGAGAAGGGGAAATTGTCTTTGCGAATGAACCGATTATGCGCATCGAGGCAACGCTTGTTGAAGCTCAGTTAATCGAAACGGCATTGCTCAATATCGTGAATTTCCAGACGCTGATTGCAACAAAAGCAGCTCGGATTAAAGGAATCATTGAAGATGAGACAGCTTTAGAATTCGGAACAAGACGTGCACATGAAATGGATGCGGCGATGTGGGGAGCAAGAGCGGCACTCATCGGCGGGTTCCAAGCAACAAGTAATGTTCGTGCTGGAAAACGCTTCAACATCCCAGTATCAGGAACACATGCTCACGCACTTGTACAAGCATACCGCGATGAATATACAGCATTTAAAAAATATGCTGAAACACATACAGACTGTGTCTTTTTAGTCGATACGTATGATACTGTCAGATCAGGTATTCCGAATGCGATTAAGGTAGCGAAAGAATTTGGAGACAAAATCAACTTCATTGGTGTCAGACTAGATAGCGGGGACCTTGCATACTTGTCTAAAAAAGCTAGAACAATGCTGGATGAAGCAGGATTCCATGATGCAAAAGTCATTGCATCAAGCGATCTTGATGAACACACCATTATGAATTTAAAAGCACAGGGCGCCAAAATTGATGTGTGGGGTGTTGGGACAAAACTGATCACAGCATTCGATCAGCCAGCCCTCGGTGCAGTGTATAAACTGGTGTCCATTGAAGAAAACGGCAAAATGAATGATACCATCAAAATTTCATCCAACCCAGAGAAAGTGACAACACCAGGCCGTAAACGGGTGTACCGCATTATTAATCAATTGAACCATCATTCTGAAGGTGACTACATTGCACTTGAAGAGGAAGATGTTCATAGTGAGGATAAACTAAAAATGTTCCATCCTGTGCATACATTTATTAGTAAATTCGTAACAAACTTTGTGGCGAAAGATCTTCACGTCCCGATTTTTGAACAAGGTAAACTTGTCTATGACAATCCAGATATTCAAACGATTCAAGCCTACGTGCAGGACAGTCTTGGACTCTTCTGGGAGGAATACAAACGAATCAGCAAACCAGAAGAATATCCAGTCGATTTGAGTCAAAAATGCTGGGATAATAAAATGCAGTTTATCCATGATGTGAAAAATAAAATCAAAAAAGAGCTTTATGAAAGCGAATGATTAGAAGAAAGGGAGATCATCAAGCCGGATGGTCTCTTTTTTTTATTTTGACCGATTGAAAATGAACTAAAAGCGCAATCATTTGGTATACTGAAAGCACATCTTGTTTGTCATGGCATAAAGGAGGATTGGAGCAGTTGAGGGTGTTTGTTGCGAGACAGCCTATTTTTAACAGAAAAGAACAAGTCGTATCATATGAGCTGCTTTATAGAGATAGTGAAACCAATACATATAGCGCTGAAGACGGTGATCAAGCGACAACGGACCTCATTATCAACAGTTTTCTAAATATCGGCATCGAAACACTGACAGAAGGAAAACGATGCTACATTAATTTCACCGAAAGCTTGCTTTCATCTGATCTGCTCACCTATTTTGATCCGCATCAGCTTGTGATCGAGATATTAGAAAATGTACCGATTACCCCGGCACTTATTATGAGATGTAAGCAGTTAAAAAAATGGGGATATACGATTGCACTCGATGATTTCTTCCTAAACGGAACACATTATAGTGACAAGCTGCTTGAGGAACTCCTCTATTGCATTGATATTTTAAAAATTGACTTTCTGAAAACGACAACGCAAGAACGAAGAGCTATTCTGAATACGTATAAAAAGTATCGCCTTCGATTTCTAGCAGAAAAAGTAGAAACGAGAAGAGAATATGAAGAAGCGCTAGAAGCGGGTTTCCACCTGTTTCAAGGGTATTTCTTTAGTGAGCCGCATGTGATATCAGGACGAGCATTATCGACCAGCTTCCATGCGTACCATCAGCTTTTAAATGAGTTAAGCAAGGACCAGCCGAATATCCAGACCGTGACCCATTTTATTGAAAGTGACCTTTCGCTATCATATCAATTATTAAAAATGCTGAATTCAGGCGGCATGAGACGTCTATATCAAATTAAGAGTATCCGGCAGGCGATTATCCTGCTTGGGTTTAATGAAATTCGGCGCTGGATCTTTATCCTTTCATTTAAAGAACTGAATGTCCAAGCTAACTCAAGCCAAAAAGAAATTATCAAAATGTCATTCATTCGTGCCAAAACGTGTGAACTGATTGCCTATCGGACTGAACGAGAGCACCCTGCCTCTTATATGCTGACAGGCATGTTTTCTCTCATCGATACACTTGTCAGGGCAGATATTACAGAACTTGTGAAGGAGCTGCCGCTTTCTGATGAAGTTGGCGAGGCACTGCTTGGCTATGAAAATGATTATTCTTTTGTGCTAGGTGTGGCCAAACGTATTGAACGAAATGAATGGGATGATGAAATGTTCGATGGAAATCTCCCGAAACAGGAAGCCTATGGCTGTTATATAGAAGCCATTGAATGGTGCCATAAAATGTTTGAATCTTAAGAAAAGCCGCTCGCGTGAGAGCGGCTTTTTCTTTGTCATGCCCACTGTAAAAGAAGGAAAAGTCTGCTGGAGGCAAGAGACAAGTAGATTCGAATGCCTTCTGGACTAAAGCGGATATCAATGCCGCTTTTCACCCCGATTTGCTTTAACATTCGGATGACACTTGTCGAATCAGAGCGCTCAGCAGCCTCCATGATGCGCTGCGCAAACGGAAGAGAGCTGGAAATTTGCTGCGTGATGAGTGAAGCATCAGCAACGAGACGGGCTGATTCCTTTGCGGCTCGTTGAAATGAGTGGGCATCAACTGGAGGAAAAGTCATTGGCGTGCGCGTCGGGTATGCGCTGTTCATTGCGGGAACCTGCAAAGCAGGATAAGGTACATAGTAAAACACATGGTCACCTCTTCTCTCATTGGCGTGAAATTGGACGGATATCTGTTCTAAATGTATGTAGAAAATCAGAATAAAGAATCAAAATGATCTTTCTATCTTTGTAATTCCAGCATAAAAATAGGTACTTTTGCGGTCAATTTCGGTGAATGTCGCCAAAAAATTGCGGTGTCCACAATAGCGTCTGTCGTCTGACCTATGACACGCAAAAACGAAGATATAGAGGGGATCGTACGTTCTGTTAGGAGAGAAGTGTGACGAATGATGCCTATTCCTGTCGCAAAAATGACGCAATTCCCTTGAAATTGAGATAAAAGTATGATTTGAAAAGTCAGAAAATGATGAAAAAAGACCTATTGAATTTTGCGGTATCGCGCACACGTTTTGTGCATACTTTTCGGTGAAAAAATACTCAATTACATTTACACTGTTAGTAACAGATCAAATACTTATGACCCAATCACCATACACAAATACATTGATCTTCCAAAAAAGGAGAGTGGAATCGATGGAAAAGTATGAAATCGAAGAACTTAAACAATTATTATGGAAACTTGAAAACGAAATCAGAGAAACAACGGCTTCTCTTCATAACATTAACAAAAGCATTGATCAATACGACAAATATGAATATGTGAAAATTTCTTAAAGACTTGATAATCATCAAGTCTTTTTTTTATCCAAATACATACAAAAAAAGGATATATTATTATATAATTGTTAAATAGCGATGTCAGTGGACATTTGCTCATGTCTTTTTAGTAAAATAAAAGGCGAAAGGGTGAGGTACAAGATCGAGTATGCTAAACTATCTAGAGAATACAAAAATCAAGCAGAATATGTCTGATTTTATTCAACATGCAGTCAGGCAGAATGATTTACAAAAGCTGCTTCTGAAATTTACTGATATAAAGAATGAATTCCCTTTTGGACAATTAGCTTACCAGCATTATGAGGCATTTGGCGGTCAAGACAAGCAAGCGATTACAAAACTGGCAGCAGGGATTGAACTTCTCATCTTATCAGCCGATATATTAGATGATATTGAAGATCAGGACAATGATTCGTATCCTTGGATGAAATGTCAGAGCGGAATTGCGATTAATGCGGCGAATGTTCTTTTTGTATTGAGCTTTGAAGTCTTTTCAAAGCTTGATCATGCACCGGAGCTTTTAAACAGTGTATACTCCTATTCCTTTCAGTCAATGCAAGGACAGTATTTGGATATGACACTGGAGCCGGAGAATGAGCAGGATTGTTTAAATATCATGAAGTTAAAGGCAGGATCACTGTTTGTGTTACCCTGTATGTTAGGGGTTATCTTGGCAACAGGTTCATTTGAAAAAAATGTAGAAGAATATGCTTATTATCTAGGCATGGCAGAGCAGCTTGAAAATGACTATGTGGCTCTTTTTAATAAAAAGAATATTGATTTTAAAAGAATGCAAACATTACCGCTAGTATATTTAAAAAATGAATTTAATCCATCCAGTTCAGACTTGCTCAGTTATTATCAATCAGAGGATAAGAGCATCGGCTCTGAAGAATTAAAGGATAAATTAAAAGAATCTGGTGTTCAACAATATGTATTTATTATGAGAAACCTTCTCAGAAATAAGTTTAAAGAAGCATTCAAAATACTACATTTAGAGGCTTCTAAAAAGGAAAAGCTAATACTCTTTTTAATTGGAGATGGAGAAGATGAACATTCAGAAACTAGTTAGTTATCTAGTGGAGAATCCTTTGGCATTAAAGCAAGTTGCAAATGGAAATGCATCGTTACTTCACGTTGATCAAGTGACTGCAAGCATTATTGTTGAAGGTTTTCAAAAAGAAGACACCATTAGATCAAAAAAATGGAGAGATGCTGGGTGAGTATAGAGGGTCTATGCAAAAATTTTACTCGAAATTAACTTTTATTTTACTGATCCTTAGCTTCATTTATGTGATTTATATTTCCTACATCAATGTGTTTAATATTTTTGTAGGAGCAGTCGTTTCGGTGAATAGTGACGGACAACTTGAAATAGAGGATGTTGTAGATTTTACAGACAGCTATTATGCTGGTGTGAGAAAAGGCGATATCATCCTTGAAGTGAACGGTAATAAAGAACCAACCAAAGAAGTAAGACGAGGTTATTTAGCGAATGTCAAGAGCTTAGTTGTTGATAGACATGGTGATGAAATTGAAATAGAGAATGTAAGCTTATTAAGTCAAGAAAATCTGTTTATTTATTTAATACCTATCATTTTTTATTCGATTTGTTTATTCTGTATATTTATGATTTTAAAAATCAATAAATCTAGGAAAAAAGAGTCTGCATACATTCTTGCTCTCTTTTTGCTAGCTGTTGCTGTAGCCTATGTAAGTTCTGGCGGCTCTGGTAAAGGGGAATATATTAGCGGTTTTATCGTCATTTCTACGATGACTTGTGTACCGCCGTTGTATATGCACTTTATGTATCAATATATAAAGGAATTAGGAACGGAAATTATTAGTTGGCGTGTACTTCTTTGTTTGTATGCCGTCCCTTTTATAAATATTGTATTAGAAATTCTGTTTAAAAATATGGTTTTAGCTGCTTTTAACTTACTTTCATTCTTTGCACTTGCATTTATTACGATTATTATCACTTTAAAGGCTGCTAAAAAGTTGAAAGGGACTGAAATCGGAAATGTCCTTAGTGCCTTTGCACTTATTTTGATCTCATCATTCAGTCCATTTATGCTATTTTTTATTATTCCTTATTTGTTTCATAAATATTTTATTTCACCTTATATCCTTGCATCGTTCGCTCTATTGATTCCGTTTTTTTTAGTCTATCAATTTATGACAAATAAATTATATAATGTTGATTTCTTCTTGGGGAGAATCAAATATTATAGTCTTTTAGCCATCACACCTACTATAGTGGTAGTCGTTATTTTTGATTTCATTCAGAAGCCAAGTGCTAACTTTTATACAATGAAATTTACGATTATCACGTATATTCTTATGCTCACTGTCTTCTATTTTAAAGAAATCATCGATTTCCGTTTTCGTCTGAAGCGTTTTTCAGAGAAGCATAATTATCAGGACAGTGTGTTTAAATTCACGCAGCTCATTCGTGAAGCGTCATCACTTCACCAAGTGTTATACCATTTGAAATACACCATTTTAGAAGTGCTTGTTGTTAATAAAGCTTTTGTGCTGCAAGTGAAGGCAGATGGACAGGTTGAAGAGATTGATGAATCGACAGAGGACAGTAAGCTATGGAAAAGGTATGTAGACCAATTTCAAGAATTATTAGGTGAAGTTGGTAAAATCATTGCGCTTGATAAAGGATTTATGATGAAAATTGGTGAGCGGGGCGGTCACTCTTTTGTGATTTGCTGTTTATCTAATTTACGGACACCAAAATTATCTCGTGATGAAATTTCTTGGTTGAAAACATTGGCATTTTACACCAGTGTCAGTTTAGAAAATGTCGTCAAGATCGAAGAATTGATGGAGCATCTTGACGATTTGAAACAGCGCGAGGCCAATCCTGCGTGGCTGAAGAAAATCATGTTTGCCATGGAAGAAAAGCAGCGCTCAGATTTAGCGAGGGATCTTCATGATTCCGTGCTGCAGGACTTGATATCGTTAAAAAGGCAGTCAGAGATGTTTTTAACGAATTTCCAAAACAACCAATGCCCAACCTCCATTGAAAATTCGCTTGTCTCATGGAACGATCAAATGTCTAAAGTGATTCAAACGACGAGAGAAACATGTCATGAGCTTCGGCCTCAGCTGCTGTATGATTTAGGTTTAGTAAAGGCGATATCGAAGCTGACTTCTCAAATTCAGGAGGAAGCACCGTTTCATATTAGGCTGAATACGACACGCTTTGATAAAGAATTGGACATTGATATTGATTCACAGCTGAATATTTACCGTATTGTTCAGGAGCTGTTATCTAATGCCCTGAAGCACTCTAAGGCCACTCAAGTGTTAGTGATGCTAATTTGTATTAAAG
Source organism: Bacillus sp. SRI_025 (assembly GCF_057592095.1). NCBI lineage: Bacteria > Bacillati > Bacillota > Bacilli > Caryophanales > Bacillaceae > Bacillus > Bacillus sp. SRI_025. Next base: position 70,365 of record NZ_JBYEGB010000001.1, on the reverse strand, counting down.
ATCAGGTTGTTCTTCACTATGAGGATGATGGAGTCGGTTTTGATGCAAGTCATCTTGATCAGCACACAATGAGCATGGGGCTTTCGGGAATTAGAGAACGAGTGAAAGCGTTAAATGGAAAGCTTCAAATTCACACAGCACCGGAAAAAGGGCTCAAGGTGAAAATTGAAATGGAATTGTAACCATTTATTAAGGATTAAGACTTGGCATCAGCCAAGTCTTTTATATAAAATGGAAGTGAGTGATTTAAAGGGAGGAAGACATGAAGAAGATATTGGTCATTGATGATCATCCGGCTGTCATGGAAGGGACAAAAAGCATATTAGAATCAGACCAGCAGCTATCAGTCGATTGTTTAAGTCCTGATGCAGAAGCCGCCTTTTTAAAGACGCATGACTTTTCCATCTATGATGTGATTTTAATGGATTTAAATCTCGGGGATATCAATGGAATGGACATAGCGAAACAAATTTTAGAAACCAACCATCAAGTGAAAATTATCATTTATACAGGGTATGAAGTAGATGATTATTTTGAAGAGGCTATTCGGGCTGGATTACACGGTGCAATTAGTAAAACAGAGACGAAAGACAAAATTATTGAATACATACACCGGACATTGCAAGGAGAAGTTGTCATTCAGCTGTCCTATTTAAAGAAATTAATTTCACAGCAGCAAGAAAAGCCAGAACAAGCGCAGCAGACTGACCACGATCTCTTAACGGAACGGGAGTGTTTGATCCTTAGAGAAGTGGAAAAAGGATACACGAACCAGGAGATTGCCGATGTGCTTCATTTGAGCAAACGGTCAATTGAGTACAGTTTGACATCCATCTTTAATAAGCTGAATGTTGGATCTCGTACAGAAGCGGTGTTAATTGCCAAGTCTGAAAGTGTGCTGTAAACGTGTGAAGGGAGAGGGCCTTAATGAATGTGAGCGGATCAAATACACTGCTTGAGGCACTAGGCATTGAGATTATAGAGTGCAATGAATCACGATGCGTTGCAACAATGCCAGTCGATCACAGAACAAAACAGCCATTTGGACTACTGCATGGAGGAGCATCTGCTGCTCTAGCAGAAACAGTGGCGAGCATGGGGGCTGCGGCTCATTTAGACTTAACGCAGCAAGTTTGCTCAGGTATTGAAATCAATGCCAATCATTTAAAATCTGTGCGCGATGGAGTTGTGACAGCGACAGCTGTTCCTGTGCATGTAGGACGGCGTACAATGGTATTTCAAATCGATATAAAAGATGATCGAGACCGGCACATCTGTACGTCCAGATGCACACTTGCTGTCATTGATCGCATATAAAAAAGCTCCCGGTGCAGCGGAAGCTTTTTTTATATGCACGTTGAGAGATAAAAAAAAGAATGGCCCAACATATCAGGCCATTCTTTTTCGCTTTTTATAAATAAGAATCTTCTTTTCGTTTAATTACAAAGTTACGGAAACCGCCATAATCATCTTGTACACTGCGTTTGTCGAGCTTAACACCAGTATTGTAGGCGGCTCTTCCGATTAAGTGTGCGCCGACTGGTGCTGTCAGGAAGATGAATACGATGCCGAGAAGGATTTTTGCAGAAATAACGCCTGCAAGAAACCATTCATGAAAAAACACACCTACTAAAATCAGAACAACGCCAAGTGTCGATGCTTTTGATGCAGCATGCATACGTGTGTAAACATCCGGCAGGCGAAGGACACCAATAGCTGAAATCAAACAGAGGATAGCGCCCAGCAGGATAAAGAAAATGACGATGGCTTTAGCGATGACGATCATTTTCAATCACTTCCCCTTTCTCAAGAAATTTGGAAAAAGCGACAGTACCGATAAAGGCAAGGATACCGAGCAGTAAAATAATCTCAAAGAATGCAGTTGTTTTCAGTAAAATTGAAACGATGGCTGTCATCCCAATTAAATTGATTCCTATCGCATCAAGCGCACTCACACGATCAGGAATAGACGGACCTTTGATCACTCGTATCACAAAAAGCAAGGTAGACAGCGCAAGAATGCCAAGTGAAATTTGCAAAATGAGTTCCATTACTTACCGCTCACCTCCTGAATCGCTTTTTCAAATGAAACCCGGATATCGTGAATGGCTTTTTCAGCATCTTCAATATCCATCGCATGAATGTATAAAATGGAACGATCGTCGGAAATATCAATCACTAGTGTACCTGGTGTCAATGTAATCATATTAGCCAGTATGGTGATTTCCCAATCTGTTTTCAAATCCGTACGAAAGGCGAAAATACCGGGCTTAATCTTGAGCTTTGGAGATAATACGGTCTTTAATACACTTAAATTGGCAAGAAGCAGCTCGCGAATAAAAATGATGATCAGCTTGAAAATCGCATAAAGGGCATAGCCGTAAAAACGCTGCGGGAAAAATCGACGCAGCATAAAAATGGCGATCATCCCTAATGCAAAACCTGATACAAAGTCTGCGGCTCTGTATGTGTCATTCATAAACATCCATGTAAAGGCGAGGAGAGCGTTTAGTAATATTTGAAAAGCCATGTTCATCTACTCCTTCAGCACAGCTTGAATATATTTTTCTGGTGTAGAGAGCATTTCCGCTGCTTGATTGATATAAGGGGCAATGAACTCTGTCCCTAACCCAATGGCAAGCGATAAGACGACAAGCAGTACGCCAGGGTACACCATTCCTTTAATTGACGGCTTTCTTCGTCGCATATCCTGTTCCTCGCCCCAAAATGCGGACATGAAAATCTTCATAATAGAGTAGAGGACAAGGAGGCTGGACAGTAAGACCAAGATAGAAAACGTCATGTATCCAGCAGAAAATCCACCTTCCACAATTTTTAGTTTTCCAACAAAGCCACTCAGCGGCGGAATTCCTGCCAGCGATAAAGCCGAAATGAAAAACATCCATCCTAATAGAGGCTGAGATTGAATCAGTCCGCCCATTTTTTTCAGTTGGTTTGTGCCAGCGTACACAAAGAGGGCACCTGCCAGCATAAATAAAGCCCCTTTGATCACCATGTCGTGAATGAGATAATAAATGGCTCCTTGGAGTGATGCAGGTGTGTTGGCTGCAAATCCAAACAAAATGACCCCAACAGCTGTGACAATATTATAAATCACAATCTTCTGCACATCAGAATAGGCGATCGAACCTATCACACCGAATATCACCGTCAGTGCGGCAAGCCACGCCATGAGTGTATGGGTGAAGCCTGTATCGTGTATAAAAATTAATGTAAAGACTCTGGCAATCGCATATAAGCCAACCTTTGTGAGCAAAGCACCAAAAAGAGCTGAAATCGCTGCTGGCGGTGCATGATACGATCCTGGCAGCCAGAAATAAAGCGGGAAGATCCCAGCTTTTAAGCCGAATACAATGAGGAACAGGATGGAAATAACAGTGATTAACCCTGTTTGCCCTGATTCAGCTATTTTCACACTTAAATCAGCCATATTGAGCGTACCCGTCACTGCATATAAGCAGGCAACTCCGACAATAAATAATGCCGACGAGATGATATTAAACACAATATATTTGAGTGATTCACGAAGCTGAGGCTTTGATCCGCCTAATACAATGAGCATATAAGAGGCCATCAGCAGTAATTCAAAGAAGACAAACAGGTTGAATATATCTCCCGTTAAAAAGGCTCCGCTCACGCCAGCTAACAAAAACTGCACGCCAGAATAATAGAAGAGCCGCTCTCTTTCTTTCCCAATCGTTTGAAAGGAGAAGAGGACTGTCACAAGCCCGACAACGGAAGCAGTCAGCACAAGGAGTGCAGCAAATTGATCGGCGACAAGGGCAATCCCAAATGGTGCTTTCCAGCCGCCTAAATAAAGGGTTTGTATCCCATTTGTGAAAATCGTTTGAACCAAATATGCATTACATATAATGGCTGAGAGAGATGCCAAGACACTAAAAACTCTTGACAGCATGATGTTTTTATTCATAAAAATCAATAGTGTAGCAGCTAGTAATGGAATTAAAATAGGCAGGATCACGAGATTATTCATGCTGATCATTTCCTCTCATTTGATCCATGTCATCTGTTCGCAGCTCTTGGAAGGCTCGGAAGGCCATGACAAGTAATAAGGATGTCACACCAAAAGCAATGACAATGGCTGTTAAAATTAATGCTTGCGGCAATGGATCTACATAGGATGTGAGCCCCTCTTTTAGAACTGGAGGCGCTCCCTTTTTTAAGCCGCCCATTGTTAAAAGAAGCAAGTGGACGCCGTGACTCAAAACAGCAGTACCGACGATGACCCGCAGAAGGCTTTTTGACAGCATCAAATAGGTCGCCGCCATAAAAATAATTCCGACGATAATAGACATTAGAAATTCCATTATTCCTTCTCTCCAATCATTTGAATAATGGTCATGGTGACACCGACAACGACCAAATACACACCGATATCAAACAGGACGGCTGTCGCCAGTTCTGTTTTTCCTAAAAACGGTAATTGGAAATAATCAAATGCATGTGATAGAAAAGGTGCACCGAATAGAAAGGATCCCATACCTGTCAGGATCGCAACGAGCAAACCGGCTCCAGCTACATAAATAAAGTCAAAGGGTAAAATGCGTCTTACTGTTTTCAGATCATAGGCTAAAAGCAGAAGAACGACAGCCGCAGAACTCATCAGGCCGCCAATGAATCCGCCGCCAGGATTGTTATGCCCCGCAAGAAATAGGTGAAGGGAGAAAAGCAAGATGATGAATGCTGTGATTTTTGTTGTGACTTGCAAAAGCATATCATTCGTATCAATCTTTCTCATCGCCGCACACCTCTCTTCCGTTTTGCTTGTGTTTTTAATAACCCATAAATACCAAGTGCCGCAATGGCGAGCACAGTGATTTCAAAAAGGGTGTCAAAGCCCCTGAAATCGACAAGAATGACATTGACAATATTGTCACCGCCAGCAAGTTTGTAGCTGTTTTCAATAAAGTAAGTTGAGATAGTGTCAAGTGACTGCTGACTTGTGGAAGCGAAAGCTAGACAAGTGACAACAACCCCAACACCTAATGAAATGATGAAATTGGTCATTTTGAATCTTCTCGTTTTTTGCTTTAAGCTCAGCTTCGGCAAATGATAGAAGCAAAGCAAAAACAGTGCGACAGAAATCGTTTCAATAATCAGCTGCGTCAGCGCAAGGTCAGGTGCTCTGAAAATCACGAAGAATAATGACAGCGTGTAGCCCATGACACCTAGAGCAATAATAGCTGTTAATCGTGAGCTTGCGAATACTGTTGCAATCGTCGCCGCCACCATCACAAGTGAAAGAATCACCTCATACGTGCCAATTGAGGCAGCCTGATCTGTTTGAAATGAAAAGGCCTGCTGATAAAACATGACGCCGCCAATGACGATAATCATGAACCCAAACACATAAACAAGATAGTCACGAAGAAAACCAGTCATATAACTGTTTGTCAAGCGGTATGACCCTTTTTCCAAACCGATAAGAGAGCGGTCGTATAAAGCGTTAAATGACCATTTTTCCTTAAAGATGTTGTACATTGGACGCCATTTTGAAAGCGTCAAGTAGCCGATTGTGCCGAGTACAACAACACCTATTGTCATATAGAGCTCTGGCTGGAAGCCATGCCATGCTTCAATTTTCACAGAAAAACGGCTTCCTGTTTCAATCGCTTCAGGAATGATCGCCGCAATTGCGGGTTCGATGACAGAATAGGCAAGAATATTAGGGAAAAAGAAGAAGGTGACCACAAGTGCAGCTAGAATGATTGGCGGAATGAGCATGCCGATCGGTGCTTCATGCGGTTTTTTCTCCAATTGGTCTATATTCAGACGGCCTCTAAAAGTTTTAAAGAGGAGCATCATACTATAAATGAACGTAAAGACACTAGCAAGCCAAGCAAGTGCAGGGATGATAGCACCCCATGTTGAAACGTCCGTAAAGCTGATGTCAGAAATTCGTATCATACTTGTGAAAAATAGCTCTTTACTTAAGAAACCGTTAAATGGCGGTAATCCGGCCATTGAAAATGTACCGATTAACGTAATTGTGAAGGTAATCGGCATGATCGTCATTAATCCGCCTAATTTCCGAATGTCACGAGTTCCTGTTTCATGATCGATAATACCTGCTGCCATAAAGAGACTGCCTTTAAACGTAGCATGGTTAATGAGGTGAAAAATAGCTGCAAGAATGGCTGCGCCAAAAAAGGCAGGATTGTTTTCATGAATCGCAGCTGCGCCGACGCCAAGCATGAGCATAATCATGCCGAGCTGACTCACTGTCGAATAGGCCAGAATGGCTTTCAAATCGTTTTGCCGGACGGCGTGGAATGATCCCCAGAATAATGTGACAAGTCCAACAATGGAAATGGTCCAGAACCATACCTCTGATATAGCAAAGATTGGACTGAAGCGGGCAACAAGATAAATACCGGCTTTCACCATCGTAGCAGAATGCAGATAACTGCTCACAGGGGTCGGTGCTTCCATTGCATCAGGCAGCCAGATATAGAATGGGAACTGCGCTGATTTCGTAAAGGCACCTATTAAGATTAGGATCATGGCAGGAATAAAGTAAGGTGATGCCATAATGAGCTGAAGCTGATTGACTGCTTCACGAATACTGAATGAATCAGTAATCAGGTAAATGAGGATGAAGCCACCAAGCATAGCTAATCCGCCAAAAACAGTAATAAGCAGTGATTTCGTTGCTCCATACCTAGAGCGCTCCCGCTTATACCAATACCCAATTAAGAGGAAGGAAGAGATACTCGTTAACTCCCAAAACAAGTATAGAACCACCATGTTGTCAGAAAGAACGACACCCAGCATCGCGGTCATAAACATGAGCAAATACGTGTAGAAAGAGCCAAGCTGTTCTTTTTCCTTTGATAAGTAGAAAATACTGTACAGTACCACAAGTGCGCCGATACCTGTAATTAATAAAGCAAATAACAGGCTGAGACCATCGACATACACAGTGAAATTCATCCCTAAAGATGGAATCCATTCAGCCTGTGAGAAAAGCGTTCGTCCATTCGAAGTGATATGTAACATTTGGATGAAATAGGTAAATAAAAGAATCGGCAAGATGAGAACAAACCATCCTGTATGTATACGCTTCACATATTTGTAAAGGAAAGGTACAACAAAAGCGAGTAAAAAAGGTGATAGGATGGCGAAGTGAATAAGCTGCAAGAAAATGAACCTCCTTTGATCAATATAAATTCACGTTCTAAAGAACTGGTAATTAAAATTATAGCGTAAATACAGCCATAGTGCATTGGTTTGAAATGAATTCAAGCAAACTGTATTTGTTTTAGGTTCTTTTGACCACAAAAATAATTTTATCAAAAATGACACTCATTGTATATTGTTTTGTTTTTCGTACATGCTTTTCTTAAAGGAGCTGATCAAATGAAACGAAAGATCGCCATCAGCTTAAGCCTATTCTGCACGATTTTAGGAGGAGCATTCTTGATTGACCGAAATGATCAAAAAAGGTGGCAGGCCGGGAGTGAATGGCCTCTGTTTTCTGAGCATCTTCTTCACATGAGCTATCAAGAAACCAAGTTGTATCCTTTTCAGCCCAGGGAATATTTACGAATTGTATTAGCTGATGAATAAGAGATCCTATAGGATAAAAGAAATATAAAAAAAGCATGAGCCCATGTGAGAGCTCATGCTTTTTATGTGTGGTAGTTTAACTAAACATTCTGAGTAAGATCGTTGCACAGATAACAGTTGCTGCTCCGCCAAGTCGTGTAGATACTTGTGCGAAAGGCATAAGACCCATTCTTCCAGAAGCTGAAAGAATTGCAACATCACCAGTACCGCCAAGTCCGCTGTGACAGCCAGTGACAATAGCAGATTCTACTGGATACATGTTCATTAGTTTTCCAACGAAGTAACCAGAACCAACCATTGCGAGTACAACAGCGATACATACGCATACGAATGGAAATGAGATGACAGTTGCTACATCATCAAGTGGAATGTATAGAATACCAAGACCAACCATTAGCGGCCATGTAAAACTTCTTGATACAAACTTGTAGAACTGCTGTGAGCCATTTTGAAGATGCTGAGGCATCACGTTTAAGTATTTGATTAAAGCAGCAAGAACAATCATTAAGATTGGACCTGGAATATGAACAAAGCTTTCTAACAAACCACCAAAGATGAAGGTTGTACAAGCAACGAGTACACCAGCACCCATTAACCCGAAATCAACTTTTGCATCCATATCTGGCTGTTCGAAAATTTCGTTTGCTTCTTTAGATTTCACAAGACGGCCATTCCCATTTAGTTCAGGACGTTTCTCACCAAGCTTCTTCATTGCGCCAGCACAGATAATGGCAATGACGTTCCCAATGACAGCCGCAGGGATTAATTGAGAAATTAATGACTCTGCTGATACACCAAGAATTTGTGAATAAGCGATAGATAATGGCAAAATCCCTTCTCCAACACCACCGGCAATAATCGGTACAATAATGAAGAAGAATGAATGATGCGGTGTGTAACCAACTAAAAGGCCAACAAGGATACCAGCACTCACAGCTGCAATTGTACCTGCAACTAGAGGGACAAACATACGAATAAGGCCTTGTACTAAAACAGTCCGCTGCATCCCAAGAATACTACCTACTACAAGAGCAGAAATATAGAAGTAAAGGAAGTTCGACGTTTTCATAAGAGACGTAACCGCTTCCAATGAGTTCGGATTCAGAACATTAAAAAAGACCAGGAACGATGGTACGAATAAAGAAAGAATCGCCGGTCCACCAATATCTTTTAAGATTGGAATACGTTGTCCTACATCTCCAAGGAAAATCCCCAAAATCATAATAACAGCGAAACCACCAAGCATATTTGCTGGAATTTTATTAAAATAAGCGGCAGTTAAAATAATCGCTGCAAGTACTAAATACACAGGTAGATCAATAACACCAATTTTCCAAGACATGATCTTACGGAAAACGCTTTTATTATTGTCAGAATCGTCTGTAATCGATTTCAATTGTTGTGCATTAGCCACATAAACACCCCCAAATGCTATTTGTCTCAATTGTAGAAGATTCTGTGACACTCATCTATTTATTAAACTAAAATAAGTGTAATAAAAGTAAAATAAACAGGAGTTTTTGAGTTTTTTATCATACAAAAATCCCCTGAAGATAGTTTGTCCTTCAGGGGATTGATCATACATCGTATTTATCGTTTTCCTTTTAAATAAGGTGTACCAAGTGCTTTCGGTGCATCGGCACGTCCAATGAAGCCAGTAAGTGCTAAGATGGTGAGCACATATGGTGCTATGAGCATATACACATTCGGTATATCTTGGAACAGCGGCAGGAGAGAACCAATGATGCTTAAGCTTTGAGCAAATCCAAAGAATAAAGCAGCTCCCATTGCGCCAAATGGATGCCATTTACCGAATACAAGCGCAGCTAGTGCGATAAAGCCTTGTCCAGTAATGGTAGCATGGGAGAAATCAAGCGCGATCGTTGAGGCATAAACAGCCCCGCCCAGACCGCCAAACAGTCCACTAATGAAGACAGCGATATAACGCATCCGGTACACTTTGATTCCCATTGTATCAGCTGCCATTGGATGCTCTCCAACTGCACGAAGACGAAGACCAAATGGCATTTTAAATAAAACAAACCATGCAACCACCGCAAGGGCTAAAGCAAGTATGGACGTATAATAAACATCTTTAAAGAAAATATCACCAATGATCGGAATGTCACTTAAAAGGGGAATATCTCCTTTATAGAAAGGTTCTGTAATTTTATCAGTTTGTGCTTTTCCGTAAATCAGTTTTACGACAAACAATGTAGCGCCAAGTGCCAGCATGTTAATGGCCACACCACTGACCGTTTGATCAGCTCGGAAGGTAATGGTCGCGACTGCATGAATCAGTGAGAACAATCCGCCAACGGCCATTCCAACGAGAAGCCCAAGCCACGGGGTCAAGGCTCCAAACGTATCAGCAAAAAATAAGTTAAAGATAATACTGGAAAATGCTCCGACGACCATCAAACCTTCAAGACCGATATTGACAACACCTGATCTTTCTGAAAAGACGCCTCCAAGAGCGGTTAAAATAAGTGGTGCAGCATAAACAAGTGTAGCTGGGACGATGATTTCAAGTATTTGCAGAAATCCCACTTATTTTCCCCCCTTTTTCTTCATTTGTTGAATCACAAGACGAATAATATAGCTTGAGGCGACGAAAAGAATGATGATCGCAATGACAATATCAACAACCTCAGTCGGTACGCCTGATTCAAGCGGCATATTTAATGCACCGACCTTCAATCCACCAAGCAATAATGCAGCAAGGACAACACCAACAGCCGTATTTCCACCTAATAAAGCGACAGCAATTCCATCAAAACCTACGCCAGTAAACGAGCCTTTAATAGAGGCATATTCAAATGTACCAAGACCTTCCATAGCGCCTGCAAGACCTGCAAAAGCACCTGAAATGAGCATCGCATAAATGATATTGCGGCGAACGTTCATGCCAGCATATTGTGATGCCTGCTGATTCATTCCAACAGCCCGTAACTCAAACCCTTTAGAAGTTTTTTGAATAATGACCCACATCACGACCGCCGCAATAATGGCAACAAAAATACCGTTATGCATCCGGGAGAAATCAGTGATCTGCTCAAAAAATCCAGAGCGAAGAGAGGCAGTGGCATCGATTTTATCTGTTTTATCTTTATTATCTGTTAAGACATTTGAGATTAAATAGTTTGTGACATGAAGGGCAATGTAGTTCATCATGATGGTGACGATGACCTCATGCACATAAAAACGAGCTTTTAAAAATCCGGGAATAAAGCCCCATAGAGCACCTGCAGCAGCTGCGGTGATGAGTGCAAGCGGCAGATGAATATACATAGGTGCATGGACAGTTGTTCCAATCCATACAGCAGCTACCCAGCCAACAAGCATTTGACCTTCGACACCGATATTAAACAGGCCTGTCCGAAATGCAAAGGCAACAGCAAGACCTGATAAAATATAAGGTGTCACTTGCCTGATGGTTTCTCCCATATAATAGGTTTCACCGAAAACGCCATTCCAAAGGGCGCCATAGCCTTCGATGACACTATAACCGCTTGCCAGCATAATAATGGCCCCAACCAAAAGACCAAGTACAATGGCTATAAGCGGAATCAGCAGATTTGTTAAGCGATTAGACATTTGCTTCTTTCCCCACTTCCTGTTGCGTACTTCCAGCCATTAATAGGCCAAGCTCTTGCTCTGTTGTTTCTTTTGGATCAACAATGGCCACAATGCTGCCTTCGAAAATGACAGCGATCTTATCACTAACATTGATAATTTCATCAAGCTCAAAGGAGATGAGCAAAACGGCTTTGCCAGAGTCTCTTTGCTCAATGAGACGTTTATGAACAAATTCAATCGCACCAACATCAAGTCCTCGTGTCGGCTGAGCGGCAATTAATAAATCAGGATTGCGGTCCACTTCACGGCCGATAATGGCTTTTTGCTGGTTACCGCCTGACAGGGCGCGCGCTTCTGTATATTCACTCGGTGTTCTGACGTCATACTCCGCAATGATTCGTTTTGCCTTTTGATAAATATTCTTCATATTCAATAAGCCGAATTTTGAATAAGGACGCTGATAATACGTTTGTAAGGAAATGTTTTCTCCAATTGAAAAATCGAGTACAAGTCCATGTTTATGACGGTCCTGAGGAATATGTCCAATCCCAGATTCGGTCACTTTACGAGGCGGGAGATTTTGAATGGCTTTCCCGTTTAGCATGATCGTGCCAGATTCTGATTTTTTTAGACCGGTAATGGCTTCAATTAATTCAGACTGGCCATTGCCGTCTACCCCAGCAATTCCAACAATTTCGCCAGCCTTTACTGAGAGGTTTAACTGTTTGACCGCTTCAATTCCTCTGGCGTCTTTTACTGTGAGGTCTTGAATTTGAAGAACTTCCTCAGCAGGAGAAGCAGCTTTTTTGTCTGTTTTAAATGACACTTCACGACCAACCATGAGGCTTGCAAGTTCGTCTTTATTTGTGCTTTCCACATCAAGTGTACGAATACCTTGACCTTTTCGGATAATGGTCACGCGATGACAGGCATCCATAATTTCTTTCAGCTTATGGGTGATTAAAATAATGGATTTGCCTTCATTGATTAAGTTTTTCATGATTTGTATGAGTTCTTTGATTTCTTGAGGTGTTAAAACGGCCGTTGGTTCGTCGAAGATCAAAATGTCAGCGCCGCGGTAAAGTGTTTTTAAGATTTCTGCACGCTGCTGCATACCGACAGAGATGTCAGATACTTTTGCGGCAGGATCTATTTTTAAACCATAGCGGTCAGAAAGCTCTTGTACTTGCTGTATGGCTTGCTCTTTGTCAATCTTTCCAAACTTCTTTGGCTCTTTACCTAAAATGATGTTTTCAGCGACAGTAAAGGTATCGACAAGCATAAAGTGCTGATGCACCATTCCGATGCCTAAATCACTAGCATCATTTGGACTAGAGATGGTCACGGGTTTTCCGTGTACCTTGATTTCACCTTTTTCAGGCTGGTACAGTCCGAAAAGCACGTTCATGAGCGTTGATTTTCCAGCGCCGTTTTCACCAAGCAGCGCATGAATTTCGCCCTTTTTTAGCTGCAGCGTAATGTTGTCGTTTGCTACAATGCCAGGGAATTCTTTGCGTATATTCAACATTTCAATGACATAATCCACAGGTTTAACCGCTCCTTTTTTAGGGTGCTGATGAAGATAAAAACTAGCAAAAGAAAAGCTGCAAAACGAGGCTGCAGCTTTTCTTTTACCACCTTTTACGAATAAAGAGGAGGTAAAGGAGAGGCAAGGGGATAAGGCGCGCTTATCCCGATGCTCAAATTAAGCTTTAAAATCTTTTAATTCATCGCGTGTTGCAGGGATTTTGATTTCGCCCTTGATGATTTTTTGTTTCCATTCTTCCACTTTCTTTAATACATCTTTATCAAGGTTTTCCTTAGATGGAGAGATGTCAAGAGCGCCTTCTTTCAGACCGTATGTGATCACTTCGCCGCCAGGGAACTTACCATCTTTTGCTTTTGTTGTTAAGTCTTGTACCGCTGTGTCTACTTTCTTAACCATAGAAGTAAGAGTGACACTTTGTTTTGTTCCAGGTACTTTTCCTTCGTCATACTGGTCTTTATCTACACCGATGACCCAAACTTTACGGTTAGGATCTGCTTTTTTCAGGTTTTTCGCTTCTGTGAAGACACCAGTTCCAGTGCCGCCAGCAGCATGATAGATGATGTCGACGCCAGATTTGTACATGCTTTCAGCTGTTGCTTTACCGATGTCAGCCTTATCGAATGCACCAGCATATTTCACTTCAACTTTTGCTTTCGGGTTAGCAGCTTCAACACCTGCGCGGAAACCGACTTCGAATTTTCTGACTAATTCAGAATCAACGCCGCCGACAAAACCAATTTTGTTTGATTTTGTTGTAAGAGCAGCCGCAACACCCACAAGGAATGATCCTTCGTTTTCGTTAAAAACGATGCTGGCCACGTTGTCTTTTTTCACGACTGCATCAACGATAGCAAAGTGGTTTTTCTTACGTTGATCCGCAATTTCAGATATAGCATCTTCCATTAAGAAACCAATTCCGTAAATCAGATCGAATTTCTCACGAGCAAGTGTGTTTAAGTTTGTTGTATAGTCAGCATCTGATTTAGATTGTAAGTAATCAAAGCCGTTTTTACCTTTTTTTAGATTGTTGTCTTTCCCAAATGCTTGTAAACCTTCCCAAGCTGATTGGTTAAACGATTTGTCATCGACACCACCGACATCAGTTACCATTGCAACAGTGAATTGATCTTTATCTTTTTTGCTTTCACCGCTGTTTGAGCCAGAGTTGCCGCATGCTCCAAGGATGGTTCCTGCTGCTACGACTAAGGACAATGCTAGTCCAATTTTGCGCTTCTTCAAAACATAACCCCCTATAAAATTTAAAAGTTTCAGAAAAGTCTCGCGAAAAAAGACCGATCTATCTCTTCTCACCCTAAAGAGGGTATTTTATCCTGCTTTCTCACGAAACTTATGGAGGACAGGAGAGAAGATGTAAGACATCAGACTTATATCTCGTTGAACTAATCAATCATAATTTATCATTTCCCATCGAATAAATAAATAGAAATTTGTTTTATTTTTAAAAAAATGTTAAATGGCTTTATTTGATGTCTTTTTATCTGCCGAAATATGATATAATGCCGCTTTTGTGATGTGCTCTATTACAGTAGAACCACTGATATCAAGGGGTTTGTTACATCGTATGCCATAAAAAAACATCTGGCCTTTCGTGAAGGTCAGATGTAACAGTTTAAAGATATTGCTGAATCAAATTCATATTGCTCGTGTTCAGTTTATATTGGAAAACAGGACGTCCAATTGTCCCATAAGCCATTTCAACATCCACCACTTCGATGTCCTCAAGGAATTTCAAATATTTTCTAATGGAGACTTGAGAGATTTCTGTATGATTGGCTAGGTCTTCGGTCGTGAAAGCCTGCTGACCAAATGATTGAATGCTTGTCCATATGAGTTTGAGTGTGCTTTTGGTCAGGCCTTTTGGCAGGAGGACTTTTTCCGCCTCTGCTTTTTTATGAAAAAGCTTCGCATCTAAATCATTTTGCGAAATGCTGTTCATGGATTGATACAGGGCGTGTTTCCGTTTATACTCTGCCAGTGCTGATTGGAATCGTTCGAACTCAAAAGGTTTGATTAAATAATCAACCGCTCCGTTTCGCATCGTTTGCTGAACAACGTCCACTTCATTTGCAGCCGAAATGACAATGACATCAACGGCATGATTTTGCTGGCGAATTTCTGTTAGTAAAGCCAGCCCATTTTGACCTGGCATATAAATATCGAGCAGTACGAGGTGAATGACTTCTGTTTTTAACACTTCAAGCGCCTGCTGAAAAGAGGTGGCAATCCCCTTTAACTCAAAGCCATCGATTTGGGTCAGGTAGCGTTTGTTCAGCTCCCCAACCATTGGATCATCTTCTACTATTAACACATTAATCATGTGAATCCTCCTTTTGTTTATACGGAATGCGAAGACTAAAGGTCGTTCCTTCTCCTTTTTCACTCGTGACAATCATATGTCCATTCAATTTCTTGATGCTTTGGTCAACGAAGTAGAGTCCGAAACCTCGGTCTTCTCCTTTAGTTGAAAAGCCTTGATCAAACATGATGTATTGTTCTTCTTTTGTGAGACCAACACCTGTGTCCGTGATTTCAATGTGAAGCTGCTCCTGAACGTATCTGAAGGAGATCGAGATGTTTTTCGTCTCAGTATGTGAAACCGCATCGAGTGCATTATTTAATAGGTTGCCAATCACGGTAATGAGGTCATGCGTCACTGCCGGGTCCTCTGTATTTGGCACTTGTGTGCTGCAAATAACCTCCAAGGAAGCGCCTTGTTCCCTGATATAGCTTTGTTTTCCTAGTAAAAATCCTGCTAAAACAGAGTTTTTCACATGGTTGATGATTTCATTTGTTTCCGTTTGCTGATAAATGGCAATATCTTTGATGTAGGTGCCAAGGTCATCGTAGTTTTTGAGCTGGACCAAACCTAAAATGACATGAAGCTTGTTCATAAATTCATGTGACTGGGCACGGAGGGCATTCGCATACATTTTGACCCCGCTAAGCTGCTCAGCCAGGTGTTTGACTTCTGTTTTGTCACGGAAGGTGGCGATGGCCCCGACAATCTCATCATTTACTGTAATTGGTACTTCATTAAAAACGAGCTCCAGTCCATTCATTCTCACGTCACGATCAAGCAGTGGCTTGCGTGTTTCAATGACCTGTTTTAAGCCGCTTGAAGGGAGGAGAGTTTGAACATCTTGTTCTCTAGGATCAACCATAATGCCCATATTATGAAAGAGTCGTTTTGCCTCTGCATTGGCCAGCTTGATTTTACCGTGCTGATCGACGGCAAGAATCCCTTCTTTTGTTGATTCTAGCATGGCACTTCGTTCTTTTAGCAATGTGGCAATCTCATCCGGCTCAAGTCCAAACATAATCTTCTTCACTTTTCTTGCCACAATGAGTGCCCCGATGATGCCAGATAGGAGGCTGAGTGATGTGACGAAGTAGAGTGGAAGTAAGCTTTGATGAATAATCAAGTCAATTTCCTTTAACGTAATCCCTACGGCTACAGCCCCGAGCTGCTTACCATTTTGATCATAAACAGGAACAAAAGCACGCATGGATCTGCCGAGTGTTCCAGAAGCCGTACTAATATGTTCTTTTCCCTGTAATGCTGCTTTTTCATCACCGCCGGCAAACCGTTTCCCAATCTTCTGCGGATTCGGGTGTGTTTTGCGGATACCTTTCATATCCATGACGACAACGAATTCGGTTTTGGTGATTTGCTGAACATTTGTTGTATATTTTCGTAATGCTGAATATGAATGATCTTCTAATGATTGTGCTGTGATCGGTGCCTCTGCGACCATTTTGGCAGTAGAGAGAGCAATGTCACGCTCCTGTTGATGAATGTTCTTGGCTGTTTCCGACCATATCGTAAAGAATGTGATACAAAGGGAGATCAGGACAACGATACACACAAAGATCGTTAGCCGTGTTTGCAGTCTTAAAGTTTTTTTCACGAGTATACCCCTAACGCACGATTTTTTCGTAACAGTAATACTTTAACGGGAAAATGTAAGTTTGTGAAGGAATGTACGTGCAAAATCATAAATTTGATTTTGCTGTCAGTTTACTTTGAAAGCATCTTGTCAATCCGTTTTAAGTGAGCCATAATAAATGTGAGCTTATGAGAAAGGAACTATTTATGAAAAATACATATTTGACTGGATATTTTCCGCTGATTTCAATCTTACTATTCAGCTCTGCTTTTTCGATTTTTACAGTAGGTATCACAACTGATTTCTTGACTCAAGCAGGTATTTTAAAAGGAATGCTGGAATTTTTCTCAGAACAGGGCATCCGTCTTGCTCTTTTTGCCGCTTTTGCACTTGTTTATTTTATGATCTTATCTGCCTTAAAACTGATTGCAGATACGGTATTAGAGCTGGCGTTACTCTTTTTCGCTAAGGACCCTGAAGGGGAGAACTTAAAGAAAATTCGGATTGCATCCGTTGTTTATTTATTTGCCAGCTTGCTTGCATTTCTGTTGACGCAGCAGCTCATTCTGCTAGTCGGACTTTTTGCATTAGCAAGTCTTGTCTATTTTATCTGGGTTGTGGTTCGCATTTATCAATCGCTTAATATGCTGAATTTGATTGGATTTATGATGTTTATTCTGCTGTTTTGGGCGACGTTTTTGATCGGTATTTTGTACTTATTTATTAAGCTTTATAACAGTGTGATGGCAAGTCTGCCTTCGTAAGCAGACAAAGAAAGCATCCTCCTATCATTGGAGGATGCTTTTTTTATGAAAGAAACCGCTTTTGAATATCGGGTGTAGGCATCATACAAGATGTTTTTTGACCAAACCATTTGTAGCGATTTTTTGCAATCAGCTCATAAAACCAATCACGGATTGGGCGAGGTATGGCAAGGAGTAAAAAGCTCCATCTGTAGATTCCTTTTAAATGCCGCGCGGCTTTTAAGATGCCTGTTGACTTCGTATAAAGGGTCCCTTTTTCAATATAAATGAATGAATTGAACTCTTCTAAAGGCAAACCGTTTTCCTTTAAGATACGTTGTCCTGTATCTGATTGTAATGAAGCGAACATCATCCGTTCTTTCGGATCGCGCTTAATCACAAATTGAACAGCTCCGCTGCACACGTTGCAGACACCGTCAAATAAAATTAAATGGGATGGATGTGTTGAATGCATCGCAATCAAACCTCCTGTTTATCTGGCGTATTGCATCGTATTTTTCCAAATACGTAAGTGCGGGCTTGAACGATAAATCGATTCAACCGTTCCTCTATCTCTTCCAACCCAGACACCCATTGTGTACTGATCTGTCAGTCCCACAAACCAAATATCTTTGTAGTCATTGGATGTTCCTGTTTTACCACCGATGTAAGGGGCATTGAAATTCGCTTTTTTCCCTGTTCCACTTTTTACAACGGAGGAAAGCAGCTTACGCATCGTTTCATTTGTCCGCTGAGAATATACTTGCTTTGGCGACTCTTTCCACTTGTAAAGGGTCTTGCCGTTTAAGTCTGTCACTTTTGTGATCGAATGACTTTGTGTGTAGGCTCCTTGGTTGCCAAAAACGGTGTACGCATCTGTTATTTCTAGCGGTGAGAAGCCTTTCGTAAATCCGCCAAGTGCAGAAGGTAGGCGGTAATCATCCGCTACGATATGCTCGAATGAGAACTTCTCTAAATAGCTGAAGCCTTTTTTGACACCTACTGTATCCAGCATTCGGATTGCAGGGGTATTGTAAGAATTTTTAAAGGCTGTTTCAAGTGTGACTGTTCCATACGTTTTATGATTATAGTTTTGCGGGCAGTAACCGCTGCTGCAAAACTTGCCGGCACTGATTGTGCTTGAAGCCGTTGCACCGGTTTGATCAATATAAGGCGCATAGTCTAAAAGCGGCTTAATCGCAGAACCAGGCTGTCTTTGCGCTTGATAAGCGTAGTTGAAATCAAATTTCTTATAGTTTTTCCCGCCAGCAAGTGCAGCAATTTGATGCGTTTCATGATTAATGACGGCTGATCCGCCTTCGACCCCTTGGTAAGGCAATTGAGCATTTAGCTGATAGACAGCTCTTTGCTGTAAGGAAGGGTCAAGCGCCGTATAAATCTTCACGCCATCCTGGAGCAGAGCACTGACCTTTTCAGATAATTCTTTTTGAATGGCCTTTTTTGTTTCAGCCGTTTTGGCCTTCTTCAATCGTTTTGTAAAGCCCTCCTGATCAGACACAAGATCGGTAAACTCTTCATTGGCATATGTCACATAGTCAGGATAAAGGTTTTTCTTTTCACTTAAGGATAGGCTGATTTTTTCTTTAACGGCTTTTTTGTATTGCTTTTTGGTGATGACGCCATCTTTCTTCAAAATACCAAGCAGCCGTTCTTGGCGTTTCTTTGTGTGCTTGAACTGTTTTAATGGGTCATACAGTGTTGGGTTGTTTGGAATAGCAGAGATAAATGCCATTTGTGCGAGTGTTAAAGAACTAAGCGGCTTATCAAAATAGTAATTAGCCGCAGAACCGACACCGTAAACACCATTACTGAAATAAATCGTATTTAAATAGCTTTCGAGAATTTCATCTTTCGAGAATTTCCGCTCAAGTTCATAGGAATAGAGCAGCTCTGTAAACTTTCGGCTGAACGAACGTTCATGGCTTAAATATAAGTTGCGGGACAGCTGCTGTGTGATTGTACTCGCACCTTGGCTGATGCCATGGTTTTTGACGTTTGCAGCAAGGGCACGAACCACCCCCATAAAGTCAATTCCTTTATGGTCATAAAAGTTGCGGTCCTCTGAACGAAGGAACAGCTCCTTCACAGGTTCAGGAATTTTATCGTATTTCACAAACACTCGGTTCTCATCGTTTGAGACGATCTCGGAGATGAGAGAACCATCCCGGTCATACATATAACTGTTTTGGGAAAAATCTATCTTTTCCAGCTTGATTTTTTGATCAAGCACTTCGTTAACAGGCTTTACACTTGCAGCTTCTTCCTTTGATAGATAAAAAGTCAGAGCAAATAATGGGATGAGGGCAGCAAGTAATAACCAACCAATGATTGCACGAAACATGAGGTCACTCACTTTCTTCAATTTTCTAGCCATATCGTACCATTCTTTTGCGAATACGAGAAGGTTATTTTTAGAAAAGAATGGGCGTGAAGTCTAGTGAATAAGGCTTTTCTGCAAGAAAAAAAGAGTGTCTGAAGATGATCAGACACTCCTTTCCTTTGTCTTCGCATGCGAGCGGACCGCCCATAAAAATAACGCGCCAAACAGAAAAATGCCGGCAGTGACATAAAAGACAGCTGGAATCCCGTAATGACTCGCCACAATGCCGCCGATTACCGGACCGACGACATTCCCAAGAAAGCGGAAGCTGACATTGTATCCGAGCACTTCACCTTGCATAGAAGCAGGTGCTTTGATCCGAATATACGCTGTCGTACATGGAATAATGCCGCCAAGTGCCATGCCGTATAGGAAACGGAAAATGACTAACATCACGTACGAATCCGCCATCGCTTGCGGGATGAATAAAATAGAAGAGAGGATGAGAAGGGCTAGCAGCACCTTGTCATGACCAATTCGATCTCCGAGATCTCCCCATTTTCGCGTAAACAGCAAATTGCCAAGTCCAGTTGCAGAAAATGCAAGCCCCGCATAAAAAGCGAGATTGACAGGACCATGTAAATCATGAATGTATAAAGCCAAAAGCGGCTGAATGCTAAAGTTCCCTACTTGTGTAATAAACGTTAAAAGCATCGTGACTATAAGTAAAGGCTGTTTGAAAATGTGAAAGAGTACATCCTTCCGTGAGTAAGAAACACGCTTTGCTTCTTTTGACCGGATCGGCTGTTCCTTCACTCCGAAGATAATCACAATAGCTGACACATAAATGACAGCCGCTGTGAGGAAAAACGTATAAATAAATCCGACGCTGTCTGCCATGAATCCGCCCATTAATGGGCCAAACAATCCTCCGGCGACATTACTCATCTGCATCGTTCCAAGGGTTTTACCGGCAGTTGCCTTTTCGGTCTGTGCAGAAATCAGTGCCATGGAAGTCGAGATAAAGCCTGTGACAAGCCCCATGAAGAGCCTTAATGCGAATAGCTGATACACGGTGTGAACAAGCCCCATTAATAGAATACTTGTGGCGATGCCAATACCGTTAATTAATAATATCTTTTTATAGCCATGCCGGTCGCCAATCCGCCCCCAAATCGGAGAGATCAGGAAGGCCGTTAAAAACGTGACCCCAAAGACATAGCCGCTCCATCTTTGAACAAATTCATTTGAATAGCTGCTATCAAGAGATTCTATGTAAAGTGATAAAAAAGGGACGATCATTGTAATGCTCGCAGATACAAAAAAGTTCACAAACCACATGATGTACAAGTTTTTCTTCCTGTTTGTGATAGAGACCACCTTCTTTATTTATTTCGTGTTCCTTAATAATTATAAAGGAAAATAAACGATCTTTCATCAGATGAATAGGTTGGGCGTAGTGAATCTGCATTATTTTCACGAAAATGAAGTGATTTCAAGGTCAGCCTTAATATAATGGTATGAGAATGAAAACTGACGAAAAAGTGAGGTGAGACTGGTGGAACAGAAGACGGTGCTTGTGGTCGATTTTGAATTTACGATGCCTGATGGAAAATATCATCCACAAAACTTTTTTCCTGAAATTATTGAAGCTGGGGTAGTGAAAGCAACAGATGAAACGATCATAGACACATTCTCCAGCTACGTCAAACCGAAAAAGTTCCCAAAGCTGACGAAGCGCTGTAAATCATTCCTCGGAATTACGCAGGAGGATGTAGAGAGCGGGATTTCATTTGAGGTGTTTATCGAGAAGCTCGTGTCACTTGATGGGGGAGAGAATTGTGAGATTATTACGTGGGGCAACATGGACATGAAGGTATTGAAGCAAAATTGTATGCTTAATCATATTAGCTTTCCTTTTAAGGGGAAACTGAGGGATCTTGCCTTTGAATATAAAACCTTTTTTGGTGACCGCACACTGACAGGGCTTCGAAAAGCGGCAAAGGAATATGGCAGTGAAGGAGCTGGTAAGCATCATAAAGCACTCGATGATGCCATGACGACTTATCAGCTGTTAACCCTTTTTGAAAAAGACAGAGCCTATGTGGAAAATCCGCAAACAACCAAAATTGGTGAGCTGATCGATTTCTCGCATTTTTTTGATTCGGCTGATTAACGGACGTCTTCTGGAAAATAATCTTTCTCAAGAGAGGATAGGCACGCTCTTGATTTTTCAGCCCATTTGGAATCATCCGCATGGAGTGCTTGTTTCAATTTATCTACAGCTTCTTTCAGTGACTCTTCATAATCAGGTATATCGCCATCATAAGGTTTCACCATATGATGAGGGATATTGGTCTGTTCTCTATAGGCCAAAGCCCGCCTCTCCTGGAAAAAAGGCACGTCTGCTTCTTTCGGATGATGCAGGTCGCCTTGAGTGGGATGTGTCAGAACGGCTTTTACTTGAACGAGATAGGTCGATGGTTTCACTGCTGTCACTTCCCCAACGTATACACCTGTTTTATAAAAACCTTTCACAACTTGTCCAATTTGAATGTCTGTCATGTGAAATTCCTCCATTTCCTTCTCATAGGAAGGTATTTCATTTCTTTTAGCCAATATAGTGAAGTAAACGAGCAAAAGGGGGAATGGCGAGATGTCATTCATCGTACTTTTTCTACTATATTTTCCTGAAGATAAAAGGGAGTACATCCCGGCGGCAATCACCACGGTGATTTTCTTTATTGCTGCGTTTATTTGTTTTCGTCTCATCGTGCGTGCGTCTAGAAAGCAGGAGCGGATAGATGAAAAAAGAACAAAAAAAATGGATTAATCATTTTCTTCTTGTATCTTCAGGAAATTTTACGGTGACGGTTGTTCCAGACTGCAGCGAGCTTTTGAAACGAATGGTACCATGGTGATTTTCAATAATTGAAAAAGTCACTGTCAGCCCAAGCCCAGTCCCTTTGTTTTTCAAGGTGTAATACGGTTCGCCAAGCTTTTTCATTTGGCTTTCTGTCATACCTACACCGTTATCAACGAAATAAAGGCAGATTTTATGATTTTCTTTCGAAGCAAAAAGTTCAACCTTTCCTTCATGTTCGGGAGCTGCTTCTATCGCATTTTTGATTAAATTAATCATGACTTGCTTGATCTTCGTTACGTCACCTTGAATGTATAAGTCAGGTTCAATGGATTGATGAATCGTGACCGATTTAAAATTCGCATAGGATGTCATCAGTGATGCACATTCCTCAAGTAATTTAGATAGATTGAGTGATTCAATTTGATAATAGTTTTGTTTTGCGATGTCAAGATAACTCGTGATAATGTCCTGCGCCCGGTCTAATTCGGATAGAACAAGATTTTTATAATCTTTATTGGCAGGCGGCTCTTTTGTATGATCACTCGAAAAGAGCAATTGAATAAATCCTCTCACAACTGTCAGCGGATTGCGTACTTCATGGGCGACACTTGCAGCAAGTTCACTTACCATGGTCAGTTTTTCTGACTGGACAAGCTGTGTTCTCATTTCCGCATTTTCTTTAACGAATTCAATGGAATAGATACTGAGCACAAGAAAGAATATGTAGTAAAGAGTTGAGAAAAATAACTCAAGGAGCTTTTGCTGCATAATAAAAGCTGGGCTGTATTCCAGTAAGCTGACCGCAAGCAGTCCAATGTAAATAAAGAATCCTTTGGATAAACCGATAAGCACTCCGTAAAAAAGCTTATTTGGCTTCGAATATTGATGCCATTTTCGGTAGAACAGGAACGGGATGAAAAAGTAAATTGGGACAACAATGAGTCCAATCCATAAGAAAGAGCCATACATCACGAATTTGACAATGATGCTTATCAAGATGGCAACGCTCCCCGCCATGTATCCTCCGTATAAAATAGCAAGTACAAGGGGAATGGATTGAAGCCCAGTCTGCAAATCTAAAATCGAACCAACTGGATACATAATACATAGTGCTGAAGAGATGGATGCGAATACTGTGATGAGCAGTTTATTCGTTTTTGGGAAATGAGCAGGGGTCCGGCTTAGCCATAGCGCATGATATAAAAAAATTGGAAATAGAATAAAAGATACATGGAGCAGAAAATCCTTGAACATTTCCATTTAAATGCTCTCCTCGTAAATAATAGTAATTCCTCTCATTATATCATTTCATGTACAAAGTAGATATGATAAAAGGAGGGTTTTTTTCTTTAAAAAGAACACCCGTTAGGATGTTCTTTCTACCGTATAGATCTTATTCAGCTGATGGCGTGAACGCTTGATGAAGACGTTTCAGTCCTTCTTTGACTGTTGAAGCAGGACAGCCGAGATTCATCCGAATAAAGCCGTCTCCTTCTTGTCCATACACGTGGCCAAGCTCTAGGATCACTTTCCCTTTTTTCAGCAGATTCCGCTTTAATTCCGCTTGACTGAATTGATAATCCCGAATGTCCAGCCACAATAAATAAGAAGCATCTGGTTTCATATAACGCATATTTGGAAGATATTCGTCGATATAGTCCATCGCCATCTTCATATTGCCTTCGAGATAAAGAACAAGGGCATCAAGCCACTCATCCCCGTGGCGGTATGCTGCTTCCATCGCTGGAATCGCAAATGCATTCAGTTTGGACAGTCCGTTTCTTTGCAATTCATTGGTGAAAAGGGTTCTTTTTTCTTCATCTGAAATGATAATTGCAGACGCCTGCAGACCCGCTAGATTAAAGGTTTTACTCGGCGCAATACACGTTACCGTGATATGTGCAATGTCGTCAGAAAGGCTGGCGAAGGGAACATGCTGCTTCCCATAAAGCATCAAATCAGAATGAATCTCATCTGAAACGACTGTGACTCCATGCTTCACACAGAGGTCTCCAACTCGCTTTAATTCCTCTTTTGTCCACGCTCTTCCAGACGGATTATGCGGATGGCATAGGAACATGAGCTTTGCTTGTGGTCTGCTCAGTTTTTTCTCTAAATCATCAAAATCCATCATATAACGGTTGTTTTCTATTTTTAAAGGATTGGTTGAGACTGTACGTCCATTTCGCTCAATCATTTGATAAAAAGGTGTATACACTGGTGACTGTATAACTACTTCGTCATGCGGTGCTGTAAAGGCTTGAACTGCAAAACTAAGGGCCGTTACAATTCCTGGTGTAAAAGTGACCGCTTCTGTCTGAATGGTCCATCCGTGTCTTCTTTTGAGCCATCCAGCTACTGCTTGCTGCGTATCCTGATCTTGAAATGCATAGCCAAATACACCATGGTCTAATCGCTCTTTCAATGCATCAAGGACGACCTGCGGCGCTTTAAAATCCATATCGGCCACCCACATCGGGAGGGCATCCGTTGTCAGGAACAAAGACTCTGCTTGATCCCATTTCACTGATTTTGAACCTTTACGTATGATCTGTTCGTCGAAATTCATGAAACCCACCTCTAGCTGTTTTTCAACCATTCTTGGTTGTGCTAAAATAAACATCACAAAATTTATTATAAGCGGTGATACCGATGAAAGATAGTCAAGCTGTAGAAGAGATGATTCAATTCATTAAGGCATGGGACCCTTTTCATTATGGAGAGGATTTTTATGAAACGGAGCCTGCTGACGTCATCAGTGCATTATACGACGCAGAAGACCCGTTATCTTTAGCAAAAGAGATTCAAGCCATCTACCATCACTCATTTGAACAGCTTCTTCCGATAGAGAGCTGTCAGCACACTGCAAATCAGCTTTTTGTCTTGCGAGACAGCAACTCCTGTTCACGCTAAGACAGGCTGAAATGTCCGATTTGATCAGACACAAAGACCGGATTTTCCTCAGGAATGAGGTGCCCGGTTTTTTTTAATGCATGTAAGGTCGAATTCGGCAGATCTTTGTGCAGTCTTTCGCCTATTTGAATGGGAACGATTCGATCTTCCTCGCCCCAAATGAGCAGCACGGGTGTTTCCATTTTCTTTAAAACGTCCGAGGTTAAATCTCCTTCCCGGTGCCGAATCAAACGAAAGATCCCCCGAAAGATTTGATCATCTGTAAATGGTTTTAAATATCCGTCGACCATCTCTTGATCAATGATGGAGTGATCATGCACAACGGCAGTTAAATTTTTCATAATGCCCTGCTTTAAAAGCTTTCTTTTTAGATACAGATAAAAATAAGGAATATATGTGCTGTAAACGAGTGATCTTTTTGACTTATTCAAATATCCAGAGCTGCACAAAAGAACCGCCTTTTCAAATAGGTCCGGCCGCTCAGTAGCAGCGTATAAGGCAATCTGTCCTCCCATTGAATGGCCTACTAGAATCGCATGCTGAATCTGTAAATAACCAGCTAGCTCAATAATAATTTTTCCCATGTTGCGATAGCTGTAAATAAACGTATTCGACTTCTCGGACTGTCCAAATGGCGGCAGATCTATCGCAATTAAATTGAAGTCCTGCTTTAGAAGCGGAATGAGTTTTCGATAGCTGAAGGTAGAAGAGAAGAGACCGTGAATTAAGATCAATGTCTTCTTGCCCTCATTTGGATAGTGCTCGTAATAGATATCTAAACCGAATGTACTTTTCATATAAGCTGGCTGAACAATGTCCACATTCTTCACTCCGATACTTGATACTCTCTCTGTTAGGTGACTGTATTGTACCCTAAAAAGTGGATTTTAAGCTATCATTAGAATCTTTTCCCTGCTTAGCATAATGGGAAAAACGTGCTATAATGTTCAGAAGATTTTTTAAAACTAGCTTTTATAATCTGAGGTGTGAAATCAAATGAAACTAACAGAAAAAGAAACTGAAATATTAGAGATTTTAGATGAAAACAGCCGCGCCGATTTAAATACAATTGCAAAAATGGCAGGCGTGACAACAGAAGAAGCCGAAGCCATCATTCAAAAACTTGAAGATCAAAAAGTCATTATTGATTATTCAACCATGATTGACTGGCGAAAAGTGGATGGCCATGAAGGCGTTACAGCAATGATTGATGTAAAAGTGACACCAAAAAGAGGCGTCGGATTTGACGAAATTGCTGAACGGATTTATCGGTTTCAGGAAGTGGAGTCTGTCTATCTCATGTCAGGTGTTTACGATCTTTCCGTTGTGATCCGCGGAAGATCAATGTCTGATATTGCCCGCTTCGTATCTGAAAAATTATCGACACTTGATTCCGTTGTTTCAACAAC
The DNA here is from genome assembly GCF_057592095.1 of Bacillus sp. SRI_025. Classification (NCBI taxonomy): domain Bacteria; kingdom Bacillati; phylum Bacillota; class Bacilli; order Caryophanales; family Bacillaceae; genus Bacillus; species Bacillus sp. SRI_025. Next base: position 43,446 of record NZ_JBYEGB010000001.1, on the reverse strand, counting down.
TACCCACTTTATTTTGAAAAGATATAAACATGATGGGAAAGTGTTTGAAACAGGAGACGATGACAAAAGAATCGTGGTGTCTCCTTAAATGAAAAAGTCTTATTTATCTGAAACGGTACAAAGCATTCAGCCGTCAGGTATTCGGAAATTCTTTGATTTGGCTGCCACAATGGAAGGGGTTATCTCCCTTGGTGTCGGTGAGCCGGATTTTGTGACAGCTTGGAATGTCAGAGAAGCAAGTATTATGTCATTAGAACAAGGACTGACCTCCTATACGGCGAATGCAGGTTTAATCTCTTTGCGAAAAGAACTGAGCCACTATTTATATAAGCGGTTTCACATTGACTACAGTCCAGAAGAAGAACTCATTATCACAGTTGGTGGAAGCCAGGCACTTGATTTGGCCTTTCGTGCGATATTAAACAGCGGGGATGAAGTGATCATTCCAGAGCCTTGTTTCGTAGCATACGGGGCGCTTACGACACTTGCAGGCGGAGTGCCTGTCTATTTAAGTACATCCGCTGAAAAAGATTTCAAAGCGGATTCTGCTGATCTTCGCACAAAGCTGACGCCGAAGACAAAAGCCATTTTGCTTTGCTCGCCATCAAATCCAACGGGATCTGTTTATTCAAAGGAAGAGCTTGAAGATATTGCTCAATTTGCGAAAGAGAATGATCTGCTCATTATTACGGATGAGATTTATGCAGAGCTGACATACGATGAAGCTTTTACAAGCGTGGCGGCTATTCAGGATATGAAAGAAAGAACGATCTTGATTTCAGGCTTTTCTAAAGGGTTTGCTATGACAGGCTGGCGCTTAGGATATGTGGCAGCACCACCTGTACTGCGCGATGCCATGCTGAAAATACATCAATATTCTATGATGTGCGCGCCGGCGATGGCACAATATGCGGCAGAAGAAGCATTAAAAAATGGGCTTGAAGATGTAGAGAAAATGAAGAAAAGCTATAGAAGACGCCGTAATTTGTTTGTCGGCTCCCTGAATGAACTAGGCCTCACATGCCACCAGCCCAACGGAGCATTTTACGCGTTCCCATCGATTAAAAGCACAGGCATGACATCAGAACAATTTGCTGAGGAGCTGCTCCTAAGTGAAAAAGTCGCTGTTGTTCCTGGGAATGTATTCGGACCGAGTGGTGAAGGTCATATTCGCTGTTCATATGCTTCGTCACTTGATCATCTTCAGGAATCACTTTCAAGAATTCAGCGCTTTTTGCAGGCTCGACAAGTGAAGGAAGAAGCATCAGCCATCTTAAAATAAAAAAAGGCATCAATCCAAATGGACTCATGCCTCACAAATTAGGGGGGAATACTAGAAAGCATTCTTGTTTTCAGGTATTCCCCCTTTTAATCTAATCTAAACCCATTTAAAAAATATTTTGCGTAACTGCCCGTTCTGTGATATAGTTTTTAATTGCGTATAAACGAATATTAAAACATTTATTTAGGAGTTGTTATCATGGCGACAAAGTTTGAAGTAGGCAGTGTTTACACTGGTAAAGTAACAGGATTACAAGCGTATGGTGCGTTTGTTGCATTAGATGAAGAAACTCAAGGACTTGTGCATATTTCTGAAGTAACACATGGCTTTGTAAAAGACATCAACGAGCACCTTTCAATTGGTGACGAAGTACAAGTAAAAGTTCTTTCTGTTGATGAAAATGCAGGTAAAATCAGCCTTTCTATCCGTGCGACACAAGAAGCACCTGAAAGAAAAGAAAGCAAACCAAAGAAACAAAGACCACAGCAAGTGAAAGAAGAAGCTGCTGCACCACAAGGTTTCAATACGCTTAAAGATAAACTTGAAGAGTGGATTGAGCAATCAAACCGTAAAGACCTTATTAAGAAATAATAAAAAGCACCGCTTCAAACGGTGCCTTAGGCTGCCTCATGTAGGCAGCCTTTTTATTTAACGAACCTCTGGATTCGGCTCGTCACGGCGAACAGCTTCTTCGCTTGGCTTGAACAACAGACCAAGGTTGACAAGACCTGCAATTCCAACAAGACCATAAATAATACGTGATAATGCAGAACCTTGTCCGCCAAAGATCGCTGCTACTAAGTCAAATTGAAAAAAGCCGATTAGTCCCCAGTTAATAGCACCGATAATCGTGAGCACGAGGGCAATACGCTGAATAGCACTCATCGTGATTCCTCCTTTCGCTACAGCATCAATACATTTATATTTTGCAGATTTTTAGCCAAACTATGCGTAAGAAAATGGATGAAAGCAAATTACTTTACTTTTGGAATGAATGAGGCGCATAATGTAGCGCGAGGAGGAGATCACATGGATCGATTTACTTATTGGAACCCAACGAAATTAATTTTTGGAAAGGGAGAAGTATCAGCCCTTTCAGATGAACTCAAACACTACGGAAAAAACGTATTACTTGTATATGGTGGAGGCAGTATTAAACGAAACGGCCTTTATGACCAAGTTGTCAGCATCCTAAAAGAATCAGGAGCTGCCATCACTGAACTTGCTGGCGTAGAGCCAAACCCGCGCTTAACGACAGTAAGAAAAGGGGTCGAGCTTTGCAAAGAGAACGATATTGATTTTATTTTGGCAGTTGGCGGCGGCAGTGTCATTGATGCGACAAAAGCAATCGCTGCTGGTGCGAAGTACGATGGAGATGCTTGGGATATCGTGACACGTAAGCACGTCCCAATGGAAGCTATTCCGTTCGGTACTGTGTTGACACTTGCCGCAACAGGCTCTGAAATGAACTCTGGATCAGTTATCACAAACTGGGAAACAAATGAGAAGTATGGCTGGGGAAGTCCAGCAGTTTTCCCGAAATTCTCTATTCTGGATCCAGTCAACACATTCACTGTGCCTAAAAACCATACGATTTATGGCATGGTTGACATGATGTCACATGTGTTCGAACAATATTTCCATCACACAGAAAATACACCTTATCAAGATCGTATGTGTGAAGGACTTCTTCGCACTGTCATTGAAACGGCACCGAAGTTGATCGACGATCTAGAGAACTACGAGCTGCGTGAAACCATTTTATTCACTGGTACAATTGCGCTTAATGGAATGCTTTCAATGGGGGCACGTGGTGACTGGGCATCTCATAACATTGAGCATGCAGTATCTGCTGTCTATGATATTCCTCATGCAGGCGGACTTGCAATCTTGTTCCCGAACTGGATGAAACATGTCATTCAAGAAAACCCAGGCCGTTTTAAACAATTAGCGGTGCGTGTATTTGATGTAGATCCTGCGGGCAAAACAGATGAAGAAGTCGGCTTAGAAGGAATCGACAAGCTGTCAGCTTTCTGGACAAGTCTTGGTGCGCCAAGCCGTTTAGCGGATTATGATATCAACGATGAGAAAATTGATTTAATTGCAGACCGTGCAATGGCACGCGGTGAATTTGGTCAATTTAAAAAGCTAAACAAAGAAGATGTTTTAGCCATTCTGAACGCTTCTTTATAATTGAACAACAAAAGATAGCTGCTTGCGGGCAGTTATCTTTTTTTGAGTTCATCGTGTACATATGTTACAGTAGTCTTTCATGTTTTTGGATATATTCGTTGTAAGGAGATGTTTCAACAGATGGAGAATTTTATTTACTACAATCCAACAAAATTGATGTTTGGAAAAGGACAACTAGAAGGACTCAAAAGCGAACTCGCTCGTTATGGAAAACGAGTGTTACTTGTATATGGCGGCGGCAGCATTAAGAAAAATGGTCTTTATGACAATGTCATCCGTGCGTTAAATGAAGCAGATGCTGAAGTGTTTGAGCTGTCTGGCGTTGAACCAAACCCGCGACTCACAACAGTGAAAAAGGGAATCGATATCTGCCAAAAAGAGAACATTGATTTCTTATTAGCCGTTGGCGGCGGGAGTGTGATCGACTGTACAAAAGCAATTGCAGCCGGAGCAGAGTATGACGGTAATGTGTGGGATATTATTTCAAAGAAAACAACCGCTCAAAAAGCTTTGCCGTTTGGCACAGTACTGACACTTGCAGCAACTGGTTCAGAAATGAACCCGGACTCTGTCATCACAAACTGGGAAACGAATGAAAAATATGTGTGGGGCAGCTCTGTCACTCACCCTGCTTTTTCGATTCTAGATCCTGAGCATACGTATTCTGTGCCAGAAAACCAGACAGTGTATGGTATGGTTGATATGATGAGCCACGTTTTTGAGCAATACTTCCATAATGTGAAAAACACGCCTCTACAAGATCGGATGTGTTTTGCTGTTCTTCAAACGGTCATCGAAACAGCACCAAAACTGCTGGAGGACTTACAAAATTATGAGCATCGTGAAACCATTCTTTATGCAGGAACGATTGCTTTAAACGGCACGCTGCAAATGGGTTACTTTGGCGACTGGGCGTCCCATACGATTGAGCATGCTGTGTCTGCTGTCTATGACATTCCGCATGCAGGCGGGCTTGCTATCCTCTTCCCAAACTGGATGCGCCACACACTCGATCATAATGTCGAACGCTTTAAAAACCTTATGTTGAACATGTTTGACATCGAAACAGAAGGAAAGTCAGATCGTGACATCGCATTAGAAGGAATCGACAAACTGTCAGCGTTCTGGACAAGCCTTGGTGCACCAAGCCGTTTAGCTGATTATGACATTGGTGAGGATCAGCTGGACAAAATTGCTGACATTGCAGCAAAAGAAATGGAATATGGTGGTTTTGGAAACTTTATGAAACTAAACCGTGATGACATTCTATCGATTTTGAAAGCTTCTTTATAATTCAGAGTGCCGCTTCTCCGAATGAGAAGTGGCTTTTTGCTATGCCAGTGACGATCACTTGATTTCAAAAGCTAGTTCCGCTAAAGTGAAAGGGACAGAACTAACGTAATGGAGGGCTTACAAGCGATGACACATATTCAATTTGACTACTCGAAAGCGTTACCTTTCTTTCAAGAACATGAGCTTACATATTTAAAAGATTTTGTGAAGGTGGCCCATCATAATATTCATGAACAAACGGGTGCAGGCAGTGACTATTTAGGCTGGGTGGACTTGCCGAAGCAATATGACCGCGAAGAATTTGCCCGCATTAAAAAAAGTGCAGATAAAATTAAGTCTGACTCTGACGTCCTGCTTGTTGTCGGAATCGGCGGGTCATATCTAGGTGCACGTGCGGCAATTGAGTTTTTGAACCATTCTTTCTATAACACTTTGCCAAAAGGCAAGCGCAAGACACCACAAATCATTTTTATTGGAAACAACATCAGTTCTTCTTATTTAACAGATGTGATGGATCTATTGGAAGATGCAGATTTCTCCATTAATGTGATTTCAAAATCTGGTACAACAACAGAGCCAGCCATTGCGTTCCGCATCTTTAAAAAGCTCCTTATTGAAAAATACGGTGCTGAAGAAGCGAAAAAACGTATTTATGCGACAACTGACAAGGCACGCGGTGCACTGAAAACATTAGCAACTGAAGAAGGCTATGAATCATTTATCATCCCTGATGATGTAGGTGGACGCTATTCTGTATTAACAGCAGTCGGTCTTTTACCAATCGCTGTGAGCGGAGCGGACATTGATCAGATGATGGAAGGTGCGGCAAAAGCAAGCGAAGACTTCGCTTCATCTGAGCTTTCTGAAAATGCGGCTTACCAATATGCTGTCGTCCGCAATGTCCTTTACAATAAAGGCAGAACGATTGAAATGCTGATTAACTATGAGCCAGGCCTCCAATATTTCGCAGAATGGTGGAAGCAATTATTCGGTGAAAGTGAAGGGAAAGATGAAAAAGGAATCTATCCTTCATCTGCTAACTTCTCAACAGATCTTCATTCACTTGGCCAATATGTTCAAGAAGGAAGAAGAGACTTGTTTGAAACAATCGTCAATGTAGACAAGCCTCGACATGAGCTTGTAATTGAAGCAGAAGAACAAGACCTTGATGGCTTGAACTATCTAGCAGGAAAAACGGTTGATTTCGTCAATAAAAAAGCATTTGAAGGAACGATGCTTGCCCATACAGATGGAAAAGTACCGAACCTTATCGTGACAATTCCTGAGATGGATGCTTATACATTCGGATACCTTGTGTACTTCTTTGAGAAAGCATGTGCGATGTCTGGATATTTACTAGGCGTCAATCCATTCGATCAGCCTGGAGTAGAAGCTTATAAAGTGAATATGTTTGCTTTACTAGGCAAACCGGGCTTCGAAGAGAAAAAAGCAGAGCTTGAAAGCCGTTTAAAACAATCATAAGGCGAAAAAGCACACCTTTTCATAAAGGTGTGCCCAGATTGTTGACAAAGGGCTAAAATGATCTTGATTTTAGCCCTTTGTCTTCTTTTCAGCGTGATAGAAAACCTTTGAAGTCTAGGAAGGACGAGCACCGGAGCGGAGCGAATTTGACATTCGTGAGCACCGGAGCGCAGGACTGACACAGAATGCAAGGGTTTGTCTACACGCTGAGCACACCTTTACATAAAGGTGTGCCTTTTTTGTTTTCTTCAGGTTCCTGTGCAAGCTTTCCTATGTTCTGTACATAGAATAATAAATGGAGGAGGGTGAAAAATGAGGACGAATCATGTCTATATTCATGATATTTCTGGCCAGGCAATCGTGAACTTTGGCAATGTCGGACGCATTTGTTCTAAGAGTACTACGAAGGAAACAGCAGGTTCCGGCAGCGATAACGAGACGAATCAATCAACCAATCAAAGCTTATTTGATGCCGCGTTTACAAACAATGTACAAATCGCGAGAGGAAATGTATGAATTCCTCTCTTTAACGAACCCTAATAAAAAAGGAGGGTTTCGTATGATTCATGTACCATCCAGGCTGCCTGGTGAAAGCTTTTCACTTTACCATTTAGAAGAAACGATGAAGCCGCTCGGTTATGTCATTAATGGGAACTGGGATTATGATCACGGGTATTTTGATTATAAAATTGATAACCGTGATGGCTATACCTTTCTCAGAGTTCCTTTTACAGCCGAGAAAGGCCAGCTGGATCAGCCAGGGGTTGTGGTGAAAATGGGACATCCATTTCTCTTAAAGCATGTATATCAAGACAAGTTAGATGATCATGCGATGGTTGGAAATGTGGGCGCATCCTTTAACCAATTCCAAGAACCAAAAGAGAAAGATGGAGATGTATCAAAGGCTTATGCTGAGATTGGCTTTTCACTCGTCAAGGAATTAGAAGACGCACTGCTTTAAAGGCTGATCAGTTCATCCTCTGGATGAAGCTCATAGCCAAAGGGAGGATTCATCATGGGTCCTTCTTTTTTTTGTACGCCAACGATGATCACATGATGCTCTAAAAAGTGATGGAGCGCTGTTAAGAATGTTTCTCCGGCTAATGAAGCTGGTACAGGTATGATCGTGACGTGTTTATGCAACGTCATATGTCGTTTTTTCTTAATCGCCGTAAGCTGTTCCTTTATTAGAAAATGTTCAACCATTAAATGATTGACAGCATCAGAGGTATGAATGACTTGGTTGGCGCCAGCACGCTCGGCATTTTTCACGTAACGATCTGTTAAAATTTCAATTAAACAATATAGCGAAGGGTTTAAGCCTTTTGCAGCAAGTAAGGTTAAGACACTCTGCATATCGGCTGTCACTTCATTTTCATGCTGATCTGCGGTAATCATCAGTGTATCTGCACCGGTAATATTGGCTTTCCGGAGTGTGCCGTCTTCGGTCCCATGTCCTTTAATAAAATGAACATTTTCCAAAAGAGGCCCCTCTTTCAAGGAGTCATCAATCAGCACAATCGGCATGGCTGGATCAATCGTTTGAAACGACTGAAGCAGTTTGTTCGTCTTCTCATTCCAGCCGACGATAATCAGGTGTCCTTCCCCCTTAAAGGCTACCTTGCCCTCAACATAATGGTGCTGCTTGCTGAACACAGCGGCGGCAAGTGTGGCGAAATAAGCGGTGACAAAGCTGGCTCCGATAAAAATGAGTGCCATACCCGCCACCTGCCCTGGCATGGTTTGCGGAACAAAATCACCGTAGCCAACCGTAGAGACTGTAATGAGCGCCCACCAGATCCCATCAAAGATCGTATGATACTGCTTCGGTTCAAGTAAAACGATTAATTGTCCAAAAAAAAGAAGCAAGAAACAAATGATAATAGCAATTCGAAGATAAAGCGGCCACCTTAGCCAAGCGATAAAGATACGGTTTGATTTCATCGGACTCTTCCTTTCAGGAGAATGCTAATGTCAGTATGCCCGATTGAGGAAAGATTTTTTCATCTTCGTCATGTATTGAAATAGAACCCATATCTTAAAATAAGGGAGAAGAAGGAGGGAATTCGAATGTCGTTCGTTCAAAAGACCGTACTTCTTTTTATTGGTGTGCACTTTTTATCATCAGCTGTCATCTTACTCGTGTTTGATTTAAATGCTGTGAATCATTTTATGAATGATTTTTCATGGCTGCATTTTTTTCAAGAACTTTATGGTACAGTGACCTTTTATACAGCTTGCTTAGGTGTGTTCTTCTTTTTCATTGGTGCGGTCATTCCCCTGAAAAAGACCTAGTGCTTTTTGCTGTACATGGTACATAAAAGTCATTAAAATTGTAAATAAATATATAAAATAAAAAGGAAGCTGATGAGCATGCTGTTTTTTTATTTTTTAACATTTGCCGCATTGGGATTATCATTTTGGGCACAATTTAAAGTGAAGAATAATTTTGAAAAGTATTCAAAGGTGGAAGCATCCAGTATGAAAACAGGCGCTGAAACCGCTCGATATATTTTAGATCGCAACGGGTTATACGATGTGCCCGTTGAACCGGTAAGAGGAACTTTGACTGATCATTACGACCCGACGCAGCGTGTGGTTCGTTTATCTGAACCTGTGTACTACGGCCACTCCATTTCGGCCATTTCAGTCGCATCACACGAGGTTGGACATGCCTTGCAGCATCAGGAATCCTATGGTGCGCTTGTTTTGAGACATAAAATCTTTCCTGTCGTGAACTTTGCATCTGGTGTTGCTCCGCTTCTTTTCCTTGGTGGAATTTTGCTCAGCAGCCTTAACTTAATCGGGCTTGGGATCATTTTGTTCTCAGCAGCTGTATTCTTTCAGCTTGTGACATTGCCTGTCGAGTTTAATGCAAGTTCTCGTGCAAAAGATATCATTGTTTCAGAAGGAATCATTAGAAGCAGTGAAGAAAGAGGCGTGAACAAGGTGTTAAATGCTGCAGCTCTTACGTATGTAGCAGCAGCCCTTGTCTCCCTGTTTGAATTGCTCCGTTTTGTAATGATCTTCCTAAATGGCCGTAATGATTAATTGATGCCAGAGGAGGTGAGCCCTTACCAGTGTTAGGTAAGGGTTTTTTTGTACATTTTAAACGTATTTTTAGTCATATTACTCATTGCTGCGACAGCATTTTTTGTTGTCACTGAATTTGCGATTGTGAAAATTAGAGGCTCTAAAATCAACCAGCTGATTGAAAGCGGTGATAAAAGGGCCATCCATGTTCAAAAGCTGATATCAAATCTAGACGAATATTTGTCCGCCTGCCAACTAGGAATTACCATCACAGCTTTAGGCTTAGGGTGGCTGGGTGAGCCGACGGTGGAGCATTTTCTGCATCCGCTTTTTGAAAAAATCGGGCTTCATTCCGCATTAACTGACATCCTTTCGTTTATCATCGCATTTGTGATCATTACGTTTTTACATGTTGTTGTTGGAGAACTCGCGCCTAAAACAATTGCCATTCAAAAGGCAGAGGCCGTCAGCCTTGTGACAGCAAAACCACTCATCTTTTTCTATAAAGTCATGTACCCGTTTATTAAAGCATTAAATGGAGCTGCACGAAGCATCGTGAAATTATTTGGTTATCATTCTGTCAAAGAACATGAGGTGGCGATTAGTGAGGAAGAATTGCGACTCATTTTATCTGAAAGCTATGAGAAGGGTGAGATTAACCAATCTGAGTACAAATATGTGAATAAAATCTTTGAATTTGATAACCGAGTGGCGAGAGAGATCATGATCCCGCGTACAGAAATTTCAGCTATAGAGATTGAACAGACCTTAGAAGATGTGACCCATTATATGCTGAACGAAAGGTACACACGCTACCCTGTTATTAAAGAAGACAAAGATCATGTGATTGGAGTTATCAATAGCAAAGATGTATTTAAAGCGAGTTTCCTAAATCAAGATGTATCTATTGAAGACTTAATGCGTCCGGTGATCCGGGTCATTGAAAGCACCCCTGTTCAAGAATTGCTCATTTTGATGCAAAAGGAACGAATCCATATGTCAGTGCTCGTAGACGAATACGGAGGTACAGCGGGACTTGTCACAGTAGAGGACATATTAGAGGAAATTGTCGGAGAGATTCGAGATGAATATGATCAGGATGAAACACCTCACATCGTGAAAAAAGGTGATTTCCATTATGTGATGGATGGGAAAGCGTTAATTGACGAAGTAAATGATTTATTGGATTTAGCCATTGAGAATGATGATGTTGATACAATTGCAGGCTGGATGATGACGCATAAATTTGATTTTGACATTGGAGATACGATTGAAGCAGAAGGCTGTGAATTTACGATCATTGATGCTGAAGACCACCATATTCGAACCATTGAAGTCAAAAAGGTTCACTTTTCTTAAAAACCTCGTACTGCTTGACGAGGTTTTTTTGCTTGGTAAACTTTAGGTAAGAAGATTTGTTTCACATAAAAAGGGTATGAATTTATAGAAAACGTCAAAAAGGGGCAGCTCATATGAAAAAAATCAATGTACAAACAGACAGACGCGATGGCATGATCGACGTCACACACGAGGTTCTCCAATATGTCAGGGAAACAGGCATACAAAACGGAACTGTCATCGTCTATTGTCCACATACGACAGCAGGGATCACCATTAATGAAAATGCGGATCCAGATGTGAAACGGGATATGCTTCGCCGGCTTGATGAAGTCTTCCCGTGGGAACATCCAAAGGACCGCCATATGGAAGGAAATACGGCAGCACATATGAAAGCGAGTTATATGGGGGCGTCTCAGCATGTTCTCATTCATGATGGAGATCTTGTACTTGGCACGTGGCAGGGAATCTATTTCTGTGAGTTTGACGGGCCGAGACATCGTCATTTTTATGTACAAGTGTCGTCAAACGAGTAAGAAATGGGGGAAGTAAATGGGGGATATCAAAAAGTTACTGCAGATTGAACATGGAATCATCCAAGCGCCAATGGCAGGAGGAGCTGTGACACCGCAGCTGGCAGCCGCTGTTTCGGAATACGGAGGGCTTGGAAGCCTGGCAAGTGGATATGTGCAGCCTGACCATTTAAGACAGCAGATTAGGGAAGTCAAACAACTGACATCTCGCCTGTTTCAGGTCAATGTGTTTGTACCAGAGCCAATTCCAGAAGTGAAAAAAGAGGATGTGGCATTTTGGGAAAAGAGACTGCCTGCACGCCCGTCAGCAGATAGGATGCCAAACGAAGAAGAATTGTGGGATGATTTTGAACAAAAAATCAACATTCTTCTGGAAGAAGACGTTCCGATTGTTTCCTTTACATTCGCCTGTCCAAAAGAACAAACGATTCACCGCTTAAAACAAAAGGGAACCTTTTTAATCGGAACGGCCACAACAAAAGAGGAAGCACTTCTTTTAGAGGAAAAAGGAATGGATGCCATTGTTCTGCAAGGAAGTGAAGCAGGGGGGCATCGCGGCACATTTTTACGTGCAAAAGGAGACGCACTGATGGGACTGATCAGTTTGATCTCTGATGTCAAACCGCTCTGCCGCGTGCCATTGATTGCCGCCGGAGGCATCACGGACCGAGCAGGTGTGAAAGCAGTGCTGGCGCTTGGAGCAGATGCGGTTCAAATCGGCACAAGGTTTTTAGCCAGCCAGGAAAGTGCTGCGGCAGAGGTATACAAGAAGGCCATTTTACAGGCAGAAGGCAGTGAAACAAGGGTGACAAGGCTTTTTTCTGGGAAAAGAGCGAGAGGTATTGTGAATCAGTGGATGGAGGATGAAAGCCTGCATGAAGATAGGGTTCTTCCTTATCCAGTTCAGCATGTATGGACAACACCGATGCGAAAAGCAGCCGCTGCCGGCGGTAAACCTGAACAAATGGCTCTGTGGGCAGGACAGGGCGTTGGACGTATTCACTCGATTTTAACCGTTGAAGACATCATGCACGAACTGACGAAGAGATAAAATCATGACGGGTGGTGTGACAGGATGGACATCTTAAAACATTCCTACCGAAAAAAAGGTCAGATTGAATTTTGGTTTGATGATTTTCCTCATTCTCCTGCCGTCCTTACGCCCATTCGTCATTACTATTTTGTTCGATATGTGAAGTGGAGCAGGCACGATCCACCGGTCACAAGAAAAGATTTAGAAGAAATGGAGATCCTTGCGAACACGATGCTTGGCACACTCCAAAATTATCGTAAACGCAAGGCATACAAAAGCCCCTTGTCATAACCAATAGACAAGAGGCTTTTTTTAGCTGCCAAACATTTGCCTGAGATAAATCACATCCATCCGAGTAGTCTGAGGTAATAAATAAGCGGATTGAACTGCACCTGGCCGTCTTCGCTTATTCAGTTTGTCGATAATTTCTGCCGCTGTTAAAATTCCAAGCCCATGACCGTAATATTGATCTTCTCCTAAGTAAATCACATTTTCCCCGCGCCATTGCGACTGCTGATAGCTAAACTCTGGATTTTCGAAATATAAACAATCTCCATAGATAAAATCATTTCCGCGCTCTGTATAAATTGACAATGTATCATAGTGCCAGTCATACAGTGTTAAACTGCGAAGTCTTCGGTTAAACTTCTCCTCGCCTACTGTTTGCAAGACCCCCATATAAAACACAATGACAATCGCCGTTGCGCATTCAAATGCATATTTTGAACCATTTTCAAAAATGTCTTTAATGCCTCTAGATGGCTCCACTTGATAGCGCAGCTCTAGTGCTCCTGCTTCCGATACACGCCAAAACGCATCATTTGCACGCGATCTTTGAAAGATGGCAAATGAGGCACCGCTTTTATTTAAATCTCTTGCAGCATTCATAATGTTCGATCTTAAAGTGACCTCAAATAACAAATCAGATGCTTGCCTATAGCGGAACGTACCATTCGAGGCCTGTAACTGCATCAAAATGATCCGCTTTTGTCCTTCTAGCTGAAACGATGCCAGCTGCTCATTAGTCACTGGCTGTCCTGAAAGGATAATCATATGAAAAGCGCCCCCTTTAGTATTAGCGTATGCAGGGTGCTTGGGCAAGGAATCAATTTGTGAAAATAAACAAAAAGTCATCCTTTTTATTTGAAAAACATGAAAATAATATCAAGCCGTCCGATATATAAAATAACGTTTAAAAGGAGGAAAAACATGAAAAGTGTCATAAAATGGTTGAAAAAACCATCGATTTCTAAAAGATTGATTATTTCATTCACACTTGTTCTCGTCTTGCCCATTATTACACTCAGTACGATTTCATATCAGATTGCCAAAGAAGAACTAGATCATGAAATCATGTACGGAGCAAATGCAAGAGTCAATGAACTGAATGACATGATCGAGCAAAAGCTTTCGAATAAGGAAAATGCGGTGAAACTTTTTACTGAAACATCTACTGCTGCAGACTTTAAAAAGAAAAATCAGGACGAACTGTATGAGCATCTTGAGATATACAGCAAAATCAATGAAGAAGATGTGGTTGGTTTTTATGCAGCAAGTAAAAATCGTGATTTCATTCAGTTTCCTAAAGTAGACATGCCAAAAGGCTATGATCCAACAACACGCGATTGGTATCAGCAAGCAATGCAGAATGAAAAAGGAGAGCCAGTTGTCACCAATCCATACATTTCTGCTACAACAAACGGCATGGTAGTCACGATTGCCCAGCGCCTGAAGGACGGGTCGGGAGCGATCGGAATTGACATTGATGTGCAAGACATTGTAGATAAAATAAAAGATATTAAAATTGGACGAGAAGGATATCCAATTATTGCAAATAAAAATAAACAAATTGTAGCCCATCCAGAAGAAAAATCAGGATCTAAGGTCACAGAAAATATTTCATCTATCCTTTACAGCGGCAAAGAAGGAACATCAACTTATGAGAATAAAGGAGAACAAAAACGTATCGTTTTTGTAACAAATGATTTAACAGGTTGGAAAATTGCTGGAACGATGTTTGTATCAGAAACAGAAGAAGCAGCACAGCCAGTTTGGAATTCTGCCATTATTCTTTTAATTTCTTCATTTATCCTTGGTGGTGTCGCTATCTTCTTCATCGTTCGCTCGATCACAATTGGACTGAGAAGGCTTGTTGATTTCTCAGAAAAAGTGAGTGAAGGGGATTTAACAGAAACCCTCGAAACGAAATCGAAGGATGAAATAGGAGATCTCACAAGAAGTTTCAGCAAGATGAGTGAATCTCTTCGTGACGTCATTCGCGCTGTACAGCAATCTGTCGACAATGTGGCTTCGGCTTCAGAGGAGCTGACGGCAAGTGCCAGTCAAACGAGTCAAGCAACAGAGCATATCACGATGTCGATTGAACAATTTTCAAATGGAAATGAAGCACAAAACGAGAAAGTAGAATCTAGTACGAATCAGCTTGTGGCAATGAACGAAGGATTACAAGATATGTCACAAACCTCATCTGAAGTAGCTGCTGTCTCACTTCAATCAACAGAGGCGGCTGGTCAAGGCGGGCGAATTGTTGAAAGCACAGCGAGCCAAATGAAACATATTGATACATCCGTACAAGAAGCAGAACAGGTCATGAAAGAATTAGAATACAAGTCTAAAGATATTACGAGTATTTTAAATGTCATTAACGGCATTGCGGATCAAACAAACTTACTTGCGCTTAATGCAGCAATCGAAGCAGCAAGAGCAGGTGAATCAGGACGCGGCTTCTCCGTCGTTGCCGAAGAAGTGCGAAAACTAGCTGTCCAATCCGCAGATTCAGCGAAAGAAATTGAGAAGCTTATCCAAGAAATTGTGTTAGAAATTGCTAAATCTCAAGATATGTTCAAAGCAGTCAATCGAGAAGTAAACGCAGGGCTCGGTATGACAGAAGAAGCTAAAGAAAGCTTCCAGCACATTTATGAGGCGGCAGAAGGAATGTCGAAAAAACTGTCACAATTAAACGATACAGCCATTGACCTATCGAGCGGTTCAAAGCTTGTTTCACAAGCGATGCAGGAAATGCGCCAAGTCTCAAGAGAAAGCGCAGCAAACATTCAGGACATTGCGGCTTCAGCAGAAGAGCAGCTAGCATCTATGGAAGAAATCACGTCTTCTTCTGTAACACTTGCTAACATGGCAGAGGAGCTAAAAGAGCTCACAAGTCAATTTAAAATTAATTAAATAATGATGAAAAAATATCCAGAATTGTCTGGGTATTTTTTTTATTTTTAAACGTCATTTCCAGTCTCTAAAAATACACCTTTCATCCGATATTAACTTTAGAGAAGTAAAGGGGGAAAGTTAAAATGGGAAAAATGATCCAATGGTTCAAAAAACCATCCATTTCAAAAAAATTAATCATTGCCTTCTTGGTAGTTCTTATCCTGCCAACCGTGGCACTGACAATTAGTGCGTTTTTTACATCAAAGACAGAGCTAGACAAACAGATTATGGGCAGTGCGATGAGTCAGGTCAATGCATTTGATACCTTAATCAATGAGAATATTGGAAACAAATCAGATGCTGTGACACTGTTCTCAGATTCACTCAAAGCGTCTAATCTTCAAGAAAAAAATAGAAATGCAACCATTAAAGAATTACAGCAATTTGGAAAAATTAATGAAAAAGATGTTTCTGCGATCTATGCAGGCTCTGAAAAGGGATTGTTTATGCAATACCCAGTCCAAAAGATGCCGGATGGCTACGATCCAAGAGAACGTCCTTGGTATCAAGAGGCATTGAAAGCAGAAAACGGCAAACAAGTCATCACAAAACCATATGTAGCAGCATCCACAGGCAAAATGGTGATCACAATTGCCCAAAAAACGAAAGATGGTTCAGGTGTCATTGGTCTTGATATGGAAATTGACAGCCTGCTCCAAAAACTAAAAGAAATCAAAATTGGGCAAAAAGGCTATGCTTTCATGATGGAGAAAGATCAAACGGTTTTAGCAGATCCAACCCAAAAGTCAGGAAGTCAGGTCAATGAAAATCTGGCCAGTATTATTTATAAAAACAAAGAAGGAAGCGGCAGCTATACCCTCAAAGGAACAGATAAAAAGGTTGCATATGTCACCAATGAATTAACCGGCTGGAAAATTGGTGGAACGATGCTCGTATCTGAAGTAGAAGAAGCGGCAAAGCCCGTTTTCAATACTGCCATTATCGTATTCAGTGTCACACTCATTGTAGCAGGAACCCTTATTTTCTTTATCGTCCGCTCTATTTCAAAAAGATTATCCAATCTTGCCCGTTTCTCGAAAAAAGTCAGCGATGGTGATTTGCGCGATAAGCTTCAGATCCAGTCAGATGACGAAATTGGACAAGTTGGTAAAGGCTTTAATACGATGATTGATTCATTGAGATCCCTCATTGGAGCCGTTCAAACTTCAGTCGAAAATGTCGCATCTTCATCAGAAGAACTGACTGCCAGTGCAGGACAGACAAGTAAAGCAACTGAGCATATTACACTAGCCATTGAACAATTCTCCAGCGGAAATGAAAGCCAAAATGATAAAGTCGAATTGAGCTCAGTCGAGTTAGAGGAAATGAACCGTGGTCTTCAAAATATGAATGAATCAGCTGAGTCTATTACGGCTTCATCGATCAAATCAACAGATATCGCAGGAGAAGGCGGACAGCTTGTTGAAAAAACGGCCTCTCAAATGAATGTTATTGATCAGTCCGTGAAAAAAGCAGAGAACGTCATCAGGGCGCTTGAAAATAAATCTAAAAACATTACCCAAATTCTCGGTGTCATCAATGGAATTGCCGATCAAACGAATTTACTTGCACTAAATGCAGCAATTGAGGCAGCAAGAGCTGGTGAATCTGGCAGAGGATTCTCCGTTGTAGCAGAAGAAGTAAGAAAACTTGCGGTTCAATCTGCTAACTCGGCAAAAGAAATTGAGAATTTGATCAATGAAATCGTGCAAGACATCGACGTATCCCAGGAAGTATTCACTGCGGTGAATCGAGAAGTTCAATCAGGCCTAAGCTTCACTGAACAAACGAAAGTAAGCTTCCACAATATTTTCGACATGACAAAAGAAATTTCTAACCAGCTTCAAACAATGAATCAAACCGTTGTCCAGCTTTCAAAAGGCTCTGCACATGTGTCAGAGGCTGTTCGTGAGATCGCAGACGTATCACGTGAAAGCTCAGCAAATATTCAAGACATTGCTGCTTCAGCAGAAGAACAACTGGCATCAATGGAAGAAATCAGCTCATCCTCTGCCACACTCTCTTCGATGGCAGAAGAATTACGCGATTTAATTAGCAAGTTTAAAGTTGAATAGACATGAAGAAAAGAGCCTCCAACTAGAGGCTCTTTTTATTTATTGAATAAAAAGAAATAGGTAATTGTACTTATTTTTTGGTTTTTTTGAACATTATTCCTTGAAAAATAATTCATATTACCTAAGAATAGAAGAGAAAGACCACAAATCATAAATCAAAAGGAGTAGAGTTATGAAAAAAATCAACTTTTTTAAGCACTTTACGATGTCGAAGAAATTAATTACTGCATTTTTAGCGATTCTCCTAGTGCCAATTCTCGTATTGGCCGCATTTTCTTATGAAGTGGCATCAAAGTCTCTCAATGATGAGATTATGTCTAGCGCTGCAAATGGTGTTCAACAATTAAATGAACTCATTAATAAAGATATACAGCCTAAAATTGACATTGTTTCATACTTATCCAAATCGGTCAAAAAGAGTGAATTGGCTGCTAAAAACAAAGATTTACTCAAAGTGAAATTAGAGCAATTATCGGAAACAGATGACGATGTAGTAGAAGTATTTGTTGCAGATCAAAATGGTAAACTAACTGAATATTCCGAGATACACAAAGATAATGCAAAGAGCGCAAAAAATGAACCATGGTTTCAGCAATCGATGGGAGATAAGAAACTCATTATTTCAGATCCTTTTACAAGTAAGTCATCTGATGACCTGCTCATCACAATATCAGAACAATTAGCAGATGGATCTGGTGTGATCGGGGTAAATGTACGATTAAATACGGTTATAAAAGATACAAACAGCATCAAAATTGGCCAAGAAGGCTATGCGTTTATCGCCACCTCAGATCAGCGTTATGTTGCCCATAAAACCGATAAGGCTGGGACAAAGCTGACTGGTGACTTTATCTCGAAATTGTATGATAAAAAACAAGGCAGCTTTGAATATGAATACAATGGCCAGCCGAAGCAAATGTTTTTTGACACAAATGAAGCAACAGGCTGGAAGCTTGCTGGAACGATGTATGTGAATGAAGTAAAAAAAGCCGCTCAGCCAGTGCTCGACTTAACAATGATCATCCTTGCGGCTGCGATTGTCATTGGCGGAATCGCGGTTTATTTTATTATTAAATCGATTCGAAAGCCACTGATAGAGCTCTCTGAATCGGCTGAGAAAATCAGTCAAGGTGATTTGACCCAGCATATTGAAGTTCGTACGCACGATGAAATAGGTAAACTTGCGCAAAGCTTTAACGACATGTCAGCAAAGCTGAAACAAGTCATTCAAGCTGTTCAAAATTCGATTGAAAATGTGGCTGCTTCGTCTGAAGAATTAACGGCAAGTGCAGGACAGACAGCTCAAGCGACCGAGCATATCACATCCTCTATTGAACAGTTCTCAAACAGCACTGAACATCAAAATGATATGATCGAAAAAAGCTCAGTTCAGTTAAACGAAATGGATCGCAGCCTATCGCATATGGTCGACACGACCTCTCATATGATGGAATCGTCGATCGAATCGAGCAAAACCGCTCAGGCTGGAGGAGAACTCGTTCAAAAAACAGCAGGTCAAATGCAAACCATTGAGCAGGCAGTAAAAGAAGCAGAGCTTGTCATTGCAGGTTTAGAGCAGAAATCAAAGGATATTACAAATATTCTGGGGGTCATCAACGGTATTGCGGATCAAACGAATCTCCTTGCTTTAAATGCTGCGATCGAAGCTGCACGAGCAGGTGAAGCTGGCAGAGGCTTCTCTGTTGTCGCAGAAGAAGTCCGCAAGCTGGCAGAGCAGTCAGGAAGCTCTTCAAAAGAAATTGAAAGTCTGACGAACGAAATTGTGGAGGAAATAGAAAAATCGCAGAAAATGTTTAAACAAGTAGCAGGGGAAGTACAGTCAGGATTAAACATTACAGATGAAACAAAAGTGAGCTTTGAGAAAATCACTGATAAAACATCAGAAATGACAGAACAAATGAAACAAATGAACGGATCAGCCAAAGAGCTATCACATGGCTCAAATGATATTTCTCATGCGGTGAATCAAATCAAAGAGCTCTCAAGAGAAAGCTCAGCAGGCTTCCAAGATATCGCAGCTTCAGCAGAAGAGCAGCTTGCATCTATGGAAGAGATCAGTTCTTCCTCTGCCACTTTATCTCAGATGGCAGAAGAACTAAGAGAGCTCATTAAACAATTTAAAATGTAAGAGAGTAGCGAAACACCTGACGCCAAAACGTCAGGTGTTTTTCCATTCAATGCATATAAATTGGGTAATTTGGACTTATTTAGACTTTAATAAGTTAAAAAAGTAAAGAACCTAGTAGTACTTCCGATATATATACTATCTTACTAAAAGGAGTTTTCTTTTTTATGAAATTCATACAGTATTTCAGAAAGCCATCTATATCAAAAAAGCTCGTATTCTCTTTCTTATTTATTCTTTTATGCCCAATCATCGTATTGGCATTCTCTTCATATCATACGGCAAGCACCTCCTTAAATGATCAAATTATGCAAAGCGCAAAGGAAAATGTAGAGCAGCTAGATAAAAATATTACCAAGGTTGTAAAAGTGAAAACAGACGCAGCCGATTTCTTTAGCAAATGGATCACGGAGAAAAAGCTCAAGCAAAAAGGCACGACCGATATTCAAGGACGCTTTGAGCAGTTCATGAGTATGAATGATGATACAGAAGGTATTTTTGTCGCTTCAAGTGACGGCAAAGTGTTTTCAAGATATCCTAATCAAAAAATGCCTGCCGATTATGTCGCAACTGAGCGGGATTGGTATAAAGACGGCTGGGCGAAAAACGGCGAGCTGTCTATATCAGCTCCATATGCAACGGCATCAACCGGTACGCTGGTGGTGACGATTTCTAAAAAACTAGAGGATGGATCAGGCGTCATCGCGATGAACCTAGACATTGCGAATCTAGTAAAAGAGTCCAATAGCATTAACATTGGGAAACAAGGCTATGCCTTTATTGGAAGTCCGGATCGCACATATGTGGCACATCCAAAGAAAAAAGCAGGAACGAAATTATCTGGTGAATGGTTAGAAAAAATGTACTCACAAGATAACGGATCTATGAGTTATATGTTTGAAGGGAAAGAAAAGCAAATGGAGTTCACGACAAACAAGGCGACTGGCTGGAAGATTGTCGGGACGATGTTTGTCAGTGAAGTAGAAGAAGCTGCACAGCCAGTTTTTAATATGGCCGCCATCATTTTAGCCGGCGCGCTTATCATTGGCGGGATTCTGATCTTCTTTATCATCCGTTCCATTACAAAACCACTTTCCACTCTTGTCTCTTCTTCGAAGAAGATCAGTCAGGGAGATTTGACAGAAAAAATTGATGTCCGCTCAAAAGATGAAATTGGACAGCTTGGCACAAGCTTTAATGAAATGAGTGAGTCTCTAAGAGATGTCATTCAAGCTGTACAAACATCTGTTGAGAATGTCGCTTCATCATCTGAAGAACTGACGGCAAGTGCAGGTCAAACAACAAAAGCAACCGAACATATTACATCGTCTATTGAAACATTCTCAAACGGCAATGAAAATCAAAGCGAAATGGTGGAGCAAAGCGCAGTTCATTTAAAACAAATGAATGAAGGACTGAACGAAGTTGCCGAAACGTCTGATGTCATCACAGCTTCATCTGTTCAATCAAAAACTGTCGCAGAAACAGGCGGCCAGCTTGTGGAGCAAACTGTCGGCCAAATGAAGACGATTGACCATTCAGTGAAAGAAGCTGAAGGCGTGATTAACGGACTAGAGCATAAATCAAAAGATATCACAAACATCCTAGGCGTGATTAACGGCATAGCGGATCAAACGAATTTACTTGCACTAAATGCCGCTATTGAAGCAGCACGCGCAGGCGAGTCAGGCAGAGGCTTCTCTGTTGTTGCGGAAGAAGTGCGTAAACTAGCGGTTCAATCATCAGATTCAGCAAAAGAGATTGAAAAGCTTGTGAATGAAATCGTCTCTGAAATTGAAACATCTCAAAATATGTTCAAAGCAGTGAATGAAGAAGTAAAGAACGGTCTTACTATTACAGATCAAACGAAAGAAAGCTTCTCACAAATAAATGAGCAAACAGCGGAAATTGCAGCAAGAATGAATGAAATGAATACAACAGTGCGCGAGCTGTCGAAAGGTTCTGAGCAAATTTCTAAAGCAGTGAATGAAATTGCAGATGTATCAAGAGAGAGTTCAGCAAGCATCCAAGATATCGCAGCTTCAGCAGAAGAACAGCTTGCTTCGATGGAGGAGATTAGTTCTTCATCCACGACTCTTTCCCAAATGGCGGAAGAATTACGCGATTTAATTAAAAAATTCAAGATCAGCGAATAAGGTCAAGTGGTTCTCCTCGAGGGGAACCGCTTTTCTTTTTAAGAGGACATCTCGTACAATAGAGGAAATCGAAAGAAGAGGAGAGATAGAATGCGTTTATCAGATAAGAAGGTCATTGCGTTTGTCAGTGATGATTTTGAAGATTTAGAGCTGTGGTATCCAGTTCTGCGTTTAAGAGAAGAAGGGGCGACTGTCCATCTTGTAGGTGAAAAAGCAAATCATGAGTACATCGGGAAGTATGGTGTGCCGGCAGTATCTGATGCAGATTTTTATTCCATTCAAGCTGATGATTATGATGCTGTGCTTGTCCCTGGCGGATGGGCGCCTGATAAACTGCGCCGCTATCCAGAAGTATTAGACATCGTCCGTACATTTGATGCGAAGGCAAAACCAATCGGGCAGATTTGCCATGCCGGCTGGGTGCTGATTTCAGCAGGAATCCTGAAAGGCAGACAAGTGACAAGTACACCTGGTATTAAAGATGATATGACAAATGCCGGTGCGGACTGGTTTGATGAGGCGGTCGTCACAGATGGCCACCTCATCTCCAGCAGACGTCCGCCGGACCTTCCGCCGTATGTAAAAGCATTTGCGGATGTGTTAGCGGCAAAATAAGCGACTGACACGAAACTTAAAAAACAAAGGGCGAACCAAAAAATAATTCGCCCTTTGTTCATCATTTTATGCCCTATACATTTTGTCTGTCGGCAGGATACATCACGCCCATTTGTCTTCTTGCTTCGTCCATGAC
The DNA here is from genome assembly GCF_057592095.1 of Bacillus sp. SRI_025. NCBI lineage: Bacteria > Bacillati > Bacillota > Bacilli > Caryophanales > Bacillaceae > Bacillus > Bacillus sp. SRI_025. The sequence continues at coordinate 20,888 of NZ_JBYEGB010000001.1, read as the reverse complement.
GGACATGGTTTGAACAGATAACGCAAATGTATTGACCGGGGACTGCCCCATTCCCTGCTGAATACACTCAATAAAATGATTGATTTCATAAGACATAGCTGGCTGATCATCTTTGAGCGAGATGTCAGTTTGATGTCCGTCACGGTCATGTATCGTGATTCGTGAAGGCCGGTGGAATTGATCAATCACCATCGAGGCATCCTCGCCTTGAATTTCAGCCGATAAATGAGACGTTGAAATTTTAGAATGAAAAAGAAGTGCTTGATGCCCGTCATACCGTAAAAGGACTGCCCCATTCCCATCCACACCAGAAGAAAGCTTATAGCCTCTCGCGGTGATTTGATTCGGCAGACCAAATAAGGATATGACTGGGTAAACGAGGTACACCCCGATATCCATTAACGAACCATTGGATAACTCCGGCTTAAAGGCATTTGGAAGCTCGCCGTTTCGATAGGCATCGTATCTTGAGGAATATTTACAGTAATGCGCGACCACTTGCCTGATAGGTCCAAGCTGATCAAGATGCTGTTTGATTTGCAGAAAGTTTGGCAGAAATGTCGTTTTCATCGCTTCCATTAAACACACTTGATGTTTTTTCGCTGCGGCAATCATTTCTTCCACTTCTTTTCGATGAGAGGCGAATGGTTTTTCGCATAAAACATGCTTTTGATGCTCCATCATTAACATGGCTTGCTCTTTATGAAGGGCATTTGGACTCGCAATATACACGGCATCGAACGTATCACTTTCCGCCATTTGTTGTAAGTTCGTAAAAACCGTCTCAATCCCGTATTTTTCGGCAAAGGCCTGTCCTTTTTCAGCGGACCGTGAATAGACGGCTGTACATGTAAAGTCAGCGATTCCTTCACCAGCTTGTAAGAACCGATCTGTAATCCAGTTCGTTCCGATGACAGCAAATCGAATCATGTGATTCCCTCCTTCTGCTTTCCTCTGATTATACATGCTTTGAAAGCGTTTGTATGAAAGAATATTCTTTTTATTGAAAAGCGGATGAAACCTTTATATAGGCTGATGCGTCTTACATAAAGGATATAAATGTACGAAAAGTGGGTAGTTTCTTCCTTCTTCGGGTAATACTCAGGATAGAAGGGAGAGGAGGAAACATGAAGCGCGTCCTGCATATAGGAAGTACATACACCTTTGCGCTTTTATTCATAGTTGCTGGTATTTTTCATGTAATAGAGCCGGGCGGCTTTGCTCGCATGATGCCAGGCTGGCCATTTCCATATGTAATGGTCTATGTGACTGCATGTCTTGAATGGCTGCTGGCCGTGCTGCTGCTTTTGCCGAATTCCAGGCTTGCAGCGGCAAAATTCATTGCTGTCTATCTTGTACTCATTTTCCCGGCAAACTTATTTGCTGCACGTGAGGGAATACCATTTCCAGGTCAAGAAAATACAGAACAAGCTTTGCTATGGATAAGACTTATTGGACAGCCGATTCTCATTGTATGGGCGATGTCTATTGCAAAATGGGAAAAAAGCTGAAACAATGATCACCATATCATGATCAAGTAGTGTACAATTTACTCATAAAATAGCCCGTGTTTGGAGGAACGATATGAATTCTATGCAAATGTGGAGCAGTCGATTTAGAAAATTTTTTCTTGATAACAAGTTTGTTCTCTTTTTACTCGTCCTGCTATTAATCGGATTGAATATCCTTGTTTTCATGAAAACATCATTTATTTTCACACCGCTCATTGTACTCGTCAAAACCATTGCCTTACCGATTATTTTAACGGGGGTTGTGTATTATTTATTAAATCCAATTGTCAACTTGTTAGAGAAAGCAAGAATCAAGCGGATCTATTCCATTTTGCTTTTATATATAGTCATTATTGGGATTATTACAGTGACCATCGTGTCTATTATTCCTTTTTTACAAGCTCAAACCATGAGTCTATTTCATAATCTTCCGAAATACGTCGATACAGTAGAAGAACAAATTAGACAATTAACAGGAAGTAACTTTATTAATCAAGTGCAAAAAACGATGAACTTTAACGTGTCTGAATTGGTAAGTAAAGCATCTAGTCAAGCGACGAAGATTTTGGAAAGTACCTTTACCGGTGTAGGAACATTCTTAGGGGCGCTCACAGAAGTTATCATCTCGATCGTGACGGTGCCGTTCATTCTGTTTTATCTATTAAAAGACGGCAAAAAGCTGCCTGACTATTTCTTGAAATTCATTCCAAATAAAATGAGAGAACATACACATATCGTGCTTCACGAAATGAACCACCGGCTGAGCTCGTATATTCGCGGACAGATTATTGTCAGCTTCTGTATCGGTGTTCTTCTGTTAATCGGTTATATGATCATTGGACTTGACTATGCGTTGCTGCTTGCTATCATTGCGGCATGTACAAGCGTAGTACCTTACCTTGGGCCAACAATTGCGATTACACCAGCGATTGTGATTGCACTTGTGACGTCACCAGTGATGCTTTTAAAACTCATTATTGTCTGGACAGTGGTTCAGCTCATTGAAGGTAAATTTATTTCGCCTCAGGTGATGGGGAAAAACCTTCATATTCACCCAATTACGATTATTTTTGTTCTATTAACAGCTGGTAAATTGTTCAGCGTCATCGGCATCATTGTCGCTATTCCGACGTATGCCGTTCTGAAGGTTATCACAACCCACCTGTTTGATTGGTTTAAAATGCGGTCCAATTTGTATAAAGAAGAAAAGGTTTGATGTCATAATCTTTTTTTGAAAAAAATATAGTATCATAAAGACGAGCTTTCGATAAAGGAAGCTTGTCTTTATGTGGACATAGATGTTTGGCGTGTTCAAAAGATCAGAATTGAAAGGAAAGAAAATCATGAATCTATGGGATTTATTCGTGGCACTGGTTTTAGGAATTGTCGAAGGATTAACAGAGTACGCACCTGTTTCATCTACAGGTCACATGATCATTGTCGATGATCTTTGGCTAAAATCAAAGGAAATTATTACGCCAGAAGCGGCTAATACATTTAAAGTCGTGATTCAGTTAGGCTCTATTTTAGCTGTCATGATCGTGTTTAAAGATCGTATTTTAAACTTATTGGGCTTAAAGAAAAATATCACCGAAGAACAAAAGCGCAGCGGGCATAAGCTGACCATCGCCCAAATTGCTGTTGGACTTGTTCCAGCCGTCATTTTAGGATTCTTATTTGAAGATTATATTGATAAATACTTATTTGACGTCAGAACGGTCGCTGTCGGTTTGATTTTAGGGGCAGTGCTGATGCTTGTCGCTGACTGGATCAATAAACGGAAAACAGAAACAAGCTCTGTCGATAACATGACGTACAGACAGGCGCTTTATATTGGACTGTTTCAATGTTTGGCATTATGGCCAGGCTTCTCGCGCTCAGGTTCGACGATCGCAGGCGGGGTTATTCTTGGTTTGAATCACCGTGCTGCGGCAGACTTTACATTTATCATGGCGATGCCAATTATGGCGGGAGCAAGCTTGTTAACCCTTGTGAAAAATGCTGAATATTTAACAACAGACATGCTGCCATTCTTTATCGTCGGCTTTGTGAGTGCGTTTGTTGTGGCTCTCTTTGTTGTTCGATTCTTCCTAAAACTGATCAATAAAATCAAACTGGTGCCTTTTGCGATATACCGAATTATCCTAGGTGTGATTTTATTTATCCTGTTCATGTAATATGTAAACTACTCTTTATAAAAGAGTAGTTTTTTTGTTATTTCGCCTAATTAAACAGTAAAAACACCCTCTTAATTGGTAGAATAAGAATTTTTTTCATAAATTAGTGTTTAAGAGACAGAGAAAGGGGTAGTACATAAACATACCAATTAAAGGAGGAGTTAGAAAATATGAGAAAAACAAGTAAAATGTTTGTTGGTTCTGTCATCGCCACGTCAATGATTGCTGCCCCTCTATCTCTTACGACTTTTGGTCAAACGGCTGAAGCTGCTACAACAACAGGTGTTGATGGAAGTGTCTCAATTGATCCAGTAGCCATTGCCGATAAAATTGAACAAGCAGTAAAATCATCTCAAAATCGTGATGGATTCGTAAAAAACGCGGCATACAGTGCGTTCTATGAAGCAGGTCAAAACTACAACGTAGTTGTCCAAAATTTAAGCCAAGATCACGACTTTAGCGGTCTGAACAATGTTGTCTACTATGATAGTGTTGAATATGACGGTATTACGTTTGGTATTTGGGTATTTGAAGATGGTACGTTTGTCAACAATGGTGACGGTGGATATATTAACTGGACGTTTGTTGGCAGCTTTGACCGAGAAGATGGAAGCGGAACTGTCGATTTTCATAAAAGATTCTAATCTTAGAAGTCTGCCGGTGAATCGGCAGACTTTTTTTATAACGCACATTCTTCTATTTCAAACCCTAAATCCTCAATGATGTGATGATCCGTTTGGACTTGCTGGCCTTTTGTGGTTAAATAATCACCAACGAAAATCGAATTTGCCGCATAAAGTGCGAGCGGCTGGAGTGTCCGTAAATTAAACTCTCTACCTCCCGATACCCGAATTTCCTTTGTTGGATTGACAAATCTCATCATTGCCAGCACTTTCAATGCTTTGATCGGATGTGTCCGTTCTTGATGCTCAAGCGGTGTTCCTTCAATGGCATGAAGAAAGTTGACTGGAATTGAATCCGCATCAAGTGCTCTAAGCGCAAAAGCCATTTCAACGATTTGCTGATTGGTTTCACCCATTCCAATAATGACCCCTGAGCAAGGTGACATGCCAGACTGTTTGACCTGCTCAATGGTCGACACGCGGTCATCGTATGTATGAGTTGTCGTAATGTGAGCATGATGTTCATGATGTGTATTGATATTGTGATTATACCGATGAACACCCGCTTCCTTCAGCCGCTTCGCTTTGTCTTCATTTAATAACCCAAGACAGGCACACACCTTCAAAGGCATCGTTTCAGTGATTTCCTTTACTGCTGCTGTAACTTCATCTAATTCCCTATGAGAAGGCGCTCTCCCGCTTGCCACAATACAATAAGTCCCGGCTTTTCTTTTGAGAGCCTCACGCGCCCCTGCCACAATGGTTTTTTGATCAAGCATTGTATATCTTTCAACCGGTGCTTTTGAAATCATCGACTGTGAACAATATCCACAGTTCTCAGGGCAATATCCACTTTTTGCGTTGAAAATCATATTTAATTTCACCTTTTTTTGAAAAAAATGAAATCGTACTTGATAGGCTGCATGCATAATAGGTAACAATTCACTATCGTCAGCTTCAAGAATGTCTAAAGCCTCTTGCACCGTAATCGGTTCATTTTTCATGGCCTTCTCCGCTATCGCTTCCCAAGATAAAGACAGTTGCTCTTTCATCATTAATGCCTCCCTTATTATGTTAACTTATTTTTATTAAAAGTTAACATAATGGGGAGGTGTTGGCAATCACGAATCAAATGAAACCAACTTTAAACATCAAAAGGCGATGACTCCATGTCATCGCCTTCAGATATGTAAAGCTAGATTGCTTATCGAACCGTAATATAGTTAATGACAAGCTCGCCTTGTGAATTATAGTAAGAAACGGTTACTGAACCGCGTTGTACGGCACGAATCCAAGTGAAGTTTGGAGCCGTTTGATCTAATTGAATCGCATACGTTGCACCCGACACAGAAATTTGGCTTGCTGGAAGAGAGACGGCGATTGAAGAACCTACAGAAAGCGTACGGTTCACTGTAATTACTTTATTCATAATAGGAGCTTTTGCTATGACTGGTTCTTTTGGCTGTGCAGCTGCATGAGCACCTTCAGTTTGGGAGAACGTAAGAGCACCTAAAGCAGCTAAAGACAATGTACAGACTTTCATGAATTTTTTCATCGGTAACACTCCTTTTTTTGGTATATACATATATTAATATTAATAGAATTATATGTCAATTGAAATATGTGAAAAAAGAGTAATTATGGTGAAAATTGTCACATATTATGTCGGGAAAGACATATATTTAAAAAAACACATGATTTTTTATTCATATGCTCTTTCTTTTTTAAGGGAAAAAAGAGGTATAAAAAAAGCTGGGTTCATCCCAGCAACGTAAAGCAGATGAAAGAGTGATTACTGGTCGTCTCGCTGTTTTGGCTGACGGCCTTTTTGCTTCTCTTTCTCTCTAATGTAGTTAATAAAATCGATGGTTTGTCTTCGTGCTTCTTCGGAAAAATCTGAGGCGGCTTTAAACGCAATTTGCAAATCAGGATCGTCTGCAAGATCGTCATCGTGTCTGCCTTTGTCCTTACCTGTGAGAAGATAATCGGTTGAGACCCCATATAACTCAGCAATTTTCACAATCATTTCACCGTCGGGCTTTCTCAAGCCATATTCCCAGTTTGCATAAGTGGACATCGCCTTTAATCCGAGTTTTTTAGCAACTGTTGACTTGCTCCATCCATGCTTCTCTCTTAATTCAGTTAAAATCTTCCCAGTCAAATTATCCATCAGAAACACCTTTTTTCATGTTATGAGTAAATTTTATCATGAATTACACGGAAAAGATAAATAAATACACAAAAAGAATAAAAATATGGTTGACTTACTCGTTTTGTGTATATTATCATAATGAATATAACTTACACATATTGAGTAAGAGGTGGAAAGATGAAACTTGAAAATTTACGAGAAGAGCGCATATTGCAAGGAAAAACACAAACCTATATGGCGAAAAAATTAGGTTATAAGTACACAAGCGGCTATGCGAATATAGAGATGGGCAGAACGAAGCCAAGCTTAGAAATAGCAAAGCATATTGCAGATCTGCTAAATACCGGTGTTCAAGAGCTTTTTTTTGGTCAGAAGTTACACAATAAGAGTAATTATCTAGAAGAAGATCAGTTCTTAGAAAAGGAGAGACGAGCAGAATGAATATTGAACATCCAATGGTGACACAGATGAGTAACTTTGGTTATCCAAAAAGCTACTGGTCATATGACATGAAACGATATGGATACCAAACAGAAATTGATGACAGTTTGGAGGGATCTGAAGAAGATGAGACATCAGCTGATGTTTGATGCTAGAAAAGAAGCGCAGCTTTGTTTAGACCAAGCTGGCGGCTGGATCGCCTTTTTTCAACAGAAACCGATGTTTGTTTTTGCCACAGCAGAAGAGAAAGAGACATATATGACCCTCCTGAAAGCTAAGTCGATGACAATAAAGGAGGAATCAGGGCGACGTGAAACGATGGAAGCAAATCATGACATTTTTGAAATGCTTGCTCAAAGCGAGTAAAAACGAACAAGACATCCGCCAGTGGGCAGAGGATGACGGGAGATCATAACATGGTCATCCATTTAATCATTGAACATGAACATTTGTTAACAAAAGAGACATTGATGAAAAGAATACGATCAGCTGCAAAAGTACAATGCCCGCAAAAATTAGAAGGCGCACTATCACTTGAAATTCGTTTATTTGATCACATGCCGCTTAACATTGCTGACTGCCAAAAAAAGCGTACATACGCAGAAAAAGGGTTGATACGCCCGATACACGTCAGCATCTTACAGCCAAGTCTACAGCATATTCAAGAAGCACTTCATTCTATAGCTGATCAAGTCCCTCTGCAGATTGTCGATTTAAGAGTTTCCCAGTTTTATAGTATGTGTGAAAGAGTTGAAATCATTATCAATACGGTAGGTAGTGGCACGAGGCCATCACCAAAAAAGGAGACAAGCATATGAACGAGCCAAAACAACTATTCATTCAAGATAACCAAACATTTGTCGGTGAGATGGAAAAAGGAAAAATTCAAGTCATCGTGTTAGATGGAAATGTAGGAACGGCTTATCAAATGGATGTACCTGAACATGGAAAAACCATTATTCAAACGGCAAAAGGTCATTTTGCAAGAGTAGATCACGAGATTGGTTTTAAAATCAGCTAACTGACTAAACACATCAAATCATAATACGTCCAAGACGGAAAGCCTGCGGACACTGATCAAGACCCTGTTAAAAGGGGACCTGATTGGTGTCCGTTTTTTATTTTCTTAAAAAAGGGAGAGAGCCAATATGCAAGATTTACTCATTGAATATAAAAGAGCCTTAAAGAATGCTAGAAAACAATATGAACCATTTAAAGAAAAAGAAGAACATCAGCTGTCCGTTCAAGACAAGCATGATAAAAAAATGATCGCCAGTATGGTGAGCGATCTAGAATACGTAGTAGAATGGCTACAAATCGGAAGAGAGCCAGGTGCGCGCAGAGGGTTAGACAGACGTTCAGTCTATCAGCGAACCATTCTTGCAAATCCAGAAGTGTTAGAGGCTTTATCACATGAATATACCCTTATTCAAGAGAAAGAAAGAGAAGTCAGTGAGAGAGACAAAAAACGAATTGATGAAGCTTTGTCTGTTTTAACAGATCGAGAAAAGGATGTATTCTTTATGCACACAACACAAGGATTATCGTTTAGCGAGATTGCGGTCATGCTGGATGTCAAAAAAGGAACTGTGCAAAAACATATGGAAAGAGCGCGGACGAAGATGTCCAAAAAAGTACAAGAACGCCTATTCAGAGCTGCTGAATAGGCGTTTTTTCTATCCAAAATAAATCAGCTAAAGCTTGTCTTACAGTTGCCACCTATAGTTAGAAAGACCAAACGAATGTTTGCTAGCCCTACACAAATGATTCCTTCAAAGGGAATCATTCGAATTAAAAGGAGGCGGCAGGTGAATGTAAATGAAAGATAAACGGATAGAGGCCAAGCAGGATTATATGAAGGGGATGACGTACCAGCAAATTGCTGATCATTACAATGTCTCGATCCATACCGTCAAATCGTGGAAAAGGCGATACGGATGGCAAAGACAAAAAACTTCGTCAAAGCAAGCACACTCAATCTTCAATCAATTTCTTTCAGATGAAACGATTGAAATCATGGAGAAAATGGATGGACGCACATCGCTTGATTTAATCTGGGATCAAATTCAAATTCAATATGCAGCCATTATTCGGGCGCAGCGAATCATGTATGTAGCAGATCAAGAGGACATGATCAAAGAGTTGAAAAAGGCGGCATACATGCCTTCTTCATTAGAAGAAACAGGAGAAGGCATTCAGCCAGAACTAGACATCACCTCAGAAGAATATTCGTTTCAATTTTCATGGGATCGGCATGCGACGTTTCTAAATGCACAATCCCGTGCAATGGGTGAACTCAGGCGTTTAATAAAACAGTTTGAAGAGCTCGCACATGCGAAGGATGAACGAAGATTAAGGCTGAAACAAATTGAACTGACGATCGAAAAAACAAAAAAAGCAGTGCGTGAAGAAAAAGAGGAAGATCTTCAAATCATGATCAAGCGAAAAGAGGACGACTCATGACGCCATTGATTGAAAAAGAAGTCAATCCTCACTTTGAACACTTTCTATTCGATTGGAATCAAAAGTTTCAATTTTTAGTTGGAGGCTATGGCTCCTCTAAAAGCTATCACATTGCTTTAAAGCTCGTCTTAAAGCTGCTGGAAGAAAAACGGACAGCACTTGTCATTCGAGAAGTGTATGATACGCACCGCGAATCAACCTTTTCTTTATTACAAGAGATCGTCAGCGACCTCGGCATCGACCATGTGGTGAAGTGCCGAAGTTCGCCGCTTGCACTGACGTTTCGAAACGGCAGCAGCATCTTATTTAAAGGGCTGGACAAACCTGAAAAATTGAAATCAATCAACAACATCTCGATCATTTGGATTGAGGAATGTTCAGAGGTTTCTTATGAAGGCTTTAAAGAGCTGCTTGGAAGGCTGAGGCATCCATCCTTACCGCTTTATATGATGTTATCGACCAATCCTGTTGGTCAGGATAATTGGACGTATAGACATTTTTTTCGAGATGAACAGCTGAAGCGTTTTGTTTTAGATGATGAAACCTTATACAAAAAGCGAACCGTTGTTATCAAGGATACGTATTACCATCACTCCACGGCAGAAGATAATCTATTCCTTCCTAAAAGCTACGTGAAGCAGCTGGATGAGCTGAAAGAGTATGATCCAGACCTCTATCGCATTGCGAGGAAGGGATATTTCGGGATCAATGGCACAAAGGTTTTTCCTCAGTTTGAGGTGAGAAGCCATTCTGATGTATTAGAAGCCATTCAGCAGATTGACAGACCGCTGAAACGAGCAGGCATGGATTTTGGATTTGTTGAATCATACAATGCGCTCATTCGGCTAGCTGTCGATCATGAAAAAAAGTACTTATATATTTATTGGGAATATTACGACCGCGGGAAAACAGATGATGAAACAGCCCTTGACTTGAAAGAGTTCATTGAATCAAAAGAACTGATTAAAGCCGATGCAGCCGAACCTAAAACCATTCACTATTTTCGGCAGCGCGGCTTTCAAATGGTGGCGGCACATAAGTTCCAAGGCTCACGTTTACAGTATACAAAAAAGATCAAACGGTTTAAGAAAATTATTTGTTCTGATGCATGTCCATATACCATCTATGAACTTCAATCACTAACCTATAAGGCAGATAAGGATGGACGTCTAGAGGAAGATGAATTTCAAATCGATCCACACACATTATCAGCCATCTGGTATGCGCTGGATGATTATGAAGTGACAGATTTGAAACAGACTGCCTCGGAGCGTGTCCGTCCAAACAGAGAGAGGAGGTCCATACAATGAAACAATTGAAAGCAACCATTATGAAGGCAAACATGTCTGATCATACAAAACAAATGTATGCAGATGAATTTTCCTACGAAAAGGATGACATTGTTCCCCCGCCTTACAATATTAATGAATTAAAAAGTATGGCAGAATATTCAACCATTCTTCAGCAATGTATTGATGCGTATAAGACCAATATTTTAGGCTTTGGTTTTGGTGTAGAATATGCCTTTGACTTTAATGCAGAAGGCGTGAAACCGGCAAAAAAGAAGGCAGCAGAGAAGGAATGGACAAGACTTGAAGAGTTTACGAAATACATGAACTATGATGAGTCTGCTGATGTGGTGCTTGGCTATGTCATCGAAGACCGGGAGAAAACAGGGAATGGTTTTTTAGAAGTTCTCCGAGATGGCCAGGGAAAGCCGGCAGGAATCGAGTATTTAGATGCGCTCCATATCCGCATTTGCAAGCTGAGTGAGCCAGTCGACGTCGAGTTTCGGTATACAGAAAACGGCGAATTGAAAACAATGAATCGAAAGAAGCGATTCCGTAAATATGTGCAGGTGATCAATGAAAAGAAAGTCTTCTTCAAGGAGTATGGTGATCCCCGCATTTTACATTGTGAAACAGGCAAATACGATGACACCACCCCAGAGCCGCTGCGTGCAACAGAAGTGATTCATTTTAAAATCGGCAGTGGAACGTATGGGATTCCCCGCTGGATTGGCAACATCGTCAATATGTATGGGGCACGCAAGGCAGAAGAACTGAACTACCTTTATTTTAAACAAGGGCGGCACGTACCTGGTGCCATCATTGTCGAAAATGGAATGCTGTCTGAGTCATCCTATCAGCAGCTTCAAGATTATATGGACGATATTGAAGGCTCTGATCATGCACATAAGTTTCTATTGCTTGAAGTCGAAGGTCTCCCGACGGAAAAAGGGTTAACTGGAGAAGAAGATGTTTCAAATGTCAAAGTGAACTTCAAATCCTTAGCAGAGATCTTGCAAGAAGATGCACTCTTTTTAGAATACGATGAAAAAACAAGAAACAAAATCCGCTCTGCTTTTCGACTGCCGCCTATTTATACAGGTGAGTCTCAAGACTATAACAAAGCGACAGCCGATACGGCGCGGAAAACAACAGAAGAACAGGTATTTCAGCCTGAACGGCACCTCATCACAGGGAAACTCAATACCCTTTTCCTGCCGGATCTTGATATTTGGCATGTCCGTTTCCTATTAAATGGTCCTGACTTTAGAGACCCATTAGAGATTGCCAAGGTTCTGACACCATTTATTCAGGCTGGGGCAGTGTCACCAAACGATTTGCGAGATCTGGCGGGACGTATCCTTGGGAAAACGTTAGAGGAATGGCCGGAGGATCTCTATCACAGACCTTTAGAAAGCCGCATGACACCAGCTGAACAACAGCCTCAACGAGAGCCAGATCAGTTGAAAGAATAAACCGAAGCGCGTGCGCTTTTTTGAAAGGGGGTGAACATATGCCAAGAGAATTAAAAAACGCAAAAATTACGCATGTTTCCTACGTGGACAGAGCCGCAAACAAAAAGAAATTCTTTTTGATGAAGGCAAAGAAAAGCCAGCCTGACTTTCAAAAAGAGGTGAGTGTGCTGACAAAGGCAGAAGATGCTCATCGCCTTGTGTATGGTGTCGTGTATGAACCGAATACACCTGATGCACACCAAGACTTTATGTCTGCCAAAGAAATTGAAAGAGCAGCACATGGTTTTATGAAGGATGCCCGCCACATTGATAAGCAGCATGATTTTCAACATGGTGTTGGAGAAGTGGTTGAATCATACATTGCACCAGCTGATTTTGAAGTAGGCGGTGAGCTGATTCGAAAAGGATCTTGGGTGCTTGTAACAAAGGCTTCTCAAGAGATTTGGGATCAAATTCAGAAAGGCCACATTACAGGATATTCAATGGCAGGAACGGCGGACATCGTAGCAATTGAAGAACAAGATCAGCTCCTATCTCAAAGCACGAATGAGAGAGGGCTTTTTTCTTTGCTGAAAAATTTCTTTTTGAAAGAGGAAGGTGCAAACATGTCACAACAATTTTGGAGCGTTTTAGACCACCTGCTGGAAACCTTACAGTCAAGTGATGGTGATGAGGCGGGTGTAAGATCAGCGCTTGAGCAATTGCTGCCAATCGTGCAGGAGATTTTGAAGACAGAAGATGTGCTTCAAACGATTGGTGAAAGGCCAGCCTCCGTACAAAAACAAGACGCCGCTTTGACGACGGAGCAAGTACGAGAGCTTGAAAAAGCAAAAATGGCCATCGAAAACGTCTTACAGCATGCTGAACAGCAGGAAACAGATCAAACTGGAGAAGAACCTGTCCAAAAGGTGCTTGAGCAAGCCGTAGCACCAATTCGTCATCAGCTTTCTTCTTTAGAGAAATCAGCCAGCAGAGAAAAAGCTGCGCTTGAGCAAGTGCTTCAGCAGCAGCTTTTGCCTATTTCAGAGCGGATTCACATGCTTGAAAAAGCGCGCGGCATGTCAAAACAAACAATCCACGATACACAAAACGACAGTACAAAGCCCATATGGGATGGCTTACTATAAGCCTAAATAAGGAGGAAATAGTGTGAGAAATCAAGAGTTGATTCGCAAGGCCGAAATGACACTTGCCAGCTTAAAAACCGGCGGTCTCATGAACGCAACCCAATCCAACACATTCATTAGAATGATGCAAAATACACCAACCGTTTTAAATGATGCACGTATCATTCCGATGGAAAGTGATTCACAAAAAATCGAAAAAATCGGCTTTGGCCAGCGTATTTTGCGCCCAGCAGAAGAAGGCAAAGCGCTTGATGCGAAAGACCGTGTTGTCCCAGCGACAAGCACTGTCCAGCTAAATGCGAAAGAGGTTATCGCAGAGATCCACATGACCTACGACAGCATTGAAAACAATATTGAGAAAGACGGCATTCAGCAGACGATTATGCAAATGCTCGCTGAACGAGCAGCCGTTGACATTGAAGAGCTCATCGTCAATGGCGATACGACTTCAGCAGATCCATTTCTAGCTCAAATGGATGGCGTGAGAAAACAAGCAGTATCTCATATCGTAGATGCAAACGGAGCGGAAATTAGCCGCCAAATGTTTAAGCAAGCTTATAAAGCGATGCCGTCAAAATATTTACGCGTCCCTCAGGATTTCCGTTTCTACACATCCCCAAGCTTAGAAGTTGAGTGGAAGGATCAAGTAGCAAACCGTCAGACGGGCCTTGGAGATGCGGCCATTCAAGGCGGACTTTCTTCTGCATTCGGTGTGCCGGTCAAAGGTCTTGCCAATATGCAGCCATATGACGAAGCGGGAACAGACGTATCAGATATTTTGCTGACACATCCTAAAAATATTATCGTAGGTTTCTCTCGAAATATTCGAATTGAAGTAGAAAAAGATATTCGCAGCCGTAAATTTATTATTGTCCTCACAGCGAAGCTAGACAGCAAATTTGAGGAAGAGGATGCTGTAGCAAAAGTGATGAAAGTGAAAGAGTAGGTGACGGCAGACCATGATCATTTCTGCTGAAGAACTGCAGGCCTATTCTGTATTTGATCGTGTGAAAAATCGATCTGTAGAAAGACTGACAGCAGATATTATCGAAGCAGAAGCTGCGGTATTTCAGATCGTAGGTCACGATTTCTCAAGCGAAAAATATCAGCCTCTCCCTGAAAAAGCAAGAATCGCATTATTAAAAATGGCCCAATATTTTGCCATGCTGAATGATGACGAATCTATGATGAAAGGCTTTATGTCAGAGAAAATGGGCGATTATTCATATGCAAAGGCAGCTGATCAAGTGAAAGGCAGACCCTATGTATATGCCTTGCTAGTAGATTACATTGAACCAACATTGACTGCCGGCAGTGCCAAACTAAAGGTGAGATCATTATGAGCTATCAATCTCTATTAACAGATCGCTGTGATCTTTTTCACCTTGAACATAAGGAGTCTGCCCGCGGGAAATTTGGAATACCAGCTGATGATTTACAAATGACACTTTCCTATCCCGATGCTCCCAGCCTGGCCGATCTAGCTTGTTATGTCATAGAAAAGAACCAGTCACTTGTGCAAGAAGAGCCGAATACAGTCATTTATCAATCCTATCTTGTCCATTTTCCTTTAGGAAGTGATATTCGCTTGCATGACAAAATGGTGTGGAATGGCGTGTCACTCAAATTACAGCAGCCTAAAAAAGTGAAAAATCATCACATCGAAGTGATGGCAGTCAGGAAGGAAAATCTATGAAAATTGATGGACTTGACCGGCTGATTTCACAACTGCAGACAGCGTGTGATGGCGGCTTAAAGGCAGAATATCAAGTTTGGCTGGAGGACATGGGCCTAGAGTTTTTAGACATCATTCAGGATGAATTAATCAAGGAGAATGCTGTTGATACAGGACGGCTTCTAAAATCCTTTACACAAGGCGACAAGGAGAATCATTTTTTCCTTTCAAAGGGCGGTCTCACACTTGAAGTGGGAACGCAGCTTGAATATGCCTCCTATGTCAATGACGGACATGCCACTTCTTCAAGTGGAGAGCGAAGATGGGTGCCTGGCAGATGGACTGGCAGCCGCTTTGAATATGATCCGAATGCAAGTACAGGAATGATGCTTGCCTCTCAATGGATTGAAGGTAATGGCTACTGGGATCATGCTGTCATGCTCTATGAGCAAATGTTTGAACAGTCGCTGGATCGAAAGCTGCAAAGCTGGTTCGATCGACATTTTGGGAGGTGATGGAATGAATCAAGAAGTCGGGGCAATCATGCATTATATCTACACACACTTTCCTGTGACAATGTATGATCGTCTTTTGCCAGAACGCTTTCAAGTGCCATCCGTTTATGTGCCGCCTGTGACAGTGATCAGTGGTCCAGATACGGTTTCTACCTTTATGAAATCTTATTCGCTGCAAGTGAAAGTCTTTCATATTGATACAGAAAAAGCACATGATGCGGCAGAAACAATCGTTGATGCATTGCTTGCTGATCGTCAAATCATTCAGATGATGAGTGAAGACGGAGAGGTGCTTGATGATTATGTCCGCATAAAAAGAGTGGAAACAAGAATGATAGATCAAGGCGTAGCAGCGATTGTCCTGACATGGGATAGCAGCTATTGGTACAACCGAGACAAACAGGCAAGCCTTGAAGATATCAACTTTTCAGATGGGGTGATCAAACGTGAGCAAGACTAAAAATGCACAGCCCGCTCAAACAGCCGGCGAAGAAAAAGAATTTGGCTTTTCATTTGAAGCCTTAAAGGAGCACAGCAAGGATCTTTTTGGGGTCAAACCAGAAATCCTTGAAGGGGCTCTTTTTTATATCAAAGATCAACCAATTACAAAAACAGAAGCGAAAAAGCACATTGATGCTTTTTTGTCCAAGGAGGTTTAAAGAATGAACGGAGGCACTTTTACACCAGGTACAGAGAAAAAGCGTCCTGGCATTTACTTTAATTTTAAAACAACAGCAGAGCAGCGAATTACTTTAGGCGACCGAGGTACGGTGGCACTTCCTCTTGTGATGAGCTGGGGAGAACCAAAAACCTTTATTTCCGTTTCAAATATGGAAGACTTAAATAAGAAGGTTGGACTTAACATTGATGATAAGTCACTTCTTCTTTTCCGTGAAGCAAAGAAAAAAGCGCAAACGGTCTTGCTTTACCGCTTAAATGAAGGGGAGCCGGCCAAAGCTGAAATTGCTGAAAACTTTGTGGTCACAGCAAATTATGGCGGCCTAAAAGGAAATGAGATCACAGTACAAGTGGCAGAAAATGTACTGGATAGCACAAAGCGCGATGTTATCACTTATCTGGGAACAGATATTGTGGACAAACAGGTTATCACTGATGTCAAAGATCTTGTGAAAAACAAGTACGTTCAATTTTCTGGTGAAGGTGAAGCAGTCATCACAGCTGGTGTGGCACTAAGCGGCGGGAAAAACGGCGTGGCAAGTGTTGCAGATTATACAGCTTTCCTAGAAGCAGCAGAAACAGAATACTTCGATGTCATTGCCCTTCCAGTCGATAATAGTGAGCAATTAAAAGCAACCTTCGCTTCATTTATCGAACGTTTACGTGATAAGCAAGGACGTAAGGTGCAAGGGGTTGTGGCGAATTATGCAGCTGACCAAGAAGGAATCATCAATGTGACAAGCGGTGTTGTACTCGAAGATGGAACAGAACTAACTCCTGCTCAAACAACAGCATGGGTCGCAGGTGCAAGTGCCGGAGCAAACTTCAATCAGTCACTCACCTTTGTGGAATACGAAGGAGCAGTCGATACATTAGAACGCCTTGACAATGATCAAGTAGAATACCGATTATCACAAGGGGAGTTCATTTTCACCTTTGATGCGAGAGATCGCACGGTGAGTGTTGAAAAAGATATTAACTCCTTGACAAGCTTCACAGCTGAAAAGAACCAGCAAATGGCGAAAAACAAAATCATTCGTGTGCTTGATGCGATCAACAATGATTTAACATTCGAATTAAAAAATCTGATTAAATTACGCAAAGCCAATGGCAATGACATTCCAGCATCAGATGATGGTGTGCAGCTTGTGAAAACACTGATTACCCAGTATCTCACACAGCTTCAAGATGGCAGCGGCATTACAGGCTTTAACTCAGAAACAGATATCGTGATCGGCCTCAATGAAGATCGTGATGGATTTATCATCGATTTAGCGGTTCAACCAGTAGATGCAGCAGAAAAATTCTATTTCAATGTGGAGGTGAAGTAAGATGGCTTTTAAAGCGCAAAATACTATTTCAGGTAAAGAAGGTCGTCTTTTCTTAGAAGGTGAGGAGCTTGCATTTATCAAAACCTTCGAAGCAAACGTGGAGAAAAACAAATCAGAAGTGAACGTCATGGGCCGCCGAATGACTGGTCATAAAACAACGGGAGCAAACGGAACAGGAACGGCAACCTTCTATAAAGTTACGTCCCGTTTCGTTCAATTGATGCTCAATTACGTGAAAAAAGGAGAAGATCCATATTTCACTCTTCAAGCTGTCATTGACGATAAATCATCAGGCCGTGGCACTGAGCGTGTGACATTATTTGATGTCAACTTTGATTCAGCTAAAATCGCTGGATTGGATGTTGATTCAGAGGCGCTTGAAGAAGAAGTTCCTTTCACGTTTGAAGACTTTGATCTTCCTGAGAAGCTGAAGAATACTTTCTAAGAAAAGTGGAGGAAATCAGCTAATTAATTAGCAAATTAAAAACTGAATATGCTATAATGCAGTTGTAATACAGCCGTCTTGAAGCCGTCTAAATTTCGTCTGGCAACGTCTTGTATTCGATTCATTAAAATATGTTTACATGCAAAGCTATTTGCATACAATAAAAAAGCCAGGATGCTCTAACATCCCGGCAATGTACAATGAGGCCCTCAAAGGGGCTGGCTAATCAATTTAGATAGTTTTTAGGATAGACTTCCCCTTCAACCGTCCAAAGCTCAAGGGGAGTCTATTTTTTGTTTATATACGTCAACAAAGTAAGGATAAACATCCCGAATAAAAACATGAGGGAAATCGCTTCAAATGTTGACATATGCATCACCCCCTTCCTATCGGGGATGAGCCAGACGCCCTTGAGCAAGCCATTCAATTGTACAATTAAAATTATACATGAAAAGATTGGAAAGCACATTCAAAAAATGGATGTGCTTTTTTGCATTCAAAAAAACATAACAAAGGGAGTTTTTAAACATGAGTGAAAAACAAACATTTGATCTTTCATTTTTTATGCCAGGACAAACAGTAGAAGCGGAAGAAGTCAAAGTACCGATTTCTAAGCGTTTTGTTGATAAAAAAGGGAATGTCATTCCTTTTGTCTTTAAAGCTATTACAACTGAACGTATTGATGAACTGGAAAAAGAAAACACAACCTTCAAAAATGTCAAAGGCAGAGGACGTGTGAAAGACTTAGACAGCCAGCGCTTCTACGCACGTATTGCAATTGAATCGACGATTTACCCAGATTTCCGTTCAAAGGAATTAAGAGAAGCCTACAGCACACAAGATCCAGTTGAAGTAGCAAAACGTGTCCTGTCAGTTGGCGGTGAATATGCGAACTGGTTAAACAAAGCAATCGAAATCAACGGATTCGAAGATGAAATTGAAGATTTAGAAGAAGCAGCAAAAAACTAATAAAAGATGGGGATAAAGAAGCCGTGTTTTTATATTACGCGATGCACGAACTTCACTACTCCCCATCTGAACTCCTTGATTTATACGAATCACCAAGACCATTCAAAGCATTTCTTTTCGGACTGATCAGCTACAAACTAGACATGCTAGAAAAAGAAGCAAAGAAAGGAGGTAAGTAAATGGCGAAACTTACAGCGCGATTTGAATTAGAAGACCGGGTTTCGAATAAGCTATTACGCATTCAAAAACGGTTTCAAACGTTTGAGAAGCAGCTCAAACCATTTAGAAAACCGGTGAAAATAAGCCTAGAAATGGATGAAAAGAAGCTGAGAAATCTCACTTTATCACTCCGGAAAATTTCAGCTGTTTCCATGACGCTGGATCAGGGAATCTATCGTGATCTAAAATCATTAAAAAATCAGTTAAATATGTTACCGAATTATATGGTCATATCCATTCAAGCAAAGGGACTGGATGTCATTAAAACCAGCATAGATCGTTTGAGACAAGTGGGGACAAGTCCCATGATGATGACGTTTAAATTGAACGATCAATTATCAGGTAAAATATCATCAATCAAAAAATCAATCCTTCAGCTCATCAACAGAACGTACTATATGAGATTAAACATGGTTGATCAAGCCACCGCAGCAATTCAACGAATCAAAAAGACACTCAAAAGCTTGACGATGTCCAAACACGAAATCAGAGTGTCAGTTCAAGACAATGCAAAAAGTAAGCTGAAAAAACGAGATCAGGCAGAGTCTGTTGTGAAAGAAAAAACCATAAAAAAAGAGCCTGAGGCTGCTAGTCCATCAGCTAAAACGGATGAACCTAAACAGAGTTTGCTACAGAACTTTGCCAATAAAGGATTAAATGAAATTCAAAAATATGCAGGTGACGTTGCAGACAAAGTGAAGGAAAAATTGAGTCCTAGAAAGTTTTGGGATGAAAAAGCACTTCCTTGGGTTGAAAATAAAATGGAAGAGTACAAACAAGATGTGATCGGAAGAATTAAAGAGAAGATTAAATTTAATCCTGAAAAAAAACTAGATCAATGGGTGAAGACTGGATTAGATCGTCTCTTTGGAGCAAGTGATCAATCAAGTGAAAATAGCAGTACCACTCCGGCACCAACAACAGCACCAACAACAGCGCCAACAACAGCGCCAACAACGGCTCCGACAACTGCACCATCTAATTCGGCTCCTAAAACGCAGCCTAAGCCGCGAGGTGGAAAAGGTTTGTTTCGCAGTAGTTGTTGCCCTTGTTGTGCAAGAGGTATAAGCAGCCGAGGATCGACTAAAGCGAGAAATGGCCGTTCACCGAGACGACCAACAAATCCAAATGCCACATCAAGAACCGAAATGAATAGAAGGCCTCCAAGTAAATTAGGGAAACTGAAAACAAATGCAGGTAAGTTATTTGGAAAAATCCCTAGTGGACTAAAGAAAGGTGCGGGTATCGCAGCTTCAGTTGGCGGACTTACGGGTCTAATGAAAGGTGGCAAGGGGTTAAGTGGACTAGGGGATGCGGTAAAAAATATCGGTAAAGGGAGCGGCAAATTATTAAAGAAAGTTCCTATTCTAGGTGGTTTACTTAGTGCAACAAATTTAATCGGTATGAAAAAAGAGAATGCTGGTGAAAAGATCGGTACGACTGGAGGCGGTATCGCCGGCGGGATGGCAGGTGCAGCAGCAGGTGCAGCTATTGGAAGCGTAGTTCCAGGAGTAGGTACAGCCATCGGTGGTCTAGTAGGCGGCATTGCTGGAAGTATGGGCGGCGAATCTATCGGTGAAACGATCGGAAAATGGTTTGATGGCGGCGGATTTGAAAAGATTGGCCAAAAAGCCATTGAAATTAAAGATCAAATTGTTGAAGTTTGGTCAACAGTTGCGACTTGGTTCACAGAAAATGTCTGGACACCATTAAGCAGCACGGTTGTCACAGTAGCATCATCCATCTGGTCGAGTTTAGTCAATGCCTGGACGTGGATTCAAGAAACATTCAGTACAGT